>PGZC01000057.1 GCA_002839995.1 Gammaproteobacteria bacterium HGW-Gammaproteobacteria-4 | reverse complement strand
CGTGCGCTTGGCCATCAGCCCGGCGTACGCGGTAATCGCGCCCATCACCTGCAACGGGGTCTCGGCAGCCAGCGCGGCACGAAAGCGCGCGCCCGGGGAAGGATGGCTCATGATCGCTCCTGCAAAGCGCCCATTTTAACGCGCTTTGCCGTGCAACCCTACGATCCGGTGCCGGTCGCTTCGATCTCGGGCAAAGCAACCGGCGTCAGCGACGCACCCCTGCACGGCCCGGCCACACACAGGCCGCTGGCCATGTCGAAGCTGGCGCCGTGCGCGGCACACACCAATCGCCCCTGATCGATCAAAAACGCGCCCGGCGCCCAGTCGAGGCGCCGCCCGGCGTGCGGGCAGACGTTGCGAAATGCCTGAACGCGGCCCGCCACTCGGGTCAGAATCAACGATTCGTCGTCGCCGTCGATCGCAAGCACCGCCTCGCTGGCAGCGCCTTCCGGCAGTTGCGCCAGCGTTGTACTTAACGAAACACTTACGCCTGGGCTGTCATCCGGCTGTAGCATGTTTGTGCGCCATGTCACATCGTGGCATTGATCTTCGCACAAGTGGATTCAGACAAGGCACCCATGATCCGACTTCATACCCTCTTCTCGTCTCGCGCCCTGCGCAACCCGGTCGTTCGCGTGGCATGCGCGATGCTTGGCCTGGCCTTGCTCAGCGTGGTGCTGGTATTCGGGGTTCTGGTTGGCGCGCTGATGATCGCCTTTGGCCTGTTGCGGCGCGCGCTGACGCCAAAGCCTGCGGCAACCCGCAATGCCGGCAACGTGATCGACGGCGAATACCGCGTCGTTGGCGACAGCAAGGCGTCGCTGGCGCGCTAGTCCCGCATCGGGCGCAGCCCGCGCTAAACTCCCTCCTTTTGGGAGCCCGCCGATGCCCGATCTGATTATTGCCGCCGCTGCGGCGCCGACGCTGGCAGTACGCGGCGACAACCGCCGTTTTCCGATCCATCGCATTTATTGCGTCGGCCGCAATTTCGCCGAGCACGCGCGCGAAATGGGTTCGGAAATCGACCGCGGCAGCCCGGTGTTTTTCATGAAACCGGCCGACGCGGTGTTGCCCGGTGGCGGCGAGCAACCCTTCCCCAGCGCTACCAGCGACTTGCACCACGAGGTGGAACTGGTGGTCGCACTGGGCACCAGTGCCAATGGCGAAGTGGCCACCGACCAAGCGATGGCGTTGGTGTTGGGCTATGCGTTGGGGCTGGATCTCACCCGTCGCGACCTGCAAGCCAAGGCCAAAGCCAAGGGTCTGCCCTGGGATACCGCCAAGGGCTTCGACCGCTCGGCACCGATCAGCGAACTGGTGCCGGCCGCGCAATTTGGCGCGCTCGCTTCGCAGCGACTCACGCTCAGTGTCAACGGCAACCTGCGGCAACAGGCGCCGTTGTCGGACATGGTCTGGTCGGTACCGGAAATCATTGCCGAACTCTCGCGCCTGTACGAACTGCGTGCCGGCGACCTGATCTTCATGGGTACACCCGCCGGGGTAGCCGCGCTGCAAGCAGGCGACCGCTACCACGCCAGCATCGACGACCTGCTGCACCTCGAAGGCCACTTCACTTCCCGCTGAGCGGCGGCGCAGGTAAAGTGCCCGATCGCGGTCAATTCTGGCGGCGAGCACTGACGTGGGGAGAGCGCAATGAGCCTGATATCGGAATTCAAGCAGTTCGCGATGCGCGGCAACGTGGTGGATCTGGCGGTTGGCGTCGTGATCGGCGCCGCGTTCGGCAAGATCGTATCGGCGCTGGTCAGCGGCATCATCATGCCGGTGGTCGGCGTGCTGGTCGGCGGCGTCAATTTCGCGGATCTGGCGGTCACCCTCAAACCTGGTTCCACGGGCACCGAGCCGGTGCTGTTGCAGTACGGCCTGTTCGTGCAAAGCATGGTCGATTTCGTGATCATCGCATTTGCGATTTTCATCGCCATCAAGCTGATGAACAAACTGCAACGCAAGCAGGAACAGGCGCCGCCAGCCCCAGCCGAACCCAGCGCCGAAGTGAAGCTGCTGACCGAAATCCGCGACGCCCTCAAGAAATAATTTCGCCCCCCAATCTGGAGTTTGCATGCGCACCGCTGCTTTGGCGCTCGCCGCCGTTTTGTTCGCGCCCGACCCTTCGGCATTCGCCAGCGAGGCGGCATTCGCTACCGCCGACCTGAAAACCGCCGCGTATCTGCGCGACCTCGCCAACGGCGGGTCGTCGGCGTACGACATCGTGGAATCGATAACTACTGAAGTCGGCCCGCGCATGGCCGGCAGTGAAGCCGACCCGCGCGCCGTCGCCTGGGCTGAAGCCAAGTTCCGCGAACTGGGTTTCGATCGCGTCTGGACCGAGGCGGTGACGTTTCCGCGCTGGCGCCGCGGCGCCGAGCAGGCACAGGTACTCGCGCCCTACCCGCAGCCACTGCACATCACCGCGCTGGGCCTCAGCGTCGGCAGCAACGGCCCGATCGAGGCCGAGGTGGTGGCCTTTGCCGATCTGGCGGCGCTGAGCGCTGCACCGGCCGGCAGCCTGGATGGCAAGATTGCCTTCATCGCCAACCGCATGACCCGCTCGCGCGACGGCAAGGGCTACGGCCCGGCGGTCGGCGCGCGTTCGCGCGGCGCCAGCGAAGCAGCCAGCAGGGGCGCACTGGCATTGCTGATCCGCTCGATCGGCACCGATCACGACCGCCTGCCGCATACCGGCGCATTGCAGTACGCCGAGGGCAACGACGCGCCGCTGCGTATTCCGGCTGCGGCGCTGTCCAATCCCGACGCTGACCTGCTCGCCAACATGATTCGCCGTGGGCAGCCGGTAAGGCTGCGCCTGAACATCGACGCGGGCGTCGTCGGCGCGGCCACCTCGTACAACGTGATCGGCGAGATCACCGGCAGCAAATACCCCGAGCAGGTGGTCATCATCGGTGGCCATCTCGATTCCTGGGACCTCGGCACCGGCGCCATCGACGACGGCGCCGGCGTCGCCATCACCATGGCCGCCGGCGCATTGATCGGCGATCTGAAAACACCACCCGACCGCAGCATCCGGGTAGTCGCGTTCGCCAACGAGGAGCAGGGCCTGTTCGGCGGCAAGGCGTATGCCGAGCGCCACCAGGCGGAAATCGGTCAGCACATCATTGGCGCCGAGTCCGATTTCGGCGCCGGCCGCATCTATGCCCTGCGTGCAGGCGTCAGCGGTGCCGCGCAGCCGCAGATTGCCGCGATCGGCGCGGTGCTGGAACCATTGGGCATAACGGTTGAAAACGAGGGCGGCGGCCCCGGCCCGGATTTGATCGCGATGGCCGGGGGCGGCATGGCCTGGGCGCAGTTGGCGCAGGATGGCAGCGACTACTTCGATTACCACCACACCGCCAACGACACCCTCGACAAGATCGATCCGCGCGCGTTGGATCAGCAGGTCGCCGCATACGCGGTGCTTGCCTATCTTGCCGCGCAAGCCGACGGCGGCTTCGGCAGTGCCGCGAAACCCGGCGCGCCCTGAGCCACACACCGCGTCGTGTAGCCCGGGTAGAGCCGCGTAGCGGCGAAACCCGGGACGGCGTGATGTGGGTGTTGCGCTTGGCGTTTGCAGCCACTCTGGCCTTCCTTTGCGCACTTTGCGTCCTTTGCGGATTGCGTTGCGTTTGCGAACGTGATCTAGCCGCAACCAATCCCGGTACCACCCAGCCCGCAGTAACCCTGCGGGTGTTTGGACAGGTACTGCTGGTGCTCGTCCTCGGCAAAATAAAACGGCGGCATCGGCAACAGCAACTCGGTGCTGATCGACCCGAGGCCGTTGTCGCGCAGCCGCTGCTGGTAGGCGTCGCGGCTGGCGAGGGCCGACTCGAATTGCGCGGTGTCGGCACAAGCGATCAGTGAACGGTACTGGCTGCCCACGTCGTTGCCCTGACGCATGCCCTGGGTCGGGTCGTGGCGCTCCCAAAACGCACGCAGCAACTCGGTGAACGCGATCTGCTCGGGATCGAACAGCACACGCACGACTTCGGCGTGTCCGGTTCGGCCGGAGCACACCTCGCGATAGTCAGGGATTATCGTGGTGCCGCCGGCATAGCCAACGGCGGTGGTGAAAACGCCCGGCAACGACCAGAAAATCCGCTCGGCGCCCCAGAAGCAGCCCATGCCGAACAGCACTTCGGCCTGCCCGGGGAATGGCCCCCGCAGCGAACGGCCATGCACGTGATGGCGGTCGGTGACGGCCATCAGAAGTACAGACGCGCGTCGGAATCGCCGACGGTGTTGGTATCCACCGCAATGACGTGGGTCTGGTTGATGCCACGGTGACGCGCAGCGAGCAGCGCCTTGCTCGCCCGATCGAGCAAGGTCGCCAGCTTGCTCTCGGCCGATGCGCGTACCGTGCCACCGACGCCCAATGTGAACTGACACAACCCGAGCGGGCTGGGAACACGAATGTCGGACGCCCCCAGACGCAGCTTGTCGGCGATCGCGCGCGCCTGCTCCAGCGTTTTCCCGGGCAGCACCAGCACAAACTCCTCGGCGTTGATGCGCCCCACACAATCGCCAACCGTCAGCGATTGCCGCAACAACTCAGCCACGGCGCACAGGCAATCGTCGGCCACCGAGTGACCATGACGTTCGGAGAGTTGGGTCAATCGGTCGATCCCCACCAGCAGCACTGCCAACGGGGTTCGGCGCGCCTGCGCGGTTTCCAGTTCGCGCGACACGATGGTCTCGATCGCCTGCCGGTTGAGCACACCGGTGAGCGGGTCGCGCTCGGTTCTGGCAGCCAGTTCCTGTGCCGCGCGCGCATCGTCCGCCGCCTGCATCGCCATCGCAACGAACTCGCTGGCTTCGCGCAACTCGGACTGCGAAAAGGCCTCCCATGCGGCGCGCTCGATCAACAACACACCCCATGCCGGCCTTGGCATCGGCAACGGAATGATTGCGTACACCGCTTCGGCATGTTGCGCCTCTGCCGTCTCTTCGGTCGGATCGTCCAGCCGCAGTTGCACCGGTTTGTTGGTGCGACACAGCCCCTTCATGGCGCCACCGCGGGCACTCAGCAACTGCTCGAAATGGGCCTTGGCCGCAACCGGCTCGGCAATCAAATGATCGCCACCCTGGTAACCGAACACGGCAACCGCGGAACGCCGTTGCGGCACCACCTGGCTGACCGCATCGAGCATGCGCCGCAACGCGATCCAGGCGAGATCGGCAACCGGCGCGGCGCGCAGGCCGCTTTGCAGCGATTCCACCAGCCGCCGCCGCACCTTTTCCGACTTGAGGCTGGCGTCGGCCTGTTCCATCGCAAGGCGGGCGCGATCGCGTTGTTTGCGGAACTCCATCACCTGATCGGCCATCGCCAACGACAGCAAAAACGCGGCGAATGCCAATCCGGCCTGAAACCCGTACATCGTCACGCTGTTTTGCGGCATCCAGCCCAACGGGATCAAGCCGCGCGCCAACGCGCTGAAATAAACCATCGACCAGATGAACAACATCGGTCGCGCCAGCGCACGACGGCGACGCAATGCCTGCACGGCGGAGGCGATCACCAGCACCCCGGACAACGCCCACAACGCCAGCGTGGCAATCTGCAACTGCGGCAAGAACGCGCGCAGATTGAGCGCGCAAAGCAAGGCCAGCACCAGCAACAGGCGCGCACCCCATTTCATCACCACGTCACTGCGCGGCGCATCGCGCCCGGCGTTGGCAAACGCACGCGCCAGCATCACCGTGAATGCCGTCAGCAGATTCACCAGCGCCAGAATGCCCAGCTCGCGCCAGTACGCCAGCACATTCAGCACCGGCAAGGCATAGGCATGGCCGTTGACCGCCAACAGCAGCAAAAATGATGTCGCGGTGAATCCGACGTATGCGCCGTGGATTCGATCACGCAACGCAATGAACATCGCCAGCCCGGTCAGCGCCAGCACCAGCAGGCCGGCATACATCGCCGCCAACAGGATCACGCTATCGCGATCCTTGCTCAGGTACTCGGTCTCGGCCAGCAGCATCGGCCGCAGGTTGACCGCGACATTGGTGCGCACTTGCAGCAACAGTTCCAGCGATTGCGCACCATAGGCGCGCAGCGGGAAACGAAAACCGGAGGAAAAGGTCGGCTCATCCGGCTCCGGACGAAAGAACTGGCGCGACACCTCGACAAAATCGCCGTTGTTGTCGCGTTGCAACAGGCTCAGGTCGGTCAACGTCGCCCGATCGAACCACAGCACCCAGCGGTCATCTGGCGACTCCGGAAGCGTCGCCTGAATGCGCAGCCAGTACACCGTGGACGGGCTGCCGGAAAAATGCAGCCTGCTGACATCGCGCCGCTGCCACGGGCCGGCGTCGCCGCGCAACACCTGTCGCGCGGTGAAGGGCTGATCGCTGGCGACCACGCCGATGTCCAGCACCGCATCGCTGGCCACGGCGATTTGCGGCGCCAGCAACAAGCCGAGCAGGATGCCCGTTACAACAATCCATGTCTTGAACGCATGTGTCATCGGCTACGCCTTGATCACACCAGATGACGCCGTGGCGACACGCGCCACGACGGCCCTGACCAATCCCCTGTACGGCCATGCTATACCGGGAACGGCGGCGGCGGAATGACCAAGCGGGGTCTGGGGACTGGGGAAAGGCCAAGAAGCCGGGACTGGGGACTCGGGACTCGGAAAAGCCAGAGCAACAACGCAGATGCAAGAGCGGATGTCCGCAAAGGGCGCGAAGGACGCAATGAAAGCGAATCAAGAGTGCGCTTTCCTTTGCGAACTTTGCGTGTTTTGCGGACCCAATGTGTTTTACGCTTTTCCGCAAATCCCCGGCGCTACCGGGAAATCTTGCGCCGGCGTGTACGCCGTGGCGTCGCCGCCATCGACCGAGCGAGTCGCATCGTCCGCTGCACTGCCCAACGCATCGCGCCCCGCCTGCCAGGAGGCGAGTTCGGCTCGCGCATCGGCTTCCGCCGAATCGGGCACCGCCACCGCCACCAGTCCCTGCGCCGGCAACTCGCCGATGCCGCCAGTGAGGAACTCGCCACGCACCCACGCCGGGATGCCCACGTTTTCCAGCAGGCTCTTCACCAGATGCGCGTCGATCACGTTTTCCGCCTCATAAACCACGCGCATGATGCCTCCGGTTGGGTCGCTCCGTGCCGAGCATAACGCATGGCTGCGATGACCGGCCGCGGCGACGAATCAATCGCGCCGCCAGGCCAGCTCCACGAACAGCGATCGCCCGGCGCCGGGGAAGTAACGGAACGTGCCGAAGGCCAGATCGGCACGCTCGGCATAACGCCGGTTGGCGAGATTCATCAATCGCAGTGCGCCGTGCCAGGATGGCGACAACGCGCGTTGCCAGCGCAGGTGCAACAAATCATGTCCGCCATAGCGCTCGCTGTTGGCGGCATCTAGCCAGTAACCGCCAACGTGCACCCATTCCAGCTCGAAGCGTCCAGCCTGTGCGTTTTGATGCCCGAGCCGTGCGCCGGCCAGCCAGCGCGGCGCGCTGTCCACGTCATTGCCAAAGCGGATGTGCTCGCCGCCGGCGATATCGCGGTCGAACGCATAACGATGACGGGCATATGCCGCATTGCCCTGCAACCACCAATCGGGTTGCAACTGCCAGCGGCCCTGCATCTCGATGCCGCGGTGACGGGTGGCGCCATCGGAAAAGCTGAAACCCACGGCGTCGCGGCCGATCACATGACGCTTGCGATAGCTGTAAGCGTCGATATCCAGTTGCAGGCTGCCGGCGACATGGCGCAAGCCCAGTTCCGGGCCGCGCAAGGTTTCCGGCTCCAGATCAGCCACGTCCTGGCCGCGCTGCAGGCGATACAACTCGCCTGCCTGCGGCATGCGGAAGGCGCGCGCATAACGTGCCACCAACGCGGTATGCGCAGTCAACGGCAGGCGCAGGCCCAGTTGCGCACTGGCATCGTCGAAAACATCGCGGCGGTCGGCGGGCCGGTTGAACAGACAACCGCCAAAGCCGCACGGGGTATCGTCGTCGCGCAGATTGCCGTCGCCGGCGCGGTTGTCGTAGCGATAACGCAGGCGTTCGACCCGTGCGCCGGCGCTCAGTTCAAGCCGGCCAAGCTGCGCTTGCACCTGCCCGAACAACGCGCTGTTGAACGAGTCCACGCGATAATCGTAGTGCCGCCCCAGTGGCCGGATCGCTTGCAGCGCCGCACTGCCGATCGCCGCTGCATCCTGGCGTTCGAGTAAATCGCCCTGCGTCCACTCCACGTCAACACCGGCTTGCACATCCAGGCTGCCCTCACGTCGCCACAGCACTTGCGCACCAGCGCTTTGGGTATCGGAAAGCTCGCGCGGTTTGCCGGGTGTGAAGTGCTGCAGGAAATCCATGCGCTGGTAGCGCGCATACAGCACCCAAGTCAGGCTCTGTTGCGCGGCAAGCGTCCACTGCCAATGTCCCTGTGCCTGCACGTTCTGCGCATCGCGGAATGCTTCCGGATTTTCGTTACCCCTGCGGCGGGCATCGCGAAAGGCATCGCGGCCGGTAACAAAGCCGGCGGTCTCCTGGTTCAAATTGCTGATCGACAATTGCAGGCGCGGCGCACCAAAACCCGCCGGCTGCTGCCATTGCAGGCGCAGCTTCTGCTGATCGAAACCCTCCTGGCTGCGAAAACTGTCGCTGCTCACGCCATAGGCATCGATCCGCCATGGCGTGCCGTTCAATCCGTCGGCTATCGTGCCCTGCGCTCGGCGGTAGCGGTTCGGCCCGAACTCCAGCGCCAGCGCCGGCGCCGGGCTGTCTTCGGGGCGACGCGGGCGCACATTGATGACCCCGTGCAGGGCGTTGGAACCATGCACCGCAGCGCCCGGCCCGCGCAGCACTTCCACCGCCCCCGCCTGCTCGGTGTTCAGTTCGAACAACTGATTGACGTTGCACCAGCCAGCCGGCCGGATCGGCACGCCATCGTCGAGCATCAGGAACGCACCGCACGCGCCCGCGCCGGTAAGCACCGGCGAGCGGATCGCCACCAGTTGCTCCTGGCCGCTGCCACGACTGATCCACGCGCCCGGCACCCGTGTCAGCAATTCATTGGCGTGGGTGGCCGCGACGCCCGCGATGGTGCCGGCATCCAGCACCGACACCGCCGCCACTTGTGCCGCCACCGGCTGCGGCCGGCGCGCGGTTACGGTGAGGGTGTCGAGGACGCGGGCATCGGCGGACACGGTAGCGGCGAGCAGGGCAAAAGCAAGCATGGCGCAATACTACACAGCAGGCGCGCAGGTGCGATGCTCGGCGCGGTCGCCTTTCAACGCTTCCAGCCGATTCGACGGCGGCACGCGCAGATCTTCCAGGAGCACGGCTGCCGCGAGTTGATTGAGCTTGGCGAAGGCGCGTTGTTAATTGTCGTCAGGAAAGCGGCGCGAGCGCTCGCGGCGGGCGATCTTGGCGGTTTCGGCGCAGCGAAAGCTCTTGATCATGCCGCACAGTGCAGACAGTTTGTTTATATTTGTCAAAGCGGCACACTGCGAGCCTCGCCGCCGCTGCAACCGAGTCACGCGCTGCGCCTCGCGAATGGGGCCGTCTGCCCCGCTGTGCTTAGGGATGCTCTGAACAAGCTGTCATTGCGAGCGGCCGCTCTTGCGCATCCATGCGTCTGCGGCACTTGCACGTCCCTGTGCGGCGAAGCGACGTGGCATACGATTCCGCATGGCCTTCAGGCCATAGCGGATCGGAGTCCTTTAGGGCAATCCAGAGTGTTCAGAGAATCAAGGCACTGGATTGCTTCCCGCCACGGCCTTCGGCCTCGCGGCTAAAGGCTTGATCGCTCGCAATGACGGCGGATGGCGGTTGTTCGGAGCGTCCCTAGACCCCGCGCTTTTTGTGACCCCGCGCTTTTAACGCATAGACGACGACCGATGTATTAGAGTGGCCCGAGCAAACGCATACTGCGCCATTTTTCCCCTGTGAATCGATGACCGACCACGTCGCCAGCCATCACACGTCGAACTACGCATCCCCTGTGCTGGCATTGTGGCTCTCACTGGCACTATTCACGATTACCCGCGTGGTGCTGTTGCTATGGACGGGAATCGGGCAAGTGCCGATCACGTTGTTACCCTGCATCTTCGGCAAAGGGCTTTGGTTCGATCTTTCGGCGTTGTGCTTCCTGATGGCGCCACTGCTGCTGTACGAAGCGTTGTTGCCCGAGCGCTGGCGCGCGATGCGTGGTCAACGGGTACTTCGCCTGCTGAGCTTCTGGTTGCTGCTCGCGCTATTGCTCGCGGTTGGTATGGCTGAAGTCACCTTCTGGGACGAGTTCTCCACACGTTTCAACTTCATCGCCGTCGACTATTTGGTTTATACCCACGAGGTGATCGGCAACATTGCCGAGTCCTATCCGGTCGCTTGGCTGCTGACCGGGGTGGCAGTGATCGCCGCTACTGCCGTGTATGCGCTTCGCCACGCGATTTATGCCAGCGACGCAAACGCACCGACACGTGCGTGCCGTCTCGCTTATGCGGCATTGGCGTTCGCGCTGCCGGTGTTGAGCCTTGTCCTCGCCGACGCCGAGCAGATGCAGGGCAGCGGTAACGCGTACGCCGACGAATTGAGCGGCAATGGCCTGTTCGCATTCGCGGCCGCGGCACGCAGCAATTCGCTGGATTACCAACGCTTTTACGCTACCCTGCCGCAGCCGCAGGCCGACGCCATTTTGTCCCGGCTCGGCGCCACGCGCGGCTTGCGCGCAAGCGCCGCAAGCCTGTCAGCACCGTTGCCGGAAACCGGATTGGGCCCGTTCAAACGACGCCCGAAAAACGTGGTGCTGATTTCAGTGGAAAGCCTGTCGGCGCGCTTTGTCGGCAGCTATGGCAGTACCGAGGGACTAACCCCGCACCTTGATCGCCTCGCCGCTGCTGGGCTGAAGTTCAGTCAGGTGTTCGCTACCGGCACGCGCACCGTACGCGGGCTGGAAGCACTCTCGCTGGGCACGCCGCCCATCCCTGGGCAGGCCATCGTGCGCCGGCCCGGCAATGAACATTTGTCCACCATCGGCGGGCTGCTCGCCGCACAAGCCTACCGCAGCACGTTCATCTACGGCGGCTACGGCTACTTCGACAACATGAACGGGTATTTTCGCGGCAACGACTATCAGGTCATCGATCGTACCGATTTCGCCGCCGATACGATCGCGATGGAAAACATCTGGGGCGTCGCCGACGAATCCCTGTATGCCAACGCACTGCCGTTGCTGGATCGCGACCATGCGGCGGGCAAAGCGTTTTTTGCGCACCTGATGACGACCAGCAACCACCGTCCATTCACCTATCCTGACGGACGCATCGACATCCCGTCGCCGGGCGGCCGCGAGGGTGCGGTAAAATACACCGACTACGCGATCGGCCAATTCATCGAACAGGCGCGCGGCAAGCCGTGGTTCGACGACACCCTGTTCGTGATCGTCGCCGATCATTGCTCGTCGGTTGCCGGCCGTACCCGCCTGCCGGTGGAGAAATACCACATCCCGTTGATCTTTTATGCACCCGCACTGCTCGACCCCGGCGTCGATGCGCGGCTGATGAGCCAGATCGACATCGCGCCGACCCTGCTCGACGCACTTGGCGCGCAGGGCGCCGGGCAATTGTTTGGGCGATCGCTGCTGCGCGAAGACACCAATTGGCAGGGGCGCGCCTTCATTTCCAATTACCAGGAGCTGGGCTACCTCAAGGGCAACGTGCTCACCGTGTTGGCGCCGCAACGCAAGGTCGAAGCTTACCGCATCGATCCGAAAACCTACGACGCCACGTCAACGAACGTGGATCCCGGCTTGCGCGATGAAACGATTGCCTGGTACCAGACGGCATCCGCCGCGTTCCAGAGTGGCGCACTTCGTGCAACACCGATTGCCGCCAAATCGCACACGCACATACGCCATACCGCACCGGCGACAACGCATCGCCACGGCTGATTCGCAGCGACTTCCGGCCAGCCCGCAACGCTCCACCAACCCCAGCACACGACGTGCGGGACGCGACTGGCGAGCGTGCTGCACCGATCACGCCCTGCTACCATGAGCGGTTTCCCGAACGTTACGTCAGCCATGTCCGATCCCAGCCCGCCGCCCAGCGACCCGATACGCAACGATTTCATCCGCCAGATCGTGCGCGACGATCTTGCCAGCGGCAAGCATTCGGCCATCCGTACCCGGTTTCCGCCGGAGCCGAACGGCTACCTGCACCTGGGCCACACCAAGGCGATCTGCCTGAGCTTTGGCGTTGCGGCAGAGTTCGGCGGCGAGTGCAACCTGCGTTTCGACGACACCAACCCGGCCAGGGAAGACCCCGAGTACGTCGCGGCAATCAAGGAAGACGTGCGTTGGCTGGGCTATGAGTGGCACGAACTGCGCCATGCCTCGGATTACTTCGACGTGTTTTATCTGGCCGCGGAGAAATTGATCGCGCAAGGCGATGCCTACGTGTGCGATCTGTCGGCCGAGCAGGTGCGCGACTATCGCGGCACCCTCACCGAGCCGGGCCGCGATTCGCCCAACCGCGGGCGCAGCATCGAGGAAAACCTCGACCTGTTCCGGCGCATGCGCGCTGGCGAGTTTGTCGATGGTGCGCGCACGCTGCGCGCGAAGATCGACATGGCCAGTGGCAACATCAACCTGCGCGATCCGGCGCTGTATCGCATCAAGCGCGCCACGCACCAGAACACCGGCGATGCGTGGTGCATCTATCCGATGTACGACCTGGCGCATGCGCTGTCCGATGCCATCGAAGGCATCACCCATTCGCTGTGCACGCTGGAGTTCGAGGATCACCGCCCGCTGTACGACTGGTGCGTGGACAAGGTGGATCTGGTGCGCCATCCCGAACTGCTGGCGCCGCTCACCGCGCAGGGCCTGCCGCTGGAAGCGGCCAAGCCGCGCCAGATCGAGTTCTCGCGCCTGAACATCAACTACACGGTGATGAGCAAGCGCAAGCTGATGGCGCTGGTCAAGGAAGGCCTGGTGGACGGCTGGGACGACCCGCGCATGCCCACCTTGC
>PGZC01000099.1 GCA_002839995.1 Gammaproteobacteria bacterium HGW-Gammaproteobacteria-4 | reverse complement strand
TCCAGATCGGGCCGATACAACAGCCAGACGTGATACTGCGCGCTCTCGCCCAGATAGCCATCGGCCGCGCGCACCTTGCCGGCATCCAGCGGTTGGCCGGTGGCGGTGTGGAACAGGTAGCCGCCGAACGCCGCGAACGCCGGCAGGCTGGCGCCGGTTAGCAAATCGTCCAGTTCGAGTTTTTCGCCCAGGGTGCAGTAGGTGAAGCCACCGCCCAGGCCTTCGGCCTGCTCGGCAACGTCGGTTTCGCCGCTGACGATCAGCTCGCCATCCTTGACCGTGCTCTTGATGCGGGTGAAGCGGCCTTCATTCTGGCGCTCCACCAGCGCCACACGATCGAGCAGCGCATGCGCCTTCTTCAGCGTGCTCAGGGTGATTTTTTCGCGCAGCAATTCCTCGCGGCGGGTGCCGTGAAACGGATAGCCGGCAATCACCCGGCGCACGCGCTCGGCGGTGAGCGTATCGGCGTAGGCCTCGCACTCGACCAGGATGAACTTGCGGTTGCCGCCGTCCTTGGCGTTCTGCGCCAGCACCGCATGCGCGGTGGTGCCGGAGCCGGCGAAGGAGTCGAGCACGATGGCGTCTTCGTCGGTGGCCAGTTCCAGCACGCGCTGCACCAGCGCGGTGGGCTTGGGGGTAACAAACACGTCCTCGGAACTGGCGAAGTCGAAGATGTTCAGCAGTTCTTTCTTGGCGTCCTGGGTGTGGCCGACATCGTGATAGAACCACAGCGTCTGCGGCACTCGGCCGTCCTTGACCTCGGACAAAAAGCGTTTGATCGCCGGAATGTTGCCGCCGTCCTCACCCCACCAGATGCGCCGATCGGCATCCATGGCCTTGAACTTGGACTCTGAAACCACCCAGTAACGACCAGAAGGAGGCCCGCTGAGTAGCCGCCCGCTTGGTGTCGTGACCGAGTACGTGCCCTCGCTGTAGTAGTTCCGCGCCGACAGGTCGCCAGCCTTCCACGGCCCACGCGGATCATGGTCCGGGTTGCCATAGCGCGCTTCCATTTCCGGTGTGCGCGGCAGCAGGCGGGGGCGCCAGTCGGAAGCGTTCTTGGCGTAGACCAGCAGGTAATCATGATCTTCCGAAAAATGCTGTGCGGTGTTCTTGGGCGAGTAGTTCTTCTGCCAGATGCACGTCGCCACAAAGTTCTGCTCGCCGAAAATCTCATCGAGCATCGCCCGCGCGTGATGCACTTCGTTGTCGTCCAGGGTGATCCAGATCGAGCCGCGTTCGCTGAGCAATTCATGCAGCAGCTTCAGCCGCGGCCACATCAGGCACAGCCACTTGTCGTGGCGCAGCATGTCTTCCTTGTTGACCGGGTTGCCGTCCAGCCAGTCGCGCAGCAGCGGGCTGTTGACGTTGTCGTTGTAGGCCCAGCCCTCGTTGCCGGTGTTGTAGGGCGGGTCGATGAACACCAGATCGACTTTGCCGGCGTAGCGCGGCAGCAGGCTTTTCAGCGCATGCAGATTGTCGCCCTGCACGATCAGGTTTTCCGGGTCGTCGCCGCAGCTCTTGTCCGGCTGCGCCAGCAGCGGCCGGAACGGTACCGTCAGATGATGGTTGTAGACGAATTCCTTGCCCTTGAAATGCAACTCCGGCATGTGTCGCTCCCGCGCAATCGATGGCCGCGCCGTGGTGCCGGCG
>PGZC01000056.1:34568-39032 GCA_002839995.1 Gammaproteobacteria bacterium HGW-Gammaproteobacteria-4 | reverse complement strand
CAGCATCTCCGGGGTCAGGGTACCGGGGCCACCAAAAATGTTCAGCGGCACGCACGAGCCGGTGCAGTTCGCCACCGGGCCGAGTGCCTGGTTGATATGGGCCAGATTGTAGCTGCCGAACGTGGTCTGGTCGGCCTTGTTTTCGCTGCGAACGGCGTTCACATCCCAGTAGAACACGCGGTCGCCGACATCGAAATCGCCTTCCAGACCGGTGCTGAAGTACCACGTATCGACGTCCTGCTTGAAGATGCGCGGCCCGCCCTCGATCGGACGCCGCCCGACCAGGATCAGATTGTCCGGCCCCAGATCGACACCAAACGGATTGAACGGATTGTCGGCGGAAATGGTGATGTTGTCTGCCAGCGGGTTGCCGGTGCCGGCATCGGGACCGAGGAAAATCGGCTCCGGCGCGGCCTGGTTGGTGGACTGGCGGTTGTTGTACAGGAACTTGGTCTTCCAGCGTACGCGCTCGGAGACATCGTAATCGACGCTGGTGAACACGCTCTTGCGCTCGCTCGGAGTCAGCAACAGATTGAACTCGGAGAAGTTGAAGCGGCTGGCGGTACTGAAGCCAATGAAGTCGTCGTCGTTGCCGCCGGTGAACACCGGCCCATTCGGGAACGACTGGCCGTTGGGCGTGGTGATGTTGCAGAAATTGGTTTCCGGAACCCCGTCATCATCGAGATCGGTGAGCGGGCAGCGCGGGTCGATAAAGATGAAGCGGCCCTGCGGCGTGGCCGAGCTGGCAAAGGTCAAGCCGGTACCCGGCACCGGAAAGCGCGACTGCAAGGTGCTGGCGGAACTGATCGCATCGGTCTTGTTGTAGCTGGCCGACAGCAGGAAGCGGGCCTTGTCGGTCTGGCCACCCCAGGTCAGATCGGCGGTCTTGTTTTCGCCGTCGGTGCCGTCGAAGGCGCCCCAACCGGCATTGACCTGCGCACCCTCGAAATTCTTCTTGGTGATGATGTTGACCACGCCGGCGATCGCATCGGAGCCGTACAGCGACGAGGCGCCGTCTTCCAGCACCTCGATGTGATCGACGATCGCCATCGGGATGGTGTTGAGGTCGGTGGCGGTGGACACGCCCGAGGCCGAGGACTCGCTCACCCAACGCAGGCCATCGACCAGCACCAGCACGCGCTTGGCGCCGAGGTGGCGCAGATCGACCGTGGTCGAACCGGCGCCGACGCCGCCGCCATCGGGCGGAAAGCCGAAGTTGCCGGAGGAATTGAACTTGGTGTTGAGGCCCGAACCGGATGCGGTGATCTGTTGCAACACATCGCCGATCGAGGTCAGACCGGCGCGATCGATATCGGCGCGGGTGATGACCTGTACCGGCGACAGCCCTTCCAGCTCGGCTTTCTTGATGCGCGAACCGGTCACTTCGACCCGGTCGAGGGTCTTGGCATTGTCTTGCGATGCTTCCTGAGCAAAAGCCGTTAGTGGCAAGGCGCCCAACAACAGCGCGCTACTGACGGCAGCACTGAGTCGACTGCGACGAAACAGGGTCATGGGAGTTACCTCTCGAATTCGGTGGTTGGGCGACCGGCCGCACGAATGTGGGCCGGATCGCCCACTGTTGTAAAGAAAATGTGAAGCCGACGCAAGAGCCAATCGTTATCGCTCGTATTGCGATGCAGCATTCAGCCGTCGGTTCACACGCCGGCCGCGCCTGTGCGTCCATGCACTCTTGGCACTTGCACATCCATGCGCAGCGCAGGCGCGGAGCCAACACGGTCAGAGCTGGCTCGATGCGCTGACAGGTCGCCCACAGGGTGGGCTCCTACAGTGAGCGTGACCGCTTTTTGTACGAGCCCACCCTGTGGGCGACCGAGCAAAGCGAAGGTCCGGCTTTCCCTCACTGCAATCGATCAAGTCCGACACGCTGCCAGATCGTATTGTGATGCAGCAATCAGCCCAACAACAGCGAACTGCCGACCAGCACCAGAAACGCGGCAAAAACGCGTTTGAGCGCGTGGCCGCTGAGCCAATGCGCCAACCGCACACCCAGCGGTGCCACGCTGACCGATGCCAGCGCAATCGCCAACGCCGCCGGCACGAACACATAGCCCATGCTGCCGGCGGGCAATGCTGCTGCGGGTGCGTGCAGCCCGTAACCGGCGGCACTGGCGATCGCAATGGCAACGCCGCAGGCGCTCGACGTGCCGACCGCGCGCACCGCATCGACGCCGCGCCAGACCAGCAACGGCACCGTCATGCTGCCGCCGCCGATACCGACCACCGCCGACACCGCGCCGATGCCGACACCGGCCAGAGTCAGGCTCACGCCATGCGGATCATCACCATGCGCGCGCAACGGCCGCGGCCGCGCGAACGCCAACTGCGCGGCGGCGAGATAGCAATAACCGGCCACCACCCAGCGCAGGGTGTCGCCCGCCAGCGCCACCGCCAGATCCACGCCGAACCACGCGCCCAGCAGCAGGCCCGGCACCAGCCACGCCACCATGCCCCAGCCGACACTGCCACGGCGATGGTGCGCGCGCGCCGACGACAAGCCGGTGAGCATGATGCTGGCCAGCGACGTTGCCAGCGCGACATGCATCACCGTATCGCCCGCGAAGCCCTGGTACGGCAATACCCAGGCCAGCGCCGCCACCAGCACCAGGCCGCCACCCACGCCCAGCAAACCGGCAAGCACGCCGGCGGCGGCACCGAGCGCAAGATAGATCAGCCAGAACGCCATCGCGCTCACTCGCGCCAGAACTGCGGGCTGAACAGCACCAGCACGCTGAACACTTCCAGCCGGCCCAGCACCATCGCAAAACTGCTGACCCAGATGCTCAGATCGCTCATGTCGCGGAAATTGGCTGCGACACCGGCAAGGCCCGGGCCCAGATTGTTCATGGTCGCCGCTGTCGCCGAAAATGCGGTGACCACATCGACGCCGGTTGCCGCGAACAGCAAGGTCATCAGCAGAAAACTCAGTATGTACAGGGTGCAAAACCCGCTGACCGAGAGCACGATGCTCTCGCTTACCCGCTTGCCGCCGATCTTGACCAGGAACTGGCCCTTGGGATGCACCAGTTGCTTTACCTCACGCAAACCCTGACGCACCACCATCATCACGCGCGCCACTTTCATCCCGCCCGCCGTCGAACCCGCCGAGCCGCCGACAAAGCTGACCATGATCAGCAGCAGCGGCGCATACAACGGCCAACCGGAAAAACCGGTTGTCCCGAAACCGGTCGTGGTCATGTTGGACACGGTTTGGAACACGCCGTGGCGCAGCGCGGTCGGCAAACTGTCAAAGGTGTTGCCGATCCACAACGCCGCAGTTACCGCCAACGCCACCACGAGCATGATCGTCAGATAGGAACGCAACTCCGAGTCGGTTACATAGTGCATGGTCGTGGCCCGTTTCCAGGCATGGAAATGCAGGCCGAAATTGATGCCGCCCAACGCCATGAAAACGATCGCAATGATATCGAGCACAGGTGAATCCCAGTATCCGAAACTGGCATCGTGAGTCGAGAAACCTCCGGTCGCCATGGTCGCCATCGCGTGCGATACCGCATCGAAAAAGCTCATGCCGGCGGCCCAGTAGGCCAATGCGCACAGCACGTTGAGCGCCGCATACACCGCCCACAGCGCCTTGGCGGTGTCGGCGATGCGCGGTGTGAGCTTGCTGTCCTTCTGCGGCCCGGTGCTTTCGGCGCGAAACAGCTGCATGCCGCCGACGCGCAGCATCGGCAAAATCGCGACCGCCAGAATCACGATACCCATGCCACCGATGAAGTTCAGCGATTGCCGAAAAAACAGCACGCTGCGCGGCAGTTCATCGAGACCGACAATGACGGTTGCGCCGGTGGTCGTGATGCCGGATACCGACTCGAACACCGCATCGGTGTAGGACAGGTGCGGTGCTGTCAGTACGAACGGTATGGCGGTAACCAGACCGACCACGACCCAGGTCATGGTGACGATGAAAAATCCATCGCGCAGGCGCAGTTCGTAATCGACATGGCGCACCGGAAACCATAGCGCAAACCCGATCGCCAGCGCCAGCAGAAAGCTGTCGAAAAATGCGGTCGCGCTCGGCTCGGCGAGCGCCAGCGCGATGACCAGCGGTGGCAACGAGATCAGCGAGGTGAGCCCCACCAGCGCACCCAAAATGCGCTGGATCGCCTGAAAGCGCCGTGCGACGCGCCTCACAGCCATGTTGCACCGGCCTGAAACAGGGCGCTGACTTCCGGCAACTGGCGTTTGTCCATCAGGAACACGATCAGGTGATCCTCCGGCTCGATCACCACATCGTGATGCGCGATCAGCAGCTTGTCGCCGCGCACGATGCCGCCGATGGTGGCGGTTTCGGGCAGGCCAAGTTCATCGACGGTACGCCCGATGATGCGCGAGGTGCGGCCGTCGCCGCGCGCCACCGCTTCGATCGCCTCGGCGGCGCCGCGCCGCAGTGAATGCACCCGCGCCGGCGAACCTTCGCGGATA
>PGZC01000056.1:0-34536 GCA_002839995.1 Gammaproteobacteria bacterium HGW-Gammaproteobacteria-4 | reverse complement strand
TCATCATTGGTCAGCGCGCAATAGACATCGGTCTGATCGATGTTCTCCTCGCGCAGCAAATCCTCGTCGGCGGCATCGCCGGTCAACACGATGGTATTGACCAGGTCCTCGGCGATGTACTTGGCGCGTTCGCGCGAACGCTCCAGCACCTTCACTGCATAACGGCTTTCCAGACTGCGCGCCAGCGCGCGGCCGATATTGCCGCCGCCGGCAATGAACACGCGCCGGGTGCGCTTGAGCTCGACCCGGCGCAACTCGTTCATCACGGTCAGGATGTCGCGCCGGTCGGCGAGGAAAAATACCTCGTCGTTGGCTTCGATCACGGTGGTGCCTTCGGGCTTGACCGCGCGGTTGCCGCGATAGATTGCCGCCACCCGCGCATCGACACCGGACGGCAGATGATTGCGCAGTTCCTTGATCTGATGCCCGACCAGCGCACCGCCTGGAACGGCGCGCACCGCCACCAATTGCGCGCGGCCCTCGGCGAAATCGAGCACCTGCAGGGCGCCCGGGTGCTCGATCAGGCGCTCGACATGACGGCAGACCAGATGCTCGGGGCTGATCGCGGCACTGACTGCGGCGTTCTCGCCCAGGGTCAGCCCATCGAGTTGCAAATATTCGGCCTCGCGCACCCGCGCCACCCGCGCCGGGGTGCGGAAGCGGCGCCGCGCGACATCGCAGGCAACCAGATTGACTTCATCGCTGGAAGTCACCGCCACCAGCAACTCCGCATCCTCGGCGCCGGCCTGGCCGAGCACGCTGGGCAACGAGGCGTGGCCGACCACGGTGCGGATATCGAGCCGCTCGGACAGATCGCGCAGGCGTGCGGTGTCGGTATCGACCACGGTGATGTCGTTGTTTTCCGACGCCAGCGCGGCGGCGACCGACGAACCCACTTGCCCCGCGCCGAGTATCAAGATCTTCATGCGTTCCCCTGAGAACCGGCCGGCCCTGTCGGACCTGCCTTCGAAGTGTGCGCTATTCTAAGTCAGGTCTGGCGCGCGCTGCCGAGTTACACCCTTATCGAATGGCACTGGCTTGGAGAGGCACGCAGGTCGGCTCAAAGCGCGTGGTGCTGGAGCCGACGCACCAACCGACACGGCCTGTCGGCTCCACGCCTGCGGCGTTTGAGCCGACCTGCGACGCCAAAGCAAGTAACATTCACCACTACATTGTCTTGCGGGCGCGCTGTTTCGGAGTGTTTATGGCTGTCATCGATGCCGAGCGTTCGCTGCCCATTTCCGGCGTGGTGATCGCCAAGAATGAGGCGGATCGTATCGAGCGTTGCGTGCGTTCGCTGCTCGGCCTGTGCGCGGAAGTGGTGGTGCTCGACTCGGGCTCGACCGACGACACCGTGGCGCGTGCGCGCGCTGCCGGCGCCCGTGTGGAGCACCAGGAGTGGCTGGGCTTTTCCAGCCAGAAGAATGTCGCGATAGCGCGCGCCGCCCAGCCCTGGGTGCTGTTGCTCGATGCCGACGAATGGCTGGTGCCCAGCGGCGCGCGACGGGTGCGCGCGTTGTTTGCAGCCCGCCCTGATGGCAACGCGTCGATCGAGCGCGCCGATATCTGGCGCTTGCGGCGCCGCACCCGGTTTCTTGGTCGCAGCCTGCGCCATGGCGGCTGGGGCAGCGAGGCGGTCGAGCGACTGTTTCGTTCCGACTGCCGCTACCTGCCGGCGCGCGTACATGAAAGCCTGGATCGCCGCGGCAAGCGCGTGCTGCGCCTGCCGGCGCGAATCGAACACGATACCGCGCGCAATCGTGCGGAGTATGAAACCAAGCTCGATGGCTACGCCGAGCTGTTCGCGCGACAGCGCCACGCGCAGGGCGTGCGCGGGTTCTGGATCGACGCCTGGCTACATGCCGGCGCGTACTGGCTGAAGAACTACTGGCTGCGCGGCGGATTTCTCGATGGTCGTGCCGGCGCGATTTACCATTACCTGCACAGCCGCTATGTGTTCCGCAAATACCGCACGTTGTGGCGCTTGCGCGACACGCCGATCGAGCCGTGATGGTCAACGACACGCCATGAACATCCTGGTTACCGGCGGCGGCGGCTTTCTCGGCGCGGCGATCTGTCGTTTGCTGATCGCGCGCGGCTACGACGTCAGCAGCTTTTCGCGGCATACGCATCCGACGCTGGACGCGCTGGGCGTTACCCGGATTCACGGCGATCTCGCCGACGCGGCCGCGGTACGTGCCGCCTGTACTGGCCGCGACGCGGTATTCCACAGCGCCGCCAAGGCCGGCGCTTGGGGCCCGTACACGGATTACCACCGCGCCAATGTCATCGGCACACAGAACGTCCTCGATGCCTGTCGTACCCTGGGCATTGCGCGCCTGGTGTACACCTCCACGCCGAGTGTCACCCATCGCGCCGGGCATGCGGTGGAGGGCGGCAACGAAATCGACACGCCGTATGGCGATCCGTTCCGTGCCGCCTATCCCGCCACCAAGGCGATCGCCGAACGCGCCGTGCTCGCTGCCAATGACGCAACGTTGGCGACGGTTGCCTTGCGGCCGCGTCTGATCTGGGGGCCGGGCGATCCGCATCTGCTGCCGGGACTCGTCGCGCGTGCGCGTGCCGGCCGCCTGCGTCTGATCAACGCTGGCGACAATCGCATCGACACCACCTTTATCGACAACGCCGCGCAGGCGCATCTCGATGCCTTCGATCACCTGTGGCCAGGCAGCGCCTGCGCCGGCAAGGCGTACTTCATTTCCAACGGCGAGCCGCGGCCGCTGCGCGAGATCGTCAACGCCCTGCTGTGCGCCGCCGACGCGCCGCAGGTGAGCGCCTCGATACCCTACCGCCTCGCCTACGGCATCGGAGCGGTGTGCGAGCTGGCATGGCGAACCCTGCCATTGCGCGGCGAGCCGCCGCTGACCCGCTTCCTTGCCGAACAACTGGCGACGCCGCACTGGTATGACATCGGCGCCGCCGAGCGCGATTTCGGTTACCGCCCGCGCATTTCCCTTGACGAGGGGTTCAACCGCTTGGCGCAGGCGCTGGGTTGAGCGCTGCGCTCGGTTGGCCGCGGCGCCACACGCGCTGCGCGCGGTCGCCCACAGGGTGGGCTCCTACAACAAGCACGACGATCTCGCCCTGTTGGCCGCCCTGTTGGCCCACCCTGTGGCCGACCTGACAAAGCACGACGATCTCGCCCTGTTGGCCCACCCTGTGGCCGACCTGACAAAGCACGACGATCTCGCCTTGTAGGAGCCCACCCTGTGGGCGACCAGCCTGTGTTCTGGCTGAAAAATCACGATCGCTCACAGGGTGAGCTCCTACAACAACAAAATTCGACACGATCGGGTGCATTACAATGCGCCGATGACCGACCCCCGCACATCGCCACTGGATCGCCTGAAACCGCTCGCCGGCCGCGCCCTGGAGCGCGCGCTGGCGCATTTGCTGGCGCTCGATCCCGATACCCAGGCTGCCTTGCGCAATCTCGATGGCCGCCGCATCACGCTGAGTTTGCAGGCGCCCGCCCTCGCCATGGAGCTGACGGTCGTGGACGGTGGCCTGAAAGTCGGGCCGGCGCAGCATGAACCCGAACCCGATCTGGCGGTGAAAGCCACGCTTGCCGGCCTGCTCGCGCAACTGCCGTTCGCCCGCGGCGGCGCAACCGCGCCCGGCCGCCTGAAGTTGTCGGGCGATGCCGAGCTGGCGCGCGCGTTGCAGCACCTGGCACAGCGCTTCGACCCCGATTGGGACAAACCCTTCGCCGACCTGTTCGGCGAGGTGCTCGGCGTGCAGATTGCGCGGGTGCTGCGCGAGGGCCTGCGCACTGGCCTCGCGCATGCGCGGACACTGGCTCGCGACGGCGCCGAATACCTCACCGAGGAGTCGCGTGTGGTCGCGAGCCGGCTGGAGCTCGACGTGTTCCACGATGACGTCGATGCCGTTCGCGAACAGGTCGATCGCATTGCCGCACGCGTCGAGCGTCTGCAATCCCGCGTGCCCGGAGCCGACGCGTGAGCACATTGCTGCGCGCGCTGCGCATCGCCCGGATCGCACTGCGCCATCGGCTCGACACGTTTCTGGAACATACCGCGCTGGCACCGACAACTCGGCTGTTGCGGCCGTTCGTATCGGCGCGACCCGACGAAGCCGACGCCTCGCGCGGTGAACGCCTGCGCCTCGCGTTGCAGGAGCTCGGCCCGCTGTTCGTGAAGTTCGGTCAGGTACTCTCGACCCGCCGCGACCTGTTGCCAGCCGACATCGCCGACGCGCTGGTGCTACTGCAGGATCGGGTCGCGCCGTTCCCCGGCGAGCAGGCCGAGGCCGAGGTCGTGGCGGCGCTCGGCAAGCCGATGACGGCGTTGTTCGCACGCTTCGAGCGCACGCCGCTGGCGTCGGCCTCGATTGCACAGGTGCACGCCGCCACCCTGCACGATGGCCGCGAGGTGGTGGTGAAGGTGCTGCGCCCCGGCGTGGCCAAGCGCATCAGCGACGATCTCGACCTGCTGCGGCTGCTGGCGCGTGCGGTCGATCGGGTACACCCGGAAGCGGCGCGCATCCGCCCGCTCGATGTCGTGGCCGAACTCGAACGCGCGCTGCGCCACGAGATCGACCTGCAACGCGAGGGCGCCAATGCCAGTCTGCTGCGACGCAATTTCGCGGATTCGCCCGATCTGTACGTGCCGGAGGTGTTCTGGAGCCACAGCAGCGAGCGCGTGCTCACGCTGGAACGCGTGCATGGCATCCGCGCCGACGACGTTGCCGCGATCCGCGCCGCCGGCATCGATCCGCACCGGCTCGCCGCCAAGGGCGTGCGCGTGTTCTACACGCAAGTCTTTCGCGACAATTTCTTTCATGCCGACGCCCACCCCGGCAATATCTGGATCGACACGCGTCAGGTCGAAAACCCGCGTTTCATCGCGCTCGATTTCGGCATCGTCGGTACGCTGTCGGAGACCGACCGGTTCTATCTGGCGGAGAACTTCACCGCCATGTTCGCGCGCGACTATCAACGCATCGCGCAGTTGCATATCGATGCCGGCTGGATGCCCGCCTCGCTCGACCTGGAAGAACTCACTGCCGACGTGCGCACGGTGTGCGAGCCTTATTTCAGCCGCCCGCTGAGCGAAATCGCGCTCGGCGAGGTGCTGCTGAAAACATCCAGCCGCAGCTGATTCTGCTGCAAAAGACGTTGCTCAACATCGAAGGGCTGGGCCGCACGCTCGATCCGCAACTGGATCTGTGGGCGGTGGCGCAACCGGTGCTGGCCGACATCCTGCGCGAACAGCGGCGCCCGCGCGCCATCGCCAAACGCCTGCGCGCGCAGTTGCCGGGCTGGCTGAAGGCCGCGCCGCACATGCCCGAGCTGGTACACAGTTATTTGCAGCAAGCCGTGCGTGGCGACGCCACCTTGCGCCTGCGTTCGGAAGACCTGGCCGAACTCGCCAGCGTCACCCGCAGCGGCCAGCGGCGCACGGTGTTCGCCATTCTCGGCGCCGCACTGGGCATCATGGCGGCGGTGTTGTATGGCCTGGAAGCCGGGGGCATACGCTACGGCGGCATGCCACTGGTGGCATGGCTGCTCGGCGGCGGTGCGTTCGCGGCGTTCATCGCCGCCTGGCCGCGGCAACGCTGACATGCTGTTCGTCTATCTGTTGTCATGTGCTCTGACCGCCTATGTGGTGTTCGGCGATGGTGGCGAAATCCTGGCTGAGCATTTGTTGCCGCTGCTGTTGCCGCATATCGCGCACGACACCCAGCAGGTACGGCGCACTACCGGCTTGCTGTGGGTGGGGTTTACCGTCATCGCGTTCTGGCGGGGTTGGTTGTAGTCGCCGGCCGTGGCGTCGGTCGCCCACAGGGTGGGCTCCTACAGAGAGAGACCGTCGCGCTTCTTGTAGGAGCCCACCCTGTGGGCGACCAAGCGCAGCGTTGGGGCGAAGCCCCGCGTAACCGCGTAGCGGTCGATGGCGTAGCCTGCGCAGCAGGCGTGGTTGCGAGGCAACCGACCACGCGCGGCTTTCCGTATCCCGCGCACTCCCGGATAATGCGAGCGCGGTTGTCGCTCGCAACGAGCGGCATCGCCCACCTTTCGGGAGCCGGGTATGGCTGAAGCCATCCGCCACGACAAGACCACACGCCAGCTCAAGCTGCTGTCGCAGGCGCTGGATTCCGGTCGTCTGGGGCCGGTGCGGCGCCTGGTCAACACCCTGTCGCCGGCGGAAATCGGCAACCTGCTGGAATCGCTGCCGCCGGCGCGGCGCGCAGTGGTCTGGGGCCTGGTGGATGCCGAAGACGACGGCGAGGTGCTGCTGCATGTCGGCGAAGAAGTCCGTGAAAGCCTGCTGGCCGACATGGACCCCGATGGAAGTGCTCAAGTCGATGGATCGCGAGAATCGCGAACGGCTTGAGCAGGCGTTGTCGTACCCGGAGGACACCGCCGGACGCCTGATGAACCCGGACGTGATCACCGTGCGCGCCGATGTCACCCTCGATGTGGTGCTGCGCTACCTGCGCCTGCGCGGCGAAATGCCCGAGCACACCGATCACCTGTTCGTGGTCAGCCGCCGCCATCAATACATCGGCCGGCTCGCGGTGACTGCGCTGCTGACGCACGAGCCGAGCACGCCGATCAACGAGCTGATCGACGACGAGCAACCGGCGATTTCGGCAGGCACCTCGGCGAATGAGGTCGCCCACCAATTCTCCGATCACGACTGGGTCAGTGCGCCGGTGGTGGATGCCAACAACATCCTGCTCGGGCGCATCACCATCGACGACGTGGTCGATATCATCCGCGAACAGGCCGAGCACCAGACCCTTGGCGCCGCCGGCCTGGACGAAGACGAGGACATGTTCAGCCCGGTGCGGCGCGCAGTGAAACGGCGTGCGCTGTGGCTCGGTATCAATCTGGTAACGGCATTTCTGGCGGCGGCGGTGATTGGTCGGTTCGAGGCCACGTTGCAGCAGGTGGTTGCGCTGGCGGTGCTGATGCCGATCGTCGCCGGCATGGGCGGCACAAGGAATTGCTGGTCGCGCTGTTCAACGGCCTGCTCTGGGGCGCGGTAACCGGCATCGCCGCAGCGATCTGGTTTCAGGGCATCGCCATTGGCCTGGTCATCTTTGCCGCGCTGGTCATCAACCTGGTCGCTGCTGCCGGCGCCGGTGTGCTGGTGCCGCTCACACTCAAGCGCATGGGCATCGACCCGGCCCTGGCCGGTACCGTGGTGCTGACCACCGTCACCGATGTGATCGGGTTTCTCGCGTTTCTCGGGCTGGGGACGTTGCTGTTGTTGGGTTGAGGGTCGCTTCGCACCGGCGTTATGGCACCGGTTTAACGACACTTTAACTCGCGCCACGGAACAGGTACTATTGGCGGGTCGGCAGGTCGGGGGGACTTCGTGTAACCGCACCAAGCGGCCGACGCGATGAAACAACAGCAACCACTTTGGAGACCAAGATGAACCTAAAGACCACAACCCTCAGCAGGGCGATTACCTTCGCGCTTGTGATGGGTGCCAACGCAACACTCGGTGCGGGCGTCGTCTATGCGCAGGATGCTGCGGCCGATCAGGCCCAGGATGAGGATAAGGCCGCGCGCCTTGAGGCTGTTCAGGTAACTGGCTCACGCATCCAGAACCAGGCTATTACCGCCACCTCGCCGGTGGTGGAGATCCAGGCTGAAGTATTTCAATTCGCTGGCGCTACCCGCGTTGACGATCTGGTCAACCAGTACCCGCAGTTGGCACCGACGTTCGACTCATTCCAGAACAACGGCGCCACCGGCTATCCGACCATCGACCTGCGCGGCCTCGGCCCGACACGCACCTTGACCCTGGTCAATGGCTTCCGTCTGCCGCAAGGTGGCAATATCGCCACCGACATCAGCATCATCCCGGCTTCGCTCGTGAAGCGCGTCGATATCCTGACTGGCGGTGCATCGGCCGTGTACGGTTCGGACGCCGTTGCCGGCGTGGTCAACTTCCTGCTCGATGACGAGTTCGAAGGCGTCAGCGTCAATTTCGGCTACTCGGCCTTCCAGCACGACAACAGCACCAAGTTCATCCAGGATCTGGAAGCCGCGCGCGGCTTCGACTTCCCGACCGGCGATTCCGGCTTCGACGGTGAAGCCACCAACATCGATGTCGCGATGGGCAGCAGCTTCGCCGATGGTCGCGGCCATGCGATGGCGTGGGCGACCTGGCGCAAGAATGACCCGCTGTTCCAGGGCCAGCGCGATTTCTCGGCGTGTGCCCTGAACGCCGCGGGCACCGCCTGCGGTGGTTCGGCCACCAACGCGGCCGGCAACTTCTACGTCTACCAACCCGAGACCGACACCTTTGATGGCTTCGGTTCCTCGGCCAGCCTCAATCCCGACGGTAGCTGGCTGGATGCCTACGGCGCGCCGTACAACTACGCGCCGATCAACTACTTCCAGCGTCCCGACGAGCGTTACACCTTCGGCACCTCGCTGAAGTTTGAAGTCAACGAACACTTCAAGCCGTATCTCGAAACGATGTACATCAACCGGCGCTCGGCGATCCAGGTGGCCGAGTCCGGCACCTTCTTCACCCCGGTCGGTATCACCTGCGACAACCCGCTGGTCGGCAGCCTGTGCTCCGATTTCGGCATCGACCCGGCGAACGGCGACCTCACCATCTACGTTGCCAAGCGCAACGTCGAGGGTGGCCCGCGCCATTTTGCGCAGGATGATGAGAACTTCCGCATCGTTACCGGCGCTGAAGGCGACATCAACGAGAACTGGTCCTACAACGCCTCGTTCCTGTATGGCCGCAACACCAACACCACCATCGGTGTGAATGATCTGCTGAGCGATCGCGTGGCCAAGGCCATCCTTGGCTGCCAGCCTGACAACACCTTCGCCGGTTGCATTCCCTACAATGTGTGGGTCCCGGGCGGTGTCACCGTTGAGGCAGCTCAAGCGCTTGCCGGCACCAGCATCCTCAACACCACCACGGCGCTGACCGAAATCACCGCCTATGTCACCGGCGACCTCGGCTTCGGCTTGCCGTCGGCGAAGGGCGACACCATCCAGGTGGTTGTGGGTACCGATTGGCGCGAGGACAAGTTCGACTTCACCGCCGATAACGACAGCCAGGCCGGTAACTTCACCGGTTCCGGCGGCCCGTCACTGCCGCTGTCTGGCCGGGTGCGAGTGAAGGAACTGTTCACTGAAATCGCGGTTCCGCTGCTCACCGATGCCGGGTTCATCGAGAGCGCCAATCTTGATCTTGGTTATCGCTGGTCGGATTACAATCTGGCCGGTACCGCCAACACCTACAAGATCGCACTGGGCGCAGACCTGGGCATGATCAATGTTCGTGGCGGTTTCAACCGAGCCATTCGTGCGCCGAACGTCGCCAACCTGTTCTCGACCCAGCAAATTGCGCTATTCGGCGGTGCCGATCCGTGCGCGGGCGCCAATCCGACGTTCACTGTTGCGCAATGCGCCAACACCGGCGTCGACCCCAGCCGGTTCGGCCTGATCGCGGACAACCCGGCGTCGCAGTTCAATCAGCTTGTCGGCGGCAATCTTGATCTGCGCCCGGAAGAAGCCGATACCTGGACGGGTGGTGTGGTGTTCAACCCGACCAGCAACACCTACGTCAACGTCGATTACTTCCACATCAAGATCAAGGATACGATCGCAACCATCGGCGCGCAGACGATCCTGAACCTGTGCGGCCAGACCGGCGACCCCGGCTTGTGCAGCCTGGTCAACCGCTCTGCGGCGGGCGATCTGTGGCGTGGCAGTAACCCGGCCACTTCCGGCTTCGTCTCCAACCTGACCAACAACTTCGGTACCCGCACCAGCAGTGGTATCGATCTGGGTGTTGGCTATGGCGAGAACATGTTCGGTGGTCGGGTTGATGTCAGCCTGCAGGGCACGTACATGATCGACGATGCCGTCTCGCCGCTGGCAGGTGTCAACGACGACGCCGCGTTCGAGTGCGCGGGCAAGATCAACGTCTCGTGCCAGACTCCGGAATGGCGTCACATTGCCACCGTCCGCTACTCGCGCGACACCTGGAGCCTCGGTATGCGCTGGCGCTACTTCGGCGCGCTGGACTACAAGGACAACAACGGCGACAATCTGTTTACCGACAAGCGCCTTTGCCCGTTTGACGACACCCAGCCGGCGCGGATTCCGGCACCGACGGACGACAATCCGAACCGGACGATCGTCAATCCGAAGTTTGGCTGCCAGAACGATGGCGAGTTGGCCGCCGCCAACTACTTCGACCTGTCCGGCTCGCTCGCGATCGGCGAATATGGCGAGCTGACCCTCGGCGTGAACAACGTGTTCGACAAGCGGCCACCGCTCACCGGCTCCACGGTGGCGTTGAACGCGAACTCGCCGGGCGGCTACGATCAGGTCGGTCGTTACATCTTCAGCAGCTTCACGCTGAAGTTCTGATCAACCGATTCATGCGGTAATTCTTGAACGGCGGGCTTCGGCCCGCCGTTTTTTGTTTGCGAGCGCGTTGACAAGCCACAACCGAGGTAGGATGGGTAGAGCGTAGCGAAACCCATCAGTCCGGTAACGCCGCGATGGGTTTCGCTACGCTCTACCCATCCTACCTCGGCTGTTTACCTATTCCTGGGCATCAACGATACCCGCCGCCGCCAGCCGCGCCTTGAGCGGCGCGAGAGCCGCTGCGTGACGGCGCCACTTGTGCACGGAACTGGTGTAGATCGGCTCACGCACTTGCGCCGCGCTGGCCGTCGTCGATGGCTTTTCGTTCGCCGCCGGTGCCAGCACCGCCGGCTGCCAGTTGAGACCGCACCAATCCACGATGCGTCGCGCCTCGCCTTCGGTGTCGACGACGATATCTTCGTAACGCACATCCAGGATGGCACCCGGCATGACTGCATGCCAATGCTGCATCATGCGGTGATAGCAGGCGTAGTAGGCAGCCAACTCGTCGAAGTCGTATGAAAAGTAATACGCCTGACTGAACAGGGTTTTGTAAACTGCGTAACAACTGTCCATGGGATCACGCACCAAATGGATGATCCGTGCATTGGGCAGTGCCTTCTTGATCAGGCCACAGTACATGTAGTTGATCGGCATCTTGTCAATAAACAAGCGACTGTTGGCTGCCGCCTGACGCGCCCCGGTCATGTAGTCACGGCCCAAAGCTGCAAAATCGACCATCAACGAGGCATCGATCAACGATACCCCTGGGTTGGCTTGCACAACCTTGCGTACCGCCGCCGCCAGCACCTGGCTAAAATCCAGCAGCTCGCCCGCCGATTCCACGTCGCTATGGCGGCCCAACATGCGTTCGACCAGTGTCGTGCCCGTTCGCGGCATGCCAACGATGAAAATGGCTCCGCTCTGCTCGTGCCCGACAGTCTTGGTTTGCATCACCGCCTGCGTGTACGCTTGGCGGATACCGTCAATGGCATCGCGTTCCGCTGCGGCGTCGTAGCTGAGTGACTGACGCTTCAATGCAGCGCCTTGTGCCAGTGCGGATAATGATTCGGCGTCCTGGCCCAGATCCTCGCGCTCCTTCGCCAGCGCGAAAAGGCAGGCGACGCTCGCATCTGGCGTTGGGAAAGCGGCGGCCAATCGTTGTTCCAGTTCGCGCACATGATTACGCGCATCGGTCTGCCGGCGCAGCGTCGATCGAAGGTAGCAGGCGTGGCCAAACTTGGGGGCAAGCCTCAGCAGCGCGTCCAGAACCGCCTCGGCACCGGCACTGTCCCCGGTGTGATGGCGGGCAACGGCGAGATCGTAAAGGAATGCGGGATGCCTGCCCATGACGGCAAGCGCCCGTTCGTAAAGCGGCCGCGCGCCTGCAGGGTCGTCGCATCGGCTGAATATCTTGCCAATTTCCCACAGCGCCCTGCCATCATTGCCGGCAACCGCAACGGCATCGGCCGCCACCTGCCTGGCCTGCGTCCGGCGCCTGAGCATGATCAGGTTCTCCGCTTTCTTCAACAGCAGCGGCAACTGCCCGGGAGCGGCATCCGCCGCCGCAACGATGAACTCCAGCGCGCCTTCCGGGTTGTCCTCGGCAAGACGAACCTCACTGGCCAGAAACAATACTTCGGCATTCCCCGCGTGAGTGGCAAGCAGGCCGTTGCTCAACTGTCTGGCGTCTGCAACCAGCCCCTTTTGCAGCAACTCGAATGCCGTTTGCATCTGCTGTCGGAACGCCGAACCCCCTGCGCTCGCACCTTTTTGAGCCTGAGTCACGATCTTTGCCTCTCGCCAATTCCCATAATGGCGACAAGAATAGCCCATCGCGCAGCGGTACCCGCGCGGTCGTCATTTACCGGACGGCACCATGTCGAACGCGATGGTGAGGCGCGGTTGCGTATCCTCGAATGGCACCGTGCCATGCCACATGTATGAGGGGAATACCGCCAATCGGCCGGCTTCGGGCCGGATCACGCGCCGCGGCGGCAGGTCCAGGCCCAACTCCAACGGTGGCTGGCCGAACTGAATGCATCCCGCCGGGTCACCGGCTTCGGATTGCGCCACCACCGACGGTGGCAGCGACACATAGAACGCGGAACTCAACCAGCCTTCCGGGTGGATGTGGTTGACGTGGCTTCCGGAAGACCACAGGCGCACCGACCAAGAACCGCTAACCCGTACGCTGCGCGCCTTGCGCGCCAGGAAAGGGTGGTGGGGGTCGGTCGGCAATGTGTGCATCCAGCGCTGCACCGCGCGCAGAAGGGATGCGTGGGTCGCCGCAATCACCGGATCGGGACGGCCAAACAGACGGCCCGGCGTCTGCGAGCCGCCGCGCAGGCTCTGTTGCACCGGTTCGCGGCTGGCCTGATGCAGCGGCTCCAGCGTCGATGTCAGCGCGTCGAGAAAATCCGATGTGCCTGCAAACCCGGCGGGCGGCTCGACCGGCAGCAGACAGATGAACCGTTCGTAGTCGCACAGCCAGTATTCCCGCGGGTCGTCCAGCAATCGCCACGCCGTCCCCAGATAGCTCCAGGCTTCCTGATTGCCGGGATCCACGCGGGTCGCATCGGTCGCGCGATCCGCAGCGGCCTTCCAGTCGCCTTTGCTGAGCAAATGGCGAGTATAGGCGTTCAGGAAAGTGACATCGGCGCCCCCGATTGCGCGATGCAACCGCTCGTAGAGCGCTCCGGCGCGTTCGCTCTGGCCGAGCGCTTCCAGTGCATCGGCCTCGATTCGGGTGAGCTGGGGGTCGGGCCCAGCCGCCTGCAGGATGCGGATCTGCTCCAACGCATCCTCCCCCCGACGCACCACCAACAAAAAGCGGGCAAACATGATCCGCAAGCCCCGGTTGTCCCGTCGGTTCTGCACCGCCGTGCGAAATGCCGTGACTGCGGCGTCGGCATCGGCGGCATCGCCATACTCCCAGAGGATATGCGCGAGCGTGAGGTGGCCGGGAGCGAAGTCCGGATACGTGTTTACAAGACTTTTAGCGCGCGCAAGCGCCTCGTCGGTCCGGCCGCTGTCCAGCAGCGTGCCGGTAATCGTGTCCGCCAGTTCGGCGCTGGCATATCCGCTCCTCCCGGCTTGTTCCAAGCAGCCAAGCGCCTCATCGGTGCGCCCAAGCAGGCGCAGCACCGCACCCAGATTGGCCCAGGCCGTCGCGTATCCGGGTCGCAGCACCACCGCTTTCCTGAACGCATCCGCCGCCGCCTCGATGTCGCCTTCCGCACGACGCGCATTACCCATGGCATGCCAAGCCAACGCAGAGTCGGGTTGCAGCGCCACGCCGCGTGCGAGCGCGGCCTGCGCCCGCTCGTGTTTGCGCAACTGAAGTGCGGTGAGTCCCAACTCGATCCAGGCCTTGGCAAGGCTTGGCGCCGCGTCAGTCGCGTGCCGGAACGTTGCCAGAGCGTCATCCAACCGACCCGCCTTGCGCAGCATGGTCGCGTAGTTGACCAGAACAAGAGCGTTGCCCGGAGCGAGTTCCAGCGCACGCCGGAACGCCTTGTCGGCCTCGCCGACATCGCCGACGTCGGCGCAGCACATCGCTATGAGTTGGTGCGCGTCGGGCGACTGCGGCGCCTCGCCGACAAGGCGGCGAGCGATCACCAGTGCATTACTGGCATTTCCCGTCGTGAGCAGCGCAAACGCGGAATCCAGCTGCTTCGCCTGGGTTTCCGTAAGTGCTTTCAACGACGCTGGCGATGCCATTGCCTACTCGACGCGCTTGGCGCGCAGGCGAACACCGCCTGGCGTCACCAGCATGAAACTCCCGAGTGCGGCACGTCGAATCACGACCGGGTCGCCCACGCGCAGCTGCCCCTTGGAAGTGACTTCGGTCAACAACCAGACCTGCTTGCTTTCGAGAGTGATCAAGCGCTCTCCTGTCCGTCGGTAAGCCACGCCAGCCACTTTCGCTTGCAACTGATCGGGCATGACCTCGCGCATGCGCTCCGGATCGCGTTTGCGTAACTGCTCCCGGCTCAACCCGAACTCCTGCAACGAATCGGCCCGCGCGGCTTCGTCAATGATCGGTTCGGCCTGCGCGTCGGCTGGCCGCGGAAAGGCGGCGTCGTAACAGGCAAGCCGTTCCGAGGCATCGCTGACCGACGCGCAAGGATGGGATTCACCCGCGGTTGCGCTGGCGACGACTACCAGCGACAAGGAGATCAACGCACAACGTTGCTTCAGCGGGGCAGACATGCATGGGCTCCTGTTGGGGTAGGCGGCGAACATCATGCGCGCAGCGGAACGGCGCGGGGCGCGCAGCGACCACCGCGTCATTGCTACAATGTTCGCCATTTCATCGAGAGTACACAAGCCTTGAGCGTGGAGCAGTGGGAAAGCTACTACCGAAACGGCGCGATCGCGACCTGTCCGACCGGCCCTGACGGCGGTTACGACTTGGAAGTGCGCGACGCCTGGGTCGAGTTCTTCGCGACGTTGCCGGATAACGCGAGCATACTGGACGTTGGCACCGGCAACGGCGTGATCGCACTGATCGCTGCGGAGACTGCCGCAGCGACGGGCCGCACCTGGGAAATCCACGCAACCGACCTCGCGCGGATCGACCCGACACGCTACGTGCCGGACGGCGTGCGCCGTCTGGCCGGCATCACGTTCCATGCTGGCGTGGCGACCGAGCGTCTGCCATTCGAGTCGGCGCGCTTTGATGCCGTCAGCGGCCATTACGCGCTCGAATACACCGACACTGCTGCGGCGCTCACGGAAGTTTACCGCGTGCTCAAGCCGGGTGGTGACGCGCAGTTCATTTTGCACTGCGCCGATTCGGTACTGGTCAAAAGCGCCAAAAACTCGTTGCTTGAAGCCGACATCGTGTTGGTTCAGACCAAGATCTTCCGGCGCTTGCACCGTCTGGTCACCATGGAGCAGGTTGCGCCTGCCACGGCGCAGCGTGCCGCTGAGGAACTGCGTGCCGCTATCCGGATCGTGAAGAAGACCCTTGCACAAGCACGTCAGGCAGGCGCTGGCCGCGTGCTGAGCGTAGCACTCGACGCGGTGCAAAAGTTGCTCAAAGGCAGAACACAGGCGAGGCCGCAACTGATCGGCCTTGAGGTTGATCGCGCCGAAGCCGAGATGCGCGCCTCGATTCGACGACTGAACGATCTGCTTGGCCACGCACGCTCTGCGCAGGAAATGGACGCTCTCGAGAATCAAGCACGGGCAACGGGTTTCTCCCTCATCGAACGCATGCCCCAATTCCATGCCGGCAGCAACCTCGTCGGTTGGCAGCTCCTGCTCCACCGCGCATGACGCACTCGGGGCCCACGATACCGGAGCAAGCCGATAGTCTGCTCCAAAATGCACGCGCACTGCAGCGCCAAGGGCGGCGACTCGAGGCCATCGCCATGTATCGGCAAGCGCTTGCGCTCCGCCCGGGGTCTGCCGATACGTGGTACGGACTAGGTTACCTGCTCAAGGAGGAAGGCCGCTACGAGGAAGCGCTGGAAGCATACAGCGAGGCTCTGTCACACGGCGTCAATCAGGCGGAGGAAGTTCATCTGAACCGCGCGCTGATCTACTCGGATCATTTGCGCCGTGACGACGATGCGGAGTACGAATTGCGGGCCGCACTGACACTGGCTCCAGACTATGTACCGGCGTTGCTGAACTTGGGCAACTTGCACGAAGAGCGCGGCCAACGGCAGGACGCCCTGGCCTGCTACGACCGGATTCTGGCCAATGCCGGGGGAAGTGACGCACGCCACCAGCACCTGTATTTCGAGGCCTTGGCCCGCAGCGCACGCCTGCGCCCACCGAGCAGCATCGATGACCCACTGCTTGACCGGCTGCAGCAAGCATCAGCCGACGCCATTCGTCACGGTCACGTGGTGCGTGCCAACCTGCTGTTTGCAATGGGGGTCGTCTATGACCGGCTGGATGCGTTCGATGCCTCATTCGATGCCTTCGCCAAAGCCAATCGCTGCTTGCAGCGGATGAGCGGAAGGACCTACGACCGTGTCCACGCGACACAGCTGACCAATGCGATGATCGAAACATTCGCTTCAGCGAATCCGACGGAACGCACCGATGCTTTCGGATCGGGTGCTGAGCCGGTTTTCATCTGCGGCATGTTCCGCTCCGGATCGACCTTGATCGAGCAGGTGCTGGCGGCACATGCCGAGGTGACACCCGGTGGGGAACTCGACTATTTGATGCGGCTGGCGGCGAGCCGTCTGGCGCCGTTCCCGCAGTCGATGGTCGTCCCTGACGCGCGGCGGGAGGCCGGGTTTGCTGCAGAATACCGCGATCATCTCGCTCGTTTGTTCCCGATGGCACGCGCCGGCTCGATCATCACCGACAAGCGCCCGGACAACTACTTACTGATCGGCTTCATCAAGCGGCTGTTCCCAGCCGCCAAAATCATCCATACCACACGGGATCCGATGGGCAACGGGCTGTCCATATTCCAGCAGCACCTCAACCCCAAGGTTGCCGGTTATTCGTGCGCTCTCACGGACATCGGCCACCATTACGGCGAATACCGTCGGCTGATGGCGCACTGGAAAGCGCTCTATCCGGACAGCATTTTCGATTTCGACTACGACGCCTTCGTGCGTGCGCCGAAGCCGGCGCTACTGCCGTTGTTCGATTTTCTTGGCCTCGACTGGGATGAGCGCTGCCTTGCGTTCCACCAGCTACGCAACACGGTGAAGACGGGAAGCTTTTGGCAGGTTCGCCAGCCATTGCACGGCAACGCTTCCGAGCGCTGGCGCAACTATGCCGCGCATCTTGGCCCGCTGCGACAGGCGTTGCATGACGCCGGGGTCGATGTGGGGACATAGGTCGTCGCCAAACACGCGTCGGCGCCGGCCAGCTTGTCGGGGCCGCACGTTGGCTTTTGGGTTTCCGATCCTCGCGCGCAACGCAACTCACGCACCGCTTGAATTTCCAATTTTTCCGCGCAACGCTACCCACGCGCTACCGGGCGCAGGCGTTCCCTTCACCCGGAACACAGTAGTCGTTGGCTGTTCGGATGACTCGACGCGCGACGTCGGCGCGTCGCTCACGCTCAGCCACGGTCACGCATTCAGTCTGAGCAAAGCGTGTACCAATGACCTTGGCACGCGTGCAAACGATGCGACTCTTGTCATCCGCCTGAATGATGGCGTTGATGGCTTCCTGGGCATTTGTCAGCTGGATCTGTTCGTCGTGCGTCAGTGTTATTGGCCCCTGACGGTCGGCAAACAACGCCTCGATCTGTTGCTGCGACTGCACGACGCGATCCATGTCGCGCTTCCTGATTTTGCCGTAGACGCCTTCGCGCGCGCCCTCGATGACATCGCGGGTGCGTTCGACATATTCCTCCACGTCTTCGATGCGCTCAATGTGCGCGTTGTCGTCCTGTTTCCCGGACGCGCCAGACGTTTCTGCCGAGGCGGCTATCGGCGACAACAGCGCGGTGAAGAAAACGATTGCCGCAGCACGAATCAACATGGCGAACGTCCCGAATTCAATAGAAGCGTTCATCGTACAACGAGGCGGGATGAATAGGAAATGACAGTCTATGGCAACCGTTTTGCAATTTGACCCAATCGCCACATTTCGGGAACGACCGTTCGCCACGTTCGCTGCGGTTGACGAACTCCCGCATCGGCTGGAACTGCACGCCAGCAAACACGCCGCACTCACCCACCCAACGCCGCCTCCACCCGATCCAGCTCCGCCGTCAGTGCGGACGGCAGGCGCTCGCCGAAGGTTTGCAGGTAGTCGCGCACCGCGGCGATCTCGGCTGTCCAGGCGTCGCGGTCCACCGCCAGCAGTTGCCCGAGTTGATCGGGATTGCAGCCGAGCCCGTCGCAGTTGAGGTCGCGCGCGTGCGGCAACAGGCCGATCGGCGTTTCCAGCGCATCGGCATCGCCGGTGATGCGATCGATCATCCATTGCAGCACGCGCAGGTTGTCGCCGAAGCCGGGCCACAGGAAGTGACCATCGGCGTCCTTGCGGAACCAGTTGACGTGGAAAATCCTCGGCAGCTTCGCATCGGGCCGCTCGAAGCCCAGCCAGTGCGCGAAGTAGTCGGCGAAGTTGTAGCCGCAGAATGGCTGCATCGCCATCGGGTCGCGGCGCACCACGCCGACGGCGCCGGTGGCGGCAGCGGTGGTTTCCGACGCCATCGCGGCACCCAGCAACACGCCATGGCGCCAGTCGCGCGCTTCGAACACCAGCGGCACCAGCGATTCGCGCCGACCGCCGAACACGATGGCCGAAATCGGCACACCGCGCGCATCTTCCATGCGCGGCGAATAGCTGGGGCACTGCCGGGCACTGACGGTAAAACGCGAGTTGGGGTGCGCGGCCGCGCCGTTGGCCGGGTCGTAGGGCCGGCCGCGCCAGTCGAATGCCGGTACCCGGTTGTCCAGCCCTTCCCACCACGGCTGGTTGTCGTCGGTCACCGCGACGTTGGTAAAGATGGCGTCGTGATGCAGCATCTGCACCGCATTGCGATTGGTTTTGGTGCCGGTACCGGGCGCGACGCCGAAAAATCCCGCTTCGGGATTGATCGCCCACAGGCGGCCATCGGCGCCGGGCTGCATCCAGCAGATGTCGTCGCCCAGAGTCCAGACCTTCCAGCCCGCCTCGCGGTAGGCCGGCGGCGGAATCAGCATGGCCAGATTGGTTTTGCCGCAGGCGGAGGGAAACGCGGCGGCGATGTAATGGGTGTCGCCGGCCGGGGTCTGGATGCCGACGATCAGCATGTGCTCGGCCAGCCAGCCCTCGTCGCGCGCCTGCCATGAGGCGATGCGCAGGGCGTGGCACTTCTTGCCGAGCAGGGCGTTGCCGCCGTAGCCCGAGCCGTAGCTCTTGATCGTGAGTTCTTCGGGGAAGTGCATGATGTAGCGGCGCTCGCGCTCGGGGTCGAGCTCGCCGATCGAGTGCAGGCCCTTGACGAAATGCCCGTCGCGCTCGATCCGCGCCAGCGCCGCAGCGCCCATGCGGGTCATGATTCGCATGTTGGCCACCACGTACGGGCTGTCGGTGATCTCGACCCCGCAACGCGCCAGCGGCGAGTCGATCGGGCCCATGCAGTACGGCACCACGTACAGCGTGCGGCCGCGCATGCAGCCGGCAAACAGGGCATCGATGCGGGCATGGCCCTCGTTCGGCGCCAGCCACAGGTTGTTGGGGCCGGCGTCGTCGCGATTTTCGGTGCAGATGAAGGTGAGGTGCTCGACCCGCGCCACGTCGTCCGGATGCGAACGATGCAGGTAGCAATCCGGGTGGGTTTGCGGGTTCAGCGCCAGCAGATCGCCGTTGTCGAGCATGCGCGCGGTCAGCGAGCGCAACTCGTCATCGGAGCCATCGCACCAGTGAATCTGCGCGGGTTGGGTGAGGCGGGCAACGGTTTCGACCCAGTGGGTCAGCGCAGGCAACGAACTGGGCATGAACAAGTCTCACGATGGAAAGAAAGTCGACCGGGTTACGGCTGCGCCTCGACCGGTATCAGCGTCGTCATCACATGCTCGACGTAGGCGTCGTATTCATCGTGATGCAGGCGCGCCTGCTGCGATTGCAGGCTCAGTTGCAGAAAACCGACGTAAGCCGCATAGGTGAGGCGCGCGCGGTGCTGCGCCTCCACCCGCCCCATGCCGGCCTGGCGATAGGACGCCGTGAGGTAATCCAGGCGGCGTTTGGACACCCGTTCGATCACCGGCCGCACCACCGGATGATCCAGCGCCTTGAGCAGTTCGGAATAGATGATGTGCGAGCGCGCTTCATGCGCCACCAGCTTGAACAGCGCGCGCATCCGCTCGCGCGGGTCGGAAATGGCCTCCAGCGTGCCAAATACCGCCTCCTGCTCGTACGCCTCCCAGCGGCTGAGCGCGGCTTCGAGCAACGCCTCGCGCGACGGGTAATGCCAGTAGAAACTGCCCTTGGTGACCCCGAGCCGGCGCGCCAATGGCTCCACCGCAACGGCCGCAACGCCGCTCTCGGCCACCACATCGAGCGCGGCACGGGCCCAGTCGTCCGCGCTCAGGCGCGCGGGCTTATCCGTCTTGGTCATCGCTCTGGTCATCGGCGCAGTGTAACCGTATGGTAGACGCTGGCAAACCGTTGCGCCCGTCGCCCATAGCGTGGGCTCGTGCAGAAGCAGAACGCCGTTTTCTGTAGGAGCTCACTCTGTGAGCGACCGTGATCGCCGTTCGTGCGGTGCGCTGGTCGCCCACAGGGTGGGCTCCTACAAAAGCGGTGATGCGCACCCTGGAGCCCACCCTGTGGGCGACTGCCACGACGGGTTTCCATCCTACGCCTGATCCGACGTTGAATTGACAAGCGGGCCGGGCTTTTCCATACTGCACGGTATGGTAATGTTGAATACTGCGGTCGCGATTCAAGCTCCGCCTCCGGCCACGTCGCAGCCGCTGCGAATCCGCAGCGCCGACGGCGTGCTGCTCGCAGCCGAGCGCTGGCCGGCGCGCGGCCCCGAGGTGCTGCTGGCGCATGGCTTCGGCCAGACCCGGCAATCGTGGCAGGGCACCGCCAGCAGTCTGGTCGGCAAGGGTTACTCGGCGCTGAGCTTTGACGCCCGCGGGCATGGCGAAAGCGGGCGAAACCCGGTGGGGCAGCGCTATCAGCCGGATCAATGGGTCGGCGATGTGTATGCGCTCGCTGCGGCGATGCCGGCGCCACGCCTGCTGATCGGCGCCTCGATGGGCGGCCTGACCGGGCTGATGGCACAGGCCGAGCACGCGCTGTTCGATGCCATGGTGCTGGTCGACATCACCCCGCGCTGGGAATCGGAAGGCTTCGCCCGCATCGTCGCGTTCATGAGCGCGCACCCGGACGGATTCAGCGACACCGAACATGCCGCCGACGCGATTGCCGGCTACCTGCCGCAACACCGTGCGCGCAAGCGCCCGGAACAGCTTGCCTCGCTGCTGGTGAAGCGCGACGATGGGCGTCTGGTTTGGCATTGGGACCCACGCATGCTGACCGACCTGCCGGCACAGAGCGAACCGATCCAGCGCCGCGTGGTCGAAGCAGCGCGGCAGATCGACGTGCCGCTGCTGCTGATCAGCGGCGGCCAGAGCGATCTGGTGTCCGATCGAACCGTGGCCGAGTTTCTCGAACTGGTGCCGCACGCCCAACACCAGCGTATCGACGAGGCCAGCCATATGGTGGCTGGCGACGACAACGCGGCATTCACCGCTGCCATTCACGCCTTTCTTGACTCCCCTGCGGCTCGCGCCGCGCTGTGTACCGGAGAACACCGATGAGCATCGCGCTTCCGTTTCTTGCCATCGCCCTGGCGGGCGCGCTGGCCGCCTATCACCGCATGCCGCTGCTGTTCTGGGCACTGCTCTCCGCCGCGCTGCTGACCGGCTCGGCATGGCTCGGCGCCAACCCGATCGCACTGTGGGTGGCGGTCGCCGGCCTGCTGCTGATCACCGTGCCACTGTCGATCGCGCCGTTCCGGCGCAGCCGCATCACCCTGCCGTTGTTGAAGTTCTACACCCGCATCCTGCCGCCGCTTTCCGCGACCGAGCGCACCGCACTGGAAGCCGGCACCGTCGGCTTCGAAGGCGAGCTGTTTTCCGGCAAGCCCAAGTGGGACGACTTGCTCGATCAACCCCGGCCGCAATTGAGCGCGGAAGAACAGGCCTTTCTCGATGGCCCGTGCGAGGACGTGTGCGCGCTGATCGACGACTGGGAAATCACCCACGAGCGCGCCGATCTGCCGCCGAAAGTATGGGACTACCTGAAGAAGCACAAATTCTTCGGCATGATCATTCCCCGTCAGTACGGCGGCTTGCAGTTCTCGGCGCTGGCGCATTCGCGGGTGTTGCAGAAGCTCGCCTCGATCTCGACCACGGTCAGCTCGACGGTAGCGGTGCCGAACTCGCTGGGCCCGGCCGAACTGCTGCTGCACTACGGCACCGACGAGCAGAAAAACCACTACCTGCCGCGCCTGGCCGATGGCCGCGACATCCCCTGCTTCGCCCTCACCGGGCCGCACGCCGGCTCCGATGCGACCTCGATCCCGGATTACGGCATCGTTTGCACCGGCAAGTGGAACGGCGCCGAAGTGGTCGGCATCCGCCTGAGCTTCGACAAGCGTTACATCACTCTGGCACCGGTTGCCACGGTAGTTGGACTGGCATTCCGCATGTACGACCCGGACGGACTGATCGGGGAAATCAAGGACATCGGCATCAGCCTGGCGCTGATTCCACGCGACACGCCCGGGCTGGAAATCGGCCGTCGCCATTTCCCGCTCAACGTGCCGTTCCAGAACGGTCCGGTGCGCGGCAAGGACGTGTTCGTGCCGCTGTCGGCGTTGATCGGCGGCCCGGACATGGCCGGCCAGGGCTGGCGCATGCTGGTCGAGGTGCTGTCGGTGGGCCGCGCGATATCGCTGCCGTCCAACGCCACCGGCGCGATGAAGATCGGTGCGCTGGTCACCGGCGCGTATGCGCGTATCCGCAAGCAGTTCGGTATTTCCATCGGCCGCTTCGAGGGCATCGAGGAAGCGCTGGCGCGCATCGCCGGCCATACCTATGCGATGAGCGCGCTGACCCTGTCCACCGCAGCGGCGGTGGATCGCGGCGAAAAGCCGTCGGTGCCATCGGCGATCGCCAAATACCACGCCACCGAAATCAGCCGCGAAGTGGTTCGCGATGCGATGGACGTGCATGGCGGCAAGGGCGTCATTCTCGGCCCACGCAACTACCTTGGCCGTGCCTGGCAGGGCTCGCCGATCGCGATCACGGTGGAGGGCGCCAATATCCTGACCCGCAGCATGATGATCTTCGGGCAGGGCGCGATCCGCTGCCATCCCTGGGTGCTCAAGGAAATGCAGGCGGCGCAGAACCCGGATCGCAACGCCGGCCTGCGCGCGTTCGACCATGCGCTGTTCAGCCATATCGGCTTCGCCATTTCCAACGCGGTGCGCAGCTTCTGGCTCGGGCTCACCTTTGCCAGATACGGCCGTGCGCCGGGCGACAAGTACACGGCGCGCTTCTACCGCAAGCTCAACCGCTACTCGGCCAATCTGGCGCTGGTGGCCGACACCTCGATGCTGTTGCTCGGCGGCAAGCTCAAGTTCAAGGAAAGCCTGTCGGCGCGCCTCGGCGACGTGCTCAGCGGCCTGTACATCGCCAGCGCCATGCTCAAGCGCTACGAGGACGAAGGCCGGCCAAGCGACGAGCAGCCGTTGCTGGCCTGGGCCTTCCACGACCGCGCCCATCGCATCGAACTGGCGTTGTCGGCGGCGCTGCGCAATTTTCCGATCCGCCCGGTCGGCTGGCTGCTGTGGCTGCTGGTGTTCCCGTTCGGCCGTCGCGCGCAGGCGCCATCGGATCGTCTGGGCCACCGCGCCGCGGCATTGCTGATGTCGCCATCGGCGGTGCGCGATCGCCTCGGCGAGGGCGTGTATCTGACGCCCGGCGCGCACCATCCGGCCGGCCGCATCAATGCCGCGCTGGCCAAGGCGATACTGGCCGAACCGGTCGAGCGCAAGTTCCTCAAGGCGCTCAAGAACAGCGATATCGAGGCGCTGGAGTTCGAGGACCAACTGCGCGAAGGCGTCAAGGAGGGCTGGATCAGCGCCGATGAGCGGCGCCTGCTCGAAGAATTGCGCGCGATCACCCTGGATGCGATCACCGTCGATGATTTCGACCCCATCGATCTGGCCGCCGGCAAGCGCAGCACCGCGAACCGGGTGGAGAAGGCGGCATGAGCGCTGCTGTCCGCAACGGCGCTGGGGATGTTGCTACGCCAACGCGTCACTTGGCCCGCAACAGTGACGTGATACGATCTTGAGGGCGGAAGGAGATAGCGTGATGACCGACAACGTCGAAAGCCTGCTGCTGGAACATCTGAAGCAATTTCAGGGCGGGCTTGCGCGCATCGAGCGCAAGCAGGATGAGGCGGTAACGCGCCTTGGCCGACTTGAGGTTGCGATGGCAGGGCTACGCCGTGACGTAGCCCACGCCGAAGAAGGCGCGGCCGAAGGTGGCGTTCGAGTCGATCGTCTGGCCGAGCGCATCGAGCGCATTGAGCGGCGGCTTGATCTGGGTGATGCCCCCAGGCCAAGCGCCCGGTAGAGGCTGCTGGTAGCACCTGCGTGAGGTGTCCACGTCCGGCCTGTATCCTTCTGATAGCCGACATCTACCCGATGGATTCCACCATGCTCAGTCGCGTTCGCGTCATCGCGTTGCTCGCAACCGTGCTCGTACTCGCTGCCTGCGGCAGCGGCGGCGAAGTCCGGCGCATCTACCCGCCGCAGGCCACGATCCAGCAACTCACCCTGCAGGCGGGGGGGCTGTGGTCGCTCAACGTACGTATCGAGAACTTCAGCAACGTCAGCACGCGCATCGACGACGTGGCATTGAAGATGCAGGTCAATGGCATCGCCGCCGGTGAAATCAAGCTCGCCCCGGAACGGCATGTGTCCCCGAACTCGGTAGAAGTGTTTGCGTTCGATTTGCAAGCAACCCCGGACGCGCTTGCAGCGGCTGCATTGGCACAAAGCGACCGCCGCGGTCTGCGCTACCGGCTCGACGGACACATCATCACCAGCGATCCCGACGATCGCTACCCAACCGAATACGAAAGTGTGCTGTCGCCCGTTCCCGGGCTCGACGGCGTGTTTCGCTGATCACCCACGATGGATCTCCGACCATGAGCAGCTATAAAGCCCCGCAACGCGACATGCGTTTTGCCCTGTTCGACGTGCTCGGCGCGCAGGCGCTGTATGACCGTCTGGGCTTCGAAACCGCGCAGCGCGATGTCCTCGATGCGGTGTTGGAGGAAGCCGCGCGCTTCACCCAGCAGGTGCTGGCGCCGCTCAACCAGAGCGGCGACGCCGAGGGTTGCCGTTACGACAAGGCCAGCGGCGCGGTCAGCGCACCCAATGGGTTCAAGGAAGCCTACACACAGTTCGTCGAGGGCGGCTGGAGCGGGCTCACCGCGTCCGAATCGCTCGGCGGGCAAGGCCTGCCGGAATCGTTCGGGGTGGCGCTCAAGGAAATGATCGACGCCGCCAACCTGGCCTGGGGCAACTATCCGCTGCTCTCGCACGGCGCCACCGAGGCCCTCAAGCGCTACGGCGAGGACTGGCAGCAGGAAATCTTTCTGCGCGCCATCGTCGAGGGCCGCTGGACCGGTACCATGTGCCTGACCGAACCGCACTGCGGCTCCGATCTTGGCCTGCTCAAGACCCGTGCCGAACCGCAGGCCGACGGCAGCTACGCGGTCACCGGCACCAAGATCTTCATTACCGCCGGCGAACACGACTTCACCGACAACATCGTGCATCTGGTGCTGGCGCGTTTGCCCGACGCACCGGGCGGCACCAAGGGCATTTCCACCTTCATCGTGCCCAAGCTCAAGGTGGCCCGCGATGGCGCCATCGGCGAGCACAATGCAGTGCGCTGTGGTGCGATCGAACACAAGATGGGCATCCACGGCTCGGCCACCTGCGTGATGAACTTCGACGGCGCGCAGGGCTACCTGATCGGGCCGGCCAACAAGGGCCTGATGGTGATGTTCGCGATGATGAACAGCGCGCGTCTGGCGGTCGGCGTCCAGGGCCTGGGCATGATCGATCGCGCCTACCAGGGCGCGCTCGCCTACGCCCGCGACCGCTTGCAGATGCGCGCGGCGTCCGGCCCGAAGTTTCCCGACAAACCCGCCGACCCGATCATCGTGCATCCGGATGTGCGGCGCATGCTGCTGACCTGCAAGGCGTTCGCCGAGGGCGGCCGGCTGCTGGCCTACCATGCGGCCACGCTAGTGGACGTGCTGGAACACGCAACGGATGCCGATGAAAAACGCACGGCCGACGAGCTGCTGAGCTTCCTCACACCAGTGGTCAAGGCTTGCCTCACCGAGTGGGCGGTGGAGTGCACCTACCACGCACTGCAATGCTTTGGCGGTCACGGCTACGTGCGCGAGTGGGGCATGGAGCAACTGGCACGCGACGCGCGCATCACCACCATCTACGAGGGAACCACCCAGATTCAGGCGCTCGATCTGCTCGGTCGCAAGGTGCTGCAAACGCAAGGCCCCGGGTTGCGTCAGTTCGGCGCGATGATCGAAGCGTTCTGCACCGAGCACGCCGGCAATCCGGCGCTCACCGAGTTCATTGGCCCACTGGCGAAAAGCGCGCAGGAACTGGGCACGCTCACCCTGGAACTGGGTGGCAAGGCGATGCGCGATGCCGACGAAGTGGGCGCCGCCGCAGTCGATTATCTGTTCTACACCGGCTATGCGGTGTTGGCCTACTGGTGGGCGCGTGCGGTGGCTGCAAGCGATGCCGGCAATTACCCGCAGGCGTTCAAGGATGCCAAGCGCGAGACCGCGCGGTTCTACTTCGCGCGCATCCTGCCGCGCACCCTGACCCATGCCGCCGGTATCCGCGCGGGTGCAGCGAGCGTACTGGCGCTGGCTGCCGACAACTTCGATAGCTAGCTGCCGCAAGGCATCCATGGTCTGGCGACAATGGTGATCGCCCACAGGGTGGGCTCCTACAAGAAGCACGACGATCTCGCCCTGTAGGAGCCCACCCTGTGGGCGATCAATCCTGCGAGTCCGGGCGAAGCACCGCAAAATCGCGACGCGCGCGACAGCGACTGCGGTTACTCCGGCGCCTGCACCGTGTAACCGCGCTCGCGCAATGCGGCGAGGATTCCGTCATCGCCGAGCAGGCTTTCGATCGCCATGACTGCAACCGTCGATTCGTTCTTGAGCAATGCCTCGTCGGCAGCCTCAAGCCAGCGCGCACGCAACTGGGCGCGCAGATCGGACATGCCGCGCTTTTCGGCAACTGCGGTTGCCAGCAGCGCATCGGCGCAAACACCGCGTTGATCCGGGTGCGGCAGATCGAGCAACGCCTGCACATCGCCCACCGCCCACGCATTCGCCCGCGCCTTCATGTTCTCCATGTCGGTTTCCAGCCGCGTCAAAGTCGTCTCGAAACAGGCCTCGTCTTCGAGCGTGGTCGTCGCAAACTCCTTCAACGCGGCTTTGGGATCGGCAATCTCGATGGTCACCATCGGCACGGTCATCGTCACCTTGTTGCGCTTTGCCGATTTGCGCAGCACCGACCATATCCGGGTTCTTTCGCTCAGTTTGTTGTCGTCCAGCGCCTCCTCGTACAGCTTGGTCGCCGCCATGATCGGCCGACGCTTCTCGATCGACCGGCTGCGCCCGAGATAGCGCTTTTTCTGCACCAGCCAGCGCTGGTACAACGCCGCCGACACCTGCTCTTGCAGTGGTTTGCCGTCGGGGTTGTTGCGGGCACGCAGCGCGGTGGGGATCAGCGCCAGACGCGCGAAAAAGCCCACCTTGGCGCTGACCGTCACCGACGGCTGCGCCAGCAGCTCCTGCGATCGCGCGACCAACCGCTCGACCTTGCCCGATTCCCACTGCATGCGTTTGGGCAACGGCGACACCGTGCCCAGAATCCACAGATCGTGGTCGTCGCGACTGACCCGCCACAGGCCGGGCCCGGGCTGATTGCCGCTGACGACCAGCGTTTCCATGCGTGTGGTTGTCGGTTCGGGCGACGCGGGATCCACCGTTTCCTGGGCCGATACATTGCCAAACGCAAGCATCAGCACGGCCGGGAACAATGCGAAGGTTTTCATGCTGGGGTTCCTGTTTGAGCCAACTGCAATTGATTCCATGCCCGATTCGACGGCGGGCACGGGACGCCAAGCGAGAGTTTCACCACGGATTCGCCGCATTATTGCGTGAATCCACGGGCCGGTAGTTGCGCATTGGCGCCAGTTCGGTAGTCTTGGTGGCGAGCAGTGCGTCGCTCAGCCCAACCAACCCAAAAAAAAGCGCCAATCAGCATGCATATCAAGGTCGGTGACACCGAGTTGCTCATGCGCGCAGCAGAGCCCGGTGATGATGATTTCATCCTTTCTCTGGTGCCACGGTTTGTCGATTTTGAATTGCCGCCCGGACGCAAACGACCGGTTGTCGCCGATGGCATCCGCCGCGACCTGCTCAAGCATCTTGAAGAACCGCGCCCGGGCAGTTTCCTGCTGATCGCGGAAACCGATGATGGCAGCGCGGCCGGTTTTCTTCACCTGCAATTGGTCACGGATTATTTCTCGGGCAAGATGAACTGCCATATCTCCGACATTGCGGTGGCAACCCAGTGGGACGGTCGCGGCCTGGGGCGCGCTTTGCTCGACTACGCCGAGGCGTTCGCCCGCGAGCATCGCTGCGAGCGGCTGACGCTGGGCGCGTTCCCCGGCAACGCCCGCGCGCTGGCGGTCTACCAGGCAGCCGGCTATCACACCGATATGCTGCGATTGGCCAAGCCACTGTAAACAGGGCGCGGAAGCAACAATTCGTTGCCGTTTTGCTTTATGCTCAGCGGGCAATGGATACCGTGATCACCGGTCCAAGCCACCCCTCCGCCGGGATAATCCCGTTCCCGGCACGGCCGGTTTTTGCCGGCGCTGCGCACCCGCCGCGCGTGCTCTCGCTCGATGCCCATGGCCGGATCCTGAACTGGATCAGTTGGCAGGATGCTGCCTGTCTGCACGCACGCGATGCCATCGCCTGGACTTTGGGCACACCCTGCCTGGTCGTACGTGGCGGCACCAACCGCGGCAGCGGCCAGCAAAGCGTCATCGAACTGCATTCGATCATCGCCGCACGCGGTCATGCGCGCCCGGGCGCCATCGACCCGACGCCAGCGCTGACCAACACCGCGTTGTTTGCCCGCGATGGCCATCTTTGCCTCTACTGCGGCAATGAGCTGGGTCGTCACCAGCTGACCCGCGATCACGTGCAGCCGATTTCGCGCGGCGGACGCGACATCTGGGAAAACGTGGTTTCCGCGTGCATCAGCTGCAACTCGCGCAAAGGCAACCGCACCCCGCAGCAGGCCGGCATGCCGCTACTGGCGGTGCCGTTCCGGCCCAGTTGGGTTGAGCACCTGATCCTGTCCAACCGCAACATCCTCGCCGACCAGATGGCGTTTTTGAAGAGCCATCTACCGCGGCGGGCGCGAATGAATACCTGAGATGGGTTGCCGTAACGTCTTTTCCAGTTCAGGGATGCGCCTGGAGAAAGCGGGTTTGGGTGTTGCACACCGGGTCGATGGGTGGTTGCGGAGTTGAGTTAAAAACAGTTGCCTGGCGGTGTTGTGAGTGTGTAGCCCGGGGTATAGCTGCGCAGCGGCGAAACCCGGGACGCAATGCGGCACCAAACGATCCCGGGTTACGGCCTGCGGCCTGCAACCCCCGGGTTACGATTTTTTCTTTGCGCTGTTTGTGTTCTTTGTGGATCGACGGCTTTGCGCTTTTCCCGTGGTCCCGTGGAACGGGCAAACGCGCAATTGACGCAAGTGCCTAATTCCCGGACACTTGCGCAGCTTTGATGGCGCGCCGCGCTCGAATCCGGAGGGGGATGTTCATGCGAGGATGGTGTTTTACCGGTATGGAGCCGGAGGAGCGCGAGCAGTTGCACGCGCTGTTTGACGCGGCCAATGCGGCCACGGGGAACGGTTTCAAGCTCGGCGATGAACGTCAGGCCGACGTGCTGGTCGTCGATATCGATTCCATCTATGGCCAGATGACCTGGCTGCGCGCACGCCAGAACGAGCACACCGTGATTCCGCTGAGTGCCGGCAGCCGCAGCGAGCCGGGCTTGACGCTTGCCCGCCCGGTCAGCGAAGCCGCTCTGACTGAATTGATGCGCACCTTGCTGGCCGATACACCACCCGCCAAACGGTCGGCGCCGAGCGCTCCGGCAACTGCGCCGGCTACCGCGCCTGCGGCGGCGCCAGTCAAGGTGGCCGTCGAATCGGTGCCGGTCGATACGCAGCCGGCACAACCCGCTCCGCCGCCGCCACCGCCGCGCACACCGCGCCTTGGCGACTACCTCATGCCCGGCGCACTGAGCCAGCCGGTGCGTATCGTTCGCTCCGGCGCCGAGCCACTGGTGCTCGATCCGGAAACACGCGTCTATTTCGGGCCGGGTTCGCTCAAGGCGCTGTTGCCGTTCTGCCAGGGCGACATGCCGGAAAGCGAACTGCAGCCGCTCGATGCCGCGGCATTCGCCGAAGTGGTCAAGAAGGGTGGCGCACAACCGATGGCGCGACTGCGCTGGTTGTTCGCACTGGTCTCCGGTGAGGGCCACCTGGCCGAAGGCTATGCCATGGACGAGCGATTCTCGCTCAGCAAGTGGCCGCAGATCGAGCGCGAGTTCCCCAAGCATTTCCGCATCGCGACCGCGATGATGAAGGGGCCGGCGACGATTGCCGAGATTGCCGAAACGAGCACCGCACCGATCGCCGAGGTCATCGATTTCGTCAACGCCAACCTCGCCTCCGGTTTTGCACAGGTGGAGCGCGTGCCGGAACCGGAACCCGAACAGGCCGGCAAAGGCGGCTTGTTCGACCGTCTGCGCGGCAAGCGCTGACGCGCAATTGCGCCGCACGCCTTGCCCCGGCCGCCGGAGTGGCCGAAAATCACGGTTTGTACTGACGTGACGGGCAATGATCGACCCCAGCCGCTACCCCCTGCTGTCGCAGATTGCCGTTCCGGCGGATCTGCGCACGGTTTCCGAGGACGACCTCAAGGCGGTCGCGGATGAACTGCGCGCTTACCTGATCGAAACGGTCGCGCAGGTCGGCGGCCACTTCGGCGCCGGCCTCGGCGTGATCGAGCTGACCGTTGCCCTGCATTACGTGTTCAACACCCCCGATGACCGCCTGGTGTGGGATGTCGGTCACCAATGTTATCCGCACAAGATCCTGACCGGCCGTCGCGACCGGATCCACACGGTCAAGCTCAAGGGCGGCATCGCGCCGTTCCCGAAACGCGAGGAAAGCGCGTACGACACCTTCGGCGTCGGCCACAGCTCCACGTCGATTTCGGCGGCACTCGGCATGGCGCTGGCACTGGCCCAGCGTGGCGACGAGCGGCGCGTGGTGGCGGTGATCGGCGATGGCGCGATGACCGCCGGCATGGCCTATGAAGCGCTCAATCACGCCGGCGGCATCGAACCCGAACCGAACCTGCTGGTGGTGCTCAACGACAACCAGATGTCGATCTCGGAGAACGTCGGCGGCCTGACCAAGATGTTCGGGCGGATGATGACCAACCGCACCCTGAACGCCGTGCGCGAAGGCGGCAAGCGCCTGCTGGGCGACAAGAACCGCCCCACCGCGCGGTTCATGCGGCGCTGGGAAGAGCACTGGAAGGGCATGTTCGTGCCATCCACCCTGTTCGAGGAAATGGGCTTTCACTACACCGGCCCGATTGATGGCCACAACCTGCCCGCGCTGGTCGCCGCACTGCGCACGCTCCAGGGCCTCAAGGGGCCGCAATTGCTGCATGTCATCACCACCAAGGGCAAGGGCTACGAGCACGCCGAAGGCGATCAGATCGGCTATCACGCGGTAAGCCCGTTCGACCCGGACCTTGGCGTGGTGGCGAAACCGGCGCCGGCAAAACCCAGCTATACCCAGGTATTCGGCGACTGGCTGTGCGACATGGCAGCGTCCGATACCCGCCTGCTCGCGATCACCCCGGCGATGCGCGAGGGCTCGGGCCTGGTGCGTTTCAGCAAGGAGTATCCGGCGCGCTATTTCGACGTCGCCATCGCCGAGCAACACGCGGTGACGCTGGCCGCCGGCATGGCCTGCGAAGGCATGAAGCCGATCGTCGCGATCTACTCGTCGTTTTTGCAGCGCGGCTACGATCAACTGATCCACGATGTCGCCGTCCAGAATCTCGACGTGTTGTTCGCGCTCGACCGCGCCGGCGTCGTCGGCCCCGATGGCGCCACCCATGCCGGCAACCTCGACCTGAGTTTTCTGCGCTGCGTGCCGAACATGCTGGTGATGGCGCCGAGCAACGAAAACGAATGCCGGCAACTGCTCAGCACCGGCTTTCACCATACTGGCCCGGCAGCGGTGCGCTACCCGCGCGGCAACGGCCCGGGCGTGGCGTTGCAGGCGTCGCTGGATACGCTGCCCATCGGCAAGGCCGAACTGCGCCGGCAAGGCAGCCGTCTGGCGCTGCTGGCTTTCGGCGCGCCGCTGGCGGCCGCCGAAACGGTGGCGGCGGAACTGGGTCTGAGCGTGGTCAACATGCGCTTCGTCAAGCCGCTCGATCGCGAGCTGATCCTGCGTCTGGCACGCAGCCACGACGCGCTGGTGACGATCGAAGACAACGTGGTCGCGGGCGGTGCCGGTGCCGGTGTCGCCGAGTTGCTGGCCGACCAAGGGATCACCGTGCCGATCCTGCATCTTGGCCTGCCCGACGCGTTTCAACACCACGCCAGCCGCGACGAACTGCTCGCCGAAGCCGGCATCGATGCACCGGGGATTCGCCGCGCCATTATTGCGCGCTGGCCGGCGCTGGCCGAGGTGCGCAGCGTCGCTGGGCTGTAAGCTGCCGGATCAATCAAACAAACCCGATTGCGGCGGCAAGCGGTCGCGTTCGACGAGGTTCGACAGCCCGACGCCAAGCAGGCGATAACGCGTGTGTTCGGGCAAATCGACGCGAGCGCACAGCGCCTGCGCAATGGCTACGAACTGCGCCAGATCGCCCGGCGGCTGCTCGGGCGTGTGGCTGCGGGTGAGGGTGCGGGCCAGTACCTGCAACGCCGGTTGCAGTGCCGACAGCGGCATATCTTCGGCGAAGGTGTCCTCGGCCGAGATCGATTGCGTCGGCCGATCCACGCACACCGGATGCGTATCGATGCCGCGTGCCAGTTCGTGCAGGCGCTGCCCGTAACGGCCGAAGTGCCGCGCCAGATCGTGCGGCGTCCACGTCCGCAACTGACCCACGGTATCGATGCCGAGTCCGCCGAGTTTGGCCTGGGTCACCTTGCCGACGCCGGGAATGCGGCCCACCGGCAGCGGGGTGAGGAATGCCTCAACTTGCGCCGGCCGGATCACGAACAGGCCGTCGGGCTTGCGCCAGTCCGAGGCGATCTTGGCCAGAAACTTGTTCGGCGCCACACCGGCCGAAGCGGTCAGCGCGGTGAGCTCGCGAATCTGCGCGCGGATGGTTTCCGCCACCGCGGTTGCGCTCGGCAAGCCGTGCAGGTTGTCGCTGACATCCAGATACGCCTCGTCCAGCGACAGCGGCTCGACCAGCGGCGTGTGGCTGAGAAAGATTTGCCGAATCTGGCGCGATACCGCGCGATAGCGGGTGAAGTCCGGCGCCACGAACACCGCATCGGGGCACAGCCGCTCGGCACGCAGCGCCGGCATCGCCGAACGGATGCCGAAACGCCGCGCCTCGTAAGATGCCGCGCACACCACCGAACGCGCACCGCGCCATGCCACCACCACCGGCCGCCCGCGCAGCGCCGGGTCGTCGCGCTGCTCGACCGAGGCGTAGAACGCGTCCATGTCAATGTGCAGGATCTTGCGCATCGTCTGTGCGGTGCATGGAATGTATGATTTTGCGCATGACGCTCTGGCAATCAAAAAAATCCATCGAAAATGAACTGGCTCGATTGCGTGCGCAATCGGATGCGTTGGCCAGGAGCCTGAGTGCCCAGTGTGCGAGATTGGATCAGCTTACCGGTGCGCTGAGGCCACTCAGTCGACGAATCGTCGCGCTTGAGAACACGCTTCGCAAGCTTACGCCCTACGCCGAATTGGTTGCGCGCCGGACGGCATTGCAACAGAAGCTGGATTCGTGCCCAAGTTCCAATTCGACGGAACGCATTGAGCTCGCTCACAGGCTATCGGTTCTCGACTCCCATCTGCGAATGCGCCGTAAGCCCCTGAGTCTGAAATCGGCGGTGCTGTTCATCCTGACGGTGATTGCGCTGGTGTGGCTGAAGCACCTGATTGTTGCGTGACGAGTTCAGGCGCAAATGGATTAGAGGCTGCGCTCGCTGCGTTTCACGATGATCAGCGCGCGTCCGGATTGCGCACGGTATTCCACGCCGCGTCGGCGAACACCTCGGCGTACGCGCCGATGTCGGTTTTCACCTGGCCATTCAGCCAGCGCCGGGCGTAGTCATGCACCGGGCCGAGCACCAAGGGCGCCCAGCATTCTTCGGGCAGGCGACGAAAGGCGGCCGCCCTGATATGCGGTGAAAAATACGTACCGATCAGCTGCGCATACTCGGTGCTCACAGCCGCCAGCTCGGCGGTGGCG
>PGZC01000055.1 GCA_002839995.1 Gammaproteobacteria bacterium HGW-Gammaproteobacteria-4 | reverse complement strand
CAGGGTGGGCTCCTACAAAGACAGATCACGGTTTATCGGTCGCCCACAGGGTGAGCTCCTACAAAGGCAGATCACGGTTTATCGGTCGCCCACAGGGTGAGCTCCTACAAAGGCTGATCACGGTTTATCGGTCGCCCACAGGGTGGGCTCCTACAAAGGCAGATCACGGTTTATCGGTCGCCCACAGGGTGGGCTCCTACAAAGGCAGATCACGGTTTTTTTGTAGGAGCCCACCCTGTGGGCGACCGTCGTGCGGCGGTGCAACGCAACCTGTCGCTCACTGTCAGCATGCCGGCTCCAACGCTACGCAGCACATGGATGTGCAAGTGCCGCGAGTGCACGGACTCACAGGAGAGGCCGCGCCTTGAGCTACCTTATGTGCCCCGCGACAACCCAGCCCGCTGATTGAACCGCAAATGCTGCGGCAACGGCGCCGCGATCGATCCAGCGCAAGCACCACCGGCACGATCACCGCCGATTCAACCGGCTCGCCGTCCTTGAGTTGCGGGTCGAACTCCCAATGACGGACTGCCCGGAGCGCTTCTTCGTCGAGTTCCGGAAAGCCGGTGCCGACAGATGCAGTTCATGCGCCCTCTCTTCGATCGTCGAGGCTAAGGAAGCTCTGAACAACCGTCATCCGCCGTCATTGCGAGCGATCGAGCCTTTAGCCGCGAGGCCGAAGGCCGTGGCGGGAAGCAATCCAGTTCTCTGTTTTTCCGAACATTTCTGGATTGCCGCGTCGCTTCGCTCCTCGCAATGACAGCTTGTTCAGAGCATCCCTAAGCGAAGCGGTACTACCCGTTGAATGATGTCGGATTCCATACACTCCCCTCACCCGCACTTGGAGTAGCCGCAGTTCAGGCAGGTGGCGCAGCCGTCCATGATGACCGTGGCCTTGGTGTTGCACTTCAGGCACATGCTGGCGCTGGGCGGAAAGCTGGTGCCTTCGCCGGTTACCGAGACATCTTCGACGGTGGGCTTGGTGCTTGCGGCTGGCGCCGATTCAGCGCTCTTTTTTTTTGAACGCGATTCGTAGGCGGCACGCTTGTCGGCGATCAGGCGCTTCTGGCCGTCGCTGAGCTCGTCGTCCACGATCAGGCCGATCGACTTCATGTGTTCTTCCACCACCGCGCCGATCTCGGCCACGATCGATGGCATGTACACGCCGCCGGCCTTGAAGTAGCCGCCGCGCGGGTCGAACACGGCTTTCATTTCATCGACCAGGAAGGTGACATCGCCACCCTTGCGGAACACCGCCGACATGATGCGGGTGAGCGCGACGATCCACTGGAAGTGGTCCATGTTCTTGGAGTTGATGAACACCTCGAACGGGCGCCGCAATTCGTGCTCGGTACCGGGATTGAGCACGATGTCGTTGATGGTGACGTACATCGCGTGCTCGACCAGCGGCGACTTGATCTTGTAGGTGGAGCCCACCAGCACGTCGGGCCGCTCCAGACGCTCGTGCATCTGGATCACTTCGGCGCCCGCGAACGGCGGTTGCGCGGCGGCCGCAACGTTTGCCGCCGTCGCCGCTTCCTGCTCCGGTTTGGCGATGCTGTAGCCCTTGATCTTCTTGTTGATTTTTACGGTCATCGGGGGCTGACTCCTTGCACTCTGAATTATCGACAACACCGGATCGCGCGAACCGGCTTGCTGGACGAACAATCGGGGAGCCGCGCCTTCCGCTGAAGGCGCGGCTTCCGCTCTCGAGGCGGGTCAACGCACGCTTAGCGCGCTTTGGCTGCCTTTTTTGCAGGCGCTTTTTTAGCCGCCGCCTTTTTTGCCACTGCCTTTTTTGCCGGCGCTTTCCTGGCGACGGCCTTTTTTGCCGCGGCTTTTTTCGGCGCGGCCTTCTTCACCGGGGCGGTGGCCTTGTGTACGGCGCTGCGCGCCTTGTTCACGGCTTTCTTCACCGCCTTGACGGCTTTACTCTCGGCCTTTTTTGCTTTGCCGACGGCCTTCTTCACTGCCTTTCCCGCCTTGCCTTCGACGCGCTTGGCTGCGCCAACCGCTTTCTTCACCGATTTCTCGGCCTTGCCTTCGGCTTTTTTCGCTTTGCCGACGGCCTTCTTCACCGCCTTGGCAGCTTTGCCTTCGGCGCGCTTGGCTGCACCCACCGCTTTCTTGACCGCTGCCTTGGCTTTCTTCACCGTCGCGCCGGCCTGCTTTTTGGCGCTGGTTGCGCGCTTGGCAACTGCCTTGCGCGCGTTGCTTACCGCTTTCTGCGCGTCGGCCACGACGGCTTCGGCGCGCTGCACGACGGCGCTGCCGACCTGCATGGCAGCTTCGCTAACGCGTTCCGCGTCATGGGACGGTCCGGATGTGACTCCATTGCCATTGCTCATAAAGCCCCTCCTCGTATCGGGCGAAAGTTGAGCGATTCGACTTCTCGATTCCGGCGTTGGCGCCCAGCGCCGGTGTGTCATCGACACGTTGCTAAATCTACTCCTTGTCGCAGCAAAAATCCGCATCCGGGAACCACCTGGGCGCGATCAGAACTTGCCGTAGTAGCCTTCCTTGAGCGCGTCGAACAGGTTGGCGGCGGTGTGCAACTCGCCGTCGTACTCCACTTCCTCGTTGCCGCGTGCCTCGACGACCGATCCGTCTTCGAGCTCGAAGCGGTAAGTGGTGTTTTCCAGATCGGTTTCCTTCACCAGCACGCCCTGGAACGCCGCCGGGTTGAAGCGGAAGGTGGTGCAGCCCTTGAGGCCCTGCTCATGGGCGTAACGGTAGATGTCCTTGAAGTCCTCGTAGCGATAGTCGGTGGGGACGTTTGCAGTTTTCGAGATCGAGGAATCGACCCATTTTTGCGCTGCAGCCTGGATATCGACGTGCTGCTTGGGCGACACATCATCGGCAGCAATGAAGTACTCGGGCAGACGGGTCTTGGCATCGTCGCTATAGGGCATCGCGTCGGGGTTGACCAGGGTGCGGTAGGCGAGCAACTCGTAACTGTAGACCTCCACCTTCTCCTTGCTCTTCTTGCCTTCGCGGATCACGTTACGGCTGTAGTGGTGGGCAAAGCTGGGCTCGATGCCGTTGGAGGCATTGTTGGCCAGACTCAGCGAAATGGTGCCGGTCGGGGCGATCGAGCTGTGATGGGTGAACCGCGCGCCGACGTCGGCCAACTGCTCCACCAGTTCCGGCGCGATTTCGGCAACGCGCTGCATGTAGCGGCTGTAACGTGCGTGCAGCACCTTGCCGCTGATCTTTTCGCCGACGCACCAGCCGTCGGCCACCATTTCCGGGCGCTGCCGCAGCATCGCCGCGCTCACCGTGAACACCTCGCCCATGATCGGTGCCGGGCCTTTTTCGCGGGCCAGTTCCAGTGCCATTTCCCAACCGGCAACGGCCATCTCGCGCGCCACGCGTTCGGTGAATTCGCAGCTCTCGGGCGAGCCGTATTTCATGCCGAGCAGGGTGACGGTGGAACCCAGACCGAGGAAGCCCATGCCGTGACGACGCTTGCGCAGGATTTCGGTGCGCTGCTGTTCCAGCGGCAGGCCGTTGACCTCAACCACGTTGTCGAGCATGCGCGTGAACACACGCACCACTTCCCTGTATTCGTCCCAGTCGAAGCTGGCCTTGTCGGTGAACGGCTCACGCACGAACTTGGTGAGGTTGACCGAGCCCAGCAAACAGGCACCATACGGCGGCAACGGCTGTTCGCCACAAGGATTGGTCGCGCGAATCTGCTCGCACCACCAGTTGTTGTTCATCTCGTTGACGCGATCGATCAGGATGAAGCCGGGCTCGGCGAAATCGTAGGTGGACGCCATGATCAGGTCCCACAGCCGCTTGGCGCGGATGTGGTTGTAGATCTTGCACGCGACCAGGCCGTCGTCGCGGGTGACGTAATTGCGGCTGGTCGGCCACTCGCGCCAGATCACCTTGGTCGGATCGGTCAGGTCGATCTCCGACTCTTCCTTGACGTGCACCGGAAACACCAGCGGCCAGTCGCCATCGGTTTGCACTGCATGCATGAACTCGTCGGTGATCAGCAGCGACAGGTTGAACTGGCGCAGCCGCCCGTCCTCGCGCTTGGCCGAGATGAACTCCTTCACATCGGGGTGACCGACATCGAAAGTGCCCATCTGCGCACCACGGCGGCCGCCGGCCGAGCTGACGGTGAAACACATCTTGTCGTAGATATCCATGAAGCTCAGCGGCCCCGAGGTATAGGCGCCGGCACCGGACACATAGGCGCCGCGCGGGCGCAAGGTGCTGAACTCGTAGCCGATGCCACAGCCGGCCTTGAGCGTGAGGCCGGCCTCATGCACTTTGTCGAGAATGCCGTCCATCGAGTCCTCGATGGTGCCCGACACCGTGCAGTTGATGGTGGACGTGGCCGGCTTGTGCGCCCGCGCCCCGGCATTGGAGGTGATGCGGCCGGCGGGAATCGCACCACGACGCAGCGCCCAGACAAAACGCTCGTACCAGTAACTGCGCAGATCCGCACTCGGCTCGGCCTCGGCCAGCGCCTTGGCAACGCGCTTGTAGGTGTCGTCGATGGTGACATCGACCGGTTCGCCCTGTTTGCTGGTGAGGCGGTATTTCTTTTCCCAGATGTCCTGCGACGCGGGCTGCATGGGAATATCCCGCGCCACGTCCGGCTTCACAGCGGCAAGGCGTGCCGTACTCATGTCGAAATCCTCTCCTTGGGTTCCCGATGACCGTCGGGATTGCGGATGACAGGGGCACGCCGGGGGCAGCGTGCGGATGCGGTAGTCGGGGCTCAGGCCTGGACTGACCGAGCGATGACAAACGTTGCCGGGCCGTGACTTGCGAAGGCGACGCCTGAACCCCTGGAGCAAATCGCGCCAGCCCAATCAGTAGGGTTAATCATCCCCAATTACCCCTATATCTTGTGTGCAACGGCGATCAACAGTACGCCGGGGTGATGGTCGTGTCAACCGGTTCCGTGTCGCCATTTCGATGCGGTTTGGGCTTGCAATTCGCGGTGTTGCCCGCACTACGTAGCGGTGTCCGCAATCGCCGGGAAAACCCGTTTCACGCCCGCGAGCCGGCGTTCGTTAAGGCGGTTTCGGCGAGGATCGGGCGCAGTTCCCTTTACTCTCAGGATTTCGCGGTATGCATATCACGCCATCGCCAAAACGCCTGCTCGGCGTTACCTTGCTGATCGGATCGTTGGGCCTGGGTTCGTTCGGCCTCGTCGGCCCTGCACCTGCGGCACTGCCCACTGCCGATGCGGCCGGCACGCCATTGCCTTCGCTGGCGCCGATGCTGGAGCGGGTGACGCCAGCGGTGGTCAACATCCACAGCAAGCAGGTGCAACGGGTTCGCAATCCGCTCGCCGACGATCCGTTCCTGCGCCACTTTTTCGGCATCCCCGACATGCCGCAGGAGCGCGTGCAGCAATCGCTCGGCTCGGGTGTCATCGTCGACGCTGAAAGTGGCCTGGTGCTGACCAACAACCACGTGATCGAAGGCGCCGATGACATCTCGGTCACGCTCGCCGATGGCCGCACCCTCGAAGCGGAACTGGTCGGCTCCGACCCGGATACCGATGTCGCGCTGGTGCGCGTGAACGCGGACAATCTCACCGCGCTGCCGCTGGCCGATACCAAGCTGCTGCGGGTCGGTGATTTTGTCGTCGCGGTCGGCAACCCGTTCGGGCTGGGGCAAACCGTGACCTCGGGTATCGTGTCGGCGCTGGGCCGCAACGGGCTGCGCGGTCTGGGCTACCAGAACTTCATCCAGACCGATGCCAGCATCAATCCGGGCAATTCCGGCGGCGCGCTGGTCAACCTGCGCGGCGAACTGGTCGGCATCAACAGCGCCATCTTCAGCCCCTCGGGCGGCAATATCGGCATCGGTTTCGCCATCCCGGCCAGCCTCGCGCGCGAAGTGATGCGGCAGTTGCTGGCCTATGGCGAGGTGCGTCGCGGCAGCCTCGGCGTTGTCGCACAGGACATCACCCCGGAACTGGCCAGCGCGCTGGCGCTGGGACGGCAACCGCGCGGCGCGTTGGTGGCCCGCGTCGACCCCGGTTCGCCGGCAGCGCAGGCCGGGGTACGGGTCGGCGATGTCATTACCCAACTCGAAGATCAACCGGTGCTGGATCGCGCCGCCGTGCACAATATCGAGGGCTTGCTGCCGGTAGGCAAACCGATCCGAATCGCGGTGAACCGCGACGGCAAGACGCTCAACCTGAAAGCCGTGCTCAAGGCGCGTCCGAAGGAGCTTGTCGGCGACGATCTCGACCCGCGCCTGGGCGGCGCCGTGTTTGCGGAAATTCCCGAGCGCCTGCGTCAGAATGGCATTACCGGGGTCGTAGTGAGCAAGGTCGAGAGCGGTAGCCGGGCCGAGCTCAATGGCATGCGCGCCGGCGACGTCGTTACCGGCATCGGTCGGCGCAAGCTCGACGGCCTGAGCAGCCTGCAATCGCTGGCTGACGCCACGCCGCGCGAAATGGTGCTGCAGGTGGTTCGTGGGCGGCGCTCGGGCGTGCTGGTGATGCGGTAGCCCGCCTCAACGCACCGGGTTGATCGGCCGCCGCTTGCCGCGATAGGGCGCGTAGATCTGCGCGATGCGATCCAGGTCGGCCGCCATGTCGTCGCTCAGGTCGATCAGCGGCCCCACCACGATGGCCTTGTTCGGATAATCGAACGCCACGCATTGCACCGGCACGTTGGCGGCGCGGGCGATCCGCCAGAATCCGGTCTTCCAGCGCGGGCGCGGGCGCCGGGTGCCTTCCGGTGCGAGGGCGAGCCATAGGGTATCGCGCTCGGCAAAACGGGCGGCCATGATGCCGGCGAGACCGCGCGGGTTCTGGCGGTCGGTTGGGATACCGCCCAGTTTGCGCAAGAACCAACCCAATGGGCCGCGGAACAATTCGGCCTTGCCCATGAATTCGATGCCGAGGCCAAGCCCCATTTTGGCGGCCAACCCCCACACCACATCCCAGCCCGAGGAATGCGGCGCGGCGATGATCACCACTTTCCTGCATTCGGGAAAGCTGCCGGTCATGCGCCAGCCACCAAGCCGCAATACCGTGCGGCCAAACCATCGACCAAACCGACTGCTGGCGCGCGGTGCGCAGGCCGGAACATGCACCGGCAACGGATTGAAGGGGGGAGAGCGCACGTCAATCACGATCGTCGCGCCAAGCGCGCGCGGCGCGGCCCCGTTTGACCTGCGCACGCTCGCGTTTGCTGCTCAAGCGGCGTTCGATGCTGCCTCGCCTGGGCTTGGTGGCAACCCGTGGCCGGGCAACCACGAGCGCCGTTTGCAGCAAGGCAAGCAACCGTGCACGGGCATCTTCGCGATTGCGCTCCTGGGTACGATAACGCTGCGCACTGAGCACCAGCACGCCGTCTGCAGTGATCCGGCGATCGCGTCGCGCCAACAGGCGCTCGCGCACGGCCTCGGGCAACGACGGCGATTGCGCGATATCGAAGCGCAATTCCACCGCGGTGGATACCTTGTTGACGTTCTGACCGCCCGGCCCACTGGCGCGCACGAAACGCTCCACCAGCTCGTCATCGGGTATGGCGAACCCCGGCACCACCTCCAGCATCAGCGCTCCCCTTGATTGCCCGACGGGCGCGAGGATTTTAACCTGAACGCCCGATCCGGAATCGCGTCGCGACAGCCAGGAAAAAAGGCTCTTCGTGGAAACGTGTGGGTGATTCGATGCGATTGATCGCGTTGCAAGCTATTCGGGGCAAGGTTTTGCAGGCTTCGGGGTTGTGCTGAATGCGGTCGCGCTTTGTTGCTGGTCACCGCTGAACGCCACCGGCGTGGATCCGACATGGTCGTGCCCGTTTGCATGCATGTGGGTGAAACGGTGAAAACGAGCCGAATCACCCACACGGTTTCACGAAGACCCGAAAAAAAAGACGCGCCCGGAGGCGCGTCATGTGCTGCATTGCTCAGTCAGCCCTCAGCGGTGGCCGCGACCACGGTCGCCACGATGGCCGTCATCGTGGTCGCCGCCGCGACGCCGGTCATGGCCACGGTCATGGCCGCGGTCATGTCTGCCACCATGGCTGTCATGGCGGACATGCCCACCGCGATAGCCATCGTGCGTGCGATAGCGATAGCCGGTGTAGTACCCACGGTCGTAGTGACGCGAGTACCCATAAGCCGGTCGCGAATAGTAATAGCGAGGGCCATGGGCATAGTGCACTACGTACAGCGGCTCGTAGGTGTCGCGGTAATACGGTTGCCCACCGGCAAAGTAGACACTGCCCAGATCGACGAAAATGCGGGTGTCGCCCGCTTTGGCCGTCGAAGCAAAGCCAAGGCCGATGACGCTGGACACGACGAGAACGGATGCAATGATGAGCTTGCGCATGGTATTTCCTCCGCGTTGGACGCAGGTGCAGAGTCGCCCGAACGCGGTGAACCGACTTTGAACCTGGCCCTGAATCGGAGCTGTCGTTCAGGTTGGTTCAGGGAACGATTTACAGGGTCTTGTAGATAAAGCCGATCAGCAACTCCGGGCTGATGAACTGGCCGGCCCAGACCGCGTCGTACGGTGCGGTCGGCTTGGCAGCAATCACCTCGTCCAGCGTTTTGCCCTGCTGCTTGAGCGCCGCGACCTGCGCTCGAAAGCCGCGCAGCATCTCGCCATACGCAGCCAGCTCGGCGCGGTTGCTGAGTGGGCCGTGGCCCGGCACCACCACGGCACTGTCGTCGATCAACGCCAGCGCCTGTTCGACGCCCGCAATCATGCCGTTGATGCCGCCACCGGCATCGATGTCGATGAACGGGTACAGGCCGTTGAAGTAAATATCGCCCATGTGCAGCACCCGGGCCTGCGCGAACCACACGATCGCGTCGCCATCGGTGTGCGCATGCGCGACATGCAGCGCACGCACGTCCTGCCCGTTCAGGTGCAGACTCATGCCATCGCTGAAGGTGACCAACGGCAAGGCCGCGGCGGGCGACGGCTTCAGGTCGCGCTTGAAGGTTTCCAGAAACTGGGCGTGGCTCATGCGCAAACGCACATTGTCATGCGCCACGATGACCGCGCCATCCGAACCGAAGCGTTCGTTGCCGCCGGTATGGTCGCCGTGGAAGTGGGTGTTGAGCACGAAGCGCACCGGCTTGTCGCTGAGCGTGGCGATGGCGGCGCGAATCCTGTCGTTCAGCGGCGCGTACTGGTCATCGATGATGAAACTGCCATCGGTGCCGGTACTGAGCACGATGTTGCCGCCCTGACCGGTCAGCAGGGCGAGTCCGTCGCGGATTGGCGTAACCGCGATTTCGACCTTGGCGAAACGATCGTCGGTCTGCGCGTTGGCAGGGAATACAACCAGAACGAGCAGGGCTGCAAGCACGATGTTGGCAATACGCATGACGCCCCCCGGTTTCGAGTCCGGGAGGCAGTTTAGCGCACGCCGTTCATGCTGTGCTGCGGGCCGTCCATGGCCCGACCCCGCCATATTCAGTAATGCAGGAAGCGCAGCAGGCGCAGCAATATCCGCTTCACTGCACCCGGCGCCTGCGCGGCGTCGATGCTGTTGCCGTTGACGACGAGCGTACCGGACAGGCTCGCCCCGTCGTCGCCGCGTACAACGCTCAGCGAATCGAATGCCAACGTCAGCACACGCGGCTCGCTGCCTTCCGCGCCGACGGAAGTGATGGTCAACGCGCCGTTGTAGACCCGCCGGGCTTCTTCGTCGATACGCTGGAAACGACGCTCGATCTGGCCATCGACGCTACTGTTGGCCGCGCGCGGATGAAAGTTGCTGAACGTCGCCACGGTGGTGCGCTCCGCCGCCTCGGACCCGAGCGTGCCCTGGGTCAGTGCGTGAAACTGGCCACCGAAATCGTCGGCGAGTGTGGTTTCGCGGGTCAGATCGAAATCGGCGCGGGCGCTGCCGGCGGCAAGCAGCGCCGCGAATGCAAGGGTGAACAGGTATGGCTTCATGAGGGCTACTCCGAGTCGGCTGGGATGATTGCCTGGAGTCGCTGCTCCCGGCCCGAACGAAAACGCCGCACTCGACCTTTGGTTGACAAGCCGGCACCAGCGATTGCGGTCCGGCGTACCGCGACAAGCACTGCTGGATGGCAAGCCGGCGGCGAAACGCGGCGCGCTCAGGATTTCTTGCAGGCTCTGGCGACCTGTTCGTCGAGCTCGCGCAGGCGATCGAAAGTGATCGTGTACCAGCGCCGGTCGCGCTCGTCGTCGGCAGCGGCACGCGCGCGGGCACAGGCGTTGGCGTGCGGTGCGGCGGCACGCGCCGAGCGCACGCGGACCGCTCGCGTCCGGTTAACGGTATGCGCCGGCGAGGGTGCGCGGTTGCGCGGCGCTGCGGGTTCCGGTTCGGGCGTCACCTCGCGCTGCCATACCTGCTGCGCGGCCTCGGCGCAGGGCGCCGACTGGTAACTGGCAACGCCATCGGCACCCTGGCATTTGAACAGCGTTTCACCCTGTGCGCCGGTGGCCACTGGCAGCAGGCCCATGCCCAGGCAGAACGGCAGCAGCCATCGACCACACATGCTGCCCGTTTCGCTCGCTGTGTTCATGACACGCCCCTGCGTGAATACCGGCACACAGACTACGACGCCACGCGCGCGCCGTCTGTCGGCGCGGCACGCAGCCGCGTGTCGGAAAATTCGCACACGCGGCCTGCGCGATACTCAGGGCCGGCGAACGATTGCGCCTTGCTTCATCACCAGCAGCGGGGTTTGGGTCGCGCGGACGTTGGCGAGCACATTGCCCGGCACCGCCAGCACATCGGCGAACTTGCCCACGCTCAGGGTGCCGGTTTCGGCATCGATGCCGAGCAGCTTTGCCGCGCCCTGGCTGCTGCTGAGCAATGCCGCCGAAGGCGACATGCCCATATCGACCATGTCGCCGAATTCCTGCGCGTTCAGGCCATGCGGATACACCGCGGCATCGGTGCCAAATGCGATCGGCACGCCGATCCGCAGCGCCTGCTTGAACATGACGGTATGCGCCGCGGCCGCGGCGCGCGCCTTGTCGCCGATCTTCGGCGGATAGGTGTCGGCCTTGTCTTGCACCCAGAGCTGGGTCATGCGCGTGGGCACCAGATACACGCCCTTGGCTTTCATCAGCTTCAGCGTGTCGGCGCCCAGAAAGCTGCCGTGTTCGATCGAATCCACCCCAGCCTCCACCGCCAGCCGCGCGGCGGCGTCGCCGTGGCTATGGGCGGCCACCTTGCGTCCCCAGGCATGGGCTTCGGACATGATCGCGTTCAGCTCGGCCGGTGTGAGTTGCGGTACATCGACCGGGTCGGATTCGGACAGTACGCCGCCGGACGCGCAGATCTTGATTACGTCGGCACCCCACTTCATCTGATAACGCACCGCCGCGCGGCACTCCTCGGGCCCATTGCAGACGCCCTCGATCGGCCCGGACGGCTTGACCCGCTCCGGCGGAAACGGCGAGTTGTCGCAGTGCCCGCCGGTGGAGCCGATGGAATGACCGGCGACCAGCATCCGCGGACCCTCGCTGAGCCCCTGCTCGATCGCGTTGCGCAGCGCGATATCGATGAAGTCTCCCGCGCCCAGCTCGCGTGCGCTGGTCACGCCCGCCTGCAACGCGAGTCTGGCATTGCGTGCGGCGTGAAACGACTGCTCCACCGGAAAGCGCAACATGCCCTCGTAGAAACCCTGCGCCCAGTCGGCTTCGTAGTCGTAGGCGATGTGCGTGTGGGCATCGATGATGCCCGGCATCAGGGTGGCATCGCCCAGGTCGATCACCGCGCTATCGGCAGGTATCTCGGCGCCGGCGCCTACCGCCACGATATGCCGGCCGCGCACTACCACCACGCCGGGTTCGCTCAGTCGGCCACTGGCGCCATCGAACAGATGCGCGGCCTTGAGCACAGTCACCTTTTCGGCCGGTGCTTGCGCGTGGGCGAGGCTGGCGATCAACGCACCGCAGAAAAACACGATCACATGACGCATGGCGCACTCCCCGGATACGGTTGCTGGGGCAAGTGTAGGGGATCTGCGGTGCCGATCAACAGTGTAGTGTTGAGGCCGTCGCGGGTGCGGTACCAACTGTTGCAACCACCGGTATTCCATACCGTGCGGGCCAGTCGTGCCAGCAACGCGGCGTTACGCTCGCGCTGGGCAACGGCATCCACATCCGGCGCCGTGTCCGGCCCGCCCATGCTGAACACATCGGGGAAACCGCTGCCCGTCGCGCCGAGACCGGCATTCTGGCCGTCAACGTGCGCCGAACGCAGTTGGCGCGATTCGCTCGCCCATGATCTTGTTGCGCAGCGCGACGGCATCCGCGTCGCTGGACAGCACGGCGCGATCGGATTCCACACGCAGCCCCAATGTCGCATAGCTGCTCTGAAGACTGGGGAAATGCGCTGCCGTGGAATGCTGCCGCGCCAGCCGCGAAAACACCGTGCTCTGGCTGAGCGCATCGAGTCGGGCAATGAACGCATCGGGATCCACCCGGCCCGCCTCCGGCAGACAGCACTGCGAATACGCGGCGAGCACGTCCTCCAAGCCGATGCCGCGCTCGCGATGCAGGGCGATATCGGCCTCCAGCCAGAACGCGGCGCCGCCCCAGTAAATCCGCATCACCGGCCAGCCGCCGCTCTGCCGCGAGTGACGTCGGCGCGGGGCACGGCTGATATCGGCCAGCGACACCCCCGTTGCGGAGTTGCGGCCACGACCAAAACCGGCATCCAGGCGCTCCCAGGCATAGGCCTCGCTGACGATGCCGGCGCGGGCGCGCAGCACATTCTGGTAGTAACTGGCCAGGCCTTCGGAAAGCCATCGGCCGCTGTTGCCCAGATACGGATGGAAGAAATGCGAGAACTCATGGATGGCGGTCCAGTCAGCGCGCAACTCCTTGAGCGAGGCATCACGGCGCACGAACAGCTCGACCGCGACTCCGGCGCCGCGCGTGGTCTGGCCCCAGGGCACCGGGCTGCTGCTGTTGCTGCCGATCTCGATCACCAACACCTGCGCGCTGCGCACCGGAAACCGCCGGTACGCGGTGAGCGTGGCGTTCGCCACCTCGCGCAGCCAGCCGTGCAGATCATCGGCGCGTTGCCGCGAGGGCGCGTCGACCACCGCGATGCGCAGTTCGGTGCCATCGCCACCGGCGACGATGCGTTCATCGACATTGCCGAACGCCGCCCATGCCGGCCAGTCGCCACCGCCCGCTTCCAGCACATACGTCGTTCGCGACGCATCGCGCGGACGCCAAGGCAACGACGCGCGCATGCCTGCGGGCAGGTCCAGGCGCAAGACGCCGGCCTCGTCGGCCCGCCATAGCCAGACGCCGGGGCTGACGATCCAACTGCCGTCCGCGGTCTGCATGCCCTCGTCGCGCCCGTTGGAACGGGTCGCACGCGCCGCGGCAATCCGGTAATTGACGCAGGCACCGTCCGGCACTGCGCGCGCGAGCAGACGATCGCCGCTGCGCGCCACGGCACCGCCGTCGCTGCGGCTGAAACCGAGCAGATAGCCATTCGCGCCGTCCTGCGCACGCAATTCCAATCGCGCGTAGTCGCGATCGGCGCAGGCCGCGACGCGCAGCTCACCGGCAGACTTGTCGATCGAAACGCGATATTCGATGCTGGCATTTGCCGATGCCGCTGCGAACAAGCATGCGCCACCAACCAGAACCAGGCTGGTGCGCCGCACGAGGTGCGTGATTCGCGGATCGGATCGAGTGCGCATGAAATGCTTAGTAGCACGGCAGCGGCCAAGGTTCCGTGAATGCGGGCAAAGCGCGCCGGCTACAATGACGCCATGGACGTTTCCCACCTGCTCGACCCGCTCAACCCGGCGCAGCGCGCCGCCGTCGCCGCCGATCCCGGCCACTATCTGGTGCTTGCCGGCGCCGGCTCGGGCAAAACCCGGGTGCTCACCCACCGCATCGCCTGGCTGACCGAAGTGCTGGACGTGCCGACCCACGGCATATTTGCAGTCACCTTCACCAACAAGGCCGCCGGCGAGATGCGTGCGCGTCTGCAGGAACAGTTGCAGCACGGCACCCGCGGCATGTGGGTGGGCACCTTTCATGGCATCGCACACAAATTGCTGCGCATGCACTGGCAGGAGGCCGGGTTGCCCGAGTCGTTTCAGGTGCTCGACAGCGACGACCAGTTGCGTCTGATCAAGCGGGTGATGGCTGATCTGGAAATCGATGAAACCCGCTTCCCGCCGCGCCAGGCCACGTGGTGGATCAATGCCCAAAAAGATGAAGGCCGGCGCGCGGAAAACATCCAGGCCGGCAGTGATTTCATGGCGCAGACCTATGTCCGCGTTTATGCCGCTTACGAAGAGCGCTGCCGCCGCTCGGGGCTGGTCGATTTCGCCGAACTGCTGCTGCGCGCGCATGAGATGCTGCGTCAGCAACCGGCGCTGCTGGCGCACTACCAGCAGCGCTTCGGGCACATTCTGGTTGATGAGTTTCAGGATACCAACGCGATCCAGTACGCGATGATCCGGGTGCTGGCCGGCGAGCGCGGCCAGGTGTTCGTGGTCGGCGACGACGATCAGGCGATTTACGGCTGGCGCGGCGCGCAGGTCGAAAACGTGCAGCGTTTCCTGCGCGATTATCCAGGTGCCAGCACCTTGCGCCTGGAACAGAACTATCGTTCCACCGGCACCATTCTGGCAGCGGCAAACGCCGTGATCACGCACAATCCCGACCGCCTCGGCAAGCAGTTGTGGACCGCCGCAGGCGAGGGCGAGCCGGTCGATCTGTACGCTGCGTACAATGAAATCGACGAAGCGCAGTACGTGATCGGACGGGTCGCCGCCTGGGTGCGCAACGGCGGCAGCCATGGCGATTGTGCGGTGCTGTACCGCTCCAACGCGCAGTCGCGGGCACTGGAAGAACAATTGGTGCAGGCCGGCATGCCGTACCGGGTTTACGGCGGGCAGCGCTTTTTCGAGCGTGCCGAAATCAAGGACACCCTCGCCTATCTGCGTTTGATCGCCAACCGCGACGACGACGCCGCGTTCGAGCGCGCGGTGAATACGCCCACCCGCGGCATCGGCTCAAGCACGCTGGATCGGGTGCGGCAAGGCGCACGCGATCAGGCGACTTCGCTGTGGCAAGCCACCGAAGCGTTGAGCGCCGACGCCAGTCTTGCCGGCCGCACCCGCAACGCCCTGCACGGATTCGTTGCGTTGATCGGCATGCTTGCAGATGAACTTGATGCGATGACGCTGGCCGAACAGATCGATCATGTGCTGGCGCGCTCGGGCCTGCGCAGCCATTACGCAGCGGAATCGCGCGGCACGCTGGATGCGCGCACCGACAACCTCGACGAACTGGTGTCGCTGGCGTCGCGCTTCGTACGCAGCGACGACGAAGAATTGCAGGGCATGTCCGACCTGGTTGCCTTTCTCGCCCATGCCTCGCTCGAAGCCGGCGAAGGCCAGGCCGATGCCGGCGCCGATGGCGTGCAGTTGATGACCCTGCATTCGGCCAAAGGGCTGGAGTTCGATCTGGTGTTCGTAACGGGCCTGGAAGAAGGTCTGTTCCCGAGCGGTCGCTCGCTGGAAGAATCCGGCCGGCTGGAGGAAGAACGCCGCCTGGCATACGTCGGCATCACCCGCGCACGGCAGCGGCTGGTGTTGAGCTACGCGCAATCCCGACGCATCCACGGCGCGGACACGTACAACCTGCCCTCGCGTTTCTTGCGCGAGATTCCACCGGCGTTGCTGCATGAAGTGCGGGCCAAGGTGCAAGCCGCGCGGCCGCAGTACAACTCGCCCGCACAATCACCACAGAGCAGCAACGGCCTGGCGCTCGGACAGCGCGTCAGCCACCCCAGCTTCGGCGAGGGCGTGTTGGTGGATGCCGAGGGCAGCGGCGCGCACGCGCGCGTGCAGGTGAACTTCGAACAGGAAGGATGCAAATGGCTGGTGCTGGCCTACGCCAGATTGAGCGCGCTATGACGTTTCAGCGGTAACGCGCTGTCTCACGCATTTGCCGGCTGCGGATGACCAGACCAGTAGCCCTGGAACAGCTTGCAGCCCTTGCCCGAGAGATGTGCGAACTGCGCCTGCGTCTCGACACCTTCGGCGACCACATCGAGCCCCAGCGCACCGGCCATGGCCAGCAAGGCATCGATGATCGCGTCGCTGTGCGGATCATTCAGCATGTCCAACACGAACGATTGGTCGATTTTGATCTGGCTGATCGGCAACATCTTGAGATAGCGCAACGAGGAATACCCGGTGCCGAAATCGTCCAGTGAAAAACTGACGCCAACCGCACTGAGTTGCAGCATTTTATCCGCCGTGGCAGCGATGTCGTCGAGCAGTACGTGTTCGGTCAATTCGAGCGTAAGCAAGCGCCCGTCGATGCCATGGCGCGCGATAGCGCCCCGGACGAGGTCAACAAAACCGGGCTGGCGGAACATGCTGGCATCGATGTTCAGCGCCACCTGTCCCGCAGGCGATATGGCGACGTAGCGCTGTCGCGCGATATGCGCGCACACTTCATTCACCCCCCAGGCGGTGAGACTCGGCAACAAACCCGCATCGCGCACGCGCGGCAGAAATGCGTCGGGCGTCAATTGCCCGTACGCGGCGCTGTTCCAGCGCAGCAACGCTTCGTGCGCGTGTATCGTGGCGCCCGCATCGACGATCGGCTGGTAGTAAAAACAGAACTCATCGCGCTTCAGTGCGTTGCGCAGCGCTGCGTCCATGGCCACGCCCGACGTCACCTGCGCCTGCATTGCCGGCTCGAACAGACGCTCGCAATTCCGGCCGTCGGCCTTGGCGCGATACAGGGCGAGTTCCGCCTGTTTCAGCAGATGACTGGCATCGCCCTGGCCACCGTCGAACAGGCGGATTCCGATGCTGGCAGTGGCTTCGAACGCTGCACTGTTGGCGAGCAACACCACGGGCACCGCTACCGCGCGCCGCACGGTGCGGGCGATCCCCTCGGCGGCGGCGGCGGCGCTGTGCGGGCCGTCGGCTAGCGCATCGATGACCATGGCGAATTCGTCGCCGCCCAGACGCGACAGCAGGCTGTGCGCCGGCAGGCAGGCCCGAATGCGGTCGCGGCAGTGACGCAGCATCGCGTCGCCTGCCTGGTGTCCAAGCGACTCATTGAGGTGTTTGAAACGATCGATATCGAGCAACAGCAGCGCACTCCAATGGCGTTCTTGCGCCGCCACCTGCACCCGCGAATCGAGCGCTGTGAAAAAGCGCTCGCGATTGGGCAGACCGGTCAGCGGGTCGTTCATCGCCAGCTGTTGCAGTGCGTGCTCGGCCTTGCGCTGGTCGCTCAGGTCGCTGATGACGGAGACAAAATAGCGTTCGCCTCCGGGGCGCTCCGCTGCGACCAGCGACGTGAGCACGCGCGCCGGATACACCTCGCCGTTCTTTCGTCGAACCCACGTGTCCACGCGGGCAAAACCGCTGCGGTGGATACGATCGATCATCTGGCTGCGAAAATCCCAGGTATGGAATCCTGATCGCAGAAATTCGGTGCCGCCACCGCTCACCTCGTCGGCGTCGTATCCGGTTTGTGCCACGAATGCCGCGTTGACCCGCACGATGCGCAGGTGGGCATCGAGCACGACGATGGCATCGTGCGTCGCGAACACGGTGGCGGCAATACGCAGCTCGCGCTCCAGCGCGATGCGCTGACTGAGATCGCGCCCGATCACCACCAGCGCACGGCGCTGGGCGCCATCGAATATCGGCAACCTGCGCACCTCGAACTGGCGCTCGTCGTCGCCCATTGCGAACGTTTCGGTCGCCGTCGACAACGTGCCCGCCTGCCATGCCGCGTCATCGCCATCGATGCAGGCCTGGTGTTCGGGTTGCAGCCCCGGGTTCAGCGCGGCCAGTTCCCGGTCGGTCTTTCCTGCCCAGTCGATGGCGTCGAGCTGGAATAACGTTTTGGCGACGCGGTTGGCGATCTGCCAGCGGCCGTAGCCGTCCTTGAACAGGATCGCATCCGGCAAGGCTTCGATCAGTGCCGTCAACTGCGCGTTCACATGTGCGAGCGTGGTCTGTGAGCGCTCCTGCTCGTCGAGATCGGTGATGATCAACAATCCCCCGGTTATCGCCTCGCCATCGCGAACGGCAGCAACCACGACATGCACCCGTGTGCAGCGCCCATCGGCCAGCGTCAACCGATCGGAAAACTGGCGTCTCTGGCCGTCGGACAGTGTCGCCACGATCGGGCAGGGATTCGCTTCGCCGCCACCGGCATTGGCCAGCATCGGGGTAATCACGGCACGCAACGAAGCGCCAAGCAGATGTTCCGATGCCAGCGCAAATGCCATGGCAGCCGCGCGGTTGACCGCCTGGACCGTTCCGCTCCGGTCCATCAACAGCACGCCTTCGGCCAGGTTATCGAGGAGCGCCTGCAATACATTCCCCGAGGCAGGCGATTGGTGGGCGAGCAGGCTCATGGCGTGAATATAAACGTTTCGACGGGTGCCGCCATGACGGCGCGCACGCAATCCATGGCCCGAATCCGGGTTGCGTGGAAGATCACTGCACTGTTTCAGCCAACGTCAGGCCGGGAGTGCCGCTCAGCAGTCGAGCCTGCCTGCACCGCTTCGAACACGCGCAGGAAGTTGCCACCAACCAATTTGGCAACGTCAGCTTCGGCAAGGCCGCGCTGGAACAAGCCTGCAACATGGATCGGCAACTTGGCGTAATTGTCGAGCACCGGCTTGTAGTTGGCATCCATATCGGTACCCAGGCAGACATGATCGATGCCAACGTGATCGATCAGCTCCAGGGTGCGATCAACAAAACCGTTGAGGTCGTGAATGCCGATACCGGCCGGCCAGGCCCCGATCACCCCGCCGCCGCCACTGGCGATGGCCGTCGCCAACGATTGCGAAATAAATCGCGCCGGAGCACCCGCCTGGTGCTGATGGACGTGGGTGTGTGACGCCATGGTCGGGCGACTGCTTGCCTCCAGCGCGCCGAACGCGGTGGCTTCGCTGGCGTGAGCGAGATCGACGATCATGCCGACCCGGTTCATCTCGCGCACCACCGCCGCGCCGGCATCGGTCAAACCGCCATGGCGCGGCGCTTCCGTCATGATGTCGCCGAGTTCGTTGTGCCGGTAATGCATGAGCGTGATCGAACGCACCCCGTCGGCGTATGCCTCGCCCACCCGCTCGGGGTTTCCTTCGAGAAAATCGCCGCCTTCAACCGCCAGCAGGGCGCCGACCTGGTTTTTGGCATGCACCGCTACGATGTCGGCGGGGCGATCGATCCGCTGCACCAAGCCCGACGCGACCAGTGCATTGAGGTTGTCGATCTGGCGCCGGTAACTGACCCACGCCTCGCCCGGTTCGAACGCGCGCGCGCTGGTCAGGCCGGTGGTATCGGACAAGGCCAGCGTCTGGAAATCGGACACTGCCGCAAAGGCAGCAACATCGACCCCACCGGCGCGCATATCGGCCACGGTGCGCTGCTCGAACGTACCGCGCCAAACATATAGCCGAACCATGCCGGTAGCGTGCTCGGCCCCGCGCACGAAGGTGCGACCTGGATGCGCGTGCGCATCGATCACCGGGTCACCAGCTACCACCAGCAGCGGCGAGCAGGGCCGCACTGCCGCCAAACAACAACCGACGACGGGTGAACAGGGGCATGTAATCTCCAGATCAGGTGTTTTAGCGCGCGGTCGGTTTTGCTGCGGTGCCGACAAAGGCGATGGCGTCGATTTCGATCAGGATCGGTGCCGCGCCAAAGTCAACGCCAGGTATCGTCGTGCGCACCGGCAGGGGATGTTGCGTAAAGTAACTTTGGTAAAACGCGTTCATCGCCGGCATATCGGCCGCCGATTGCAGCAACACGGTGGTTTTCACCACGTCGGCCAAACTCGCACCTTCGGCGGCGAGCGCGGTTTTCAGGTTGTCGAGCACCAGCCGGGCCTGGCCGTCGATATCGCCGACATGACGCCATTCGCCGGTGGCCGCATCGCGCGGAATCTGCCCGGAGACGAATACCCACGCGCCGACCCGGCGCGTTACCGCGTACGGCCCAGCAGGGCTTGCCGCGCTGACAGGCTCGGCCAATGCTTGCGCTCCACCGCGCGCCGAGCCGCACCCCGGCAAGGCCATTGCCAGCAGCAGCGTCGGCAGGCCGAAACGTACCGACGCATGCGCGCGAACTGGTTGCCGAAGAAGTCGCGGCCGCGGTTGTCGATGAACTTTTCCTTGAACACGTTACGGCCCCACAGGCTGACCCCGAAATCACCGGCGTCGTTGCTGTAACCGAGGCGTGCGTTGACCAGATTGCGGCTACCGATACGTTCGTACAGCGGGTCGTTGGTGGCACCGCTGAAGTAATTGCTGCGGTAACTGTACTCGCCGAAGAAGTCGATGCGGCCACCCAGCGCCGCCACCGGCACACCATAGTCGAGGGTGAGTGCCGCAGTGGTATCGGGCGAAGGCAGCTCGTTGCCCGACAAATCCTGGCCAGACGGGCCGCCGTTCGGGAACTTGTCGAACGTGGCATCGACGTAACCGGCATTCGCGCCGAGGCGCAGGTTCTCGTTGACCTGCAGGCTGATGCTGCCCTCGATGCCCTGCGACTCGACCTTGGCCGCGTTGCGCAGTTGCAGCACCGTGGTGCCACCGCCGAGTGAGACAAACTGGAATTGCTGGAAGTCGCTGAACTCGTTGTAGAAGGCCGCCAGATCAAAGCGCAGGCGACGATCCAGCACCAGCCCCTTCAGGCCGGCTTCATAGCTGTCCACCGTTTCGGTATCGAAATCGAAGCCGGTGGCGATCTGCCCGACATTGAGAAAGTCGGTGTTCCAGCCACCGCTCTTGAAGCCGCGCGCGTATTTGGCGTAGAAGTTGACATCATCATTGATGGCGAAGGTCAATCCGGCGGTCGGCGTGAACTTGTTGTCGGTGCGGTCATCGCGGAAGTTATCGAGCGTCCCGATGCGAAACGCACCGCTGCGGCTGCCATCGAGGTTGAATACGATGTCCTTGGTCTCGTGGGTGTAGCGCGCGCCGAGGTTCAAGGTCAAACGCGAGCTGATGTCGAAATCCAGCGAACCAAAACCCGCCACGTTCTCGGTTTCGATATTCGCTCATGTCCTGGCCAATCGTTACCCGGCGATCGGAGTCGGCCTGCTCGTTGAGATAAAACACGCCCAGCACGTAGCGCAGGCGGCCCTCATTGGACGAGGCGATGCGCAATTCCTGCGAGAACTGCTCGAACTTGTCGTTGAAGTTGATGCGGATGATGTCGGCGGCGCGGTAGTCGGTGTCGTTCTGGCGTTGCTGTTTGGTGTTGCGGTAGCCGCTGATCGCGGTCAGGGTGTCGCCGCTGTCCATGGCGTAGGTTACCTTGACGCTGCCGCCGTACAGTTCGGCATTGATGAATGGCGTGGTGTTGAAATCGACATGGCGATCGGGCAGCACCCCGCCCGGCAACGGGCTGTCGAAGAACGCGGTGATCGGCTCGCCGATGATGGTGTCTTCTTCGCTATCCGAGTAGTCCCCGTAGACATCGATGGTGAGCTTGTCGCTGACCAGAAAACTGAGCTCGCCGCGCGTGCTGAAGCGATCGAGGTTGTCCAGATCGTCGCCATTGAACACATTGCGGGTGTAGCCATCGCGCGTCTCGTAGGAGGCAGCGATCTTGCCGAGCACCGATTCGCTGATCGGGCCGGTAACGCTGCCGTAACCTTCAAACGCATCGTTGTTGCCGTATACCGCGCGCAGCTTGGCATCGAAGAACGGGCTGGGCGTGGCGGTGGTGACGTTGACCGCACCGGATACCGTGTTGCGACCGAACAGATGTCCCTGCGGCCCGCGCAATATCTCCACCTGCTCGATATCGAACAGCGGCATGTTCAGCGCCGGCGACTGGCCCAGATACACGCCATCCAGGTACATGCCGGCGCGGGTATCGAAGCCGATACTGCGGCCACCGCCGCCGACGCCACGAATGGTGATGGAGTTGAAGCCGGCTTTTACCAGTTGGAAGTTCGGCGCCAATTGCTGCATGTCGAACAAGGTGCGTCCACGCTCTTTCTCCAGCGTATCGCGATCGACCACCGTAATCGCAATCGGCACGTCTTCCAGCGCCTGACTGCGCTTTTGCGCGGTCACCACCACATCGTCAAGGCGTTTGGCGTTGTCGGCGCTCGCCGTTTCCGCCGATTGCGCCATCGCGGCCGGCGACAGCCATGCCGATATCAGCAGCGCCAGCAAACGCGGTTGCAGCTTCGTGTTGTTGTTCGGTTGCATGATTCCCTCCCCAGGGCGGTAATTCAAAACTGCCATTCATAAAAGTTGGATGCCCACCAAAGCCGCTGCCAAGACTGGCCTGCTATGCTCTTCAGGTTGCGTGGCTGAGCGTTGTGCCATGCACCCGCCACGCCACGCTCCGCCCCAGTGTGCCAGCCCCTGTGCGAACCCTATTGACCCAAATCCTATGCCATTGACCCCAGTCACCGCACCGACCCGGGAAACCGCCATCGTGGCGGCGCATCTGGTGCGCCTGCTCACCGATTACGCGGTGCAGCAGGGCGTGGACGTGGCACCGCTGCTGGCCGAGGTCGGCTGGTCACCGGCAACGCTGGCCGACAGCGAAGCGCGGCTGCGCTATACCGATTTCGCGACGCTGTGCGAGCGCATCGCGCTGGTGCTCGACGACCCGCTGCTGGGTCTTCATGCCGGCGTACAGGTGAAAGCCGGGCATCTGGGCTCTCTCGGATTTGTGTTGATCAGCTGCGCGACGGTCGGCGAGGCGCTGGATCGTTCACGGCGCTATTCGGGCATGGTGATGAATGCATGCAGTAACGAACTGGAGCAGCACGGCGACCTGTGTGTGCGTTATTGGCGCAGCCGCCTGCCAGGACACGAGCCGCTGGGGCGCCTGCAGGACGAGTTGAACATGGCGGTATGGGTCACCCTGGGCCGCTGGATGACCGGTCGTGCCGACTTCAAGGCGACCTGGGTGGCGTTCAGGCATCCGCAGCCACCACCGGAACAACTCGCGGCTTACGAAAGCTTGTTTGGTTGCCCGGTGACGTTTGCGCAGCCCGAAACCGCGATCGCGATCCCGGCGTCGGTGCTCGACTGGCCGCTGCCGCAGGGCAATCCGGCGGTGCGACGCATGCTCGACGCCCTGTGCGAACGCACCTTGCACCAATACGCTGATCGCAACGATCCGGGCTGGCTGGGCAGCGTACACAAGGCCATCGTGCAGGCATTCGAGCACGGCGGCCCGGAACTGGGCGCGGTTGCCGCAGCGGCCGGATTGCGCAGTGATGAACTGGGCGCACTGCTGGCCCGGCGCGGTACCAGCTTTCGTACCTTGGTTGACACCCTGCGCCAGCAACTGGCGCTGAGCTACATCGCCGACCCCAGCCTCGGCCTCGCCGACATCGCCTATCTGCTCGGCTTTTCCGAGCAAAGCGCGTTCCAGCGCGCGTTCAAGCGCTGGACCGGCAAGGCCCCCGGCGCCTATCGCGACAGCGCCGGGTGATCGCCTTACGGCTCCAACTCCACCAGCATTTCGATTTCCACCGGAATACCGAACGGCAGTGACGCCATGCCGACAGCCGCCCGCGCATGGCGGCCACGCTCGCCGAACACCGCCACCAGCAGGTCGGAGGCGCCGTTGATCACTTGCGGATGCTGGGTGAACTCCGGGGTGGCATTGACCATGCCGAACACGCGCACGATGCGGCGCACTTTTTTCAGATCGCCCACTTCGGCCTTGAGCGCAGCGAGCAGGCACACCGCCGTACGTCGCGCTGCGCGGTAACCGTCCTCGACGCTGCGCTCGGCACCCAGTTTTCCGAGGCGCTGCGCGTCCATCTCGCCACACGGGCCCATGCCGGACAGAAATACCAGATTGCCCACGCGTACCGCTGGCACATAATTGGCGACCGGCGGGCTGCTTGCCGGCAGTTCAATACCCAGTTCCGCCAGTCGCGCCTCGGGATCATGGTTCGGCGCATCGATCGCCTTCGGCGGCGCGGCACCGGCCCCCTGCGCCAATGCCAGCAGGATCGGAAATAAAATGTACCGTGCTCTCGATGATGCGGCCATGTTCGATCCTGGGTGCGCTGCGAACGGGGAACCAAGTGTGTGCGCGGTGTACGATGAACACAACTAGTTGGAATAGCGCTCCATGAATCGACGCGAGATCCTGCGCGCCTCAGGCCTGGCGGCTGTCGCTGCCGGCTTGGCGGCGTGCTCGGCGCCAGATGGCAAAAACCCGACCAGCAGCGGGCCGCGCCAGCAATGGAAAATGATTACCTCATGGCCCCGGGACTTCCCCGGCCTGGGCACCGGTGCCAGCGCACTCGGCGCGCTTATCGGCGAGGCCTCCGGAGGGCGTTTGACGGTAAAGGTGTACGGCGCCGGCGAGCTGGTGCCGGCGTTTGAGGTGTTCGATGCGGTCGGTCGCGGTGTTGCCGAGATGGGTCACAGCGCGGCGTACTACTGGAAAGGCAAGGCCGCAGCGGCGCCGTTTTTCTGTGCGGTGCCGTTTGGCCTCAACGCCCAGGAGATGAACGCCTGGCTGTACGATGGCGGCGGCCTGAAACTGTGGCGTGAGTTGTACGCACCATTCAACCTGCTGCCGTTCCCGGCCGGCAACACCGGCGTGCAGATGGCCGGCTGGTTCAATCGCGAGATCCGTTCGGTACGCGATCTGGCCGGCCTGAAGATCCGTATCCCCGGTATCGGCGGCGAGGTGATGGCGCGCCTCGGCGCCACGCCGGTCAACCTGCCAGGCGCGGAAATCTTCACCGCCCTGCAATCGGGCGCCATCGACGCCACCGAATGGGTCGGCCCCTGGAACGACCTGGCCTTCGGTCTGCACACCGTGGCCAGGCATTACTACTACCCCGGCTGGCAGGAGCCGGGGCCGACCCTGGAATGCATGATCAACACGTCCGCATTCGAGGCGTTGCCTGAGGATCTGCAAACCCTGGTGAGCGCCTGCTGCCGCGCAGTCAACGAGGCGATGCTGGCAGAGTTCACCGCCCGCAACCAGGACGCACTGGATACACTGATCCGCGAACATGGCGTGGACGTGCGCCCGCTACCGGCCGATGTGCTCAGCGCGCTGCGCCGGGCCAGCGAGCAGACACTGGAAGCACTCGCGACATCCGACGCGATGGCGCGGCGTTGCTACGATTCGATGCGCGCATTCCGCGCCAAGGCACAGGCCTGGCACCGCATTTCCGAAGAAGCGTTTTATCAGGCCCGTGGCTGAACACCGATGCCCGCCTTCCATTACCAGGCGTTGAGCGCAGGCAATCGCACCGAAAAGGGTGTGCTGCAAGCCGACACCGCGCGCGCAGCGCGCGCAGCGCTGCGCGAACGCGGGCTGACGCCGTTGAACGTGGTGCTGGTCGAGGCCGCAGGCAGCCATGGCACGCGCCTGTCCGGCACCGCGCTGGTGTTGTTTACACGGCAACTGGCGACGCTGTTCAGCGCCGGCCTGCCGCTGGACGAAGTGCTGGCCGCCACCGCCGATGGCGCCGATGGTGCGCTGCGTACGTTGACCCTGGCCCTGCGTGCACGGGTGATGGAAGGCAGCAGCCTGGCACAGGCGCTGGCAGAGTTTCCCGCCACGTTTCCGCCGCTGTACCGGGCCAGTGTTGCCGCCGGTGAACAGGCGGGGCGGCTGGGAACCGTGCTGTCGCAGCTCGCTGCGCACCTGGAGTCGCGCGACGCCATGCGGCGGCGCGTGATCGCGGCACTGGCGTACCCGCTGCTGCTGCTGTTTTTCGCATTGCTGGTGGTAAGCGGATTGATGTTGTACGTAGTGCCCGAAGTCACCGGCGTGTTCGTGCGCAACGGCCAGACCCTGCCGTGGGCGACGCGCACCTTGCTGGCGATCAGCGCCGGCTTGCAGGCCGGCGTGTGGTGGCTGATCGCGGCCGCGCTGGCGGCGATCGGCGGCCTGATGGCGAGTTGGCGACGGGCGGCGTTTGTACGCTGGCGGCATCGCAACTGGTTGCGGGTGCCGCTGTTGTCGCGGCTGTTGATTGCGCTCGACAGTGCGCGCTACGCCCGTACCCTGGCCTTGCTCGGTGCCTCGGCGGTGCCGCTGCTGGATGCCATGAGCCTGGCCAATGCCACCGTTGCCAACCACGATCTGCGCGCCGCGCTGGGGCAGGCGGCGGCACGGGTGCGCGAAGGTGTACCGTTGGCGCAGGCTCTCGCCCGCAGCGGCTGGTTCCCACCGCTGGCGGTTCGCCTGATTGCCAGTGGCGAGCGCGCTGGCCGCCTCGATGCCATGCTCGACGAGGCCGCCGCCCAACTCGAGCGCGAACTTGATATGGTGCTGTCGGTGCTGATGACCGCGCTCGGGCCGGTCGTGATCGTCCTGGTCGGAGGCCTCGTGTTGTTCATCGTGTTGGCGATACTGTTGCCGATCTTCCAGCTCAATCAATTGGTGCGCTGAATGGCCGACGCCCTGTCGCAACCCGTGCTGCGTTTCGATGGTATCTGCAAGCGTTACCCCGGCGGGCAGGAGGCGCTGCGCGACATCAGCTTTGCCGTCATGCGCGGCGAGATGGTGTTCGTTACCGGGCACTCCGGTGCCGGCAAAAGCACCTTGCTGCGTTTGATCCACCTCGCCGAGCGTCCCTCGCAAGGCGCAGTGCTGTTCGACGAAAAGCACCTTGCCGCCGTGCGCGGCCGGCGCGTGGCCTTGCATCGGCGCCAGATCGGCGTGGTATTTCAGGATCACCGGCTACTGACCGATCGCAGCGTGTTCGACAATGTCGCCCTGCCGCTGCTGATCAACGGCAGTGCGCATGGCGATGTCGGCAAGCGGGTGCGGGTGGTGCTGGACAAGGTCGGGCTGGGTGGCCGCGAGCGCTCGCTGCCGGCGACGCTGTCGAGCGGCGAGCAGCAGCGCGTTGGCATCGCGCGCGCGTTGGTGGCGCAACCCACACTGTTGATCGCGGACGAACCCACCGGCAACCTCGATCCGCAGCTGTCGGCCGAAATCATGCAATTGTTCGCCTCACTGCCCGCACAAGGCACCGCGGTGCTGGTCGCCAGCCACGACCTGCACCTGATCCGACGGATGCGCAAACGGGTGCTGGTGCTCGATCATGGCCGTCTGGTCGATGACATTTCAGCCGAGGATCTGGCCACATGAGCGTCGTCGGCGCCCGCAACCGCACGTCCGCTGCGAACCAGCGCGGCAACTCGCCGGCCTTGGCACAACGCCTGCGCGCGTGGCGCGATCTGCATCTGTACGGCTTGGTCAGCAGTATCGGCCGCATGGGCCAACGGCCCTGGGCGACCTTGCTGACGGTGTCGGTGATGGCGCTGGCGGTGGCGCTGCCGATGGGCCTGTGGCTGGTGCTGCAAAACGTCGAGCAGTTCTCCGGCAGCGTCAGCCAGTCGCGCGACATCAGCGTGTTCCTGCGGCCGCAGATCGATGGCAAGCGCGCGCAGCAGTTGGCAGAGGATCTGGCTCAGCGCGCATCCGTGGCGTCGGTTACCCTGCGTAGCCCGGATCAGGGCCTCTCCGAGTTGCGCGCGATGAGCGAGCTGGCCGGCGCGCTCGACGTGCTGGAGCAAAACCCGTTGCCATACGTGCTGCAGATCAGTCCGCGCGACGATGGCGATGCGCTGGCGGTAGCGCTGCGCGAGCTGCCGGAGGCGGAAATCGTGCAACACGATGCGCAGTGGCGGCGACGCCTGGATGCCTGGCTCGGCTTCGGCAGCCGGGTGGTTTTGGTGGTCGCGCTGTTGCTCGGCGCCGGCGCGCTGCTGATCGTGGGCAATACGGTGCGACTGGATATCCAGTCCCGCGCGGAGGAAGTCTCGGTATTGCGCCTGCTCGGCGCGACCGATGGCTTCGTGCGCCGGCCTTTCCTGTATCTTGGTGCCTGTTACGGCCTCGGTGCCGGCGTGCTGGCGCTGTTGGTGTTGTTGCTGGCCGCGCAGGCATTGGCGCCGGCACTGGCCGGGCTGGTGGCAAGCTACGGCAGCGAGTTCACGCTGGTCGGGCCGGGTGCCAGCGGGCTGCTCCGGTTTATGCTGGGGGTGGTGGCATTGGGTTGGTTGGGTGCCTGGCTGGCTACCGGGCATCATCTTCATCGTACACAGGTGTGAATACGTCCATGAATGCATCCTCCATCCGTCATATCGGCCCGCACTCGGCACGGGTGATGGTGGTCGATGGCTCCAAGATGGTGCGCATGATGATTGCGCAGGTGCTGCGCGAAGAGCTGCCCGATGTCGAGGTCGTCGGTTGCGGCACCGGCGAGGAAGCGCGAACCGCGCTGGAACAGGGCACCGTCGATCTGGTTACCACCGCATTGCGCCTGCCCGACATGGACGGGCTCGAGCTGGCGCATTTCATCCGTGAGCACGCGCCGCAGGCGTACATCCCGATCATCGTGGTATCGGGCGACGTGCAGGAACGGCTGGAAAGCCGAAGTTTTACCGACGATGTCACCGACTATTTCGACAAGGAACTCGGTTTCAAGGCGCTGGCGACCTTCATTCGCGGCTACATCCGCCCGGAGACCGAAGTCGGCGGCGAAGTGCTGTATGTCGAGGACAGCCGTGTGGTGGCAATGGCGACCCGGCGCATGCTGGAAAAGCACGGCCTGGTGGTCACCCACGCGCCGAGCGTCGAGGATGCCCTGGCCCTGCTCGATCAGGCGGTACACGACGGCCGCGGGCCGGGCTGGGACGTGGTGCTGACCGATGTCTATCTGAAAGGCGAGTTGAGCGGCAAGGACCTGCTGCTCAAGCTGCGCCGCGACTATCGCTATGCGAAAGGCCAGTTGCCGGTGCTGGTGATGACCGGCGATGCCAACCCGGCCAATCAGTCCGACCTGCTGCGCGCCGGCGCCAACGACCTGGTACAGAAGCCGATCGAGGAGCGCTTGCTGGTAACCAAGCTGCTGTTCCAGTTGCGGGTCGGTCGGATGCTGCGCGAGCGGGTTGCCGCAACAGCGCGCTGATCGCAGATGGTTGCGGGGCAAATACAGCTTGAGGACTCTTGGAAGCGGCGCGTCGGCGACTATCTGGCGCGCCCGGAGATGCAGGCACTGGAACGCGCGCGCGGCGTGGTGATTTATCCGCCGGGATCGCAGATGTTCGCGGCGCTCGATGCCACGCCATTCGCGGCGGTGAAGGTGGTGATCCTCGGCCAGGACCCGTATCACGGCCCGGGTCAGGCGCATGGACTCAGCTTCTCGGTGCCGCCGGGGGTGCCGGTGCCGCCCTCGCTGCGCAACATCTTCGCCGAGATCGAGCGCGACCTCGGTTTTGCCGCGCCCGACCATGGCTGCCTGCTGCCCTGGGCGAAACAGGGTGTATTGCTGCTCAATGCGGTGCTGTCGGTACAGGCCGGACAAGCCGGCTCGCATCAGGGCAAAGGCTGGGAGGGATTCACCGACCATATCGTCGAGACCCTGAGTCGCGAGCGCGAGGGTCTGGTGTTCATGCTCTGGGGCAGCTATGCCCAGGCCAAGGGCCGCATCATCGACACGCGCCGCCATTGCGTGCTGCGCGCACCGCACCCCTCGCCGCTGTCCGCGCATCGCGGGTTCAACGGCTGCGGCCACTTCGGCAAGGCCAATCGCTGGCTGGTTGGCGGCGGTCAGGCCCCGATCGACTGGTGCCTGCCGGCGCGCGATCGGCTGCCACCTTCACCCCTTGCTCACGCGGATGCGATATAGTCTGCCGCGCGGCGCAGAGATTGCGCCGCGTCCCTTCAAGGGGAGTAGCTCCCAATCCGACGGATCGTCAACACGAGCGTAAAGCTCCGGTCCGTCGGGCAGCCCGTTGCGGTATCCACCGCATCCCTGCGAGCGAGACCTTGTCGCCGAGATCCGCTGCGGATGCGTCCGCGCAGCGGTAGCGCGAGGTCGCGTGGCCGGGTTGAAGCAACCGTGTCCACCCGCAATCGCGCACCGGCGCCCGGCTTCGGACGCATCGGGGGCGTTGCATGGAATCGATCGGTACATGGTGGCTGTGGCTGGGGTTTGCCGGCTTTGTGATCGCCGCGGTAGGCGTCGATCTGGTGGTGTTGCGCGCCCAGGGCGCGCATCGAGTATCGCAACGCGAAGCGCTGTCGTGGACCGTGCTGTGGGTTGCCATGGCGTTGGCATTCTGCGGCGGGCTGTGGCTGTGGCTCGATCACAGCAGCGGACGCGAACTGGCCAATCTCAAGGCGACCGAGTTCCTGACCGGCTATCTGATCGAAAAGTCGCTCTCGGTGGACAACATCTTCGTGTTCCTGATGCTGTTCACCTATTTCGCGGTGCCCAGCGAATACCAGAAGCGCATGATCGTGCTCGGCGTGATCGGCGCGATCGTGTTGCGCGTACTGATGATCCTGCTCGGTGCGTTGCTGATCAGCCGCTTCCACTGGATTCTGTACGGCTTTGGCCTGTTCTTGCTGCTCACCGGCGCCAAGATGCTGTGGTTCGCCGATGCCAGCCCCAACCTGGAGAACAACCCGGCGCTGCGCTGGATGCGCGGTCACCTGAAGATCACCCCGCAGTTTCATGGCGAGCGCCTGAGCGTGATGCAGAACGGTCAACGCTGGTTTACGCCCTTGTTCGTGGTGCTGGTGCTGGTGGCGATTACCGACATGATTTTCGCGGTGGATTCGATCCCGGCGGTGTACGCGGTGACCACCGATCCGTTCATCGTCATGACCGCCAACATCTTCGCCATTCTCGGGCTGCGCGCGCTGTACTTCCTGTTGGCCGACATGAAGGAACGCTTCCATCTGCTCACCTACGGCCTCGCGCTGGTTTTGATCTTCGTCGGAACCAAGATGCTGATTGCCGGGTGGATCAAGGTTCCACCGCTGTGGTCGCTGGGCGTGGTGGTGGGCTTGTTGACGGCCTCCATCGTGATCAGCGTGCTGGCGCCACCGGCACCGCCGCAGCCAGGGAAAGGCCTTGGCCTGGAGCCACGGAATGAAATCTAATACCTTGTTATTCAAAGATAAAAAAGCAGGAACTTCGCCACGCGTTAGCACTCGAAGTGCCGGAGTGCTAAACTCACCCGTGCACAACAGGAGACTTGCGATGTCGGTCAACGCTTTGGTTGCCAACAATCTACCGATCCCCAGTGCGCTCGGCTCACTGGATGCCTACATCGGCGCAGTCAACCGCATTCCGGTGCTGACCGCCGAAGAAGAACAATCGCTGGCACGACGGTTCCGCGATGAGGACGACCTCGACGCGGCCAAACAATTGGTGCTCTCGCACCTGCGCTTTGTCGTGCATGTCGCGCGCGGCTATCAGGGTTACGGCCTGGGCATGGGCGACCTGGTGCAGGAAGGCAATATCGGCCTGATGAAGGCGGTCAAGCGCTTCGACCCCGATCAGGGTGTGCGTCTGGTCAGTTTTGCGGTGCACTGGGTACGCGCCGAGATGCACGAATTCATCCTGCGCAACTGGCGCATCGTCAAGGTCGCCACCACCAAGGCGCAGCGCAAGCTGTTCTTCAATCTGCGCCGCGCCAAGAAGCGTCTGGGCTGGCTCGTCTCCGAGCGCGAAGTGCGCGAAATGGAATCGCGTTTGTCGGGCCGCGACGTCGGCTTCGATCTGGGCAACGACGACAACGACGACGCACCGCCGGCGCCATCCGCGTACCTGATCGATCAGGGTGCCGACCCCTCGCTGAGTTATGCCCGCGACGACCATGAAGACCACCAGCTCGAATTGCTGCGTGAAGGGCTGGCCGAGCTTGATCCGCGCTCGCGCGACATCGTGCGTCGGCGCTGGCTGGATGACGACAACAAGATCACGCTGCAGGAGCTGGCGGACGAGTACGGCGTATCGGCCGAGCGCATCCGCCAGATCGAAGCCGCGGCGATGAAGAAAATGCGCGCGCTGTTCACCGCCTGAAGCCCGCGCCATGCCGCCCGGTTCGGGCGCGTCATCACCAGATGCACCCAACGCACGCCTCCGGGCGTGCGTTGCCGTTTTGCGCACCGCGTTCGCTGCGCGTCACCGGCCATGGATCGCCACGGGCCTTCGGCCCTCGCGATGACAGCTGAATCGGAGTGCGTAGCCCGGGTAGAGGCCCGCAGGGCCGAAACCCGGGGCCATCGCATGGATTTACCCCGATCCCGGGTTTCGGCCCTGCGGGCCTCTACCCGGGCTACCAAACTTTCGCTGCCCCGTGTCCCGAGAGCCGCGCCGGTCTTTGCCTTTATCCCACCGGCCATTCGTGGCATTGTGGGCTGCTGATTTTGTACGAGGGGAGTTGCCATGCGTTCCGGTCAAAACATCATCGACGGAATTTTCGGGGCAAAGGCGAAACGCGGTGGCTGGCAACCCAGCCCCAATGCCGCCGGCGGGCTGCCGGGCGTCCTGCTGGTGCTGGGCTTGCTGGTGCTGTGGGGCGCGTTCAGTGCGTTCTACACGGTGCAGCCCGAGCAGCGCGCGGTGGTCAAGCGCTTCGGCGCGGTGGTCGCGATTGCCGACCCGGGCCTGCACTTCAAGCTGCCGTTCGGTATCGACAAGGTGCAACTGGTGGCCACCGAGCGGGTGCTCAAGGAGGAATTCGGTTTCCGCACCGTGGGCGATTCGCAGCCCACGCGCTACGCCGATACCGAACTGCCCGACGAATCGCTGATGCTGTCGGGCGATCTGAACATGGTCGATGCCGAATGGGTGGTGCAGTACCGCATCGCCGATCCGGTGAAGTTCCTGTACGCGATGCGCGAGCCGGTGCGTACCCTGCGCGATATTTCCGAATCGGTGATGCGCCGCGCCGTCGGCAATCGCCTCGGCAGCGATGTGCTGACCACCGCGCGCACCGAGATCGCCGAACTGGTGGAGCTTGAAATCCAGCAGGCCATGGAGCGCTACGACAACGGCATCCGCATCGTCACCGTGCAGTTGCAGGACGTAGTGCCACCCAAGGCAGTACGTCCAGCATTCAACGAAGTCAACGAGGCGCGGCAGGAACGCGAGCGCATGATCAACGAGGCGACCAAGCAGGCCAACCAGCGCGTGCCGCTGGCGCGCGGCCAGGCCAACCGGGTGATCGCCGAGGCCGAGGGTTACGCCACCGAGCGCGTCAACAATGCACTCGGCGAAACCGCGCGCTTCCGCTCGATCCTTGCCGAGTACCGCAGCGCACCGCAGGTCACCCGCACCCGCATGTACCTCGAAACGCTCAATCAGGTATTGCCCGATGTCGGTCAGGTGCTGGTGGTGCAGAAAGGGCAGATGTCGCCATTGCCGCTGTTGAATCTGCGCGATGCCAAACCCGCCCCTGCCGTGGAGGCCAAACAATGAACCGGATTGGTGTTTTCCTCGTATTGGCGCTGGTCGCTGCACTGGTTCTTGGCAGCAGCGTCTACGTCATCGATCAGGCCGAGCAGGGCATCGTGGTGCAATTCGGTGAGCCCGTAGGCGATCCCGTCACCGAGCCGGGCCTGCACTGGAAACTGCCGTTCGTGCAGGATGTCCGCCGCTTCGACAAGCGCCTGCTGGTATGGGACGGCGATGTCAACCAGATACCGACGCTGGGCCGCGAGTTCGTCATCGTCGATACCACCGCGCGCTGGCGGATCGTCGATCCGCTGATGTTCCTCCGCTCGGTGCGCGACGAACGCGGTGCGCGCACCCGCATCGACGACATCATCGACTCGGTCGTGCGCGACATCATTTCCGGCACCAATCTGGAAGAAATCGTGCGCTCGCACGACTGGAAGGTGGCGCTGGAGGAGATCGACGAAGGCGACATGGTGCGCAGCGATGTCGATCTGGCCAGGCCCAAGAAAGGCCGCGCGCAACTCGAAAAGGACATGCTCGCCGAAGCGTCGCGGCTGATGCCGTCGCTGGGAATCGAGCTGGTCGATGTGCGCATCAAGCGCATCAACTACATCGACAGCGTGCGCCATCAAGTCGAAAACCGGATGATCGCCGAACGCCAAAGCATCGCCGAGCGTTTCCGCTCGGAAGGCAAGGGCCGCAGCCAGGAAATCCTCGGTCAGATGGAGCGCGAGCTGCGCACCATCAGCTCGGAAGCCGAGCGCAAGGCGGCTGAGGTGCGCGGCAAGGCCGACGGCGAAGCTACCCGCGTCTATGGCGTGGCCTATGGTGCCGATCCCGAGTTTTACGCATTCTTCCGCACCCTGGAGAGCTACAAGGCGATGGGCGCGAACACTACCCTGATGCTCGATGCCGATTCGGAGTATTTCCGCTACCTGGAGTCGACCCGCAAGCGCTGAGCGCTTGCGGGAATACCCACGGATTGAGTCCAGGGCAGGCTCTGTGCGCGATTGTCGCGATGGGTTTTTGTGGGAGCCCACCCTGTGGGCGACGGTAGAGCGATAACGTCGCATCGGGTCGCCCACAGGGTGGGCTCCTACAGTGGTGCCTCAAGGCGCATTTGTGGAGCCCTGCCAGATCACGTCCGGGGCAGTCCAGCGCACCCCGCCCCGGCTCGGTTACACTGGCGCTCGCCCGAACCTGTGCCAACAACTCTCGATGAGCGAAGCGACCGTTACCGCACCCGACCGTTTCCCGAGCGAAGCCGGCGGCCTGTTGTTGCCTGGCCCGGCTGGTGCGCTGGACGTGCTGGTCGATCTGCCGCAGGCCAAGGATGCGCGCAATGCGGTCGCCATCATTTGCCACCCGCACCCGTTGCACGGCGGCAGCATGCACAACAAGGTGGTCACCATCATCGAGCGCGCGTTGCGCGAGCTGGGGGTAGCCACGGTGCGCTTCAACTTCCGCGGCACCGGGGCGTCCACCGGCACCTTCGATGAGGGCCGCGGCGAAACCCTGGATCTGTTGGCGGTTGCCGAATGGGTACACACGGTTCGGCCGGGGGCCGAACTGTGGCTGGCCGGCTTCAGCTTTGGCGCCTATGTAGCGCTGCTGGGTGCGCGCCACCTGCCGGTGCGGCAGATGGTTTCCATCGCGCCGCCGGCCGGGCGCTGGGATTTCGCCGCGGTGCTGCCGCCGACCTGCCCATGGCTGGTGGTACAGGGCGAGGAAGACGATGTGGTCGATCCGACCGCGGTCCGTGAGTGGATCGATGGCCTGCCGGAAAAACCCGCGTTGGTGATGATGCCCGAGACCGGACACTTCTTTCATCGCCGCTTGATGGACCTGCGCGGTGCGATCAAGAACGGGGTGCGCCGGAACCTGCCACCCGCCGCATGAACGCCACGCCCGCGCAACACTATGCGGCCGGGGTCGCGGCGGGCCTTTGGCAGGCCGACCCGATGCAGCAAGCGGTATTGCCGCTGCTCGATCGCATCCTTGCGCAGCTGCTCAGACAACGCGCCGCGGGCGGCTGGTTTTCGCGCTGGTTCGCCAAGTCTGCGCCGGCGCCGGTGACCGGCCTGTACCTGTGGGGCGGGGTCGGTCGCGGCAAGACCTTTCTGGTCGACCTGCTGTTCGAGTCTGCGCATGGCCTGCGCAAGCGCCGTCAGCACTTTCATCGTTTCATGACCGAGGTTCACACCCGTCTGAACGCGTTGCCCGGGCAATCCGATCCGCTGGCGATCGTCGCCGCCGATATCGCCGCCGACGCCCGCCTGTTGGTGCTCGATGAGTTCGTGGTTGCCGACATCGGCGACGCGATGATCCTGGCGCGCCTGCTCGAACACCTGTTCGCGGCCGGCGTGACCCTGGTCACCACCTCGAACACCGCGCCGAAAAACCTGTACCGCGATGGCCTGCAACGTGCCCGCTTCCTTCCGGCCATCGCCCTGATCGAGCGCCATTGCCAGGTGCACGAACTGGTCAGCGGCACCGACTACCGCCTGCGCCAGCTCACCCAGGCACCGGTTTATCTCAGCCCGCTGGGCGCCGACGCCGAGCACACGCTGGAAGCGTGCTTTGCGATGCTCAGCGCCAACATCGAACGCGAGCCCGGACCGCTCATGCTGCTCGGGCGCGAGCTGCCGGTCAAGGCGATGGCCGAGGGCGCGGTGTGGCTCGATTTTGCGGTGCTGTGCGACGGTCCGCGCGCGGTCGCGGATTACATCGAAATTGCGCGCGGCTTCCATACCGTACTGGTGTCGAACGTGCCGCAGTTCGATGGTCATCGCGAAGATGCCGCGCGCCGCTTCGTGCATTTGATCGACGAGTTTTACGACCGCAACGTCAACCTGATCCTGAGCGCAGCGGTCGGGCCGCTGGATCTGTATCGCGGCGAGCGGCTGGCGCACGCATTCGAGCGCACCAGCAGCCGCCTGATCGAGATGCAGAGCGCGGACTACCTCGCCCGCGAGCACCGCGCATGATGACGCTGCTTATGCCGAGGCGGAAAATCGCCCACAGGGTAGGCTCCTACAGGTGGGGACAACTGCTCTTTGCAGGAGTCGCCCACAGGGTGGGCTCCTACAGGTGGGGACAACCGCTCTTTGCAGGAGTCGCCCACAGGGTGGGCTCCTACAGGTGGGGACAACCGCTCTTTGCAGGAGCCCACCCTGTGGGCGACAGGCGGCGCCTCATTGCCAAGAGCCCGCGCAATCGCCGATACGTGCTTTTGTGGGAGCCCACCCTGTGGGCGACAGGCGTTCGCAGCAACGCCTCTGGTTTTCGGGTTGTTGCGGGGAGCACCCGATGAGGCTGTTCGGTGCGCGCATTGCGCTGCTGGCATTGCTGGTGCTCGCCTATTCGCTCGCCTTTCAAGGCGCGCGCGGGCTGTTCACCACCGATGAGGGCCGCTACAGCGCGGTCGCGCTGAACATGCTCGACAGCGGCGATTTCGTCACCCCGAAACTCAGCCACGATGTGGCGCATTTCAGCAAACCGCCGCTCACCTACTGGGCGATTGCCGCCAGCGTCGCCGTATTCGGCGCCAACGAATGGGCGATCCGCCTGCCCAACGCGCTGGCTTTCGCGCTGACGGTATGGCTGTGTTTTGCCATCGGCCGCCGGCTCGATCCCGCGCGTGCCGCTTGGGCGGCGCTGATCTACGCCAGCATGGCGTTGCCGTACCTGGGCGCGCATTGGCTCAGCACCGACACCCTGCTCACCTTGTTCGAAACCCTGGCGGCGCTCGGCTTCATCGCCGCGCTGCTCGATGGCGGTCGGCCACTGCGTCAGGCCGCGCTGCTGTGGGCGGCGCTGGGTCTCGCGTTTCTGACCAAGGGCCCGCCGGGGCTGCTCGGTATCGCGGCATTGACCATCGCGGCATCGACCTGCCCGCCGCTGCGGCCACGCCTCGGCCGGCTGGGCGCGCGCTGGGGTTGGTTGCTGTGGCTCGCCATCGCCGCGCCGTGGTTCGTGGTGCTGATCGTGCAACAGCCGGACTTGCTGGGTTATTTTTTGCAGGACGAAGTCGCCGCGCGCGTGCTGAGCGACAAGCACGGCCGCAGCCCGGGCGTGATCGGGCTGATCAGCGTCTACCTGCCCACCCTGCTGCTGGGCTCGCTGCCCTGGGGCGTGCGCGCGATCGGTGCTCTGCGCCGCCCCTGGCCCGGCCTTTCCGGCCTGCGCAACGAGCCCGGCCTGTGGTTGCCGCTGCTCTGGCTTTTGCTGCCGCTGCTGGTTTTTTTTCTGGCGCAGTCGCGCATGCCGCTGTACCTGCTGCCGCTGTGGGTGCCGCTGGCATTGCTGATTGCGCGCACCATGCCACCGGGTCCGCCAACGTTGTCGCGTGGCGGCTGGGCGTTGCTCGGCCTGTGGCTGGCGTTGCTGATCGCGAGTCGCGGCTTTGCGGCGCAGGCGCCGATGCACACCGATGATCGTGAACTGGCGCGCGTGCTGCGGGCGCAGGGTGCCGACGCGGCGGAACTGGTGTTCGTGGAAGACTCGCCGCGATTCGGGCTGCGCCTGTACCTCGGCGCCAACATCGAACGCGCGCGCATCAACGCGGCCACCAGCCGCTACGAACAAGGCCTGGCCGACCTGCTCGCCGAGCCGCCACAGTGCCGCACCTTTATCGTCAAGCCGCGCAGCGAGCACCATTTGCAGGTCGCCGCTGCCCGCCTGGGCCGGCCGATGCGCACACTCGGTGCTGGCACCGGCCGGTTTCATTGGTATCGTGCGCAAGGCGACACCTGCCCGTAACCCATCCGATTGGAGTCATGCCATGCGCCTTACCCTGCTCGCCGCTGCCTTGCTCGCGACCTCCGGTTCACTTGCAGCGCAAACCGCGCCCGATGCCGATGCGGCCGCCAAGGCCGTCGCCAACGACGTGCTGCACTGGCGCCGCGACATCCACCAGCATCCGGAGCTGGGCAACCGCGAAACGCGCACCAGCAAGCTGGTCGCCGATCACCTGCGTTCGCTGGGCATGGAAGTGCGCACCGGCATCGGCGCCACCGGCGTGGTCGGCATCCTGCGCGGCGGCAAACCCGGCCCGCGCATCGGCCTGCGCGCGGACATGGATGCGCTGCCGGTCAGCGAGCGCGGCGATCTGCCGTTCGCGTCGAAAGCCACCACCCAGTACCGCGGTGAAACGATCGGCGTGATGCACGCCTGCGGCCACGATACCCACACCGCCATCCTGATGGGCGTAGCCAAGGCATTGGCCGCGATGCGCAAGGAGTTGCCGGGCGAGGTGATGTTCGTGTTCCAGCCCGCCGAGGAAGGCGCGCCCGAGGGCGAGCAAGGCGGCGCATCGCGGATGCTGGCCGAGGGCCTGTTCGCGGAGTTCAAGCCCGAGGCGATGTTCGGCCTGCACGTGATTGCCGGCATTCCCTCCGACACCATCGCGGTGCGGCCCGGCCCGTTCATGGCCGGCTCGGACCGGTTCACGATCAAGGTGATCGGCCGCCAGACGCACGGCGCCAAACCTTGGGGCGGCGTCGATCCGATCGTTACCGCCGCACAGATCGTCACCGGCGCGCAGACCCTGGTCAGCCGCCGCGCCGAACTGACCCGCGCACCGGTGGTGCTGAGTTTCGGTGCGATCAAGGGCGGCATCCGCTACAACATCATCCCCGATTCGGTCGAGCTGGTCGGCACCATCCGCACCTTCAAGCCGGACATGCGCGAGGACGTATTCACCGGCCTGCGCAACATGGCCGAACACATCGCTGCCGCCAACGGCGCGAGCGTGGAATTGCAGGTGCCGGCCGAAGAAGGCAACCCGGTGGTGGTCAATGACCCGGCATTGACCGCACGCGCCCGCGACAGCCTGCTGCGCGCCGCTGGCCCGGGCAAGGTGATCGCGATCGACCCGATCACCGGTGCCGAGGATTTTGCCTATTACGCCAACGAAGTGCCCGCCGTGTTTTTCTTCGTCGGCGCCACGCCGCCCGATCGCGACATGAAAACCGTCGCCAGCAACCACTCGCCGGATTTCCACGTCGATGAGGCCGCCACCCTGTCGCTGGGCACGCGCGCGATGCTGCAGGTGAGCATGGATTATCTGTACGGCGTGAAATGAGTGCAGCGCCGACGCGTTGGGCTCCCTGGCTGGCGGCTGCCGCCGGCCTCGCCTTTACCCTGCTGGCGTTCTACCCGGGTTATCTGAGCTTCGATTCAGCCGACCAGTGGCAGCAGGCACGGCATTTCGCGTTCAACGACCTGCATCCGCCGGCGTTGGCCATGCTGTGGCACCTCGTCGATCGAATCTGGCCGGGGCCGGGCGGCATGTTCGTGTTGCAGGCGCTGCTGTGTTGGGCCGTCCTTGCCCTGCTGATTGCGCAACTCAAGGCATCGGCCGCGCTGCGCGCCGGGCTGGTGTTGCTGCTCGGCCTGTGGCCGCCGCTGTTCGGGCTGTTGCCGCATCTGTGGAAAGACGTGCCGATGGCTGGCCTGCTGACGTTGGCCGCGGCGCTGGCGATGGCCGATCTGCGTCGCCCGCTGGCGCTGCGTCGCTGGGCGCTGCTGCTGTGTCTGCTCGCTGCCGGTGCCCTTCGCCACAACGCCCTGCCGGCGCTGCTGCCGTTCGCCGGCTGGTGGCTGTGGCGCGAGGCCGATCTGCGCGGTTGGCATGGACAGCGCGCATACAAAACGCTGGCCAGCGTGGCGCTCGCGGTGTTGATTGGCTTCACCGCACAGTTGCCGGCGCGGCACCCGGCCGTGACCCATACCGACAGCCCGTGGTCGGTGGTGGCGCTATGGGACATCGCCGCGGTGTCGATTGCCGAACAGCGCCTGCTGTTCCCGCCCGGCTTCGCCCGCAAGGATGTCGATCTCGCCCTGCTGCGCGAGCGCTTCTCGCCCTGGAGCAACACCAGCCTGTATCGCGACGACGCGTTCCGCCACAGCCTGTACGATCCCTACGATCCGATTCAGAGCGCGACATTGCAGCGCGCCTGGCTCTCGCTGCCACTGACGCACCCGCGTGCCTACTTCGCGCATCGCCTGCGGCTTGCCGGATACCTGTTCGGCTTCTTTCCCGCCGCCCTGCCCGATCGCATGGTGCTGATGCCCGGCATCGAAGCATTGGCCGACAATCCAGCCGTCAGCGCCAATCGCAGTACGCTCAATCGCGTCGTGCAAGGCGGCCTGAACGCGCTGATCGATACGCCGCTGTTCGCCGGCTGGCTGTATCTGCTGCTGAGCGCCGCGCTGGCCATCGTGGCCTGGCGGCGACGCGCGCAGGCGCAGGCGCGGCTGGCGCTGGTACTGATCGCCTCGGCGCTGCTGTACACCCTGCCGCTGCTCCTGATCGCCGGCAGCGCCGAGTTCCGCTACCTGATCTGGCTGGTGCAGGCGTCCGCATCGAGCCTGGTCTTGTTGGTGTACACGCCATCGCCGGTACAATCCACAGCATGAATCCACTCACCGATTCGTCCTTGGGCAAGCCGGTCGGCTACACCGACCAGCACGACCCGTCATTGCTGTTTCCGGTCGCGCGCGCCGGCAACCGGGCCGCGCTCGGCCTCGGCGACGTGCTGCCGTTTCATGGCACCGATATCTGGAATGCGTACGAACTGGGCTGGCTCGATGCCCGCGGCAAACCGCGCGTGGTGTTGGCCGAGTTCCGGATACCGGCCGATTCACCGCATCTGGTCGAATCCAAAAGCTTCAAACTGTACCTCAACAGCTTCGCCCAGACCCGGCTCGACCACAGCGAGGCTCTGCGCAATCTGCTCGTGGCCGACCTGTCGCAAGCGGCCGGTGCCGCGGTGAAGGTGGTGCTGACCCCGGTAACCAGTACCAGCGTCTGCGTCGAGACACTCTCCGGCGAATGTATCGACGACCTCCCGATCGGCATCGACCACTACGGCCCGCCGCGCCCGGAGTTTCTGCGCCACGACGCCGAGGCCGTGGTGGAGGAATCGCTGGTCTCGCACCTGCTGCGTTCCAACTGCCCGGTCACCGGCCAGCCGGATTGGGGCAGCGTGCAGATCGCCTATCGCGGCCCGCGCATCGACCGCGCCGGCCTGCTGCGTTACCTGATCAGCTTCCGCCAGCACAGCGAGTTTCACGAGCACTGCGTCGAGCGCATCTTCGTCGACGTGCTGGCGCGCTGCGCCCCGACGCAACTGAGCGTGTACGCCCGCTACACCCGCCGCGGCGGCCTGGATATCAACCCCTGGCGCAGCAATCGCCGCGGCATCGATCCTGGCAACCCGCGTTTGTGCAGGCAGTGAGTAGCGGCTCGATGTCACGCCAACGTTGCAAAACAACGCGCTACCTCAAGGCTGCACCAGCTCGCTGATACCACGCTCGGCCTTGGCCTTGGCCACCATCGCGCGCACGTCGGCGCGCAGTTTTTCGGCGTCGAACACGATGCCGTCCTTGATCGTGTAGCGCACGCCGCGGGTGCGTTCGGGCTTGCCGTCGGCGCCGAGGCGGAGCTGGCCGGTGCCGTACAGCACCTTGAGGTTGGCGAGCGGGTTTTCGCCAACGACCACCAGGTCGGCCAGCTTGCCCGCCTCGATGCTGCCGATGCGATCGTCGGCACCCAGCGCCTGGGCGCCGTTGAGGGTGGCGGCGCGGATCACTTCCAGCGGGTGGAAGCCGGCCTCGCGCAGCAGTTCCATTTCCTGGATCGTGCCGAAGCCGTAGATCTGGTAGATGTAGCCCGCGTCCGAGCCGACGGTGACGCGGCCGCCGTGGTTCTTGTAGTCGTTGATGAACGCCATCCAGCGCCGGTAGTTGTCGCGCCAGGCGCTTTCCTGTTCGCTACCCCAGTCGAAGAAAAAGCTGCCGTGGTTGTCGCGGTTGGGAGTGAAGAAATCCCATAACGCGGGCAGGGTGTACTGGTCGTGCCAGTCGGCGCGGCGGGCGCGCATCAGGTCGCGCGCGGCGAGATAAATGGTGAAGGTCGGGTCGATGGTGAAATCGCGCTCGATCAGCTCGTCGCGCACCGCGATCCATTTCTCCGAACCGGGGCTGGCCGCCTGCGCCCACAGCCGCCCGGCTTCGCCGAAACGGGCCTGCTCGTCCTGATAGTTGTAGCCGGCCGGATAATCCTGCACGGTGCGGCCATCGAACAGCGCTTCGGGCAGACCGTACCAGTGCTCCATCGTGGTCAGGCCCCAGCGTGCGGTCGTGAGCACGTTGACCCGCGCCACATCGAGCTGGGCGTGATGGCAGGCCGAGCGCATACCCTGCTTTTTCAGTTCATCAAACGCGGCTTCGAGGATGTCGGGGCGATAGCCGAAGCACTTCATGCCGAGCGCGCCCTTTTTCTTCATCGTGCGCACCCACTCGCGGGCCTGCTCGGGCGTGGTGAACGGCGTGTCGCGGCCCTGCCCGAAGAACGCATACGGGAAAATGCGCGGCGCGACGATGGTGTTGGCGGCGCTGCGTTGTTGTTCGCTGACGCAAAAATCGATGCCGTTGCCGCAGCCTGGGTCGCGGATGCTGGTAATGCCGTGGCCCAGCCACAGTTTGTACACGTATTCGGCGGGTGTGCCCTGCTCGTCGCCGCCGATGTGGCCGTGCAGGTCGATGATGCCGGGCATCACGTACTGGCCGCTGAGATCGAGCTCCGTGCCGCCGGCTTCGAGTGCGGGCCGGCGCGCGGGGTCGATCGCCGAACCGGCGCTTCCCACCACGCGCACTTCGGTGATGGTGTTGCCCTTGATCACGATGTCGGCCGGGCCGAACGCCGGGCTACCGGTGCCGTTGATGACGGTGACCCCACGCAGGATCAGTTGCGGATACGGGCCATCGCCTTGCTGGCGGTCAGGCGCTGCGGGAATGGTGGCCCGAGCCGGGCCGACGAGGAATACCAGCGCCACGCATAAGGTACGAAAGCTCACCGCAGTCTCCCGCCAGCCTGATCGAAGCGTCGATCATAGCTGCTCTAGCCCGCATTGCTCACACCGATTCGTAGCGAGGGCGCCTTGAGGTAGGCGCGGCCGCCACTGGCGCAGCGATCATGTCGCGTCATCGCGCACTGCAGCGCTCGGTCGCCCACAGGGTGGGCTCCTACAGTGTGCGACCGTTTTAATTGTAGGAGCCCACCCTGTGGGCGACCGAGCGAAGCGAAGGCCCGGCTTTCCCTCGCTACGATCAGTCACGTCTCGACAGGCTCCCAAGGCGCGCCAGGCGTGTTCAGCGCTTGATGCGGGAAATCTTCGAGCCTTCCAGATTGATGTTGTACATCAGGCCTTTTTCGCCCAGCACGAATACGATCACCGGCTTGTTGGCGGTATTGCTGTCGATGGTGCCGCCGGCGCCGAACTCGGCGATCACCGCGCTGCCGTCCACGCCCACCTTCCAGCCATCGGTGGCCTTGAACTTGACCAGAGCGGCCTTGTCGGTGAACACGAACACCTGCGAGCGCATCTGCGCACCCAACTGGAATCCGATCGAACCGGAAACGAGGTTGTAGTAACCGGCATTGCGGCCGTGCTCCAGCAGTACGCCTTCGCCGTAGTCGCCGCCCAGGCCGATACCGGCCTTGTACACGCGCGGGTAGACCAGCACCCCGGCCGCGTTCTGCACGATCGAGCGCACGCCAGGCTTGGTCGCGTACAGACGGCCCAGCGTCTCCTGGGCGCGGCGATCGATCACGGCAGCGTCGGTGGCCGCAGCCGGCCAGGTGGTTGACAGCAATAGCAGCAGCACAAGAACGTTACGCATGATCGGTTTCTCCGGTTTGAAGCAGTGCACAAGTCGATAGCTGGCGAATCATGCTGCGCGCCGGCTTCGACCCGTGCGCAATCATCGGTCATCGCGGCTTAACCCGAGCCGGCCGGACGAACCGTCCTGCTGCCGAGGCCCGCTGCCGAACCAAAAGGCATTAAGTAGCTTCGTAGGTCGGCTCAAGCGCAGCGGAGCCGACAACGATCTGTCGGTAGCGCAACGTCGGCTCCGCTGCGCTTGAGCCGACCTACAATCAGGCCGACCTACATTACAGAACGTCGTCGTTGTGACTAAAATCCATTGCGCAGAAAACCGCCATCCACGGCGATGCACTCGCCGGTGATGTAGCTCGCGGCCGGCAGACACAAAAACGCGACCGCAGCCGCCACTTCCTCGGGCTCGCCGACGCGCTGCATCGGCGTGCGTGCAATCACTTCCTCGTAATAATCCGGGTCGGCGAGCTTGCCCGAGGTGCGGCGGGTGCGGATGTACCACGGCGCCACCGCATTGACCCGGATGCCGTCGGTCGCCCATTCGCAGGCCAGGTTGCGGGTGAGCTGGTGCAGTGCCGCCTTGGTCATGCCATAGACCGCGCCGGAGCGGACATGGGTCAGCCCGGAAACCGAACCGACATTGACGATACTGGCGCTGCCGTGCCGGCACAGATGCGGATACGCGTTGCGGCACAACTCGAACGCCGAAAAAACATTGGTTTCGAACAGAGCGCGCCATTCGTCCTCGGAATAATCGATCGCGGCGCGGGTTTGATTGCCGCCCACGTTGTTGACCAGAATGCTCAAGCCAAGGTCCAGATCCTCGATCCAGTCGCACAAGGCATCGCGCCCTTCGCCGGTAGCGGCATCGCAGGACAGGGCATGGATCGCAACCTCCGGGTGGTCGTCCGCGATTTCCCGGCGCGCGCGTTCGAGCTGATCGGGATCGCGCGCGATCATCAGCACCTGCGCGCCGAGACCCGCCAGCTCGGCCGCAATGGCCTGACCGATGCCGGCACTGGCACCGGTTACCAGGGCCACCTCGCCATCCAGACGCCAGCGGTGATGGGTCATTGCGCTCTCCACGTTTCGCCACTCGCGTTAGGATATCGCAGGCCACCACTCATGGAGCTTGTCATGCGCGTATTTGTGCTCGGTTCAATCCTGCTGCTGGCCGCCTGCGGCCGCGATGCCGCCAGCGACCCGACGGCGCAAGCCAAGACCGAACCGCAGGCAACGGAATTGCGCGATGCGGTGAAGGCGCCGCTGGACAAGGCGCGCGCGGCCGAGCAGTTGCTGGAACGCAGCACCGATGCGACCGACAAGGCGCTGGAAGACGTCGATGGCTGAGGGACACCTCGAAGAACCTGCTGCGCGACCAAACCGAGCGAGCCGTGTAGCGGCGAAGCGATGGCATAGCAAGCGCAGCTTGCGCTGTCGCGAAGCGACTGACCGAGCGAGCCGCGTAGCGGCGAAGTGAAGGCATAGCAAGCGCAGCTTGCGCTGTCGCG
>PGZC01000054.1 GCA_002839995.1 Gammaproteobacteria bacterium HGW-Gammaproteobacteria-4 | reverse complement strand
CCACTTTCCTCATCCGTCAACACCCCGGATGCTCCACCTTTTCCCTGCAGCCCCACCACCAACTCACTTCCTCAGCAGCGGGCCGCGCATCATACGGGCAGAACGAAAAAATGAAAAGTACAATTTTTCGATGCGTGTCGATTTCGTCGCTCACCTGCTCAAGGTTGCGGCACAATGCAACCAGACGCGCCGCGCGCGGCGGCACCATTCGCAAGGAGGATCAATGATGTCGGATCGGTTGCAGCGCCTGTTTGCACTTGTAACGCTTGCGCTCAGCCTGAGCGCCTGCGCCAATGCGGATACGCCGTGGGTGGAACTTGCCGGACGACGCTTTCATGTCGAGGTGGTCGCTGACGAAGCGGGCCGCACGCGCGGATTGATGTTCCGCGATGCGCTGCCGGCCGATCATGGCATGTTGTTCGTTTTCGAGCGCGAAGAGCCGCTGGCGTTCTGGATGAAGAACACACGCATTCCGCTCGACATCCTGTATTTCGACGCTAACCGGAGGTTGGTGTCCGCCGCTGAAAACACGCCGCCGTGTTCTGCCGGCAACCGCTGCCCCAACTATCCCAGCAAAGGCATGGCGCGCTTTACGCTGGAGCTGAACGCCGGCATCGCGCGCGAGCTCGATGTCCAGCCGGGCGCTGAACTGGTGTTCGGCCCGGGGATCGACGCGAGCCCTTGAGTCTGAGCCTATCCGTCGCCATGGAGGTTGCCATGAACACTCGCAACTCAACACTTGCCTGGAACGATCTGGCGACGTTGGCGGATGACGCGATACCGCTGCTGGACACCGCATTGCTGATCGCGCGCGACGAATACCCGGATCTCGACGCCGATGCCTGCCGCGAGCAGATGGCCGCGCACGTGCGCGCCATCGACGCCAACCTGCCGGCCGATCGGACACTGGCGCAGTCGCTGCAGGCGATCAACCGGCACCTGTTCGAAGACAGTGGCTATGCCGGCAACCACGACGACTATTTCGATCCGCGCAACAGCTATCTCAACGAAGTGCTGAACCGCCGCCTGGGCATTCCGATCACGTTGGCGGTGATTCAGATGGAAGTCACCCGCCGACTCGGGCTCGACATGGACGGCATCTCATTCCCCGGGCATTTCCTGGTGCGGGTAGCGGCGCAGGACGGCCTGATCGTGCTCGATCCGTTCAACCGTGGCCGCCCGCTGGCAGCGGAGGAACTGCGGCAGCGCGCCAGCGAGCACCTTGACGGCCTGATGCCGGACGATTCGCAACTGCTGAGCATTCTCGAGCCGGCATCGCATCGCGACATCCTGACGCGCATGCTGCAAAACCTGAAAGCGGTTTACAGCGAGCGCGGCGAGTGGGACCGCGTCGCCCGCACCTGCGATCGCGCGCTGCAACTGTGCCCCGATCGCAACAGCGAATTGCGCGATCGCGGCATGGCGTATCGCGCACTGGGCTATCACGCAGGCGCGCGCGCCGATTTGACCCGCTATCTGGCGTTGAATCCGGGTGGCGACGAAAACGACGATGTGCGCGACGCCCTGATCGAAGCTGGCGCCGGGCGCACACGCCTCAATTGAGGCGTCGGGCGGCGCTGCTCAATTGAGCGGCATCATGTCGAAGTCGTCCTTGCCGACGCCGCAATCGGGGCATACCCAGGTATCGGGCACATCGTCCCAGCGCGTGCCGGGCGGAATGCCCTCTTCGGGCAGGCCTTCGGCCTCGTCGTAGATGAAGCCACACACCACGCACATCCAGGAACGATAGACGGCAGTCTGGATCGACGAACTCATCGTGTCTTGCACCATGGGAGACAACGTAGAATTGTCCCATCCCCACGCGTCATAAGGAACCCTGGTTGAGCGATTTCTGGCCGAACCGCGGGCTGTATCTCATTACCCCCGAACGTTCCGACGACCGCCACCTGTTGCAGTCCGTGACGCAGGTTCTGCCTGCGCGCCCGGCGCTGCTGCAATACCGCTGCAAATCCTTGCCCCGTGGCCAGCGGCGCGCGCAGGCCCTTGCACTGGCAGCAGCGTGCGCCGATCATGGCGTCGGCCTGATCATCAACGACGATCTGGAACTCGCCGCCGAGGTCGGCGCCCTCGGTGTTCATCTTGGCCGCGACGATGCCGGCGTCGCGCAGGCGCGAGCGGTGTTGGGCCACAGCGCCGTGATCGGCGTGTCGTGTTATGACGATATTGCGCTGGCCGCACGCGCTGCCGCTGCCGGCGCCAGTTACGTGGCCTTCGGTGCGTTCTTCGTATCGCCTACCAAGCCGCAGGCGCGCCGCGCATCGCTTGAATCGCTGCGCGCGAGCGCCGGCCTTGGCGTACCCCGGGTGGCGATCGGCGGCATTAGCCCCGACAATGCCGAACCACTGGTGCGCGCCGGTGCCGATTTGCTCGCGGTAATCAGCGGTGTGTTCGACGCGCCCGACCCGCTCGCTGCCGCGCGCCAGCTGCAATCATTGTATGAACCGCACTCGCCCAACACGAACCAGGGAACACCATGAACCACACGATCAGCCACGACCTGTTCACCCGCGCCAGCGCGCTTATGCCCGGCGGCGTCAATTCCCCGGTGCGCGCATTCAAGTCGGTCGGCGGTGAGCCGTTCTTTGCGGCGCGCGCCGAGGGCGCGTATCTGTTCGATGTCGATGGCAATCGCTACATCGACTACATCGGCTCGTGGGGGCCGATGATCGCCGGTCATGCGCACCCGGCGGTGATCGAGGCGGTGGCCCGGGTCGCCGCCGATGGCCTGAGCTTTGGCGTGCCCAATGCGCTGGAAGTGACGATGGCGGAAACCATCACCCGCCTGGTGCCCTCGTGCGAAATGGTGCGCATGGTCAACTCCGGCACCGAGGCGACGCTGTCGGCGATCCGCCTGGCGCGCGGTGCCACCGGCCGCAGCCGCATCGTCAAGTTCGAGGGCTGCTACCACGGCCACGGCGACAGTTTTCTGGTCAAGGCGGGCTCCGGCGCGCTGACGCTGGGCGTGCCCGATTCTCCCGGCGTGCCCAAGGCGCTGGCCGATCTGACCATCACCCTGCCGTACAACGATGCCGATGCCGCCAGTGCACTGTTTGCCGAGTGCGGCGACGAAATTGCGGCGGTGATCGTCGAGCCGATTGCCGGTAACATGAATTGCGTCCTGCCCAATCCCGGTTACCTCGAACATCTGCGCGCGCTGTGCACGCGCCATGGCACGGTGCTGATCTTCGATGAAGTGATGACCGGATTTCGCGTGGCACTGGGCGGCGCACAGGCGCGTTATGGCATCACTCCCGATCTGAGCACCTTCGGCAAGATCATCGGCGGCGGCATGCCGGTGGGTGCGTACGGTGGACGTCGCGATTTGATGGCGCAGATCGCGCCGTCCGGGCCGATCTACCAGGCTGGCACGCTGTCGGGTAACCCGGTGGCGATGGCGGCCGGTCTGGCCACGCTGGAACTGATCCAGGTACCCGGCTTCCACGATTCGCTCGAAGCGAAAACAAACCGGCTCTGCGATGGCCTGGAATCGGCGGCGCGCGATGCCGGCATCGCGGCGACCACCAACCGCAGTTGCGCGATGTACGGCTTATTCTTCGGCGCCGAAAAAGTCACCACGTTTGCGCAGGCGACATCGTGCGACGTCACGCGTTTCCGCCGCTTCTTCCACGCAATGCTCAAGCGCGGCGTGTATTTCGCGCCATCCGCGTTCGAGGCGGGCTTCCTCAGTGCAGCGCACAGCGAAGCGGATATCGACGCCACCATCGCCGCGGCGCGCGAAGCGTTCTGTATGGCCGCGTAGCGCCCAGGTTACCCAGCGCGCCACGCCGCCAACGCGCGCCCGAGGCGATCGAGGCCATCGGCCAGTTCGGCATCGGTGATCGTGAGCGGCGGCACGAAACGCAACACGTCCGGCCCGGCCTGCAACAACAGCAGGCCGTGTTCTGCTGCCGCGTCGAGGATTTCCGCCGCGCGTCCGGCCAAGTCCGGGGCAAGCTGTACGCCCAGCATCAGGCCACGGCCGCGGATCTCGGCGAACAATGCGTGCTGCTCGTGCAATGCCTGCAAGCCGGTGTGCAGTGCCTGCGACTGGCGCTCGACGTTGGCACGGACCGCCGGCGAATCGAGCTTTTCCAGCGCGACGTTCGCCACCGCCGCCGCCAGCGGATTGCCGCCGAAGGTGGTGCCGTGTGCGCCGAACTGCAACACCTCGGCGACACGCGGCCCGGCCAGCATCGCACCGATCGGGAACCCGCAGCCCAGCGCCTTGGCCAGGGTCATGATGTCGGGACGCACGGCCTCCCATTGATGCGCAAACAAGCGACCGCTGCGGCCCATGCCGCACTGGATTTCGTCGAGCACCAGCAACGCGTCGTGGCGATCGCACAGCGCGCGCACACCGGCAAGAAATCCCGGCGCAGCCGGGCGCACCCCGCCCTCGCCCTGGATCGGTTCCAGCATCACCGCCGCGACATCATCCGCAGCCATCGCCTGTTCGAGCGCTTCCAGATCGTTGAACGCGCAATGGCGAAAGCCGCCGGGCAGCGGTTCGTAGCCCTGCTGATATTTGGGCTGTGCGGTAGCGGTTACGGCGGCCAGGGTGCGGCCGTGGAAACTGCCTTCGAACGTGATGATGACGCGACGCTCGGGCGACCGACCCTGATCGCTGGCCCAGCGCCGCACCAGCTTGATCGCGGCCTCGTTGGCCTCGGTGCCGGAATTGCACAGGAACACGCGCTGCGCAAAACCCGATTTTTCCACCAGGGCCTGCGCCAGGCGCACCGGCGGCTCGGTATAGAACACGTTGCTGGTGTGCCACAGCTTGTCGGCCTGAGCGTGCAATGCCGCCTTGAGGTCGGGATCGCCGTGGCCCAATGCGTTCACCGCGATGCCGGCGGCGAAATCCACATAGTCGCGGCCCTCGATGTCCCACAGCCTAGCGCCGAGCCCGCGATCCAGCACCAGCGCGCGCGGCCGGTACACCGCCAGCCAGTTCTCGTTCGCGCGCTGCACAATGTCTTCGGTTCGGCTCATGTGGGTCTCGGGCAAATGCGGCAAACTGGCATTATCCCATTGCCGCGACGCCAGCCGCGCGCAAGGTCAAGCCAAGGAGCTTCGCATGCGATTCCAGACCCTCGCAGTACATGCCGGCGGTGAGCCCGATGCCGAAACCGGTGCCGTGGTGCCGCCCATTCACCTTGCCACCACCTACGAACACGCACCCGACGGCAGCCGCGACGATGGCCTGCAATACCAGCGTGCGGATAATCCCACACAGCGCCGTCTGGAAACCGCGTTGGCGGCACTGGAAGGCGGCAGCCACGCCCTGTTCTTCAGCGCCGGCATCGCGGCCGGCAGCGCGTTGCTGCATAGCCTGCCGCGCGGCAGCCGCGTGATCGTGGCGCGCGATCTATATGCCGGATTTCGCTCGCTGTTCTCGCAACTGGCCGAACGCTGGGATGTGGTGGTCGAATGGTGCGACCTGACCGACCTCGACGCCGTCGGCAAAGCGCTGCAACGGCCGGCGGCCTTGCTGTGGGCGGAAACGCCATCGAACCCGCTGCTGCGCGTCAGCGACATCGCCGCGCTCGCTACGTTGGCGCACGCGGCCGGCGCGCGGCTGCTGGTCGACAACACCTTCGCCACCCCGGCATTGCAGCAGCCGCTCGCGCTGGGCGCCGACGTGGTGCTGCATTCGGCCACCAAATACATGGGTGGGCATAGCGATGTGATGGGCGGCGTGCTCGTCTTTGCCGATGACATCGGCTACGCCGACGCGCGCAATGCGCGCGAACTGATCGGCCTCAACGCCTCGCCGTTCGCGGCGTGGATGGTGCTGCGTGGACTGCGCTCGCTGTCGGCGCGCATGGCGATGCATTGCGCCAACGCGCAGCGTGTCGCTGCCGCCCTGGCAGCGCAATCGCAGGTGGAAGCCGTGCATTTTCCCGGCCTGACCACGCACCCCGGCCACGCCATCGCCGCCGCGCAGATGCGCGATTTCGGCGGCATGCTCAGCTTCCAGGTGAAAGGCGGCCGCGATGCGGCGTTACGCGCAGCAGGGCGCCTGCGCCTGTTCATCAATGCCACTTCGCTCGGCGGCTGTGAATCCCTGATCGAGCACCGCGCCTCGGTCGAAGGCGCCAAGCCAACCTCGCCGCTCAACCTGCTGCGGCTGTCGGTCGGGCTGGAGGACGCCGACGATCTGATCGCCGATCTGGATCAGGCGTTGCGCTGAGGAGCATCCGCGTGGAACCCGATTACTGGCGACAACGCTGGGCCGAAGGCCGCACCGGCTGGCACCAGCCCGAAGTGAATGCATTGCTGCGGCAGCACTTTCCGGCGTTGTCGCTGCCGCGCGATAGCCGCGTGTTCGTACCCCTGTGCGGAAAAAGCGCCGACATGGCCTGGCTCGCCGCGCAAGGCCACCGCGTGCTCGGCGTCGAACTCGCGCACGACGCCTGCGCCGCCTTCTTCGCCGAGCATGGACTGGTGCCCAAAGTGACGGCACACGGCGCATTACAGCGTTATCGCAGCGAACCCATCGAACTGCTGGCCGGCGACGCCTTTGCGCTCAGCACGCACGACCTCGCCGACTGCGCCGCCTGCTACGACCGCGCTGCCCTGATCGCATTGCCGGACGCCATGCGCCAACGTTACGCCGAGCTGGTGCTCGGCAAATTGCCGAGCGGTTGCCGTACCCTGCTGGTCACCCTCGACTACCCGCAACACGAAAAGCAAGGCCCACCGTTCAGCGTCGATCAAACGGAAGTCGAACGCCTGTTTGCCGCGAACTGGCACGTCGCGTTGCTGGAACGGCGTGACATCCTCGCCCAGCAACCCGGCTTCCAGGCCGAAGGCGTCACGCGGCTGCATACCGCTGCCTACCGTCTCACCAAAGTTTCCTAGCCCGTCCGGCTGCGGCTACGGGCCGCGATTCGGATATCCTCGAATCCCGGTTCTGCAACCTCGCGCCGGGCCATTACCTTGTTCTGCGTGCGCAATCGGATCGGCGCGAGTAATGCGGGCTAAACTCCGTCTTTGGTCGGGTTTCATTATCGGCAACGGAGGGTTGGGGAATGCACACGATTCGGGTTTTGCTGGCAGTCGTCTTGTTCGCACTGGCCGCGCCGCTGACGGCCGCAGCGCGCGATATCGCCATCCCACCGGCGCTGCGCGACTGGACCGGCTGGGTGTTGCACGGACACGAGCGCGAGTTGTGCCCGAGCGTGCGTGGCGGCAGCGATGGCAAGGCCTGCGGTTGGCCGGGGATGCTCGAACTCGAGGTCGATGCCGACGGCGCGCGTTTTGCCCAGCGTTGGGAAATGGCCCAGGCCGATTGGGTTCCGCTGCCGGGCGATGCGCGTTGGCGTCCGGAACGCGTCGACGTCGATGGCCGACCCGCGCCGGTGCTGCTGCGCGGCGGCACGCCGATGCTGCACCTGCCTGCCGGCAGCCATCGCCTGAGCGGTCGCATCGTCTGGAACCAGCGTCCGGCCGAGCTGGCACTGCCGCAAGCGATCGCGTTGCTGTCGCTGCGCGTCGATGGTCGCAGCGTGCCGGACGTGCAGCGCACCGATGCAGGAGCGGTGACCTTCGGTGCAGGCACGCGCTACGAGGCAGACAGCCTGCAAGTCGACGTTGTGCGGCTGCTGCACGATGATCTGCCGGCAACGCTGACCACCTGGATCCGTTTGTCGATCGCCGGCCGGCCGCGCGAAATCGCGTTGGGCAAGGTGCTGCCCGCGGGCTACACCCTGCTGGCGCTGGACGGCGATCTCAGCGCACGCCTGCTGGCCGACGGCACGCTGTTGGTGCAGGCACAACCCGGCGTCAGCGAAGTGCTGCTCGCTGCGCGCGCGCCGGGCGCCCTGACCACACTGCAAGTGCCCGCCTTGCCCGCGCCATGGCCGCAGCAGGAAGTGTTGCAGTTCGCCGGTATGGCGCAATTCCGGATCGCGCAGTTGGAGGGCCTGCGTGCGCTCGATCCGCAGCAGGCGATCCTGCCCGACTGGCGGGAGGTGATCGACACCCTGTATGTCGATGGCGGGCGCGCCGCCTGGGGGCAGGACAACGATAACGACTGGCCGACCTATCTGATCGAGCCGGGCGATACCGCGACGGTGAACGTGCGCCAGCGCGGCCTGCCCGAAGCGCGGCCATCGCAACTGAACCTGCAACGCAGCCTGTGGCTGGATTTCGACGGCGATGGCTACAGCGTCAGCGACCGCATCGCCGGCGACATCGGCAGCCTGCGCCGGCTGGACATGGCCGCGCCGTGGCAATTGCAGAGCGTGCGCAGCGGCAACGAACAACTGCTGGTGACCGGCGACGTCGAGCGCGCCGGCGTCGAGCTGCGCACACCGACCGCCAATCTGGAGGCGCAGGCGCGGGTCGCTGCCGGCAGCGGCGGTAGCGGCTGGTCGCAGCCGTTCTACAGCGCCGACTTCGTGCTCAATCTGCCGCCGGGTTATCGCCTGCTCGCCGCACACGGTGCCGAACACGCCCGGGGCAGTTGGTGGGACGCCTGGAGCCTGCTCGATCTGTTCCTCGGCAGCCTGCTGGTGTTGCTGGGCTGGCACCTCGGGCGCTGGCCGGCCGTGGGCCTGCTGCTCGGCTATGTGCTGCTGGTCTGGCACGAGCCGGCGGCGCCGCGGATCACGTTGTTGATCGCGTTGGCACTGGCGGTGGTCTTGAAGTTGACCGGCCCCGGCGTGTGGCGCGAACGCACGGCATGGCTGCAGCGCGCGCTGCTCGTCGGCATCGTGCTGCTGGGGTTGCCGTTCGCCGCCAGTCAGTTGCGGCTGGCGCTGCATCCGCAGCTGGAGCGCTGGGCGGTGCAGGTGGGCGCAGGCAGCGGCTATGGTGGGCGCCTGGAGGGCAAGGTGGCGCAAGCGCCCGAGGAAGCCGTCTTGTTCGAGGATGCGACGCCAATGGCGATGGAGGCACCGTTGCCAGCCGCGGAACCGCCGTCGAAGCGCGCCCGCGCGGAAGCCGACAACGCGGCGTTGGAGCGGGTCATGGTCACCGGCACACGGATCACGGTCGAGGATTTGTTCCGCTATCCCGACGACGCCATTCCGCAGGCCGGTTCGGCAATGCCGGCCTGGACCTGGCGGCAATTCCGTCTGAGCTGGGCCGGCCCGCTGTTGCCCGACGACAACCCGGGCATCGTGCTGTCGCCGCCGTGGCTGACCGCGTTGTGGCGGCTGGTTTCGGTACTGCTGCTGGCGGCGCTGCTGTGGCGGCTGGTGCGCGCATTGCCGGCGCTGCCATCGCGTTCCACGGCCGGCATACCCACACCCGGCGCGAGCGCCGCTGCGTTGGTCGTGGGCGTGGCGCTGTCGCTCGGCGTTGCGCTGCCCGGCGCCGCGCGGGCACAGACGACGATTCCCGATTCGGCGCTGCTCGATCAACTGCGCACCCGCCTGCTCGAACCCGATCCGCGCTGCGGCAACGACTGCCTCGGCATCGGCGCGGTCGACGTGCAGGCAAGCGCTCGCGATCTGAGCGTGCGCGTGCAGGTGGAAGCGCTGGCCGATGCCGTGATGCGGCTGCCGCAGACCGCAGCCGGCAGCCTGACGGTGGTGTCGATGGATGCCGCCGCCACACCGGTGCTGAACATCGGCGGCAGCGCGCGCGTGCGGGTCGCGGCTGGCATCCATAACGTGGTGCTGCGTTATCGCCTGGACGGTGGCCCGGTCGGCCTGCATTTCCCCGATCCGCCGACGCGGGTCAGCGTGCAGGCACCCGGCTTCAGCATTGCCGGGCTGGATCGCGGCCGTCTGGTCGGCAACACCCTGAACCTTACCCCACCGATCGCGACAGCGGCCAGCAGCGACGATGCCCGCGCCAACGTGGCGGCACCGGTGTTCGTGCAGGTGTTGCGCAGCTTCCGGTTCGATCGCGAATGGTTGGTGGAAACCAGGGTGCAGCGGCTGGCGCCGGCACACGCCGGTTTCAGCGTTGCGGTGCCCTTGCTGGCCGGCGAGGAGGTGATCGGCGAAGCGCCGCCCATCGCCGATGGCGTGGTGCAGGTGGCGATGGATGCCGGCAGCGATGCGCTGAGCTGGAACACGCGGTTGCCGCCGGGCGCCACGCTCAGCCTGCAAGCGGCACAGCGCACCGACCTGATCGAGCGCTGGGATGTGGCGGTGAGCCCGCTGATGCACGCCACCGCGCAAGGGGTGCCGCTGGCGCTGGATCGCTTCGGCGCAATCGACAACGGCGGCTACTGGCACTTCCTGCCGCTGCCCGGCGAGCGCCTGGAACTGGCCATCCACCGGCCTGCGGCGGTCAAGGGCAGCGATCAGGTGATCGAGAATGTGCAGGTACACAGCAGCCCCGGCAAGCGCGCCAGCGATCACAGTCTGTCCTTCACCGTGCGTGCCACGCGCACCGGCGAGCTGCGCCTGCCGTTGCCGAAGGATGCGCAGTTGCAGTCGTTGGCGATCGATGGCAACGCGCTGCCGCTGCTGCTCGCCGATGACGCGGTGACGGTGCCGGTGCGCAACGGCAAACAGACGGTGCAGGTCGGCTGGCGCGCGTCGCACGACAGTGCCCTCGCCTTGCGTACACCGGCATTGCAACTCGGGCGTTCGACTGCCGACATCCAGTTGTCGATGGCCTTGCCAGACGATCGCTGGCTGCTGCTGACCACCGGGCCGCAACTCGGGCCGGCGGTGTTGTTGTGGAGCGAGCTGGCGCTGCTGCTGTTGCTGGCGCCGGTGCTGGGCCGCTGGAGCGGCACACCGCTGCGCTGGCCGCAGTGGCTGCTGTTGGGCCTCGGTTTTGCCGCGGTGTCATGGTGGGCCGCAGCAATCGTGGCCGGCTGGCTGCTGGCGCTGGGTCAGCGCGCGCGCCAGCGGGTCGATAGCGCGCATCCGCTGCGCTTCGATGCCGGCCAGGTGGTGCTGCTGGTGCTCAGCGCCGCCGCGTTGCTGAGTCTGGTGATGGCAGTGCCCGCCGGCCTGCTCGGCAGCCCGGACATGGGTGTGGTCGGCAATGGTTCCAGCGCCCGTCTGTTGCAGTGGTTTCATGATCGCAGCGCCGACGGCGAGTTGCCGATCGCGAGCGCCTGGACCCTGCCGCTGTGGGCCTACAAGGCCGCGGTGTTGGCGTGGGCATTGTGGTTGGCGAACGCCCTGCTCGGCTGGCTGCGCTGGGGCTGGCACTGTTTCAGCCACGGCGGCATCTGGTTGCCGCGCGTACGCAAGGCGGCGGCGGCGCACAGTGACGACAAGCCGGTCGCGCATGACTAAAACGAGGCTGGACAGCGCGCTGGCACAGGCGGCGGCACGATTGCCCGGCCCGCAACCGCGGTTCGAGGCCGAGCTGTTGCTTGGCCACGCGCTGGGCCGCGATCGTGCCTGGTTGTTTGCGCATGGCGAGCGTGTGCTGGACGCGGATGAACACGCGGTGTTCGGCGCACTGCTCGAGCGCCGGATCGCCGGGGAACCGGTCGCGTACCTGATCGGTGCGCGCGGCTTCTGGTCGCTCGATCTGGCGGTGCAACCGGGGGTGTTGATCCCGCGCCCGGAAACCGAATTGCTGGTGGAGCTGGCGCTGCTGCAATTGGCGGATCGCGGCCGGGTGGCAGACCTCGGCACCGGCAGCGGCGCCATCGCGCTGGCGATTGCCAGCGAGCGGCCACAGGCGCAGGTCACCGCCGTGGACATCAGCCGCGAGGCGTTGGCGGTGGCGCAACGCAATGCCATCGCCGCCGGGATCGACAACGTGGTGTTTCGCCACGGCGACTGGCTTGCGCCACTGGCTGGCGAGCGCTTCGATGCGATCGTCAGCAACCCGCCGTATCTGGCAACGGACGACCCGCATCTGCAGCAGGGCGATCTGCGCTTTGAGCCGGCGTTGGCATTGGCGTCAGGCAGCGACGGGCTGGACGCGATCCGCCACATCATCGCCGCCGCGCCGGATCACCTCGTTGCCGGTGGCTGGCTGTTGTTCGAGCACGGCTGGACGCAGGGCGAGGCGGTGCGTGCGCTGCTCGACGCCGCCGGCTATGTCGAGGTGAGCACCGCGCGCGATCTGGAACAACGCGAACGGGTGAGCATGGGACGGTGGCCATAACGGCCGCCCGGTCGCCCACAGGGTGGGTTCCTACAGAAGACGGTACTGGTATTTGCAGGAGCGCACCCTGTGCGCGACCGTACCGTGGCTCGGCTACAAAACCCGCACCGCCGTGGCCTGAGCGGCGCCGAAGAATCGCATCACACCGATTTCGCGTTGCTCCGGCCAACACGCACATTCAACGGCCAGACCACCGAGCGCACGCTGGCCGGATCGCCCCATGCTTCGGCAAACGCTGGTGCCAGGGTGGTGACCGGGTCGCTGCCGTTGGCGGCGAGGTATTTCTGGCAGGCCGACCAACTGCGCAGGTAGGCGAGGTACTGCGGCAGCGTCCAATCGCATTGCAATTGCCAGGTCGGCACATCGCGCAACTCGGCAAACGGAAACAGCACATCGCGATATCCGTTTTCGACCTGTGCGCGCTCCGACGGCCAGTACGGGCCGAGCACGTCGCGATACAAGCGCTCGAACACCACATCGACATCGGCGCTCACTGACGAACGCTCGTAGCTGTAGATCGCCAGCAGCGCGCCCGGACGCGCGACGCGCCGCACTTCATCGCAAAAACACGCTTGATCGAACCAGTGGTAGGCCTGGGCCACGCTGATCAGATCGACGCTGGCCGCCGCCAGTGAACAGGTCTCGGCCGGTTCCACCGCATAACGCAAACGCGGATGCGCCGGTGCCTGGTCGATCTGCCTGCTGCTGGGATCGCTGGCGAACACCTGGGCGAAATGTCTGGTCAACGCAACGCTGGCCTGGCCATTGCCGCAGCCTGCGTCCCAGGCGAGATCATGCGCCATGCACTGCTGCGCGAGCCATGCAAACAGGGCGTCGGGATATCGCGGTCGAGCGCTGGCGTAGTGTACGGCGTGACCGGAAAAGTGATCGGCAAAATCAGCCATGCGACTCCAGGACACCTACTCGGCTTCGCTGCGCCACTGCCCGGGTTGCAGGCCATCGAGTCGATACGGGCCGACCGCAATCCGGATCAGGCGCAAGGTCGGCAGGCCGACTGCCGCCGTCATCCGTCGCACCTGACGGTTGCGGCCTTCGCGGATGGTGATCTCGATGAAATGATCGGGCACGGTCTTGCGCGCGCGCACCGGCGGATCGCGCGGCCACAGCCACTCCGGCGGATGCGTCAGAACCTGCACCCGGGTTGCTTCGCTGGGGCCGTCATTGAGTACCGGCCCGGCCTTGAGCGCCGCGATCTGCTCGGCGCTGGGGATGCCTTCCACCTGCACCACGTAAGTCTTCGGCCACTTGAACCTGGGCGAGCTGATCTGTGCGATGCGGCGGCCATCGTCGCTCAGCAACAACAGGCCCTCGGAATCGAAATCCAGGCGGCCGGCGGCATAAATGCCTTGCGGCAAACCGAAACTGGCCAGCGTCGGACGCGCGGGTTTGCTGCTGTCAGTGAACTGACACAGAAAGCCATACGGTTTGTTGAGAGCGACCAGCACTCACGTATTCTACGGCAGGACACCCGAACGTGCCTGTACGACAGCGCTTCGATGTGAAAACCGTCCTGCCCATGTCACGCCGATTGCATTCACGCGCTCGATGTCGGTCGGACGCACTACCGTAAAATACGAAGGCCCGCTTGCGCGGGCCTTCGTATCTGCATCGTGGTGCCAGCCTTATTGTGCTGCTGGCGCTGCGGCGGCATGCTTATGGAAGCGCAGCGTCATGCGATCGCTTTCGCCGATCGCGACGTATTTCTCGCGGTCCTTGTCGCCCAGACGCATCACCGGCGGCAGGCTCCACACGCCGGCCTCGTGGTCCTTGGTGTCGGCCGGGTTGGCATTGATCTCGCTCGCCTCGTCCAGCGCAAAACCAGCGGCCGTGGCCATGGCAATTACCTGCTCCTGGCCGACATAACCG
>PGZC01000053.1 GCA_002839995.1 Gammaproteobacteria bacterium HGW-Gammaproteobacteria-4 | reverse complement strand
TCCAGTGCATTGCTCGACGCGCTCAAGGCCGGCTTTGAAACGCTGCCGCCGGAGCTGATGAACGGCCATGGCGTCGGCCCGCTGCGCCGCTCGGCGCTGATTTCGGCGTTGCACGAGGGTTTGCCCGAACATCGCGTCGAAGCCTGGAAATACACTTCGCTGCGCGCGCTTTCAGCGCGACCATTGACGCTCGGCAACGCATCGACAGCGGTCGATCCGGCACTGATTGCCGATGCGCTGATTTCCGATATTCCGGCACCGCGGTTGGTGTTCGTGAACGGTGTGATGGACGCGGCCCTGTCGCAGTTCGACGCGCTGCAACCGGGTTTGCAGGTGAACACGTTGACCCAAGCGTTGCGTGGCGACAACCCGCGCGCGATCGCGGTACTCGGTCGGCGCTTCGATGGCATTGCCAATGTGTTCGCGCGCATCAACACCGCATTCGCCACCGAAGGTGCGTTGATCACGGTGGATGCCGACGCAGCGATCGACACGCCATTGCATCTGGTATTCATCGGTGCGGCGGTGGATGCCGAGCTGATCGGGAACCTGCGCCACGTGCTTGAACTGCGCGAGAACGCGGCGCTCACCGTGGTCGAACACCATCGCGGTGTCGGTAACCACCGCCATCTGACCAATCATCTGCTGCATGCCCACCTCAAACCCGGCAGCCGCCTCACTCACGCACGGGTGCAAGCCGAAGCGGTCGGCGCGAGCGTTATTGCGCGTACTGAGGCGGTGCTAGCCAGCAACACCTGCTATCGCCGGCTGGCGGCTCGGCATCGAACACGTAGCGCCAAATACCCGCTGCGAATTGCCGTGGCGGGGCATCGCCGGTGGCCGTGGCCGCGCGGTGTTCCACGGCGGCATCCTTATCCGCGCCGGTGCCGATGGCAGCGACGCGCAACTGTCGAGCCGCAACCTGCTGCTCTCGGAACAAGCCGAGATCGACAGCCAGCCGGTCCTGGAAATTCACGCCGATGAAGTCAAGGCGGCGCACGGCGCCACCGTTGGCAGCCTGGATGCCAATGCGCTGTTTTATTTGCGCAGTCGCGGCCTGCCCGAAGCGCAGGCACGCACCCTGCTGACCGGCGCGTTCTGCCGCGAGGTGCTCGATGTGCTGGACAACGACGCGCTGGCGCAACACCTGGCGCCGCAGCTCGATGCGGCGCTGGCGCGCATGGAGCTGCCGGCATGAGCACCGTTCGTGCCGGAAACCGTAGCGCAAGCGCCATCGATTGGGCAGCGCGGCGCGCGGATTTTCCGATCCTGAATCGGCAGGTGCATGGCAAGCCGCTGATCTATCTCGACTCGGCCAACACCGGGCAGAAGCCGCGCGCCGTGATCGAAGCGGTCGATGCGTTTTATCGCCGGCACAACGCCAATGTTTCGCGCGCGGTACATACGCTGGGCAGCGAGGCGACACACGCGTACGAAGACGCCCGCAAGCGCATCGCGCGTTTCATCAACGCACGCAGCGACGATCTGGTGCTGACCTCGGGCACGACCTTTTCGCTGAATCTGGTGGCTTACAGCTACGCCCTGCCACGGCTGAAACCCGGCGACGGCATCGTGCTCACGCGCATGGAGCACCACGCCAACATCGTGCCCTGGCAACTGATCGCCGAGCGTACCGGCGCGGTCATCAAGGTCGCCGAGCTCACCCCCGCGGGCGAGCTGGATCTCGATGATTTGTACGCCAAGCTCAGCGGCGAGGTGAAGCTGTTGGCGCTGACCCACGTGTCCAACGTGCTCGGCACGGTCAATCCGGTCGCCGCGATTTGCCGCGAAGCGCGCCGGCGCGGCATCGTCAGCGTCGTCGATGGCTCGCAGGCGCTGCCGCATCAGGCGGTCGATGTTGCCGCCATCGGCTGCGATTTCTATGCCTTTACCGGCCACAAGATGCTCGGCCCGACCGGCACCGGCGGCCTGTGGGCACGCGCCGAACATCTGGCTGCGATGCCGCCGTTCCTCGGTGGCGGCGAGATGATCAAGGAAGTGCGTTTTGAAGGCACCGTCTTCAACGATGCACCGCACAAGTTCGAGGCCGGCACCCCCAACATCGCCGGCGTGATTGGCCTCGGTGCCGCGGTCGACTATCTCGGCGCGCTCGGCATGGCGGCTATCCAGACCCGTGAACAGGCCTTGCTCGCCTACGCCACTACCCGCCTCGCCGCGATCCCGGGCCTGCGCATCTTCGGCAACGCGCGCGACAAGGCAGCGGTGATCTCGTTCGCGGTGGATGGCGCACATGCGCACGACCTGGCCACCCTGCTCGATCTGGAAGGCATTGCGGTGCGCTCGGGCCAGCACTGCGCACACCCGCTGCTGGCATGGCTCGGCGTCAGTGCCACCTGCCGCGCGTCGTTCGCGTTTTTCAACACCGAGGCGGAAATCGATGCCCTCGGCGACGGCATCGAAAAGCTGCGCAAGTTGCTGGCATAGCCTTACCATTGGCCGATGACCGAATCCGCAAAGCTGCATTTTCGCACTGCAACCGATGCCGACATTCCGGCCATCGTCGCGCTGACCCAATCCGCCTACCGCGGCGATGCCAGTCGCGCCGGCTGGACCACCGAAGCCGACCTGCTCGACGGCCAGCGCATCGATGCGCAGGCCGTGCGTGATTGCATCGAACGCACAAACAGCCGCATCGTGATCGCCGAGCGCGATGGCGCGCTGATCGCCAGCGCCCATGTGGCCGTTGACGACGGAGCCGGTTATTTCGGCATGTTCTCGGTAAACCCGGGCGCACAAGGCAACGGTATCGGCCGGCAGGTGCTCGCCGAAGCCGAGCGGGTGGCGCGTAATGAATGGCAACAATCAACCATGCGGATGACCGTGATCGACGTGCGCGACGAGCTGATCGCCTGGTATCAGCGTCGCGGCTACCGCCGCACCGGCATCATCAAACCGTTTCCGTACGGCGATGCGCGCTTCGGCATTCCCCGGCGCGACGACCTGCGCTTTGAGGTGCTGGAAAAATCCCTGTAGGAGCGCACCCTGTGCGCGACCGCCATGCCATTATCAGCGCGTAACCCGGTCGCCCACAGGGTGGGCTCCTACAACAACGTGAGCAAACCGCATGTCCGACTGGATTCGTGTCTGCACCACTGCCGAACTGCTGCCGGGGGAGTTCACCGTCGCCTGGGACGGCGATACCCCGATCCTGGTGTGCAATATCGATGGCGAGCTGTATGCGCTCGAAGATCGTTGCAGCCATCAGGATTTCGAACTCAGCGCCGGCGAGTTGAAGGGGCATGAGATCACCTGCAGCCTGCACGGCGCACGCTTCGACGTGCGCAGCGGCAACGCCCTGTGCGCGCCGGCGTACAGCCCGGTACGGCCGTTTCCGGTAAAAGTCGAAGACGGCGTGATCTATACCCGCGACGATCAGTCCTGAGCGGGCAGCGCCAGCCGAACCAGCAGCAGCTCACCACCGCCATCGAGTATCACCCGCATCCGCTGCGCATCGCCCGCACCGATCAGCGCACTGTCGCCGGCCTGCAACGGCGCCAGATCCGGGCGGTCCTTGAACTGGGCGCGGCCCGAAATCAAATGCACCGCCCAGGCGACGCCGGCGCCGGCAAAAAACACCATCGCCCCCACCAGTGGCCGATGCAGCAACTGCGCCTCGACCCGTTGCGGCCGCCACATCAGGTTGAAATCGTGGGTAGGGCCATAGCTCAAGCGGCAGCGCGGTGCATCGGCACCATCGAAGCGGATGCGTCCATGCGGTGGATCGACCAAGACCACCCGGCCATCGGCGAACGTGAGTTCGATGCCATCACCGCGCAGCAACACCAGTTCGCGCTCGATCCCCGGAAACGCCGAGAACGCGCAATCGCGATCGATCTCGGCGATCGACAGCCGCACATCCCAGTCATCGCCGATATCGTCGTCTGCGGCCCAGCCATGCCCTGCCGCTCCGCACAAGCGCACGATCTCGCGTGTCCAGCCTGCGCCATTGCGCCAGCGTTCGCGGCGGTAATGGTTCGCGGGCAGGACGACAACCTTCATGCCTTACCTTGCTGAATTGCGCGGTTCGATGGTGAGCGTGTGCTCTGCACCTTTGAGCAGTGCCGCCAGTTGCGCCGTGGACGTAGCCAGCGACTGCTCCCAACTGTAGCCGATGATCGGCTGTCCAGTCACGGCGTCGGCGAACACCTCGTACTCGCCCTCGCGCAACAGATGACGGTAATCCACGGTCACCTCCTCGCCTGCGTCAAGATCGCGCGCGGCAAACACGAAGCCCAGATGCCACAGACCGCTCGCCGCAAACGCGTGGTTGATATAGCACTCGTCCGGCCACTCCGGAGTGATGGTGTAGCGATCCTCGAACCAGCGTACCGACGATGCCAATGCCGCGTCGGGATCCGGTTGCGCGAGCACCTCCTCCCAGCGATACACGCGATTGATCGCGTCGGGAGCGACGATGATGCGCCCGGCCTTGACCGGCGCATCGACGAACAGCCCCTTGCCGGCGCCGGGGATGGTGGATGCTGCAACACGATGGAGGGTGAGGATCATGAGCGTCTCGCGAAATTTTCGCGAGTGTAGCCGGAATCCAACGGGGTTCGGGAGTGGGCACCTTCTGGGCGACGACTGCCCTGCGAGGCGATATCCGGTCGCCCACAGGGTGGGCTCCTACAAGCGGATGTCGTCACGCTTTATCGTGGGAGCCCACCCTGTGGGCGACGGATTTGGCGAGCGAAGCGTGGGCTCTTCTCGGGTACCCGGTGGGCGACGGCTATCCCGCGCACCGTATCCAACGGATCCGGGCCGACATGCGCCGGCCCGGATCCGTTGCGGAACGTGCGATCTCAGTTGGCTGCTTTGGTCGGCGCCGCGGCACCCACCACGATGCGGTCGCGGTTCTTTTCGACCAGCTTCAGGCCGATGCCCTTGACCGACGCCAGTTGATCGGCGCTCTTGAATGCGCCATTGGCCTTGCGATAGGCAACGATGGCATCGGCCTTGGACGGTCCGACCCCGGTCAGGGTGTCGGCGATGGCGGTGGCATCGGCGGTGTTGATGTTGACCTTGTCGGCAGCGAACGCGCTGGCAGTGAGCACGAGCGACAGCAGCAGCGACTTGGCGAGGATGGCGATCGACTTCATGGCTTTTCTCCTGGTTGGTTTGGTTGCCGTCGGCACGTTGCCGGCGGTGTGGACAGATTGCCCAGACGCAGCCGGCGGCGGTATCGCCATTTGTCGCAAGCAGACGTCATCCTCCGACTGACGCCACTGTCGGCAATTTCCTACACGCGGTGCCATGCGCTTCGCGGCGGCTTATCGGTGCGACTGGTAGAATCGACGTTTTATCGACACGGATACGGCCGATGGATACCAACAGAGCACAACGCGAAATCGATCAGCAATGGGATGACGAGATCGTGCCCAATCTGGTGGAGTACATCCGCATCCCCAACAAATCGCCGATGTTCGATGCCGACTGGGTGCAGCACGGCTACATGGACGACGCGGTCAAGCTGATGGTGCGCTGGGCGCGGCAGCAGCCGATTGCCGGGATGCAGATCGAGGTGGTGCAACTGCCCGCTCGCACGCCGCTGATCTTCATCGAGGTGCCGGCGTTCGCCGGCGGCAGCAACGACGACGCGGTGCTGCTCTACGGCCATCTGGACAAGCAGCCGGAAATGACCGGCTGGTCGGACGGGCTCGGCCCGTGGCTGCCGGTGTTGCGCGGCGACAAGCTCTACGGTCGCGGCGGCGCCGACGATGGCTACGCCATTTTCGGCAGCCTGGCCGCGATCCGCGCGTTGCAATCGCAGGGCATTGCGCACAGCCGCTGCGTGATCGTGATCGAAGCCTGCGAGGAATCGGGCAGCTACGATTTGCCGTTCTATGTCGATCATCTGGCCGAGCGCATCGGCAAGCCCTCGCTGGTGGTGTGCCTGGATTCGGGTTGCGGCAACTACGACCACTTGTGGTGCACCACCTCGCTGCGCGGCATGTGCGGCGGCGATCTCACCGTGCAGGTGCTTGATGAGGGCGTGCATTCGGGCGACGCCTCCGGCGTGGTGCCGTCGAGTTTCCGCATCCTGCGACAGTTGCTGTCGCGTCTCGAAGATGAAACCAGCGGCCGCATCCGCGTCAACGCGCTGCATGCGCCGGTGCCGGCCGATCGGCTGGAGCAGGCACGCGTCAGTGCTCAGGTGTTGGGCACGGCGGTTTACGACAAATTCCCGCTGCTGCCGGGCATGCGGCCGATGCACGAAGACCTCACCGAGCTCGTACTCAACCGCACCTGGCGACCGGCGTTGTCGATCACCGGTGCCGATGGCCTGCCGCCGCTGTCGTCGGCGGGCAATGTATTGCGCCCTCAGACCGCGGTGAAACTGAGCCTGCGCCTGCCGCCGACGCTCGATGGCGAGCGCGCCGGCGAGGTGCTGCGCGAGTGCCTGCTCAGTGACCCGCCGTACGGCGCCAAGGTGAGCCTGAAGCTGGAGAAATCGTCGAGCGGCTGGAATGCGCCGCCGATGTCGGACTGGCTCAATCAGGCCATCGACCACGCTTCGCAGGCACACTACGGCCGGGGCGCGGTATTCATGGGCGAAGGCGGCTCGATTCCGTTCATGGGCATGCTCGGCGCCAAGTTCCCCGGCGCGCAGTTCATGATCACCGGCGTGCTCGGCCCGCATTCCAATGCGCACGGGCCCAACGAATTCCTGCACATCCCCACCGGCAAGCGGGTCAGCGCCTGTGTGGCGCAGGTGCTGGCCGCGCATTGCGTCGCGAGTCAACAGGGCCTCACCAGCGGCGTGGCGGTGGATCGCGACAGCCACGCGCAGTTCGGCGATCACGGCTGCTGTTGAGGGCGTCTTTCGAAAGCATGGGTCCGCAAAGGACGCCAAAGACGCAAAGGAGAGCGTTGATTATCGCGTCGCGCGTTGGCGAACCGTGATTTGGCTGTCATTGCGATCCGGCTGTTCCAGTGTGGCTGGAACGGCTGAGACCTTGAACCCAACGCGGTTCATGGCGAGGAATCCCCACGCCGTCATCGCGAGGGCCGTAAGGCCCGTGCCGATCCATGCTGCGCCCGGGCGAAAGCCGACCACTTCGCCACAACGCCGTGATCGGCTCATGGATTGCTTCACTGCGTTCGCAATGACGGTTGGGGGGATATCGCGATCCGGCTGTTCCGGTGTGGCTGGCGGCTGAGACCTTGAACCCAGCGAGGCCGATGGAGAGGACTTCCCACGCCGTCATCGCGAGGGCCGTAAGGCCCGTGCCGATCCATGCTGCGCCCGGGCGAGAACCGACCACTTCGCCACAACGCCGTGATCGGCTCATGGTTTGCTTCACTGCGTTCGCAATGACGGTTGGGGGGATATCGCGAGGCGGCTGTTCCGGTGTGGCTGGAACGGCAGAGACCTTGAACCCAGCGAGGTTCATGGAGAGGAATCCCCACGCCGTCATCGCGAGGGCCGTAAGGCCCGTGGCGATCCATGCTGCGCCCGGGCGAGAACCGACCACTTCGCCACAACGCCGTGATCGGCTCATGGATTGCTTCACTGCGTTCGCAATGACGGTTGGGAGGATATCGCGAGGCGGCTGTTCCGGGGTGGCTGGAACGGCTGAGACCTTTAACCCAACGCGGTTCATGGCGAGGTGCGATGCAACGTGGCAATCCAGCGCGGCGCTTCCTTTTGCTGTTTTTGCGTCCTTTGCGTGTTTTGCGGGCGCTTATCTACGCTAGTTTGAACGAATCACGAATCCAGCAACCGCGCCACCACCTGCTGCGCCAATGTGTCGATCGTGGCGTCGGTGGTGTGCAGGTGCAACTCGGGAGACTCCGGCACTTCGTACGGTGAACTGATGCCGGTGAAATGCGGAATCTCGCCGGCGCGCGCCTTGCGGTACAGGCCCTTCACGTCGCGCTGTTCGCAAACGTCGAGCGGGGTATCGACGAACGCTTCGACAAAATCGCCGGGCGCGAACAATTCGCGCGCCATCTGCCGCTCCTCGCGGAACGGCGAGATGAAACTGACCAGCACGATCAGGCCGGCGTCGGTCATCAGCCGCGCCACTTCCGCCACGCGGCGGATGTTCTCGACCCGGTCCTCGTCGGTGAAGCCCAGATCGCGATTGAGGCCGTGGCGCACGTTGTCGCCATCGAGCAGATAGGTGTGATAGCCCATCGCCAGCAACTGCCGGTCCACGGCATTGGCGATGGTCGATTTGCCGGAACCCGAGAGGCCGGTGAACCAGGCGCAGCGCGGGCTCTGGCCCTTGATCCGGGCGCGCGCGGCGCGATCCACATCCAGATGCTGCCAATGCACGTTGGCGGACCGGTGCAATGCGAAGTCGATGACGCCGGCGGCGACGGTGGCATGGCTGTGGCGGTCGATCAGGATGAAGCCGCCGAGCGTGCGATTGCGCGCGTAGGGCTCGAATGCGATCGGCTCATCGAGGCTCAGGTTGCACACCGCCACCTCGTTGAGCTCCAGGCGTTTGGCGGCCATCGCTTCCTGGGTGTTGACGTCGATGCGGTGACGGATTTCGGTGATCTGCGCAGTGACGCCGCGGCTGCCGATCTTGAGCAGATACGGCCGCCCCGGCAGCAACGCCGCCGCGTCCATCCACAGCACGTGCGCCTGGAACTGATCCGCCACCGCGGGCGCATCGGAGGCAGCGGCGATCACGTCGCCGCGGCTGACATCGCGCTCGTCGCTCAACACCAGCGTGATCGCCTGCCCGGCCACCGCGCGGTCCAGGTCGCCGTCGGCGCTGACGATGCGCGCCACCGTGCTGGTCTGCCCGGACGGCAGGATGCGCACCGCGTCGCCGGGCGCTACCCGACCGGCTGCGAGGGTGCCGGCAAAACCGCGAAAGTGCTGGTCGGGGCGGCATACCCACTGCACCGGCAACCGCAATGCGGTGCTGGCGTCGGCGGCCAGTTCCACCGATTCCAGATGCGCCAGCACGCTCGGCCCGCGATACCAGGGCATGCGTTCCGAAACACTGGTGATGTTGTCGCCGGCCAGTGCCGACACCGGTATGCATTGCACCTGCGGAATGCCCAGTTCGCTGGCCAGCGCCCGATAGCCGTCGGCAATGCCGGTGAACACGGTTTCGCCGTAGCCGACCAGATCCATCTTGTTCACCGCCAGCAGCACATGGCGGATGCCGAGCAACGCGCAGATGTAGCTGTGCCGGCGCGTTTGCGTGAGCAGGCCCTTGCGCGCATCGACCAGCACCACCGCCAGATCGGCGGTGGAGGCGCCGGTGGCCATGTTGCGGGTGTACTGCTCGTGGCCCGGACAATCGGCGACGATGAACTTGCGCCGCTCGGTATCGAAGAAACGGTAGGCGACATCGATGGTGATGCCCTGCTCGCGCTCGGCGGCGAGGCCATCGAGCAGCAGCGCGTAATCCAGCGCCTCACCCTGGGTGCCGTGGCGGCGGCTGTCGCTGGCCAGCGCCGCCAGTTGGTCGTCGAACAAACGCTTGGCATCGAACAGCAGGCGCCCGATCAGGGTGCTCTTGCCGTCGTCCACCGAGCCGCAGGTGATGAAGCGCAGCAGCGGCTTGCGCTCGTGCTGTTGCAGGTAGGCCGCGATCTCGCTGCGCTCGCGCGTGCTCATCAGAAGTAGCCCTCGCGCTTTTTCTTTTCCATCGACTCGGCCGGATCGTGATCGATCATTCGCCCCTGCCGCTCGGAACTGCGCGCTACCAGCATCTCGGCGATAATCGCTTCCAGGGTATCGGCATCCGACTCGATGGCGCCGGTGAGCGGATAGCAACCCAGCGTGCGGAAGCGCACCTTGCGCAGTGCCGGCTCCTCGCCGGGGCGCAGCGGCAGGCGCTCGTCGTCGCGCAGGATCAACGCGCCATCGCGCTCCACCACCGGGCGCTGGGCGGCAAAGTACAGCGGCACCACCGGGATGCGCTCACGGTAGATGTACAGCCACACGTCCAGCTCGGTCCAGTTGGAGATCGGAAACACGCGCACGCTCTCGCCGGGCTGGATGCGCGCGTTGTACAGGTTCCACAACTCCGGGCGCTGGTTTTTCGGGTCCCAGACATGGCGCGCGTTGCGGAAACTGAACACGCGCTCCTTGGCGCGGCTCTTTTCCTCGTCGCGGCGGGCACCGCCGATGGCGGCATCGTAACCGCCCGCGTCGAGCGCCTGACGCAAGCCCTGGGTCTTCATCACATCGGTGTGCACGCTGGCGCCGTGGCTGATCGGGCCGATGCCCTGCGCCAGCCCGAGCGGATTGATGTGGACCTGCAACTCGACACCGTAGCGCGCCGGCACCGCATCGCGGAACGCGTACATCTCGCGGAACTTCCAGCCGGTATCGATATGCAGCAACGGGATCGGCGGCGGCGCCGGAAAGAATGCCTTGCGCAGCAAATGCAGCAGCACCGAGCTGTCCTTGCCGATCGAGTACAGCATCACCGGCTTGCGAAACTCGGCGGCCACCTCGCGCAGGATGTGGATGCTCTCGGCTTCGAGGCGATCGAGATGGGAAAGCGAATGAGCGATCACGGCAGCCTGGCAGGATTCGATGGGTGAATGGTAACGCAGCATGCAGTCCGGGCTGGCACGCTCAAGAACAGTCCGCAAAGAACGCAAAAGACGCAAAAGACGCAAATTTCATTGTTCAACCTTGTGCTGCACCTTTGCCACCCTTCATGGGCCAACGTTCTTGACACTGGCGTCATCGCGAGCGGCCGCTCCTCGCAATGACAGATGAATCACGGTTTCTCACGCGCTCAGCGAAAACAAACGCCTTTCCTTTGCACCTTTGCCACCCTTCATGGGCCAACGTCCTTGACACTGGCGTCATCGCGAGCGGCCGCTCCTCGCAATGATAGATGAATCACGGTTTCTCACGCGCTCAGCGAAAACAAACGCCTTTCCTTTGCGCCTTTGGCGTCCTTTGCGGACAAATGAGCAGTTGGCGTCCTTTGCGGGCCCATGCGCTCTCGTCTGTCGCCTGCAGAAAACCGCAAAGCCTACAACCCCGCCAACCACGCGTCATCGGAGCCTTCGTTGACGCCTTCGAACAGGAAGGTGCTCAGATAACGCTCGCCGGTATCGGGCAACATCGCCAGCAGCACCGAACCCGGCGCCGCCTTCGCTGCCACCTGCAACGCCGCAGCGGCGGTGGCACCGGCGGAAATGCCGACGAAGATGCCTTCCTCGGCGGCGAGCCGGCGCGCGGTATCGCGAGCCAGCCCATCGTCGATCAACAGCACCTCATCGAGCACGTCGCGGTTGAGCACGCTGGGCACGAAGTCGGGGGTCCAGCCCTGGATCTTGTGCGGCTGCCACTCGTTGCCGGCCAGCAGTGCCGCGCCGGCCGGCTCGCAGGCGATGATCCGGGTTTGCGGCCGCGCCACCCGAAGCACTTCGCCAACGCCGGTCAGGGTGCCGCCAGTGCCCCAACCACTGACGAAATAGTCCAGCGGCTGGCCGGCGAAATCGCGCAGGATCTCGGCCGCCGTGGTGTTGCGGTGATAAGCCGGGTTGGCCGGGTTGTCGAACTGTTCGGTAAGGAACCAGCCATGCTGTGCAGCAAGCTCGCGTGCGCGCGCCACCATGCCGGTGCCGCGCGCGGCGGCGGGCGTCAGGATCACCTTGGCGCCGTAGGCGCGCATCAGCTTGCGCCGCTCGATTGAAAACGTTTCGCTCATCACCGCCACAAACGGGTAACCGCGCGCGGCGCAGACCATCGCCAACGCCACCCCGGTGTTGCCCGAAGTCGCCTCGATCACGGTCTGCCCCGGCTTGAGCACGCCACGCGCTTCGGCATCCAGGATCACCGCCAGCGCCAGCCGGTCCTTGACCGAACCGCCGGGATTGAATGCTTCCACCTTGACATACAGGCTGACGTGCGCGGGTGCGATACGGTTCAGGCGCACAACGGGGGTGTGGCCGATGGTGTCGAGAATGCTGTCGTGGATCATGGTCGGTACTCGCAATCGGGAAGGGGTCAGGCGGCGTAGGCGATAGCCGCCGATGTGGCGATGATCGGCGCGGCGCCGAACCAGTGCAACTCGCCGGCGAGCGCCGCCACCTCGCCGACGAACAGCAACGCCGGCGCTGTCACGCGGTGCGACCGCGCGAATTCCGGCAGTTCGGACAGCGTGGCGAGGAGTACCCGCTGCTCGGGGCGGCTGCCGTTTTCGACGATGGCACACGGCGTTTCGGGCTTGCGGCCATGCGCAATCAGGCGATCGCGCACACGCTCCAACTGTCCCACTGCCATATAAAACGCCAACGTCTGGCCATCACCGGCCAACGCGCGCCAGTCGAGCCGATCGATGGAATCGCGACAGTGCGCTGTAACCAGCCGCACCGACTGGGCGTGCTCGCGGTGGGTCAGCGGCACGCCGGCATAGGCCGCGCAGGCCAGCGCCGCGCTGATGCCCGGCACCACCTCGCAATCGACCCCGTGCCGTCGCAAGAACGCCAATTCCTCGCCGCCGCGACCGAACACGAACGGATCGCCGCCCTTGAGCCGCACCACGCTGCGACCGGCGCGCGCATGCTGCAACATCAGGGCGTGAATGGCTGGTTGCGCCACGCACGGCTGGCCGGCGCGTTTCCCGGTGCCGATCAGATCGGCATCGCGGCGCGCCAGTTTCAGGATCGCCGGATCGACCAGCGCGTCGTACAGGATCACATCCGCTTCCTGCAAGCGCCGCTGCGCCTTCAACGTCACCAGCCCTGGATCGCCCGGCCCGGCACCGACCAGCGATACGCGACCGGCAGGTTTCGGATCGGCGCCTTGCAGCGCCGCCGCCAACGCGGCTTCGGCCTGACGGGGCTGGCCCTGCGCCAGCAAGCGGCCCACCGCGCCGTCGGCCAGCGACTCGAGAAACCGCCGCCGCGCCGGCAAATCCGGCAAGCGCTCGCGGATATGCAGGCGCCAACGCCCGAGCAGGCTGGCCAGCGCACCCAGCGAATCGTCGAGCAGCGCGTCGATGCGGCCGCGAATCTGGCGCGCCAGCACCGGCGCCATGCCGGCGCTGGACACCGCAATGCGCAGCGGCCCGCGCTCGATCACCGCCGGCACCTGAAAACTCGACAGCGCCGCGTCATCGACCACATTGCAGAACACCCGGCGCGCGCTGGCGGCGGCCTCAACCTGGGCATTGAGCGCCGCATCATCACTGGCCGCGATCACCAGCCAGACCGCATCCAGATGTTCGGGCGCAAATGCCGTGCCGCGATGGCGCAGCCTGCCGTCGTCGCACCAGACGCGCACGCGCTCGCCGAGTTCCGCCGCCACCACGTCGATGACCGCCTCGGCCGTGAACAGCGCCGCGATCTTGCGCGCCGCGACCGCACCGCCGCCGACCACTAGCACCCGGCGCTGGCGCAGGTCGGCGAATAACGGGTAAAGCGCAGGCTCGCTCTGGGCGGACATCGAATCAACACCAGGGAATTGGGCATTCCACCTTACTGCGCTGCAGCATCGGATAAAAACAACGTCCACGCCGCTCGTTATAACCAATGCTCATGTGACGAGACCGGCACCGACACCGGAAACGCTTGTTCCGCATGTTGCGGTGCAGTATGGTCAGCGTGCGATGAAAACCTTTCTGCCCATGCCGATGTACTGTTGTTGCCGAGGCGCGACGCCGCTCACCCACTCGACCTCAGCACGATGGAACCTGCGCCATGACCCTCACCCAGCTTCGCCAACTCGTTGCCATCGTTGATGCCGGCCTGAACATCACCGTCGCCGCCGGCCACGTGCATGCCACCCAGTCGGGCCTGTCCAAGCAACTCAAACAACTGGAAAGCGAACTCGGCACGCTGTTGTTCTCGCGTCGTGGCCGCAGCCTGGAAGCGTTGACCCCGGATGGCGTCGAAATCGTCGAACGCGCACGCCGCGTGCTGGCCGAAGCGGAGAACATTCGCAGCCACGCCGCCAACCAGCGCGGCGACGTCAACGGCGCCCTCAGCATCGTCAGCACCCATACCCAGGCCCGCTTCATCCTGCCGCCTGCAGTCGCGATGTTGCGCCGCAACTTCCCCAACGTGCAGTTGCGACTGGAGCCCGCCGGCGATGTCGAAATCGCGCAGCGCCTGCGCGATTGCACCGCCGATCTCGGCCTGCTGTCCGGCGTCGGCGCGCCGCCCGATGTCGGGCTGGCGGTGCCGCTGTTTCGCTGGTCGCGCAAGATTCTGGTACCGCTCGATCATCCGCTGGCGGCGCGCACCGACGCACCCAGCCTCGGCGAACTGGCGCGCTATCCGCTGGTCAGTTACGAATCCTCGCGACGGGCGCGCTCATCGCTGCGCCAGGCGTTTGCCAGCGAATCGCTGCGCCCGGAAATCGCGGTCACCGCCCGCGATGCCGACCTGATCAAGACCTATGTCCGCGCCGGACTGGGCATTGGTGTGCTGGCGGAAATGGCGCTGCTGCCCGAAGACCAGAACGAATTCCGCGTTCTGCCGGCACCCGCGGCGCTGCCCAGTTGCACGACCTGGGCACTGCTACCCGCCGAGCGCGTGGCCCGCCGCTACACCGTGGAATTGATCCAATGGCTGGCACCGTGGCTGGATCGCCACGACCTGCGCCGCGCCATCGACGGCGTAGCGACGCCACAATGGGGCACGCCGCCGGATTGGCCGGCGCATCTTGCCGCCGCGTCGATCACGGATCCGCGTGGATCCCGCATTCGCGCTTGATGCCGAAAAAGCGGGTGTCCTCCTCGCGCATGCCCGGCCGCCACGGTGCCATAGCGGGTGATAGGGGAGATCGTGACGAGCCAGGTACTGGCCGACGTCGCGGTCGCTCCAGTCCACGATCGGGTGCAGCTTCCAGCGCCCCCAGCGCAATTCCAGCACCTGCGCTTCGGCGCGGCTTTGCGATTGACCGCGGCGCAGACCGGAAAACCAGGTGCGCGCGCCGAGCTCATCCAGCGCGCGCTGCATCGGTTCCACCTTGACCAGCCGGTTGTAGCGTTCCAGCCCGGCGGCCCCGTTTTCCCACAGCCGACCGTGCCGCGCTTCCAGCCACGTCGGACTGAGCGTCGGCCGCACTACCTTCAGGTTCAGCGCCAGCCGCTCGCTCAATGTATCGACGAAGCCATAGGTCTCCGGAAACAGGTAGCCGGTATCGACCAGGATCACCGGCAGGTTCGGCTGCTGGCGGGTGGTCAGGTGCAACGACACCGCCGATTGCGCGCCGAAACTCGACGACAGCACGTGATTGCCGGCAAGCGTTTCCAGCGCCCAAGCGACGCGCTGCTCGGCGCTGCGCGCCAGCAGCCAGCGGTTGAGTTCGGCCAGGGCGCGTTCGTCGCCGGCCGCAGCGACGGGATCAGGTGGGCTCATGGTTGGCCTCGACTTCGGCAATCTGCGGCGATTCGATCACTCCGGCACGGATGAGGAAATCGCCAAAACCCTCGCCAACATCGCGCGCGCCGGCATAACGCGCCAGCAGCGGCTCCAGTGCCGCGAGGATGCCGGCCTGATCGAGATTTTCCCGATACAGGCGATTCAAGCGCTGGCCGCGCGCATCGGCAGCCAGATGCAGGTTGTAGCGCCCCGGCCCCTTGCCGATCAGCGCAATCTCGCCCAGATACGGCCGCGAGCAGCCGTTGGGGCAGCCGGAAATGCGCAGCAGAATCGGCGCATCGATCAGGCCGTGACGCGCCAGCACCTGCTCCAGCGCGGCGCTGAACTCAGGCAGATAGCGCTCGGCCTCGGCCATCGCCAGGCCGCAGGTCGGCAACGCCACGCAGGCCATCGCGCGAACCGCCAGCGCGCTGCTGCGGCGGTAGCTGTCGAGCCCGTGTTCGGCCACCAGCGCGTCGATGCGTGCGCGCAGGAGTGCCGGCACCTGCGCGATGATCAGGTTCTGGTTGGGGGTCAGGCGGAAACTGCCCGGATGCAGCGCGGCAATCGCGCGCAGGCCGCTGAGGTGCGCGGCACCGGGCTGATCGGCAATGCGCCCGGCGCTGAAACGCAGGGTCAGATTGCCCTCGCCGTTGCCGCTGTCGACCCAGCCGAAGCGATCGCCGCTGTGCTCGAACACCACCGGCCGCGCCGGCGCCAGCGCGAAGCCGGCACGCCGTTGCACTTCGGCAACGAACACGTCCAGGCCGCGATCATCGATGGTGTATTTGAGCCGCGCGCGCTTGCGGACTTCGCGATTGCCCCAGTCGCGCTGGCAGGTCAGCACCGCCTCGGCCAGCGCCTGCACCTGCGCCGGCTCGATAAAGCCGATCACGTCGGCCAAACGCGGCCAGGTTTCCAAATCGCCGTGGCTGGCGCCCATGCCGCCACCGACACTGACGTTGTAGCCCAACAGGACATCGTCCTGGACGATCGCGGTGAAGCCCAGGTCGTGAGCGAACACATCGACATCGTTGATCGGCGGCACCGCGAATGCCATCTTGAACTTGCGCGGCAGGTAGGTGGCGCCATAAAACGGCTCGTCCTCGCTGCCGCTGTCGGCCAGCTTTTCCTCGTCCAGCCAGATTTCGTAATAGGCACGGCTGCGCGGCAGGAAGTGTTCGGACAACGCCAGCGCCTGCTGCTGTACCTGCGCGTGCAGCGCCGGCAGCAGCGGGTTGGCCGCCACCAGCACATTGCGATTGACATCGCCGCAGGCAGCGACGGAATCGATCAGCGCGGCATTGAGTGCTTGCAGGCTGGCCTTC
>PGZC01000098.1 GCA_002839995.1 Gammaproteobacteria bacterium HGW-Gammaproteobacteria-4 | reverse complement strand
CAGCGGTGGAGCCGACAACGCATCCGCCGAGAGCGTTTCACAGCGGTGACCAGCAGCAAAGCGCGACCGCATTCAGCACAACCCCGAAGCCTGCAAAACATTGCCCCGCACAGCTTGCAACGCGATCAATCGCATCGAATCACCCACACGTTTCCACGAAGAGCCACAAAAAAACGGTTGTGCCCACTTGTAGGAGCCCACCCTGTGGGCGACCGAGCGAGCCGCGCAGCGGCGAAGTGAAGGCGTAGCCTGCGCAGCAGGCGTTGTTGCGAAAGCAACCGACCGAGCGAGCCGCGCAGCGGCGCAGCGAAGGCCCGGCCGCCAATGGACGTTTATTTGGACCTTCCTCAGCGGGCAGGCTTGTCCGCGGCGGCGCTGTCGTCAATCGCATCAGCATCGTCCGTAGCCGCCTTTGCCGCCGGGGCGCTGCCGCCAAACACGCTCAGGCCCTTGAGCATGATCAGCGCTTCGTGGATGGCGTAGTCGGTGTCGTTGGTGGGCTTTGCAGCTTCGCCATCGCTCTCGTCGCTGCTTGCGCCGCCCGCTTTCAGGTGTCCGGGCAGGTCGGCTTCGCGCGGCAGGATTTCATTGCTGTCCTCGTCGAAATGCGCCGTTTGCACAACGATGTCCGGGCGGATGCCGCGCGCCTGGATCGAGCCGCCGCTCGGTGTGTAATAACGCGCGGTGGTGAGCTTGACGGCGTCGCCATTATCCAGCGGCAATACCGTTTGCACGGTGCCTTTGCCGAATGTGCGCTCGCCCATGATCAGGGCGCGGCGATGATCGCGCAGCGCGGCGGCGAGCACTTCCGAGGCGCTGGCGCTGCCGCCATCGACCAGGATCACGATCGGCGCGCCGTTAAGCACGTCGCCGCGGGTCGCATTGAAGCGGGCGTTGGAAAAGGGCATGCGGCCCTTGGTGGCGACGATCAGGCCCTCATCGAGAAACGCATCGGCCGCCTCCACTGCGGCGCCCAGCACGCCGCCGGGGTTTGAGCGAAGGTCAAGCACCAGGCCGCGAAGCGGTCTGTCGGCGGATTGGATTTCAGCGATGGCCTTGCCCAGTTCCGCGCCGGTTTCGCTCTGGAACGTGCTGATGCGCACGTAGCCGTAGCGCGGTTCGAGCAGGCGCGAGCGCACGCTGGCGACGCGGATGGTGTCGCGCTCGATGGTCAGTTCCAGCGGTTGCGGCCGATCCTCGCGCAATACGCGCAGCACGACCTTGCTGCCCGGTTCGCCGCGCAATTGCGATTTGCCGGCATCGGCGTTATCGACATCCACCGGTTTGCCATCGATGGCGATGATCACGTCGCCCGGCAACAAACCGGCGCGCGCAGCCGGGGTGCCGTCGATCGGCGCGATCACGCGAAGGCTGCGATCGGGCAGTTGCATCAACTCGACACCAACGCCGTCGTAGCTGCCGTTGGCGAACTCGTCCATGCCTTGCGCCTGTTCCTTGTCGAGGTAGGCGCTGTGTGGATCGAGGTCGGTGATCAATCCGCGCAACGCGGCCTGCATGACCTTCTTGTCGGGCAATTCATCGACATAACCCTGGCGCACGGCGCGATAGACGGACACGAAGCGCTGGATGTCGGCGAGCGGCACCGTGCCCTCGGGCGCGGGCGCGGGCGTAACGACGGGGGCGGCGTCGACTTGAGCATCGACCGGCGAATCGGTTTGGGCCAAAGCCGGCGTTGCGGCGAGGCAGCATAGGAGAAGCACGGTGCGTAAGTTCATCGGTGGATTATGGCGCATT
>PGZC01000097.1 GCA_002839995.1 Gammaproteobacteria bacterium HGW-Gammaproteobacteria-4 | reverse complement strand
TGAGTGATCTTTGACAGTGTGCGCAGGTAACTTGTGCGGACGCCTGCGGAGCGTGGGGAAGCCCATGATCTTGTAGACGTTCGAACCTAAGCAGCAAGTCAATTGTTTCGAGCAAGCGATGAGAAGCTTGGGGTCAGACGTCAGAAAACGAAAACGTTTTAACTGAAGAGTTTGATCCTGGCTCAGAGTGAACGCTGGCGGCAGGCCTAACACATGCAAGTCGAGCGGCAGCGGGTCCTTCGGGATGCCGGCGAGCGGCGGACGGGTGAGGAATGCATCGGAATCTGCCCTGATGTGGGGGATAACGTAGGGAAACTTACGCTAATACCGCATACGCCCTACGGGGGAAAGCGGGGGACCTTCGGGCCTCGCGCAGCAGGATGAGCCGATGCCGGATTAGCTAGTTGGTGGGGTAAAGGCCCACCAAGGCGACGATCCGTAGCTGGTCTGAGAGGATGATCAGCCACACTGGGACTGAGACACGGCCCAGACTCCTACGGGAGGCAGCAGTGGGGAATATTGGACAATGGGGGCAACCCTGATCCAGCCATGCCGCGTGTGTGAAGAAGGCCTTCGGGTTGTAAAGCACTTTTGTACGGGAAGAAATCGTTTGGGTTAATACCCTGAGCGGATGACGGTACCGTAAGAATAAGCACCGGCTAACTTCGTGCCAGCAGCCGCGGTAATACGAAGGGTGCAAGCGTTACTCGGAATTACTGGGCGTAAAGCGTGCGTAGGCGGTTTGTTAAGTCAGATGTGAAAGCCCCGGGCTCAACCTGGGAATGGCATTTGATACTGGCGAGCTAGAGTACGGTAGAGGGTGGTGGAATTCCCGGTGTAGCGGTGAAATGCGTAGAGATCGGGAGGAACATCTGTGGCGAAGGCGGCCACCTGGACCAGTACTGACGCTGAGGCACGAAAGCGTGGGGAGCAAACAGGATTAGATACCCTGGTAGTCCACGCCCTAAACGATGCGAACTGGACGTTGGGCTCAATTGAGAGTTCAGTGTCGAAGCTAACGCGTTAAGTTCGCCGCCTGGGGAGTACGGTCGCAAGACTGAAACTCAAAGGAATTGACGGGGGCCCGCACAAGCGGTGGAGTATGTGGTTTAATTCGATGCAACGCGCAGAACCTTACCTGGCCTTGACATCCACGGAACTTGGCAGAGATGCCTTGGTGCCTTCGGGAACCGTGAGACAGGTGCTGCATGGCTGTCGTCAGCTCGTGTCGTGAGATGTTGGGTTAAGTCCCGCAACGAGCGCAACCCTTGTCCTTAGTTGCCAGCACGTAATGGTGGGAACTCTAAGGAGACTGCCGGTGACAAACCGGAGGAAGGTGGGGATGACGTCAAGTCATCATGGCCCTTACGGCCAGGGCTACACACGTACTACAATGGTCGGTACAGAGGGTTGCGAAGCCGCGAGGTGGAGCCAATCCCAGAAAGCCGATCTCAGTCCGGATCGGAGTCTGCAACTCGACTCCGTGAAGTCGGAATCGCTAGTAATCGCAGATCAGCATTGCTGCGGTGAATACGTTCCCGGGCCTTGTACACACCGCCCGTCACACCATGGGAGTGGGTTGCTCCAGAAGTAGGTAGTCTAACCGCAAGGGGGACGCTTACCACGGAGTGGTTCATGACTGGGGTGAAGTCGTAACAAGGTAGCCGTATCGGAAGGTGCGGCTGGATCACCTCCTTTAGAGAAAAGGCGAACCCGCTCTGTCGGGCGTCCGCACAAGTTACCTGCAATGTCCTGAAGTTTCGCGGCGTGATGCTGCGGAGCCGTCCCTT
>PGZC01000052.1 GCA_002839995.1 Gammaproteobacteria bacterium HGW-Gammaproteobacteria-4 | reverse complement strand
AGGCGACACAAGTCACGGTAATTGCGGTCGTGCATGGGCATCGCCTCCTTGGTCCATTGCTTGAGCATGTACCCGGCGAAATCTGACTACGCTCACTTCCACCGCCCCGGCGCCCGCGCCACCAGCCACAGATCGACACGCGCGACGCCAGCCCGGCGCAGTACACGCGCGCATTCGCTGACGGTGGCGCCGGTGGTCATCACGTCGTCGATCAGGGCGACGTGCTCGGGTAACGGGGCATCGGTGTTGACCGCAAATGCACCGCGCACGTTGCGCCGGCGTGCGGCGGCATCGAGTTCCGATTGCGGTGGGGTGGCGCGGATGCGATGCAGCAGATCCGCGCGCAGCGGCAGTTCCAGTGCGCGGCCAAGCGGGCGCGCCAGTTCCTGTGCCTGGTTGTAACCGCGCTGGCGCAGGCGTTGCGGGTGCAGCGGCACCGGGATCAGGGCGTGTGGTCGTTCGGCATTGGCGGCGACGGCGAGCAGCAGCCGCGCCAGTTCGCGGCCGGCGGCCAGATCGGCGTGAAACTTGAAGCGCGGCAGCAGGCGATCGAGCGGGAATTGGTACAGGCCGGCGGCGACGGTGCGCGTGTACGGCGGTGGCTGGCGCAGGCAGCGGCCGCATGATGGCGCGGGCTGCGGCAACGGCAACGCGCACTGCACGCAGGCGCTGTAACCGGGGTTCAGGCTGGCGGCGCAGGCGGCGCACAGGTCGTGGCCGTCGTGGCCCGGCGCGGCGCACAGCAAACAACGCGGCGGCAGCAACACCCGGCCCAGCGTCGCCAGTGCGCTGTCGACTTTTTGCCGCAGCATCTGGTTGACAGCGTCGCCCGTGCTCACCAGACTTGCCGCAGCCATTGCCGTGAGACGCTTGCCATGTCCGTCGTTCCTTCCGATTCCACCGCGCGCGCCGTCGCAACCGGCTGGCAGCGAGACACCATCCTCGCCCTGTTTGCGCTGCCGTTCAATGTGCTGATTGCGCGCGCGGCCAGCGTACACCAGGCGAACTTCGATCCCTCGCAGGTGCAGGTCTCGACCCTGCTGTCGATCAAGACCGGCGGCTGCCCCGAGGATTGCGGCTACTGCCCGCAGGCGGCGCGTTACGACACCGGACTGAGTGCGCACAAACTGATGAGCACCGAGCAAGTGCTGGAGCGCGCACGCGAAGCCAAGGCCGCTGGCGCCACCCGTTTTTGCATGGGTGCAGCATGGCGCTCGCCGAAGGACCGCGAGGTGGCCAAGGTGGCCGAGATGATTGCCGGGGTGAAGGCGCTGGGGCTGGAAACCTGCGCCACTCTGGGCATGCTCAAGGACGGGCAGGCCGATGCGTTGAAGCAGGCCGGGCTGGATTACTACAACCACAATCTCGACACCGCGCCGGAGTTCTACGGCGAGGTGATCCACACCCGCGCGTTTCAGGACCGCCTCGACACGCTTGAGCAGGTGCGCGCGGCCGGCATGAAAACCTGCTGCGGTGGCATCGTCGGCATGGGCGAAACCCGCGCGCAGCGCGCTGGCCTGCTGCAGGTGCTGGCGAACATGAACCCGCCGCCGGAATCGGTGCCGATCAATCAGCTGGTGCAGGTGCCGGGCACGCCGCTGCATGGCACCGAGGCGCTCGATCCGTTCGAGTTCGTGCGCACGGTGGCGGTGGCGCGCATCGTGATGCCGCATTCGATGGTGCGGCTGTCGGCGGGTCGCGAGGGCATGTCCGACGAACTGCAGGCGCTGTGTTTTCTCGCCGGCGCCAATTCGATTTTCTACGGCGAAAAATTGCTGACCACCGGCAACCCCGATGTCGAACGCGATCGCGCCCTGTTTGCCCGCCTGGATCTGGTGCCGATGCCGGTGGCGCAGGAGCCGGGAACGGCACATCTGGATCTGATTACCGCTGCCCAGCCCGGCGACGCATGCACCGCCTGAGCCGACACGGGTGAGCCGCTGGCACGAGCGCCTGCACGAGGCGGCGCGACAGCGCGCTGCGCAGGCGGCGCAACGCGCGCTGCACACCGTGCAGCGCCGCGATGGTGCGCGGGTGTGGGTCGCTGGCCGCGAGCTGATCGATTTCGCCGGCAACGACTATCTTGGCCTGGCCAGCGATCCACGCCTGTCGCGCGCACTGCGCGATGCCGCGGCGCGCGGCGTCGGTGCCAGCGCGTCGCACCTGGTCAGCGGTCACCACGCCGCGCATGCAGAACTGGAACAGGCGCTGGCCCGCTGGTTCGATGCCCCGCGCGCGTTGCTGTTGGGCTCGGGCTACGCCGGCAACCTGGCGGTGTTGCAGGGCCTGCTCGGGCGCGCCGATCGCTGCGTACAGGATCGCCTCAACCACGCCAGCCTGATCGACGGCGCACGGCTGGCGGCATGCACCCTGCATCGGTATCCGCATGCCGATGCCGAGGCGGCCGAACGGCAATTGGCCCGCGGCAGCGGCAGGGGACTCAGCCTGCTCGCCAGCGATGGCGTGTTCAGCATGGATGGCGATGTGGCGCCGCTGCCGGCGCTGGCCGCGGCCTGTGCCCGCCACGATGCGTTGTTCTACGTCGATGAAGCGCATGCGCTGGGCGTGCTCGGTGCCCGCGGCGCCGGCAGCGTGGCTGCGGCGGGTCTGGGCACGACCCAGGTGCCGCTGCGCCTGTGTACCTTCGGCAAGGCGCTGGGTTGTTACGGCGCGGCGCTGGTCGGCGATGGCGCGGTGATCGAACACCTGCTGCAAACCGCACGCCCCTACATCTACACCACCGCGCTGCCGCCGGCGCTGGCCGACGTCGCGCACGCCGCGGTGCTGCTCGCGCAGGGCGCCGATGCCGAACGCGCACGCTTGCAGCAAAATATCGCCCGCTTGCGCAGCGGTGCCGCGCAACTGGGCCTGCCGCTGATGGCCTCGTCAACGCCGATCCAGCCGCTGCTGGTGGGCGACAACGCCGGCACGCTTGCGCTTGCCGATGCCCTGCGCGCACGCGGGTTCTGGGTCGGCGCCATCCGGCCGCCGACGGTGCCGCCGGGACACGCGCGGTTGCGCATCACCCTGTCCGCTGCGCACCGCAGCGCCGATATCGATGCCCTGCTGGCGGCACTGGCGCACATCGTTGTTGGAGCCAGCAATGCACATTGAACGACTCGGCGAACACGGCCCCGATCTGGTGCTGATCCACGGCTGGGCCATGCACGCCGGCATTTTCGCGCCGTTGCTGGACGCGCTTGCCGGGTGCTATCGCCTGCACCTGGTCGATCTGCCCGGCCACGGCCGCAGCCGCGACGATCACAGTCGTCTTGAGCTGGCCGCGATCGGCGATGCCATCGCCGCGCGGGTGCCGAACGCGATCTGGCTGGGCTGGTCGCTGGGGGGGCTGGTCGCGCTCAGCGCAGCGGTTCGATTGCCGCAGGCGGTGCGCGGTCTGGTGATGCTGTGCGCTTCGCCGCGTTTCGTCGAAGCGAGCGATTGGCCGCACGGTGTGGCGCTGCGCGTGTTCAGTGATTTCGAGCGTGGCTTGCGCCACGATTATCGCGCCACCATCGACCGCTTTCTGGCGCTGGAGGCACATGGCTCGGATCACATGCGCGATGCACTGCGCGTGCTGCGCGAACAGGTGTTTGCGCACGGTGAACCGCAGCCACAAGCGCTCAATGATGGCCTGCACTTGCTCGAACACAGCGACTTGCGCGCCGCATTGCCGTCGCTGAACGTGCCCAGCCTGTGGCTGGCCGGTCGCCGCGACCGCCTGGTCGCCTGGCAGGCGATGCGCGACGCCGCAGCGCGTTGTCGCGACGCGCACTGCCACTGCATCGCCGGCGCCGGCCACGCGCCGTTTCTTGCCTACGCCGCCGAGGTAGCTTCTGCCATCGAGACATTCACCGACCGATTGCCATGAGCCAGGACTTCGACCGCCGCCACATTCGCCATGCATTTTCGCGCGCCGCCGCCAGTTACGACGCCACTGCGGTGTTGCAGCACGAAGTGGAGGCGCGCCTGCTCGAATCGCTGGATGAACCCGACCAGCCGGTTCCGGACACCGTGCTCGATCTCGGCGCCGGCCCGGGCCGGGCCACCGCGGCAATGAAAAAGCGCTGGCCGAAAGCACAGGTGCTGGCGCTGGACCTGTCGCTGCCGATGCTGCGCCAGGCGCGCAAGCGTGCCGGCTGGTGGCGGCCGTTTCGCTGTGTTTGCGCCGATGCCGCCGCGCTGCCGCTGGCCGACGGCAGCGTCGATCTGCTGTTCTCGAACCTGTGCCTGCAATGGCTGCCCGACCTGCCGGCGGTATTCGCCGGGTTTCGCCGGGTGATGAAGCCCGGTGGCCGGCTGCTGCTGAGCAGCTTCGGCCCGCGCACGCTGAGCGAGTTGCGCGAGGCGTTCGCGGCTAGCGACACCATCGAGCACGTCAGCCGCTTTGCACCGATCCAGCAGATCGGCGATGCCCTGCTCGCCGCCGGCTTCCGCGATCCGGTGCTCGACCAGGACACCTTCACCCTGACCTATCCCGACCTGCCCGCGCTGCTGCACGAACTACAGGCAATCGGTGCCACCAACGCACTGACCAGCCGCCGCCACGGCCTTACTGGCAAAGGCCGCTTTGCCGCTGCACGCGCAGCGTATGAAACCCTGCGCCGTGACGGCCGTCTGCCCAGCACCTGGGAAGTGGTCTACGCCCGCGCCTGGGCACCAGCGGCCGGCGCGCCGATCCGGCACGGCGGCAGCGAGGTGGCCAGCGTGCCGGTCGGCCAGATCGGCATCCGCCGACGCTGAAGCGCTACATCATCCGCCGCAGGGTATTGTCGCGGCGCACGAAGTGGTGCCACAGCGCGGCGGCCACATGCAGGCCAATCACCCAGTAAAACAACTCGCCGAGGGTTTCGTGCCATTCCTCGAACCGATCTTCCAGCGCATCGCTTTTTCCGATCAGCGCCGGCAGCGCGATGCCGAGCAGCGGCACGATGATCGCTTTGCCGCCGGCCGCCGCCGCGAACATGCCCAGTACCGGCTGCACCAGCAGCACCGCGTAGATCAGGACATGTGTGACGCCTGCCAGTCGCGCCGCCAGCGGCGACAGTGCCGGCACGATCGCCGGCGTTGGCCGGCGCCAGCGCAGATAAATCCGGGCAATGACCATCGCCAGCACGCTCAGGCCTGCCCAGAAATGCACCTGGGTGACGAACGGTCGCCATTCGTGCGTCTTGGCCATGTCGCCGCGAATTTCGATGGCGACGTAGGCGACGGTAATTGCCAGCAGCGACAGCCAGTGCAGGGCCCGTTGCGCAGTGGAATAACGTTCAGACGGGGACGAATTGGACATGGTGGATGCTCCGGTTTGGTGGCGATTGGGTTGGGTTGAGAGTGAAGCAAACCGTGTTGCGTCAGGCGTTGCTGCGGGTTCATTCGGCAAACGACAGCTTGCCCAGGTCCAGATTGCCGCCGCTCAGAATGATGCCGACGTCGCGCCCGGCGAACTGCGCCTTGTGGCGCAGCACCGCCGCCAGCGCCAGCGCCGCCGAGGGCTCCACCACCAGCTTCAGCCGCTCGAAGATCAGCCGCATCGCGGCTAACGCTTCGCGATCGGACGCCAGCAGGATGCCGGCCACGCGCGCACGCAGGATCGCGAAGGTGAGCGGCCCCAGTTCGGCGCGCAGGCCATCGCAGATCGTGTGCATGTGCCGCCCGCTGATGCGCTCACCGGCAAGCAGCGAATCGTGGGCGTCGGCCGCGCCTTCGGGTTCGGCGCCGAATACGTCGATCCCCGGCGCCAGCGATTGCCCGGCGATGGCGGTTCCCGACAACAATCCGCCGCCACTGACCGGAGTGATCAGCACGTCCAGCGTCGGCGCCTGCGCCAGCAGTTCCAGCGTCGCCGTGCCCTGGCCGGCAATCACGCGGGCGTCGTTGAACGGGTGGATCAGGGTGCCGCCGACCTCGTGCAACACACGCTCGGTGGTGGCGTCGCGTGCCGTCATGCCCGGCGCGCAGCGGTGCAAGTGCGCACCGTGCCGGCGCATCGCGTCCACCTTGGCTAGCGGTGCGTCCTCGGGCACCACGATGTGCGCCGGAATGTCGCGCAGGCGACAGGCCAGGGCGATGGCCGCACCATGATTGCCCGAACTTTGCGTCACCACGCCGCGCGCCGCGGAGGCCATGTCCAGCGAGAATACCGCATTGCAGGCGCCACGGAACTTGAAGGCGCCGATGCGTTGCAGGTTTTCGCACTTGAAATGCAATTGGCAGCCGGCCAGCGCGTCCAGCGAGCGCGAGCGCAGCACCGGCGTCACATGCGCCAGCGGCGCGATGCGCGCCGCCGCGTTGCGGATATCGTCCAGCGTGGGAATGTGGGTGTGTGGATCCATAACGCGTCGTTCCCTGATTCTGCGCGTCGCCGGTGCGCGCTAAACTGCCGGCATGACCGAAGCCACCATCGCACGATTAGCTGATTATCAACCACCCGCGTGGCGCGTGCGCCATGTTGATATCGCATTCGATCTGGATCTGGACGCCAGCGAAGTCGATTGCCTGCTGTCGCTCGAGCCCGACCCAACGCAGCCGCCGGCCGAGCTGGTGCTGGATGGCGAAGAACTCGAACTGCTGGCGATCAGCCTCGACGAGGTGCCGCTGGCTGCCGACCAATACGGTCACGCCGATGGCCGGCTGGTGATCCCGTCGGCGCGCGGTGCGTGCCAGTTGCGCACCCGGGTGCGCATCCGGCCGAGCCGGAACACCCGTCTCGAAGGCCTGTACGCCAGCTCGCCCGGACGTGATGCCGACATGGCGCATCACCCTGCGCGCCGAGCAAGCGCGGTTTCCGGTGTTGCTCGGCAACGGCAATCCGCTGGATAGCACCACGTTGGCGGATGGCCGGCATCAGGCGGTGTGGGAGAACCCGCATCCGACGCCGTGTTATCTGTTCGCACTGGTGGCCGGCGCCCTCGACAGCGTCAGCCGCGATATCGTGACCGGCGATGGCCACGCGGTACGGCTGGCGGTGTGGGCGGCGCCCGACGACGTGCCGCGTTGCGGGTTTGCGCTCGACGCGACCGAACGCGCACTGCGCTGGGATGAACAGCGCTTCGGCCGCTATTACGATCTGAGCCAGTTCAATATCGTCGCCGCCCAGGATTTCACCATGGGCGCGATGGAAAACAAGGGCCTGAACATCTTCAACGCCCGCTTCATCCTGGCCGACCAGGACACCGCCACCGACGCCGACTACCTCGGCATCGAGTCGGTGATCGGCCACGAGTATTTCCACAACTGGTCCGGCAACCGGGTCACCCTGCGCGACTGGTTTCAGCTTTCGCTCAAGGAAGGGCTCACCGTGTTCCGCGACCAGGAGTTCACCTCCGACATGCATTCGCGCGCGGTCAAGCGCATCGAGGATGTGCGCCTGCTGCGCGCCCGCCAGTTTGCCGAGGATGCCGGCGCGCTGGCGCACCCGGTGCGGCCACCCGAGTATCGCGAGATCAACAATTTCTACACCCTGACCGTGTACGAAAAGGGCGCCGAAATCGTGCGCATGCTGCACACCCTGCTCGGCGAAGCCACGTTCCGCGCCGGCATGGATCGTTACTTCGCCGACAACGACGGCCGCGCGGCGACGGTCGAGGATTTCCTGCACGCGCACGAAGCGGCCAGCGGCCGCGATTTATCGCAATTCGCGCGCTGGTACAGCCAGGCCGGCACGCCGCGGTTGCACGTGCACCGGCACTGGGAAGGCGGTTGTTTTCGCCTGCGCATCGAACAGACCGCCCCCACCATCGCCGGCCACAGCGGGCCGCAGCCGTTGCAGATGCCGTTGCGCTACGTGCTATACGATGCCAGCGGCGCGGCGCTGGACGTTGCGCCCGACGGCGGCGATGGCAGCGGCCTGGTGGTGCTCGATCGGGCCAGCCATGAGCTGGTGTTCAACGGCCTCGACGCGGCGCCGCTGCCGGCGTTCAATCAGGGCTTCAGCGCGCCGGTGAAGCTGCACTGCGACTACACGCCGGCCGAGCTGGCGACGCTGGCACGCATCGAGCGCGATCCGTTCAACCGCTGGGATGCCTTGCAGCAATTGGCGAAAGCGGTGCTGTTGCGCCAGTTTCCCGATCCACACGATGCCGGTGCGGCGCTCAGCGATGCCATCGGCGCCTTGCTCGATGATGACGCTGCCGATCCGGCATTTGTCGCCGAATGCCTGGCGCTACCCGATTTCGATACGCTCGCCGATGCGGTGGATATCATCGATGTCGACGCACTGCTTGCTGCGCGCGAGGACATGCTCGATCTGTTGGCCGAGGATCATGTCGAGCGTCTGCAGCGGCGGTATGAAGCGCTGGCCAGCGTTGCTGCGGGTGGCATCGACGGCGCGGCGATCGCGGCGCGCGCATTGCGCAACACCTGCCTGTCCTGGATCAGCCGCCTCGATCCGACGGCGGCACTGGCCAGCGAGCAATTTGCAGCGGCGACCAACATGACCGATCGCCTCGGTGCGTTGCGCGTGCTGGTACGCTTCGACGCACCCGGCAAGGCCGAGGCGTTGGCGCAATTTCAGCAGCGCTACCGCGACGACGCGCTGGTCACCGACAAATGGCTCACGCTGGTTGCCAGCCGACCACAACCCGAGGCCATCGACGAGGTGCGCGCGCTGCTCGATTCGTCGTGGTGGATTCCGACCAATCCCAACCGCGTGCGTGCCGTGCTCGGCAGTTTCGCGCGGTTGAACCCGGTCGCATTCCACCGCGCCGACGGCGCCGGCTATGCGCTGCTGGTCGAGCAATTGCCGCGTCTGGATGCGGTCAACCCGCAGGTTGCCGCGCGCTTGATTGGCGCCTTCGAGTCGCATGCCCGTCTGCTCGGGTCGCGTGCCGCCTTGGCCCGCTCCGCGCTCGTGCGCCTGCGCGCCGGCGTGCATTCACGCGATGCGCAGGATCTGCTGAAGCGGTTGCTGGCGTAGGCACCAGTCCCGCCATCGACCGCTTCGCGGTTACGCGATGCTACGCCCCGACGCTTCGCTCGGTCGCCCACAGGGTGGGCTCCTGCAAAAATGCGGTTGCGCTCACCTGTAGGAGCCCACCCTGTGGGCGACCTGGCAGAGTGATCGTTGATGCGGATGCTCGCGCCAACCGCATTTTCACCGTCGCCCGCCACCGCGTGCCAAACCGATTGAATTGACCAAATCGAACGAATAGGCTAAATTGACTCATCGACCACCGTTCGAGTCCACGACAACGCCATGCGCACCTATACCGCCAACGAAGCCAAAACCCGTTTCGGCGAATTTCTCGACCGCGCCCAACGCGAACCCGTGCGAGTGATGCGTCACGAACGCGTGGTCGGGGTCATGGTGAGCGCCGAGGACTATGAAGCCATGCGCGCGTTCTACGCCGACCGGCTGCAACACACGCTCGATCAATCAGCAGCCGCTGCCGAGCGCGCTGGCCTGAGCTCGCAAGCACTCGACGCACTGCTCGCCGATGAGAGTTGAGGATGCCCCGGCGCGTTCGCCGCCGCGGCTTGTGATCGACAGCAATGTCTGGATCAGCGCTGCACTGTCGCCGCACGGCGCGCCGGCGCAACTGATTCGTCGCGTGCTTGCGGGCGGCACTGTAGTCTTTTCCGCCGACACCTTCGCCGAGCTCGAACAACGCCTGTGGAAGCCGAAGTTCGACCGCTACCTCAACACCGAGCGTCGCCATCTGATCCTGCACGATCTGTCGGCCATCGCGTTTTGGGTTGAACCGCCGCCGGCAATCACCGGCATCGCATACAGCCGCGATCCGGACGACGACAAGTTCATCCACGCTGCGCTCGCGGCGCGCGCGCGCTGGCTGGTGAGCGGCGATCAGGATTTGCTCACGGTGCCGGCGATGGCGGGGCTGAGCATCGTGTCGCCCGCCGCCGCATTGCAGCAGCCTGGGTTTTGCCTATAAAGCGAGCTAACCCGCCAAAAACCCCGCTACCGCCGCCGCTACCGGCTCGGGTGTTTCCATGTGCAGATGATGGCCGCCGGCAAGTTGCAGGCACCGGCCGTCGCGCAGACAGGCGACGCGCGCTGCGCGCAGTGCCGGATCGAAATACGGCGGTGCCTGTTCAGCGGCGATCACCAGCGTCGGCGCCTCGATCCCCGCAATCCACTCGCGGATCGTGCCTTCATCGGCGCGCAACGCGGTGGTGGTGGTCAGGCGCGGATCGGAGCGCCAGAGGAAGCCGCCTTCGACCGGCGCGATACCGCGCTCGACCAGCAGGCGGGCGGCGTGTTCGGACAGGCCATTGGCCTGCACCCGAGCCCGCACCGCGGTGAAAATATCGGGAAAGGTGCGCAGCTGCTTGCTGCGCAGCGCGCGCCGCTCGCTGACCGCCAGCCGCAACCGTTCGACCGCACTGCCCGGCGCCCCGGCCAGCGGCCCCAGCGCCTCGATCAGCGCCAGTTTTTCCACCCGCTCGGGTGCGGCACCGGCCAGCATGCTGCTGATCGCGCCGCCCAGCGAATGCCCCAGCACATGGCAACGCGACCAGCCCATCGCATCCAGCGCGTTGAGCAAATCGTCGAGGTACTCAGCCAGGCCGTAGCTGGCGCCGGGTGGGCGATGAAAGCTGTACCCGTGGCCGGGCAGGTCGATGGCGACGACATCGAAGTCGGCGAGGTGTTCCAGTAGCGGGACGAAGCTGGCGGCGTTATCGAGCCAGCCATGCACCGCGAGCACCCGCGGCGCGCCCTCGCGGCCGGCGCGCAGTGCCGCCATCTGCCCATGCGCCGTGTCGATGCGCAACTCACGCATCGGCGGATTTCGCATTGGCGTTCCAGCCGGCGGTGTGGTGTGCGATCACGGCCTGCATTGCCGCCACATGTCCGTCGCCGGCGTTGAGCGCAGCGATGTAGTTCAGGGCACGACCACCGGCGGCGATGAATGCGTCGCGATTTTCCACCGCGATTTCCTCCAGCGTTTCCAGGCAATCCACCGCAAATCCGGGACACACCACATCAACGCTGTCGAGCCCCGCCGAACCCCATTCGCGCAGGGTGACATCGGTGTAGGGCTGCAACCACGGCTCGCGACCAAAGCGCGATTGGAAGGTCAATGCCCAGTCGCCATTCGCCAGGCCGAGCGCGGCGGCAATCGCTTCGGCACTGGCCTGGCACTGCTGCGGATAGGGATCGCCGGCTTTCGCGAACCGTTGCGGAATGCCGTGAAACGAAAACAGCAGGCGCTCGGCGCGGCCCTGTGCCTGCCAGTGCGCGCGGATCGAATCGGCCATCGCCTGCACCCAGGCCGGGTCGCGGTGGTAATCGCGCACGAACCGCAGTTCCGGCAGATCGCGCCAGGTCATCAGCTCACGCGCCACCGCATCGAACACGGCGCCGGTGGTGGTCGCCGAATACTGCGGGTACAGCGGCACCACCAACACCCGGCGGATGCCACGTTCAGCCATGGCACGCAACGCCGTGCCCACGCTCGGCGCGCCGTAGGTCATCGCCAGCTGCACCGCGTGGCCCGCCAGTGCCGCGTCGACACGCTGACTCAGGCTGCGGCTGAAAGCCATCAGCGGTGAGCCATCCTTGCCCCAGATTGCCGCGTAATTGCGCGCCACCCGCGGCGAGCGCAGCGGCAGGATGATGCCGTGCAGGATCAGGCACCACAGCCAACGGCTGACATCCACCACCCGCCAGTCGTGCAGAAATTGCCCCAGATAGCGACGCACCGCAACGGCGGTGGGCGCCTCGGGCGTGCCGAGATTGACCAACACCACACCGATTTCGGAATTGGCCGCTGTGCCGGCCGGCACCCAGTACTGCTTGCCCATTTCGTCTCCCGGTCGCTGCCGCGACCGCCATGCCGTTGCTCGTACGCGAACGATACCATTGCCACTGTCGCCAACCGCAGCAATGCTGCCCTAAGCCGCGATTCATCGCCTGCGGCCATACTGTCGCTGTTGATTCTTCGTCACGGAGCCGCCATGAAGCGTTTGTTTGCCTTGATCTGCCTGTTTTCCCTCAGCGCCATCGCCAACGCCGGCGAAAAGCAGGATGAACGCGCGCGCAGCGCGGTGGCGGTACTCGACAAGGTCATGCTGGTGCCCGAGCAGTCGATTCCCGAATCGATGTTGCGCGACGCGCAGGCAGTGGCGGTGATTCCGGGCGTGGTCAAGGCCGGGCTGGTGGTCGGCGGCCGTTTCGGTCGCGGCCTGATCTCGGTGCGCCAGGCCAATGGGGTGTGGAGCAACCCCAGCTTCATCACCATTGCCGGTGGCAGCTTCGGTTTCCAGTTCGGGGTCAGCAGCACGGACGTGGTGCTGGTGTTCCGCACCCGCCGCGGGGTTGACGGCATCGTCAACGGCAAGTTCACCTTGGGCGCCGATGCCGCAGTTGCCGCTGGCCCGGTGGGCCGCACCGCGCAAGCGGCGACCGACGGCCAGCTCAAGGCCGAAATCTACTCCTGGTCGCGTTCGCGCGGGCTGTTCGCCGGCATCGCGCTCGACGGCGCCGTGGTATCGATCGACGACAAGGCCAACGCCGCCGTTTACGGCCGCGACACCACGCCGCGGGCAATTTTCGAGGGCCGGGTCAATGCACCCAGCAACCCGATGGTCGATTTTCGTGACCGGCTTGAAGAATATACGAGTCATTGAGCAGGGGTCACTGACGTTTTAACCGCAGTCGCGCTATGCTCGGCGTCTTGACGAATCTGGCAGGAAATACTCATGGGTATCGGTTGGCAGCAGTTGCTTATCGTTCTGGTCATCGTGTTGCTGATCTTCGGCACCAAGCGCCTGAAGAACGTCGGCAACGATCTGGGCGAGGCGATCAAGGGCTTCAAGAAGGGCATGAACGACGCCGAAGACAAGCCCGCAGAGCGCCTGAACGACGAAACGAAGTCCACCAGCGCATCCGCCGAGCGGCACGACGACAAGACGCGGCAATAAGCGCGCCATCGGGCTGTCGCCATGTTCGGTATCGGATTCAGTGAATTGCTGCTGGTGGCGGTCATCGCACTGCTGGTGCTCGGCCCCGAGCGTCTGCCCAAAGCGGCCCGCTTTGCCGGCTTGTGGGTGCGCCGCGCGCGTGCCCAGTGGTATTCGGTGAAGACCGAGCTGGAACGGGAACTGGCGACCGAAGACCTGCGCCGCAGCCTGTCGGCACAAGGCGACGAACTGAACCGCATTGCGCGCGATGCCAATGCCAGCCTCGACGGCGCCGCACGTTCGGTCGCCGCCACCGCCAGCGCTGCAAGCGCCGCCGTGCAGCCCGAAACCGCCGCCAACGCACCGCTTGGCGAGGAATCGGCCAGCACCGGCAGCCGGCCGACTGCGAGCGAAAGCCCACCGACGCCGCAACCATGAACCGCCTGAGCAACGACGGCGACAGCCTGATTTCGCACCTGATCGAACTGCGCTCGCGATTGATGCGCGGCGTGCTCGCGCTGGTTGTCGTGTTTGCCGCCCTGGTACCGTTCGCCAATCGGCTGTATCAACTGCTCGCCGACCCGCTGCTGGCCAAACTGCCGGCCGGTGGGCAACTGGTCGCCATCGATGTCGCCAGCCCGTTTTTCGCGCCGATCAAACTGGCCTTCTTCGTGGCGCTGATCGTGTCGATGCCGGTGCTGCTGTATCAGGCCTGGGCGTTCGTGGCGCCCGGGCTGTACAAGCACGAGCGGCGCCTGGCCAAACCGCTGCTGGTGTCTGCGGTGGTGTTGTTTTACCTGGGCTGCGCGTTCGCCTATTTCGTCATGTTGCCGGCGGTATTCGCGTTCCTCACAGCGACCACACCGAGCGGCGTGGCGATGATGACCGACATCAGCCGCTACCTCGACTTCGTCCTGATCATCTTTCTCGCTGCCGGCATGTCGTTTGAAATGCCGATCGCGGTGATCGTGCTGGTCTCCTTGGGCGTCGTGCAACCGGCGCAACTGCGCGCATCGCGCGGCTACGTGATCGTCGGCATCTTCATCGTCGCCGCCATCATCACCCCGCCCGACGCCCTGTCGCAGCTGATGCTCGGCATTCCGATGCTGTTGCTGTATGAAGTGGGCATCGTTGCGGCGAGCGCGATCGCCCGCCGCAAGCCGGATCCGGCTACCGAGTAAGTCGTCCGCCGGCGCGGACGTTACATCTCCGCCTGTATCCGCTGCTCCGGCTCATCGGCGGGCGGTTGCTCATCGCTGAACATGTCCCGCCACGACAGATAAATACCACCGAACATCAGGGTGAGCACCAGCGCCGTGGCGAACAGGCCAATCAGCAACGCGATCAAGCTGCCAAGCGCTTTGGCAACGAACGAGACGATCATCACCAGCAGCCCACCGGCCAGCATCAGCACGATGATGCCGACGAACAGGCCAACCGCGAATATCAAACCAGCCACGGTCAAGGGCAGCACATTGACGATCGATGCGCGCAGGCTGGCAATGACGGCAGCCAGTGGTTCGCGGCGCTGAAACTGCACCTGTGCAATCGCGTACATCTGCGCGGTAAATGCGAGGAAACCGAGCGCCAGGCCGGAAACAAACAACAGCGCGCCGTGTTCGGGTACCGGCGGCGCAATGACGACCCCTTTCGTCATCGACGCCATGTAGTTGCCATACTGCGGCAGATACTCGGCGCCGCCGAACAAGCGCGTGAACAGCAGATTGAGCGCACTCGATGCGACCTGCACCAGCCCGATGCTGGCCAGCGCCATGGTGCGGCCACCCGCCAGGCCGGCCAGAATGCCGGTCACGCCGACCGGTCGGCCCGCGTCCACTTCGCGCAGCACGTGCAGCAGGCCGGCAAACACCACCGGTTGCGCGAAAATCATCACCAGCATCGGCGGTACCACCAGCACCCATACCGTACTGAACGACAGGCCGAGCGCATGGTCGGCACTGTCCAGGCCCATCATCACCGCGCCCGGAATGGCGGCAGCGAATGCGAGAACGACCAACACGAACAGGCCGAGCAGCATGGCGCTGAGCACCAGCCCGGGGCGGCGACCGGCAACATCCAGCGACTGGGTGACCCAGTTCAGGCCCTTGCTGGCGGGCACGGTGTGGATCGAGATTTGCATGCTGGGACTGTCCTTCATTGCGAGCGGCCGTTGTGCCCGACTTGGGCGACATGAAAACATACTACCGGCTGATTGGAAATTGCGGGGGTCCGAGCCTACGGGTAGCAGCGCGTTGGACTTGGGCAAGTCGCCAGCCAGTCTTTCTCACCCCCACGCTGTGGCGTAAACTCGGGCGCTTCTCCATTTCGTGGTATTCGGCGCGATGCACGATCTCACCCAGGGTTCCACCTTTCGCCATCTGGTGCGGCTGGCGATGCCGATCGCTATCGGCATGGTGTTCCAGACCTTGTATGTGCTGGTCGATCTGTATTTCGTGGCACAGTTGGGCGACACCGCAATCGCCGGTGTCAGCGCCGCCGGCAACGCCCAGTTTCTGGTGATGGCACTGACCCAGGTGCTTGGCGTCGGCACCATGGCCCTTATCGCGCAGGCTGCCGGACGCAAGGATCGTGATGACGCCAACCGGATATTCAATCAGGGCCTGTCATTGGCCCTGGGCTGCGCACTGCTGACACTGGTTCTCGGCTATGCCGCGGCCGGGTCGTACATGCAGGCGATCGGCGCCGACGCAGCGACGGTGGCAGCGGGAACCGAGTACCTGTTTGCGTTTCTTCCCGGTCTGGCATTGCAATTTGCGCTGGTAATGATGGGCTCGGCGCTGCGCGGCACCGGCATCGCCAAACCGACCATGGTGGTGCAACTGCTCACCGTGCTGCTCAACGCGTTGCTGGCGCCGATCCTGATTGCCGGCTGGCTGACCGGCAAGCCGCTGGGCGTTGCCGGCGCCGGGCTGGCCACTTCGCTGTCCATCGCTGCCGGCGTGGCGATGATGGCCTGGTATTTTGCGCGCCTGGAGTCCTACGTCGGCCTGGATCGCCGCCAGTTGCTTCCGCAATGGGCCCAGTTGCGACGCATCCTGCGGATCGGCCTGCCACCCGGCGGCGAGTTCGCGCTGATGTTCGTGTACATGGGCGTGATCTACGCCGTGATCGGTGGCTTCGGCGCCGCGGCGCAGGCGGGATTCGGCGTCGGCTCTCGGGTGATGCAGGCGATCTTCCTGCCGGCGATCGCGGTGGCATTCGCCTGCTCGCCGATCGCGGCGCAGAACGTCGGTGCCGATCAACCTGCCCGTGTGCGCGAGGTGTTTCGTACCGCCGCATGGACCGGCAGCACCATCATGTTCGGCCTGACCCTGGCCTGCCAATGGCGGCCGGAATGGTTCATCGCCGGCTTTACCGACGAGCCGGAGGTGGTTGCGGTCGGCGCCGATTTTTTGCGCATCATCGCCTGGAACTTCGTCGCAACCGGGCTCGTGTTCACCTGCTCCGGAATGTTCCAAGCCCTAGGCAATACCGTGCCGGCGCTATTGAGCAGTGCCTCGCGCTTGCTCACCTTTGTGCTGCCCGTGCTGTGGTTGTCAGCGCAGTCGGGCTTCACGTTGCATCAGGTCTGGTTCGTGTCCGTCGCGTCGGTGGCGTTGCAGGCGCTGCTGAGTTTGTGGCTGCTGCGGCGGGAAATGTCTCGCCGCTTGCCGGAGCCCTTGATGACGCCCGCCACTGCCTAGCCCGCCGCGGTTGGCAAGGCCGTTATACTGGCGGGCTCCCGTTATCGGCACCGGCCATGTCCGCACCGACTTTTCAACAACTGATTTCCCGGCTCAACCAGTATTGGGACGAGCAGGGTTGCGCCCTGATCCAGCCGCTCGATCTGGAAGTGGGCGCCGGCACCTTTCATCCGGCCACGTTCCTGCGCGCGCTCGGCCCCGAGCCGTGGAATGCCGCCTATGTGCAGCCCTGCCGCCGTCCCACCGATGGCCGCTACGGCGAGAATCCCAATCGCCTGCAGCGCTATTACCAATACCAGGTGGTGATGAAGCCCACGAGGACAACTGGGAATCGCCGACCCTCGGCGCCTGGGGCCTGGGCTGGGAAGTCTGGCTCAACGGCATGGAAGTCACCCAGTTCACCTACTTCCAGCAGGCCGGCGGCATCGAATGCAAACCGGTGCTGGGCGAGATCACCTACGGGCTCGAACGCCTGTGCATGTACCTGCAGAATGTCGACAACGTGTTCGACATCGTCTGGACGATCGGCCCGCAGGGGCCGGTGACCTATCGCGATGTCTATCACCAGAACGAGGTCGAACAGAGCACCTACAACTTCGAACACGCCGATGTCGCCGAGCTGTTCCACCGCTTCGATGCCTGCGAGCGCGAGGCGCTGGCGCTGGTGGAAAAGGGCCTGCCGCTGCCGGCCTACGATCAGGTGTGCAAGGCCAGCCACAGCTTCAACCTGCTCGATGCCCGCCGCGCGATTTCCGTCACCGAGCGCCAGCGCTACATCCTGCGCGTGCGCACGCTGTCGCGCGCGGTGGCCGAAGCCTACTACGCGCAGCGCGAGAAGCTGGGGTTTCCGGGTTTGAAAACGCAGGTCGCGGCATGAGCGCCACGAGCAAGGATTGGTCATGAGCATGCAAAAACCCCTGCTGATCGAACTGGGCACCGAAGAACTGCCGGTCAAGGCACTGCCCGAATTGGCGCAAGCCCTGTTCGATGGCGTGCTCGCCGGCCTCGAAAAACGCGGCATCGCGTTCGAGCGCGGCGATGCACGGCCGCTGTACACGCCGCGCCGGCTCGCGGTGCGCCTGCCGGCGGTGGCGCTGCGCCAGCCCGACCGCCAGAGCGAGGTGCTGGGGCCGTATCTGAATATCGCGCTCGACGGCAATGGCCAGCCGACGCCAGCACTGCGCGGCTTCGCGGCCAAGGCCGGGGTGGAATGGAACGCGCTGGGCCGGATCAGCGACGCCAAGGGCGAGCGCTTCGTGCACCGCGCCACCGTGGCTGGCGTCGATACCGCCTCCCTGCTGCCGGAGATCCTGCGCGAAGCCATCGCCGCCATGCCAATCCCCAAGCCGATGCGCTGGGGCGATCACGAGTTCGCCTTCGCGCGGCCGCTGCACTGGCTGGTATTGCTGCTCGGCGACAAGGTGGTCGAAGGCGAGGTGTTCGGCATTCGCGCCGATCGCATGAGTCGCGGCCACCGTTTTCACCACACCAAGCCGGTGTGGATCGGCACCGCCGACGATTATGTCGAAGCACTGTGCCAGGCCAGGGTGCTGGTCGATCCGATCGAGCGTCGCGACAGCATCCGCGCCCAGGTCGAGGCCGCTGCGGCGGCCGTCGGTGGCCACGCCCGCATCAGCGACGACAACCTGCAACAGGTCAACGCGCTGGTGGAGTGGCCGCGTGCGGTGACGTGCAGCTTCGAGCCAGCGTTCCTGCGGGTGCCGCAGGAAGCGCTGATCTCGACCATGGAAGCCAACCAGAAATTCTTCCCGGTGCTCGACGATGCCGGTCGCCTCAGCGCGCACTTCATCGCCATCGCCAACATCGAATCGCGCGACGCGGCGCAGGTGCGCCAGGGCTACGAGCGGGTGATCCGGCCGCGCTTCGCCGATGCCGCGTTCTTCTTCGACGAGGATCGCAAGCAGGGCCTCGCCGCGATGAATGCCGGGCTGGCGAGCGTCACCTATCAGCAGAAGCTGGGCAGCTATGCCGACAAGGTGGCGCGCGTGGCTGCGCTGGCCGAAGTCATCGCGCAACAGGTGCGCGTCGATCCGGCGCTGGCGCGATGCGCCGCCGAATTGGCCAAGGCCGACCTGCAATCGCGACTGGTCAACGAGTTCCCGGAATTGCAGGGCATCGCCGGGCGCTACTACGCTGCCGCTGCGGGCGAGCCGGTGGAAGTCGCCGCCGCCATCGACGAGGCATACATGCCGCGCTTCGGTGGCGATGCCATTGCGCCGTCGAAGCTGGGACAGGTGCTGGCGATTGCCGAGCGACTGGATACGCTGGCCGGTGGCTTCGTCGCCGGGCTCAAGCCGACCGGCAACAAGGATCCGTTTGCGCTGCGGCGCAATGCGTTGGGGTTGGCGCGCACGATCATTGAAGGCGCGCTGGAACTCGACCTGTCGGCCTTGTTGAGCACTGCGACCGCAGGTCTGCCGCAAACGTTGCCGGAGTCGCCGAAATTGGCGGATGAGCTGCTCGACTTCATCCTCGACCGCCTGCGCAACTATTACGCCGACCAGGGCGTCCCCGCCGCCAACTTCGAAGCCGTGGCGGCACTGCGTCCGAGTTCGCTGCTCGACTTCGAACGCCGGCTCAAGGCCATCGGCGAGTTCGTGAAGCTGCCCGAGGCCGAGGCGCTGGCGGCGGCGAACAAGCGCATCGGCAACATCCTGAAGAAGGCAGAAGACGAGATTCCCGAGCACGTCGAGCGTTCGCGCCTGCGCGAGCCGGCGGAGATCGCGCTGGCCGAGTCGGTGGAATCGGCGATCCGCGAAACCGATGCCGCTTTGGCCGCGCACGACTACATGGCGGTGCTGTCGCGGTTGGCCTGGCTGCGCCAGCCGGTGGATGCCTTCTTCGACTCGGTGATGGTGATGGCCGAGGACGAAGCCCTGCGCGAGAATCGCCTGGCCCTGCTCAAGCGCCTGCATGATCGTTTTGTCGCGGTGGCCGACATTTCGCAGCTCGCCAGCGGCTGAGACGCCGGTGCGGGCTTCACGCTCACGCCCGCTTCAGTGGCATCCGGTATCGTGGGCGGGATGACTGCTCCGCATGTTCCCGGCCGCGCACAGGGTGCGCTCCTGCAAAAGAATGCGCTGTCGCATCCTGTAGGAGCGCACCCTGTGCGCGGCCGCATTACCCGTGCGATACCGCAAAATATGTTGCCGCGCTTTTTCGCTGGCCTCGCGCTCGTGCTGCTGCTGGCCCCCGCCGCCGCACAGAATCAAGAACCCGACCCCGCTCCGGGACTCGGGGATATCCACTTTGACGGTATCCGCGACAGCCTGGTCGAGAAGATTCGCCCGGCGCTGTCGATCGCCCGCCTCAACAAAACGCAACGCCAAAAGATCAGCGACGCACGCCTGGCGTTTCTGCTGCGCCGAACGGAAGACGAAACGCGACGCGCGCTGATGCCATTGGGCTATTACCACGCCCAGGTCGAAGTGCGCACCGAACAAACCGGCAGCGGCACCGATGTACACGTGCAGGTGGATGCCGGCGAACCGACGCTGGTGCGCGAACTCGCACTGCGCATTGACGGTGCCGCGCAATCGGATCGTGTGGCGCAGCGTGCCCTGTCCGGATTCAAGCCGGCATCCGGCAAGCGCTTCATCGACGAGAGCTACGAGGCGAGCAAACGCAGCATTGGTCGGGTGTTGGCCGAACGCGGTTACTTCGATGCTGCGCTGGATCGCCACGAGGTGCAAATCACGCGCGCCGAACACGCCGCCGATATCGACCTTGCCTGGATCAGCGGGCCACGCTACACGCTGGGTCCGGCGCGCTTTGAGGGCAACCACCTGCGACCCGACCTGCTCGGCGCGTTGACACCGTGGCAGGTCGGCGATGCCTACCGCCAGAGTGAACTGGTAACCCTGCAAAACCGTCTGGTCGGCCTTGATTACTTCGCCGTGGTTGCGGTGCAGCCCTTGCCCGAGCAGGCACAGGATGGCGCGGTGCCGGTGCAGGCGACACTGGTTCCGGCCAAGCGCGACGTGTACTCGACCGGCGTGAGTTTCGGCACCGACTCGGGTGCCGGCGTGCGCCTCGGCGCGGAGCGGCGCTGGCTCAACGATCGCGGTCACAAGGCCAAGGTGGAACTGGACTGGGCGCAGCGCAAGCGCACGCTGGCGACGCAATACCGCATCCCGGCTTTTGCCCGATTCGACGGCTGGTACACCTTCAATGCCAATCTGCGCGAAGAGGATTTCGGCGCGTTCGACAACAGCCGCACGATCGAAGTCGCCGCCAACCGCAATGCACGATTCGGCGAGTGGGGCGTGACCGCCGGCGCATGGGCGCAGCAGCAGTCGTTTTCGGCACTGGACGCACCGCGCTCTATCAGCACGGTGTGGTACCCGGAAATTTCGGTGCAGACCGTTCGCGCGCGAAACCCGGTCAACCCACGCCGCGGATGGTCGCTGGTGGCACAGGTGCGCGGCAACAGTGCTGCGCTGGGCTCGGACGTGGGTTTTTTGCAGGCGCATCTGCTGGCGAAATGGATCACACCGCTGGCCAGCGACACGCGCCTGTTGCTGCGCGGCGAGCTCGGTGCCACCGGCACCGGTTCGCTTGACGATCTACCGCCCAACCTGCGTTTTTTTGCCGGCGGCGACCAAAGCATTCGCGGCTTCGGCTACAACGAGGTTGGCGTCGGCATCAATGGTGTCGCTGCGCTCGGCGGCAAGCATCTGGCGGTTGCCAGCGTCGAGGTGGATCATTATTTCGGCAAGCGCTGGGGCATGGCGGCGTTCGTCGATGCCGGCGATGCATTCAACGCGTTCGACGCGATGGCGCCGGCCGTCGGTGCCGGGCTCGGGCTGCGCTGGCGCTCGCCGGTGGGCCCGGTGCGGCTCGATCTGGCGCACGGCTTCAACAGTCGCGAGCAGGCGTTGCGCATCCACCTGCGCATCGGGCCGGACCTGTGACTCGCGTTGTGCGCCTGCTGATGGCCGCGCTGGCTGCGCTGCTGCTGATCGCGGTGCTGGCCTGGGCCTGGCTTTGGCATAGCAACTCCGGCCGCGCTTTCGTGCTGGCGCAGGCGCGCGCTGCGCTGAGCGACGATGCGCTGCGCTGGGACGATGCCGAGGGCACACTGGCCGGTGGTGTACACCTGCGCGGGGTGGTGTTCAGCAGTGACGGGCTGCACGTGCAGATCGCACAGGCGCAGGTTGCATTGGCGCCCTCGGCGCTCTGGCATGGTGTGGTCCGGCTCGATCCACTGCAATTGAGCGGCGTGCAAGTGCGACTGTTGTCCGCCTCGAAGAATGCCGACGCGCCGTTCGAATGGCCTTCGCACTGGCCCACGCTGCCGTTGCCGCTGACCATCGAGGTGCCGACACTGGCTGTGCGCGCGTTTCAGTTTCAACGCGACGACGTAACGCCGCAATCGGCTTCCGCCATCGACGGCGGCTTGCGGATCGCTTCCGACCGGATTCGATTCACGGCGCTGACGATCCGCCGCGCTGAAGAGACATCCCGCATCGACGGGCGCATCGATCTGGGCACGCACAGCACGGTGGCGTTGACGCTGGATGGCGCGTCGTCGGCAGAGGCGGCAACCGCGTGGCAGTTGCAGGCCCGTATCACCGGCAACCCGGCAGATCTGCAATTGGCGCTCGATGGCAAGGCACCGGGGGCGTTGTCCGTGCGCGCACGCGTCCGCGGTAACGGCGATCGCCTGCGCTGGCAGCTCACTGCCCGTGCGCAGGATATTGCGCCTGCGCTCTTCGGCGGCCCCGAGGGTCGATTTGGCGCTGTGCTCGATGTCGATGGCGTCGATGCCTTGGCCAACGTGTCGGGCCGGGTGCAACGCGATGGGCAGGTGCTGCATATCCTGCCGTCGCAAATCGGCTGGCAGGATGATCGGATTGCGTTGTCGCCGCTGGTGCTGTCGGCGCTCGACGGTGAAGTGCGCATCGTCGGTGCGGTGGGTATCGGCGGCGACGCGCCGGTGATGGCGCTGAATGTCGAAGGCGATGCGCTGCATTGGGGTTCGGGCGCCGAGCGCGTCACCGCCGATGGCTCGGCGCGGGTAACGGGGACGTTGGCGCAATGGCAGCTCGATGGCAAGGCCGATCTGCACCGGCAGGCGGTCGCGGCACAGATTGCGCTGCGCGCACACGGCGATCGCCAGCGCGCCGCCCTCGATCAGCTGCTGCTGACGACGGACGCCGGGCAATCGCAGCTCAGCGGCGAACTCGTGTTTTCGCCGAGTGTCCGCTGGCAGGCGACAGGCTCTGTAAGCGGTTTCGAGCCGGGATTTTTCGCGCCCGATTTCCCCGGCGCCGTGTCCGCGAATTTCGACAGCAACGGCGCGATGGTCGGCGATGCGTTGCAATTCATGGTTGATCTGGACGCGGTGCGCGGCCGCGTTCGCGGTCGTGAGCTCAACGGCCGTGCGCAATTGGAACACCACGCTGGCCGCAGCACCGGCACGCTCGACCTGCATGTCGGCAGCAGCCACGTGATCGCCCGCGGACAACACGATGCCAGCGGCAAGGTGCCGATGTCGCTACAGGCAGCGTTTTCGCCATTGCGGTTGAATGATCTGCTACCCGATGCCCGCGGCAGCCTGAATGGCGAACTCGCTCTTATCGGCAGTGATCGCAGTGCCGTGCTGCGTGGCGAAATTCATGGCGAGCATCTTGCCTGGAGCACGTATTCCGTCGATGCGCTGCAACTGCGCGCCAGCCCAGCCGGTAGCGCGGGAACCCACATCGAACTGTCGCTCGATGCGGTCGCGAGCGGCGGCACGCACCTCGCGCAACTGCAAGCCGATGCGCACGGCACACTCACGAAGGCGAGTTGGTCGATCCACGCAACGGCCGAGACGCTGGAAGCGGAGGCGACGGGCCACTGGTCGCACGCCAAGGCACAGCGCCGCGTCGAATTGCAAACGGTCTCGCTTTCGCCGGCACAGGGCGATCCGTGGCAGTTGCTCGATCCGGCAACGCTGACCCTGGCTGATGCGATGGCGTTGTCGCCGTTGTGCCTGGCACAGGCGCTGGGTCGCGTGTGCCTGCAAGGCAACTGGCCAGGCGAAGCGAAATTGTCGGCACACGCATTCGATCTGGCGTTGCTCGATCCGCTGTTGCAACGTGAGGATGTGCAGTTCAGTCTTGATGGCCGTGTCGATGGCAACGCCACGCTGCGCGGCGATGGGGCACGCGTGACGCGGGCCATGGCGCAATTGCGCTTTTCTCCGGGTGCAGTGCAGGTGCTGCCGCGCGGCGAACAACCCGCGTTTGCATGGCGCGCCATGACCCTGGATGCCACGCTCGCCGACGGCGCGGTGGAGATCGTACTCGATGGCCAGACTGGTGCCAACGGCGTGGTGCAGGGTGAACTTGCTACCGGTCTCGATGCCGACTCTGCACTCACCGGATCGTTGCGTCTGGATGTCGCGCAACTGGCGTGGCTGGAGCTGTTTTCGCCCGATATCGCCGCGCCCAGCGGCCATCTGCGCGGTCAACTCACGGTGGCCGGTAGCCGGCAATCGCCGCGATTGCGCGGCCAGTTGTTGCTCAGCGAATTTGCAGCGGAGTTGCCGGCACTCGGCATTGCGTTGGCGAACTCGCGTGCGCAACTCGATGCCGCTGCGACCGGCGCCCTGCATCTGGAAGCGCACCTCGACAGCGGCGATGGGCCACTGCGTTTGGTGGCCGACGGCTCGCTCACCCGCGCCGAGGCGTTTTCGGCGCGACTCAGCGGCGAGCGGGTGAAGCTGATCGACAACGCCGACCTGCGCGCCTGGATCAGCCCGGATCTGGACATCGCTCGCACCGATAAGGGCTTCTCGGTGACCGGCCGGCTGCTCGTGCCCGAGGCGCGCATCGCGCTGGACAAAATGCAGGCCGGCGCCGCCGCACGCAGCCCCGATGTGGTGATCCTCGATCCGGTTACGGAGGAGATCACGCGCAAGCCGGTTCCGATAAGGCTCGACGTGCAGGCGTCGTTCGGCAAGTCGGTGGAACTCTCCGGCTTCGGGCTGGACGGCAAGCTGAGCGGCGATCTACGCGTCACCCAGGTACCGGGGCGTGAACCGCTGGGTACCGGCACCTTGAACGTGTCCGGCAGCTATGAGCGCTACGGCAAACCGCTGACCATCCGCCGCGCGCGCCTGAGCTATACCCGCACACCGCTGGACAACCCGGCGCTGGATATCCGCGCCGAACGCAGCATCGACGCGCAGATGGTGGGTGTGCAGGTATCCGGCAGCGCGCTGCGACCGATCACCACCCTGGTTTCCAACCCCGCGCTGGACAACAACGAGACCCTGAGCTGGCTGGTGCTGGGCCGACCGCTGCGTTCGGCACAACAGGCCGATGGCGAAAAGCTGAACGCGGCAGCCAGTGCGCTGGGTGCGGGCGGCAATATGCTGGCAGAGCAACTTGGCGCGCGACTGGGCCTGGACGAAGCCGCGGTGGGCGATTCGCGCAGCCTCGGTGGCAACACGCTGTCGGTCGGCAAATTCATTTCGCCGCGGCTTTACGTCAGCTACGGTGTGTCGCTGCTGGGCGTGGGGCAGGTTGTGGCGCTGAAATACCTGCTCGGCGGCGGCTTCGAGGTGGAGATCGAATCGGGGCTGGAGAGTCGCGGCTCGATCAACTGGAAGACCGAGCGCTGAGGCGAATTGGGCGCAACAGCGCTGATGCGGGCATCGGATCCCGGATTACGCGTCGCTCCGACCGCGGGCATCGGATCCCGGATTACGCCGCTGCGCGGCTAATCCGGGCTACTGATGGATAGTGATGTGGAGTGCGCGCAGGAGGCGGTGGTTGTCCTGCACATCGCTCCACAGCAGCACCACGCCATCATCGAGCGCGAGCAGCCGCGGTACGCCGGTGGCGCGTCCGCGCCCCGCGAGGTCGGCAATTTTCACCCGTTGCCGTTCCTGCGTCAGATCATCGCTGAATTGCGCCACCCACAGCGATTGCTTGCCGTCGGTTTCCTGCAACCAGCTCAGCCACACGCCGTCGACGTTGCGGGCCAGATCGGCGCGACCCAGGGTTTCTGCACCGGCCACCCGCACCGGTTCGGCAAATGCATCGCCGGCATCGCCGGAGCGCGCCAACCGCAACGACGGCGCGCCGTCGGCTTCGGTGTACCACGCCACCCACACCACATCGTCGTGCGCCGCCACCGCCGGCCCGTTCACCGGGCACGCCGGCATCTGCCAGTTGTCGCGATGCACATGGTGCGGCGTGGTCCACCCGCCCTGCGCAAAGCGCGCAATCTGGATGTCGCGCACTTCGTCGCTGGTGCGGTCGCGCCACACCACCACCGGGCCGCTCGCGGTGAGTGCGGCATCGGTCTGGCAGCAGTCGCAGGTCGATGCGTCGAGCAGCCATTCCTGGTTCTTGCGCTGGCTCTCGCCGAATACCGCCGCGCGTAACGTCATCGCGCCACGACCATGGCCGCCGTGTTCGCCGGCCCCTGCGGGCGCGCTCACGGTGTTGCGGCCATCCAGCCATACCGCGCCCAACGCCGATGTCGACCACGGCAACAGGCTGACAAAACCATGCTCGCTCGGGGTGCCGTCGTCGTGCATCGGTTGCAGCGGCGACCACGTTGCGCCGCCATCGCGCGAGTGGCTGAGCACCGCGTCATAGGCGTAGGTGGCGCTGCCGTTCTTGCGCAGCAGATGCGCCCACAGGCTACCGTCGGGCAAAGCCGCCAATGCCGGCAGGTCGGCCCAGTTGACGAACCAGTCGTTACCGCGCGCGACCTCCTGTGGCGCCGCACACGGCGCGGGCACCGCGCAGCGCTGAAACATCAGGCGATGCCCGTCGTCGGGTAGCCGTTCGATCCAGCTCACCAGCACCGCCCCATCGGCGCCGTGCGCAAGGTTCGCCGCCGACGCACCGGCCGGCGTCGCCAGCGGCAACGGGGTCAGGGTGAAAGCGTGGGCGAGGCCGGTGCTCGCCAGCAACAGACTGGTCAGACTATTTCGCATCGGCACATGCTAACCGCACCACGCCGGAAAGTCGCGGCAGCCCTGCACCTCAAGGTTTTGGCGGCGGCTGTTGGCCTGCCGCTTCAGCGGCGAGTGCTTCGCGCAGGTAATGCACGCGTGCGCGAATCCGGCGTCCTTCCCAGGCAGCGAACAGCCAGACCACATGAATGAGCACAGCGAGCAACACGCCCAGCACGATGCCGCCGATCACGAGCGCGTTCGCACGCGTGCCCCACACCGACATGCCGTGACCGATGCCGGTAATGGCGATCAGGTACATGCCGACCTTGTAGGTGAGGATGTAGGCCGGCACGGCGGTAAACGGGTTGGTGATCAGTTGCAGCCCCATCAGCACCGTGATGTTGCCGCGCACCAGCAATGCAAACACCAACGCCAGGCCAAACTGGATGCCGTACACCGGCAGCAGCGACAGCACGCAGCCCAGATACAGCGCGGGCAGCACATGCTGCTTGCGGAACGACCACAGAAACGGCAGCCGCCGCGCCATCCCGGCGAACCATTTGATCACCGGATAGCGGGCGACGTTGGCGCGTCGCGGCAGCGGCCGCAGCAGTTTGCGCAGCCAGCCGCGGCGTTGCTTCAGGGTGCGATGGTGGCGGTCGAGCTCTTCGCGCACGAGCGACACGTCAGGCCACGTCGCGGCGCTGGTGACGCAGCAGATGCACCAGCAGCAGCGAGATCGACGCGGGCGTTACCCCGGCGATGCGCGCCGCCTGACCGACCGTCGCGGGTGTGGTGGCGATCAACTTCTGGCGAACTTCGGTCGACAAACCGGTAACCCCGCGATAATCGAAGTCGTCCGGAATGCGGGTCTCCTCATGCCGTTGCTGGCGATCGATCTCCTCGCGCTGCCGGTCGAGGTAACCCGAATACTTGACGCTGATTTCAACCTGCTCCGCCACCAGCGGGTCGTCGCTGCCCGGGCCCAGTTCGGCGAGCTGCATCAACTGCGCGTAACCCATCTCAGGCCGCTTGAGCAGGTCCAGCACCCGCGTCTCACGGCTGATGGCGAGGTTCAGCGTGCTTTGCAGCGCGGCGCCCAAGGCGTTGCCCGGCGTCGCCCACAAGCCGTGCAGACGCTCGCGTTCGGCATCGATGGCATCGCGCTTGCCGGCGAACGCGGCCCAACGCACGTCATCGACAAGCCCGAGGTCGCGACCGGTTTCGGTCAGGCGCAGGTCGGCATTGTCCTCGCGCAATTGCAGGCGGTACTCGGCGCGCGAGGTGAACATGCGATACGGCTCCAGCGTGCCGTGGCTGATCAGGTCGTCGATCAACACGCCGATGTAGGCCTGGTCGCGACGCGGCGTCCACGGCGCCAGCCCGAGCGCCTGGCGCGCGGCGTTGAGGCCGGCGATCAGTCCCTGTGCGGCGGCTTCTTCGTAACCGGTGGTGCCGTTGATCTGGCCGGCGAAAAACAGGCCCGCCAGATGTTTGGTTTCCAGCGATGGGCGCAGTCCGCGCGGATCGAAATAATCGTATTCGATGGCATAGCCGGGGCGGGTGATGCGCGCCTGCTCGAAGCCGCGAATCGAGCGCACCACTGCAAGCTGCACGTCGAACGGCAACGAGGTGGAGATGCCGTTGGGGTAGACCTCGACGCTGTCGAGGCCTTCGGGCTCGACGAAGATCTGGTGGCTGTCCTTGTCGGCAAAACGCACCACCTTGTCCTCGATCGACGGGCAGTAGCGCGGCCCCACGCCCTCGATTTGGCCGCTGTACAACGGCGAGCGATCCAGGGCGCCGCGAATCAGTTCGTGGGTGCCGGCATGGGTATGGGTGATCCAGCACGATACCTGGCGCGGATGCTGGGCGGCGTTGCCGAGCGTGCTGAATACCGGCATCGGATCGTCGCCGGGCTGCTCGGTCATCACCGAGACATCGATGCTGCGCGCGTCGATCCGCGGCGGCGTGCCGGTCTTGAGCCGACCGACCGGAAATGCCTGCTCGCGCAGGCGCTGCGCCAGGGTTTGCGCGGGCGCATCGCCAGCGCGTCCGCCGGCATAGTGACGATCGCCGATATGAATCTTGCCGGCGAGAAAGGTGCCGGCGGTGAGCACCACGCACGGCGCACGAAAACACAAGCCGCCCTGCGTCAGCACACCGGCAACGCGCTCGCCTTCGATCAACAGGTCATCGACCGCTTGCTGAAACAGATTCAGGCCCGGCTGCGACTGCACTGCATGGCGCACCGCCGCCTTGTACAGGCTGCGATCGGCCTGGCAACGCGTGGCGCGTACTGCCGGCCCCTTGCGCGCATTGAGCGTGCGCCACTGAATGCCGGCAAGGTCGGCCGCGTACGCCATTACCCCGCCGAGCGCGTCGATTTCCTTGACCAGGTGGCCTTTGCCGATGCCGCCGATGGCCGGATTGCAGCTCATCTGTCCGATGGTCTCGATGTTGTGGGTCAGCAACAGCGTGCGCGCACCCGTGCGGGCGCTCGCCAGCGCCGCTTCGGTACCGGCGTGGCCACCGCCCACCACAATCACGTCATAGTCGAACATTGCCAATCACCGTCCCGATTCGTCGCTTGCACGCGCAGTGTCGCAGCAAATTGTAACGGCTGGCTGCCGATCGGGCGTTGCCGGTCGAGGCGAAGATTCGGCTGCGCGAGGACAGATTTTCTCCGGAGTGCCGGCGCGCAGCGCCGCTACGGCCAAGATTCGGAGGACACTGCACGCGCAGACGGATTTGCAGCCCGCGCCAGGTAGAGTCCGACCGGCCGCTCGACTGGCACGCTTCGTGCTCCGTTTTCCGTGCACCCTCGACAGCCACGCGCTGCGGCGCGGGCCGGAACTGGAACAGGGGCTGGCCTGGCGTGACGAGGGAATGCCGGCCGGGAGTCGCGGGGGCGCCTCCCGGCCACCTTGTTTTTGCGCTGCCGGTGCCGCGCTCGATCCTGCACCAATCTCGCGGTAATCCCGAAATATCCCGCCAACTCATTGCCTTGCAGCGATCGCTGCAATCGCGCACCGTTGCCCGTCGTCGCGCGCAGCGGCAGGTCCAGCGTCGGGAGCGGTTGCAGTGGCCGGCCTTTCGGAAGAAAGGCCGGCACCCGGCGGGTCTAGTGGAACAGGGGGTATCCAGGGTGACCTGATGCCGAGTGCCGGTGACCGTTTGCCGCGTCGCGTCACAAAGCGACGCGGCGTGTCAGATGCTGTCGGACAGTTTCGCTGGGTTCAAGGATGCGCGGCAGCGAAACCGATCGCAAGCGCCAAATGCAGCTCATTCATCTAACGTGTCGCTCGACTTTTCCAAGTGTGATGAGTTTCGCGTTTTTTTTCCACCCTCGCGTGTTCGCTCGTTAAGCCCCCGTTGTGGGCTGCTCGTTTGCGCGGGTGGGCGCGATGACGGCTTAACCGATGCGCTACGCTCGGGCGCCGGTGCTTGCCGTTCTGCCGATGTGCGCCGATACACCGGTGCCGCATCGACACGCCCGACGCTACGTGCATTCGCGGGCGACACGCCCGTGGGCCGTGGCGTGGGCTGCGTCGAATGGTCCTTGTTTTTGCGGCTTCCATCGTCCGCATCTACCCGGCGCATTTGCACCACGCGGCTTCCGCCGGGCGGCATGCGCACTGTCGCCGCCGGTGCCGGTGCCGCGCGCTGCCGCGGCGTGGGCTGCGCTCTGCGGTGCTCGTCTGCATAAGCCGGCCGACGCTGCAGCGTATCGCGTCGGTTGCTGCCATCGATGATCGGCGCCACGCCAAATCGATCCGCTCGATCGTTTCGATGCTCATCGCGATCGCGATCGTTCCTACCGCGACGATCATGACGGTCACGATCATGGTCCCGATCGCGGTCGCGGTAGACAAAGCCCAGGCCGAAATACGAATGTCCGTAATCGCGATAGCCGCTGAATCCGCCGTAGGCATACGAGGCGCCGAAGCCCGAGCCGTAATAGGACGAACGATAGGGGCCGTAATAGGGGCGATACCGGTAGGGCCGATAGTAGGGATATGGCGAATAGTAGAACGGTGCGCCATAGGGCCCGTAGTACGGGCTGTAGTATCCGCGATGCTGCGGCACTGGCCGACCGTAGTAGTAGTCGCCTTCATCGCCACGCGCAGGGTGATAGTACGCCCCGTCGCGATAGCCGTTGTCATAGCTGGCGCAGCCTGATAACAGTGCGATCAGCGCAGCCGACATCATGATTCTGGAGAACATGGTGAACCCTCGTGGGTCGGTTCACGCGCCGCTGCCCGGATGCCGTCGACGCGCATCGCCAGTCTTTGCCCGCAGCAGTGAATTGCCCCTGAATCCAATCGACGATAGATCAACTCGCGATCAAGCGCCGCAACGTGGACTTGAGCGCCAAGCCGTGCTGTCGGAACCAGGCTCGATGCACCCGCCAATCCGGACAATGCCGTTCAACTTCGCGCCAGAAAGCCGGCGAGTGATTGCGCTGATGCAAATGGCACAGCTCGTGTATCAATACGTACTCGAACGCAGCCGGCGGCCCGAGCACGAGCGACAAATCCAGCGATAGCGCATCGTTGGCGCTGAGCGAACCCCATAGCGACGACATCGCGCGGATGCGGATCGTCCGCGGCGCGCCGCGCAGATGCGGCAAATACTTCGGCAGCCATTGCCCGACATCGGCACGCGCCTGTGCCAGATAAAACTCGTGCAAGGCCAAGCGCGCGCGTGCAGCATCGGCATTGGCCGGCAGGCTGAGGCAAACCCCGTACGCATCGTGATCGACGCGGGCGTAGCGCCCTTCTGCCCAGCGTAATGGCAATAATTCGCCACGCAGCGGGATCGGCTCGCACGAACCCCGGACAAGCAGCGTCGGCGTGGCACTGCCGTTGAACCGATCCAGCTGAGCGATCAGCCAGTCATCGTGTTCCTGGATGAACGCATCGGCTGCGCGCAGCGACACCGCACGCGGCAGGGTAAGGCGCACACCGCGTTCACTGACCGAAAGGCGCATGCGTTTTGCACGCCTGTCGCGCACCCGCAGCAGGGTCACGCTTCGGCCATCGGCGAGCGTGATCGTCACCTGTTCGCGATGATTGCTTGGTGCCGACGATTGTTTGAACCCGAGCATGGCATCAGCTTGCCCGATTTCGTCGAAATGTCCTACCAAAAGAAGCGGCCGGGCGATGTCTCACCAACCGGCACATCGCACTTCAGCCAGACCATGCTGATCACCGACAACCGGAGGGCTCAAGGATGCTCTCGTCATTGCAGCGAACGCTGGAATCCATTGCAAACAGCAAATCGGTTGACTTCAGCACGCGGCTTGACGTTCGTCAACACCAGCAGATGGCGTGCTTGCTCAGCCTTCCGCCACCACCTTCAGTACATTCTCGCCGTAGGCTTCCAGCTTCTTCGTCCCCAGCCCGGATATCTCGCCCAGTTCGGCCAGCGTGGCAGGGCGGCGGGCGGCGATTTCGCGCAGGGTGGCGTCGTGCAGG
>PGZC01000051.1 GCA_002839995.1 Gammaproteobacteria bacterium HGW-Gammaproteobacteria-4 | reverse complement strand
CCCAGCTCGATGCTCTCGGGCTCGATCGCGATCAGCGACAGTCCGGCCGGCAACACATCGATCAATGCGGCGGCGGCCAGCAGGTCGGACAGGCCGATCTGATGCGGCGAGATGCGTTGCTGGAAAAATGCCGGCACCGCGTCGCCGACAAATTCGCGCACGGAACCGGGCGGCAGATCGAGTCGGCCGCAGTCGACCACCAGCAGGTGCTCGCACGCCGCCAGATCGTCGAGCAGGGTCATGCCCGAGGTGCCGCCGTCGAGTGCGACGACGTTCTCCGGCAAGTCATAGCGCGCCTGCAACCGCTCGACGACATGCACGCCGATGCCTTCGTCCTCGAGCAGGATGTTGCCGATGCCGAGGACCAGAATGTTCACGCTCAAAATGCCTTGACCTGGACGATGGGCCGCTGCTGCGGATCGGTCATGTGGATCGCGCAGGCGATGCACGGATCGAAGCTGTGGATCGTGCGCAGCACTTCCAGCGGCAACTCGGCGTCGGCCACCGGGTTGTCGAGCAACGCCGCCTCGTACGGTCCCGGGCGACCCTGATCGTCGCGTGGACCGGCATTCCAGGTCGAGGGCACCACAGCCTGATAGTTCCTGATCTTGCCGTCCTCGATCACCACCCAGTGCGAGAGCACGCCGCGCGGTGCTTCATGGAAGCCGAAGCCGCGGATCTCGCCCTTCGGAAACACCGGTCGGTTCCAGGTGTCGAAATCGCGTTTGGCGATGTTCGCCATCAACAGGCTCCACTGATTGACCAGGCTGTCGTGCAACACCGCGCAACGCACTGCGCGCGCAGCGATCCGGCCGATCGTCGAATGCAGCGCGCTGATCGGAATACGGGTGCCGGCGACGCAGCACATTGGCCAGCGGGCCGACCTGCATGCGCTCGCCATGGAAGGTCGGCGCCTTGATCCACGAGTATTTGCCGTCGTCCTGAAACTCGGTGTAGTGCGGCTCGGTCTGCCCATCCCACGGATGCAGCGCGGCGTCGTCGCCCCGATACTGGTACCAGGCGTGACCGATTTCCTCCTTCACGCCGTCGCGGAAGAACGCGTCCTGATAGTCGCCGATCGCGCGGAACTTGCCGAGGTCGCCATCCGGAATGTAGCCGCCGGGCAACTCGAACGTCGTGCCCATCGTGTCCAGCGGCAAGTCGGGTACCGACAGATAGTTGGTGATGCCCTTGCCGTAACCGGTCCATTCCGCATACAGCGCGCCGACCGCGGCCACGTCGGCCATCATCGCGTTGTGCACGAAGTCGCCGAGTTCGTCGATCAACGCCTTCACCGCGTACAACCGCTCCAGGGTCAGCGTCGACTGGCTGTCGGGGTTGATCGGATTGGCGACGCCACCAACGGCCAGATTCTGGATGTGCGGGGTCTTGCCGCCGAGGATGGCGACGATCTTGTTGGCGGTGCGTTGCACTTCCAGCGCCTGCAGGTAATGCGCCGCGGCCATCAGGTTGGCATCGGGCGGCAGCTTCATCGCCGGATGGCCCCAATAGCCGGATGCATAGACACCGAGCTGGCCGCTGCCGACAAAGTTGGTCAACGATATCGACCCAGTCGAGCGCGGCAAGTTGGTAGAAGTGGACCAGATGATCGTGGATACCATGCGCGGTGATGATCAGGTTGCGAATGTACTGCGCATTCAACGGCACCGGCAATTGCAGGGCGTTCTCCACGGCGCGCACCGAGGCGACTGCGTGTACGGTGGTACACACGCCGCAGATGCGCTGTGCGAACACCCACGCATCGCGCGGATCGCGGCCTTTCAGGATCAGTTCGATGCCGCGCCACATCTGGCCGGAGGACCATGCTTTGGTCACGCGACCGCGGTCAACCTCGACATCGACGCGCAAATGCCCCTCGATGCGGGTGATGGGATCGATCACTACACGAGTCATGTGGCTCTCCGATTCAGGCGCGCGTGAGTCGCGGTGTTGGCGAGTGCAGCACCGGGAACAATTTGATGAAGGTGAGGTACAACAGAATCTCCAGCGCGGTGACGCCCAACGTCACCAGAAACTCCGGCGCCGACGGGAAGTATTGATCGCCATCGACGGCCGGCGTGTAGGCGACCAGGTAGGCATCGATGCGATACATGAATCCAAACAGCATCAACGACACCCCTCCCAGGAAGGTCATCACTTCATCGCGACGCGCCTTGGGTGTGAGGAAGGCATACACGGCAAACGCGGCGAACGCGTTTTCGACCCAGAACGACCAGGCCAGACCCGTCATCGCCAACGCATCGCCCAGTGCGCCGCGCCACAGCAGATCGCCCCAGCGAAACGCCAACCATCCAGCCAGCAGCCAGCCCACCACTTTCGATAGCTGCGACAGCAACGCATGCTCGGAGGCCCGCCGGAAACTGCGCGAAACCACAGTCGCCTCGACGATGACCAGCCCGTAACCCATGGTCAGCGCCGAGCTCACGAACAACAGCGGCAACCATGGCGTGTTGTACAGCGGCGAGAGTTTGTGGCCGAGCACCAGCAGGATCGAGCCGAGCGAGGACTGGTGCATCAGCGGCAACAGGATGCCCAGCGCGATGATGAACCACATCACCCGCTCCAGACGCCGCCGCCAGGTTTCCACCCCGAAGCGCTCCAGCACGGTCGGTGCGAATTCGACCATCAGCAACAACGCGTACGCCGATACGCACAGACCGGTTTCCAGCATCACCGAGTTGAAGTTCCAGTGCCACGGCAGCAGCAGGTTGTAGAACTGCCACCAGCGACCCATGTCGAACACCGCAGCCGCGCCGGCGAGCAGGTAGCCAAACAGGCTGCTCAACAACGCCGGGCGCATCAACGGATGGTACTGACCACGGTTGAAGGCATAGATCAGGATCGCCATCGCAAAACCGCCGCAGCCCAGCGCGCTGCCGATGATCAGATCCCAGGTGACCCAGATCCCCCAGGGATAACCGGCACTGAGATGGGTCACCGCGCCCAGGCCAAACAGGAAGCGCTTGAGCAGGAAGAACCCGCCGATCAGCACCAACAGCGCGAGCACCAGCGTGAACGGCGAGAACAGTGAGGTACCGCGCAGTCGGTCCGGATGGCCAGACATCTCAGTTCTCCTCCGTCGGCGCGTCGTGCGCGTCAACACCCGGCTTGTTGCGGCGAACCACCCAGGCCAGCCCGAACAGCACCACCAGCGGCGCCAGCAGGTAGTTGTAAAGGCGGTGCTGCAAGCCTTCGACAAAACGCACCGGCGCGAAATCGCCCAGCGTCGGCAAGCCGAGCCTGGCGAATGCCACCCCCGACAGGTAACGCACCTGAGTGCCACCGAGTTCGGTCTTGCCGTATACGTGGTTGACGTATTGCGCCGCGGCTGCCTCGTGGTCGGGTCGGTCATCGCGAATGTCGCCGCGTGCGAAACGCAACGGCGTGCCCGGCTCGACGGCCAGACGCCGCTCGGCCTCGGCCTGCAACAGCGCCACCGGCCCGAACAGCGAAGCACCGGTCGGACAGACATCGCAACAGGCGGGAATCCCGCCATCGGCCTGCAGATGCCGGCACATCTCGCACTTGTTGATCTGCCCGAAGGCGCGATTCAGATCGAATTGCGGCACGCCGAACGGACACGCATAGGAGCAGTAACGGCCGACGCAGTGCAGACAATGCCGCTTCATGAAGGCGAAACCGTCGCTGTCGCGATCCTTCACCGCCGCGCTGCCGTTGCGATACACCTTGATGACGTTCAACGTTTCGCCATCGAGATCCTCGGCCAGTGCCCAGGTGTTGGCGGCATTCCAGTCGGCAAGCGGCGCCGGCACATGCGCAATCTGCACGTCGTTGGCGACGCGGCAGGCCGACACGCAAGCCTGACAGCCGATGCACAGCGTGGAGTCGTAGAGAATACCCACCGCCTCTGCGGACAGCGGCAGCGGCTCGCGCGCCAGCGCCTGGGCCGGCGCACTGGCTAGACTGGCCGCCACACCAACGCCGGATCCGGCGCCCACCAGGAACTGTCGCCGGGTCAGCATGGCCTCAGTCCTTCCGCTCGGGCTCGGCTGTGGACGCGGCATTGTCGCGGTCGCGCTCCTCGGCCATGCGTTTGACGAACATCGCCCCCGCGCCCAGCGCCACCCCGACCACGCCACCGACCAGGGCGGCGGCACCGGGGCTCGCACCGCCGCCGCGCGCGCCATCGATCGACGGATACAGCGATGGCGGCGTCTGCGCCTTGAGATCGGCCAGCGCATGGATTGGCTTGGTAAAGCCGACGCCCTTCTCGGTACATCCGAAGCACGGCGCGCCGATGCCCACCGGCCAGTTGCCTTCGCCGACATCGCCAAAGCCGATGGCCGGACAGTTGGCGTAAGTCTCCGGACCTTTGCAGCCGATCTTGTACAGGCAGAATCCCTGGCGGTGGCCGGCATCGCCAAACTCCAGCGCGAAACGGCCGGCATCGAAATGCGGCCGCCGTTCGCAGTTCTCGTGAATGATGCGGCCGTAGGCGAATTTCGGCCGGTTCAGCTCATCCAGCGCCGGCGGTTCGCCGAAGGTGAGGATGTGCAGCACGGTCGAAAGAAAGTTGTACGGATTGGGCGGACAACCGGGCACATTGATCACGGTCTTGCCCGGAATCACCTCGTGGGTGCCGACGGCGCCAGTCGGATTGGGAGTGGCCGACTGCACGCCGCCCCAGGCGGCACACGAACCGATCGCGATGATCGCCGCCGCCCCTTCGGCCGCCTCGCGCACCAGTTCAACCTGGGTTTTGCCGCCGACCTTGCAGTAGATGCCGCCGTCGGCCATCGGCGTGCCACCCTCGGTGATCAGGATGTACTGGCCATGGAACTGCTCCATGATCTTGTGCTTGTAATCGAGCGCCTGCTTGCCGGCGCCAACGCACAAGGTGTCGTGGTAATCGAGCGAGATCACGTCGAGCAACAGCGTTTCCAGGGTCGGGTGATACGCCCGCAGCAACGATTCGGTGCAGCCGGTGCACTCCTGGCCGTGCAGCCAGATCACCGGCGGCCGCTTCGGATTCTCGGCGGCCAACGCCATGCGCACACCGGCAACCTGACTCAGGCCCATGGTGGCCGCCACGCCAGCGCAGAATTTCATCATTTCGCGGCGGGTCATGCCGCCCAGCCGAGCGATCGGCTGATCCGCTTCGACGCCAAGGGTGGCATCGAAGACGGCCTGTTGCCTTGCTTCGGTGATCATCGCGCCCGCTCCGTGCTGTGCAGTGCGGTGCCATCAAACGACAGCGGTCGCAGCGACGCCATGACAATCGTCAAATTCGCCGGGCAACCAAAATCGGCCGGCGATCGGCGAACGGTGGCCCGGGACTCAGGCGTCGCAGCGACAGCAACTGGCAATGACGACCGGAAATATCGATCACGCCTTCCTGCTTGAGCCGCTTGAGCAGGCGCGATAGGGTTTCCTGACGCACGCCGAGCATGGCGGCGATGTCCTCGCGCGATATCGGCAACTGCGCCTGCACGCCGCCTGCGCTGTCGCTGGTACCGCAATGCCCGATCAATCGGCTCAGCAGATGAAACAGCCGGTCGCGGTTGGGCATCGCTGCCGCCTGCAACATCGCCTCCTGCGATGCATCGAGCGAATCCAGGCACACCCGCACCAGGCGTTGATGCAACGCCGGATGCTCGTGCATCAGGCGCCGCGCCTCGGCCGCAGGGATCCGGCACAGTCGAACCGCGCTCAGCGCTTCGGCCGAGGTGCGATGACGCCCGTTGCGCAGGAACGCACGGGTACCGATCAGATCGCCCGGATAGGCGATATCGACCAGCACGCTGGTACCGCTTTCATGCAGCAGCCGCAAGCCGACGATGCCCTCGGCAATGCAGTAGATTCCGCAGTTGCCGGCGCCGGCGCGAAACACCGTGTCGCCCCGTGCGTGGTGCTGCTCGCTGATCAGGGCGCCGAGAATCCGGGCATGATCGGCATTCACTTGCGACCAGTCGCCCAGCGGCCCGGGCCGGCAGGTTCCGCATCCTGCACTGTCGCAGGAATTGCACGATGTCATGGTTTGCATCGACCGTTCCCGTTCGCGCCCAGCGGTCCGCGACTTGCCCATAGTGGCCCCGGCACGCCGGAACACTTTGATTTGAATCAACCTCCCGACTTTTTTTGACGATTGTCATTGCGACCTTGGTCGGACACGGGCATCAATGGCGGCATTGCCGGTGTGCCGGCCGTCGATCCGCGAAGGAGACCGCCATTGCGCAGTTCATCGTATTTGCTGGCGTTGACTGCCTGCGCGGTGATCGTGTTCGCGGTCGTCTGGGCTGCGGGCAGCGAGGTCATGCCGGATCGGGGCGGTGTGGGAAGCGCCGACAGCGCTCGTTTCAACACCCTGATCCCGTCCGAACATCAAGCCCTTGAGCAATGCGTGGTCTGCCACCGGATCAGCGCCGATGGCCCGGAGCGCTCGGCACCCTCGCTGTGGGGGATCGTCGGTGCGCGCAAGGCACGCTCGCACTGGTTCGGTTATTCGTTGGCGCTCTCGCAGCAGACCGGCCGCTGGACCAGCGACGAGATCGACGCCTACCTCGCCGATCCGGAGGCGCATCTGCCGGGCACCAGCAAAACCCTGTCGCGGGTTCGCGATCCGGAGCAACGCCAGCAGATCATCGCCGCACTACAGTCGCTGTCCGCACACTGAGCGCACCCCAACCAATCCAGCGGAGGCACCATGACATCCCTTCACCGCAATTCCGGCCGTTCCGACAGGCGCGCACCATTCCCGTTGAAACTTTGGTTGTTGCTGGTGCTGCTGCCAACCCCAGCGTTGGCGCATCCGGGTAGCGGCGACGCCGCCGGGCTACTGCACGGATTGCTGCATCCGATTTCGGGGCCCGATCATCTGCTGGCGGCGCTGGGCGTGGGATTACTGGCGTGGATGCTGAAGGGCCGCGCACGCTGGGCAGTGCCGGCGGCCTTTGTCGTGGTAATGACGCTGACCGCACTGATCGCCACGTTTCGTCTCGCGCCGGCGATGATCGAAACCGGAATCGGGCTATCGATACTCGGCACCGGGTTGTTGTTGGCGCGTGGCAGGGCGATACCACAGACCTTCGCCATCACGTTGATTGCAGCGTTTGCGCTATTTCACGGCCAGGCCCACGGCCACGCGATGCCGGCAAACGCATCGGGGCTGTTCTATGGTCTGGGCCTGACGCTGACGACCAGCGCACTGCTGGCTGCCGGCACGCTGGTCGGCTACGCATTGACACGCCTGGAATGCATCCGTTCGCTCGCGTTGGTGCGCGCCGGTGGGCTGGCATTATCGGCGAATGGTGCGCTGTTGCTGGTAACGACACTCGCGACATGATCCACTGCGCCCCGATGTGACATCGGTGGGCGCTTGTTGCAGTGCTTGTGCGCCTTGCACGTCGGTTTGCTCTGGTGCCCAGCCGCGTAACCCGGGGCGCAACGCGCCAGCGGCCGCTCCTGCACGTCCATGTGCTCGCGGCACTTGCACATCCATGTGCTTCGTAACCGGGGCACCGCGCGATCCCGGGTTACGGCCTGCGGCCTTCAACCCGGGCTACGATTTTCCCTTTGCGCGTTTTGCGTGCGTTACGGACCGATCGCTTTTTCCGTGATCCCGCGGTCCGGTGGCGTCAGGCAGCGTCGGGTGGGTGGGCCAGCGCGTATAATTCGGCGTTCGTTTCGACATGAATGCCCCATGCCAGCCACTACTTCTCCCGCCTTGAGCCTCGCTGACGCGCAACGCCTCTGCGCGGCCGACATGACGGCGGTAAACACCCTGATCCGTGGGCAGCTGGCATCGGATGTCCTGCTGATCAACCAGATTGGCGAGCACATCATCAGTGCCGGCGGCAAACGCCTGCGCCCGATGCTGGTGCTGCTGGCGGCAAAAGCGCTCGATTACCAGGGCCGCGATCATCTGCATCTGGCGGCGATCATCGAGTTCATCCACACCGCCACCCTGCTGCACGACGATGTTGTCGATGAAAGCGATCTGCGCCGCGGCCGCAAAACCGCCAATGCGCTATGGGGCAACGCGGCCAGTGTGCTGGTCGGCGATTTCCTGTATTCGCGCAGTTTTCAGATGATGGTGGGCCTGCAACGCATGGCCGTGATGCAGGTGCTGGCCGACACCACCAACGCCATCGCCGAGGGCGAGGTGCTGCAACTGCTGCACATCAACAACCCGGACGTCGATGAAGCCGCGTATCAGCGGGTGATCGAGCGCAAGACCGCCATCCTGTTCGCGGCCGCCACCCGCCTGGGCGCGCTGCTGGCCGGCGCCGATGCTGCCACGCTCGATGCGATGGCCGGCTACGGCATGCAGTTGGGGCTGGCATTCCAGATCGCGGATGACGTGCTCGACTACACCGCCGACGCGCAGGCGCTGGGCAAGAACCTGGGCGACGATCTGGCCGAGGGCAAGGCGACACTGCCGGTGATCCACGCCATGGCCAACGCAAATCCAGGCGCACGGGCACGCCTGCGCAGCATCATCGAACAAGGCGATGTCGATGCCTTGCCCGAGTTGCTGGCAGCGATCGAGCGATCGGGCAGCATCGCCTACAGCCTTGCCCGCGCGACGCAATACGCGCACGCGGCGGAACAGGCGCTTTCCGGCTTGCCGGAAACCGACGCACTGGCGGCATTGCGCGGACTGGCGCGGTACGCAGTCAAGCGCGAGCACTGACGGGAACGTCATGAAACCTGCTGCGCGGGTTGCAAGCGGATTACTTGACTATTTCTGTTTGCCCGAGCGGGCCCGCCGACGCGCGCCCGCTGCGATGTTGAGCGCTTCGACCGAACCGGAAAATGCCATCGCAAAATACAGATAGCCGCGCGGGATGTGGTACTCCAGGCCATCGGCAACCAACGCCACGCCGACCAGTATCAAAAACGCCAGTGCCAATATCTTCAACGACGGGTGTGCCTCGATGAAATCGCCGACCGGGTTGGACGCGAAAATCATCACCGCCACCGCGATCACGATGGCAGCCACCATCACCGGAATGTAGTTGACCATCCCGACCGCGGTAATCACCGAGTCGAGCGAAAACACGATATCGATCACCGCTATCTGCACGATCACCCAACCAAATACCGCCGATGGGCGGGTATCGATGTCCTGATCCTCGCTGCGGCCCTCCACCGAGTCGTGGATTTCCAGCGTGCCCTTGACCAGCAGGAACAAGCCGCCGGCGATCAATACCAGGTCGCGCACCGAAATCGCATTGTCCAGCACCACGAACAACGGCGTGTCCATGCGCGCCAGATAGGCCAACGACAACAACAGCAGAATACGGGTGATGCAGGCAAAACCCAGGCCGATCCGACGCGCCCGCGGACGCTGCTCCGGCGCGAGGCGGCTGACCGCGATCGAGATGAACACCAGATTGTCGACGCCAAGCACGATCTCGAGCGCGGTCAAGGCCAGCAGGGCCATCCACAGTTCCGAGCTGAGCAGGATTTCCATGACGTCAGCCGGTACTCAGGCCGCCAGCAGGCGCGGGCCGACGATCAGGCCCCAACACAGCGCCATATTGACCAACAGCACGAACACCGCCGCCGAGCCCATGTCCTTGGCGCGCCCCGCCAGCTCATGCTGTTCCGGGCCATAGCGGTCGATCAAGGCCTCGATCGCGGAATTGAGCAGTTCCGCCGCCATCACCAGCATCGGGCTGCCGATCAGCAGAATCTGCTCGACCGGCGTCTGGCCCAGGTACCAGCCCAGCGGCGCCAGCACCAGAAACAGGACTACCTCAGTTCGAAAAGAAGACTCCACCAGCCACGCCGCGCGCAGCCCCTGGAATGACCAGATCATTGCCTTCCACTGTTCGCGCGGCCCGCGCGGCCACATCGAATCCTTGTTGTCTGCCATCGCTCAGGCCACCGCCGGCTGATAGGCGAGATCGAGATCCTTGGCCGCCTTGACGTCATCCAGACGGCGCACCGGCGTGGTGTAGGGCGCACCCTTCATCCGTTCCGGATCGGCAGCGGCCTGCGCCAGCAACTGCGCCATCACCTCGACGAAGGTGTCAAGCGTCTCCTTGCTCTCGGTTTCGGTCGGCTCGATCAACAGGCATTCGGGCACCAGCAGCGGAAAATAATTGGTCGGCGCATGAATGCCGTGGTCGAGCAGCGCCTTGGAAAAATCGAGTGCGGTGATGCCGTTGGCCTTCTTCTGCGGCTGCACCGTGACGATGAACTCGTGGCTGGCGCGCCGCTGCGGATACGCCAGCGTGAAGCCCTTGTCGGCGAGGCGCTTGGCCAGATAATTGGCGTTGAGCGTGGCGTACTCGGCCACGCGGGTCATGCCGGCACGCCCCAGCAAGCGGGCATACACGTAGGCGCGGATCAGCACGCCCCAGTTGCCGCCGAATGCCGACAGGCGACCGATCGATTGCGGGCGATCCTTTTTCCGCAGCAAGCCGAAGCTGCCGTCGGCACGCCGATCGATCAACGGAATCGGCAGGAACGGGCGCAGTCGCTCGCTCACGCCCACCGCGCCGGCACCCGGGCCGCCGCCGCCGTGTGGCGTGGAAAAGGTCTTGTGCAGGTTCATGTGGATCGCGTCGAAACCCATGTCGCCGGGGCGCACCTTGCCCAGAATCGCGTTGAGGTTGGCGCCGTCGTAATACAACAGTCCACCGGCCGCATGCACCAGACCGGCAATCTCGACGATGCGGCGCTCGAACACGCCGATCGTGCTGGGGTTGGTCAGCATGATGCCGGCCGTCTTGGGGCCCAGCACGTTCCGCAGCGCATCGATGTCCACGTCGCCGTTGTCCAGCGTCGGGATTTCGCGCACGGTGCAACCGCACATGGTGGCCGTCGCCGGATTGGTGCCGTGCGCCGCATCCGGCACGATGATCTCGGTACGCCCCAGATCGTTGCGGCTGCGGTGATAGGCCATGATCATGGCGACGCCGGCAAACTCGCCCTGCGCGCCGGCCATCGGCGCCAGCGAAACGCCGCCCTTCATGCCCGTCACTTCGGCGAGGATCCCCTGCAGTTCGTACATGCACTGCAAGAACCCCTGGCTGAGCGATTCGGGCGCATAGGGGTGGCGAGAGGCAAACCCCGGCAGCAGTGCCGCCGAATGGCACACGCGCGGGTTGTATTTCATCGTGCACGAACCCAGTGGATAGAAGTTCGTGTCGATCGAGAAATTCTTGCGGCTCAGATTGGTGTAGTGGCGCACCACCTGCAACTCGGAAACTTCGGGCAGGCCGATCGGCGTGCTGCGCAGGGCGCTTGCCGGCAGGTCGGAGGGTACGGCAACAGCGCCCGGAAACTGCGCCGTGGCGGCGCGGCCGAATTGGGATTGCTCGAAGATCAGCATGATTTGGATCCGAGTGACGCGGGAGCGGTAACCCGCGATTTTGCCATATCCGCCGACTCCCCGCTCGAACAGCCGTGGTGCCGCTCGCTCGCGAAAGCTTGCCGCGACCGGCTCAAGGATCGGCGTAAACCGCGGTACCGCGGCTGCCGTCGGGCCTGATCCAGGCGCGGTACATGCCCGAGGTATTGAATGGCATTGCGATGTTGCCCTGCGCATCCATCGCGATGACGCCGCCATCGCCGCCCAGTTCGGGCACGCGCTTCATCACCACGCTGCCGGCAGCGTCCGCGAGCGTATCGCCGCGATAGGCGACCCGTGCGCAGATGTCGGCAGCGACGTTCAGGCGGATGAAAAACTCCCCCCAACCGGTTGCGGAAACGCCGCAGCCGGCATCGGCCCAGGTGCCGGCACCGATGATGGGCGCATCGCCGACCCGCCCCCAGCGCTTGTTGGTCATGCCACCGGTGGACGTGGCGGCGGCGATGTGGCCGCTGGCGTCGAGCGCTACCGCACCCACGGTGCCGAAGTAATAGCTGCGTGGCAGCGCGACCCGGGCGCTGGTGCGCGCCTTGGCGTCCTGCAACTGTTGCCAGCGCTCCTCGGTACGAAAATACGACGGCTCGACCAAGGGCATGCCGATGCTGCTGGCAAACGCCTCGGCACCGTCGCCGACCAGCATCACGTGCGGACTTTGCTCCATCACGGCTCGCGCCAGTTGCACCGGGTTGCGCACGCGGTGCACGCCGGCGATGGCGCCCGCGCGTCGCGTGCTGCCATCCATGATCGCGCTGTCCAGCTCGTTGACGCCATCGGCATTGAACACCGCGCCCTTGCCGGCATTGAAGTACGGCGAATCTTCCAGCACCACCACCGCGGCGGCCACCGCGTCCAGCGCCGGCCCACCCGCGTCGAGCACGGCATGACCGGCGTCGAGCGCGCGATCCAGCGCGGCGCGAATCGCCTGTTCGCGATCCGGCGTCAGTTTGTCGCGACTGATGGTACCGGCACCGCCGTGGATCGCCAGCGCCGTCGGCGCGCCCGCGACAGCCGGCGGCACAATGATCGATGCGCAGAACACCGCGAGGATTATGATCTTGTTCATCAGCACTCCGAATCGGGCCGGGCCGCACATCGTAACCCCGGTGCGGTGCGTTGGGTCGTGCCTATTCGGCAAATTCGTTCTGCGGCAGCGAAGGCTGCGCGATGGCGGTCGCATGGCAGGAACTGTCCGCTCGGGCCAGCGTCTCGCTGATCGCCGCGCTGACCCGATCCGGCTGGTCCCAGATCAGGAAATGCCCTTGCTCGGGCACTTCAACCACACTCAACTGCGCTCCGGCGACCACCTTGCGCGCATATTGCGCGTTGCGCGGCGAAACCAGACGATCATCAAGACCCTGAACAACGCTCACCGGAATGTCGAGGTCCGCCCACAACGGCGCCATGCCGAGCAGGTCATCGTGCAAGGGCATGATTTCGGTATTGGCCATGCGCAGCGGCTTGGGTGTCAGCCAGCGCACCGGCGGCACCGACGCCAACGTGTTGTACCAGCGCGGCCGCCCCAGCTCCGGGTCGATGGAACCGGCAACGATCACCAGGCCGCGCACCCATTGCGGGTAGTCCATCGCCAGACGCGCCACCAACGAACCACCCAGCGAGTGCCCGACCACCACGATGCCGCAACCGTTGCTTTGCGCCGCGAGCGTTTGCAAAAACGGCCCGACCAGCTGCGACTGGTGTTGCAAGGTCACGTATCGCGGCGGCTGCGCCATGCTCGACCCGCCCCAGCCGGGGCGATCCAGCGAAACCAGATACGCCTGCTGCTGCAACTGCGGCTCGGCGAGAAAATGCACGAAATCGCTCCAGCGTCCGGGCGTGCCGTGCACGAACACCACCACCGGCCGGCCCGCTTCACCGACGCTGACGTAGGCCAGTGTGGCCGCTTCGGAACGAAACTGCTGATGCCGTACTCTGGCCTCGCCACGGTGGTGCGCGGCGAGGTAGGCATCGGCCTGATTGCCGGGATTTTGCTCGACGCTGACCACCGCGCAACCGGCAAAAAACAGCAACTGCAGCGCCACGCGCCAGCGCGATGAAAACACCGCCAAAGCACGGCGCCGCAGCATCACCGCAACGTTCAGTGGCTTTGCGCGTACTGCTCCACCGCAGTCCACGCCTCCAGCAAATTGCCGCCGGCGATCCGGGCGATCTGCGCATCGCTGTAACCGCGCGCCAGCAACTCGGCAATCAGGTTGGGGTATTGCGACACATCCTTGAGATCGCTGGGCAAGGAGTCGCCAACGCCATCGAAGTCCGAACCCAGGCCGACGTGCTCGATGCCGATCCGCTTGACGATGTAGTCGATATGATCGGCTACGGTCGCCGCCGTGGCATAGGGGTAAGGATGCGTGCTGCGATACGCCTTCTCGAATGCCTCGGCATCGGGGCCTTCGCCGGCAATGCCAGCGGCTTCCTGAGCGGCCTTCTCGACATCGCGCCACCGATTGGCGGCGCTGCTGACAAAACCCGACCCGAAAGTGACCTGGATGACGCCACCCTTGGCGCCGATCGCGTCGATCAGCTCATCGCTGAGGTTACGCTCCCAGCCCGGCGTGAAATGCCGCGCCGAGGAATGCGACGCAATCACCGGCACCTTGCTTGTCGCCAGTACCGAGCGCACCGCATCGTCGGACAGATGCGACACATCGACCATCACACCCAGACGATTCATCTCGGCAATCACTTCGGTACCGAATGCGCTGAGGCCGCCCTCGCGGCGGTGTTCCAGATCGTACGACGAATCCGCCAGACGATTGGCCATGGCATGCGCCAGCGTGATGTAGCGAACCCCGCGAGCGTGGAAGTGACGCAGCCCCTCCAGACTGTCGCCGATTGCCGCACCGTTTTCCATGCCAAGGGCAAGCGCGAGCTTGCCGCTCGCCTTGGCAGCCCTGGCTTCGTCCGGGTTGCGGACGATCGCGAAATGGCCCGGATTACGGCCAACCATGGCCTCCACCGAGTCGATCAATTTGTCGGCGACCGCGCGATTGCCGCCACTGGCATCCAGACTGGACGGCGTGTAGATCGACATGAATGCCAGATCGAGACCGCCGGCACGCGACTTGGCCAAATCGAACTCGCGTCCGTCCGTCGCCAGGCTCAGATCGCGCCAGCCTTCTTCGTCCAGGCGATAGGGCGCGTCGATATGGGTATCGGCCAGCAACACCTGCCGCGCAAGTGTTGCCGCGTGCTCGGTCTGCGCGACAGAAGGCGCAGCAACGGCATTCATCGACAGCATCACGGCAACGGAAAGCAACAACGATTTGCAGGCTCTGCGCACGGGGTTCTCCATGATCAGGCGACGGCGAGTTACGGCGTTGGTGACACATCGTAATCGAAGTCGGCACGTCAGTGAGTGTCGGTGCAGAGAAAGCACTGCTCTCGCCAAGACGCCAATGAAGCCGGGACTCGGGGCTCGGGTAAAGCAAACGGTCCGCAAAGGACGCCAAGTGCGCAAAGGAAAGCACGAAGCCGAGCCAGAAAAAGATGGGTAGAGCGCGGTGAAACCCGACAGTCGCCAACCCATCGCTGTTATTTGCGTCTTTTGCGTCTTTTGCGTCTTTTGCGGTCTTTGCGGACCCCCGCTTTTTCAATACTCAGGACTCGGGAGAACCGTAAAGCATATTGGGTCCGCAAAGGACGCCAAGTTCGCAAAGAAAAGCCCAGAGCGTAGCGCGACTGAGGTGAGGCTCGTGGCCAACAACTGAAATCGGATCAGGCGCGAGCGGGGGCTTTCATTTGCGCGTGCTTGCGCACGATCAGCATCGCAATTTCCAGCGACTGCTCGTAGTTCAGGCGCGGATCGACGCAGGTGCGGTAGGCGCGTTCGAGGTCGATCTCGCTGAGCTCGCGCGCACCGCCGAGGCACTCGGTCACGTCCTCGCCGGTCAACTCCAGATGCACACCGCCCAGATGGGTTCCGGCCGCCGCGTGCAGATCGAAGGCCTGATCCACCTCGGCGCGGATGTTGTCGAAGCGGCGAGTCTTGTAACCGTTGCTGGTGCTCTCGGTGTTGCCATGCATCGGATCGGAAACCCACAGCACCCGCCGGCCTTCGCGGCGGACGGCTTCCAGCAACGGCGGCAGCGCCTTGGCGATATGCGTGGCGCCCATGCGATGGATCAGGGTCAGGCGACCGGGTTCATCGCCTGGATTGAGCGCATCGATCAGCGGGATCAACCGCTCCGGCGTTACCGACGGGCCGATCTTCACTGCGATCGGATTACGCACGCCGCGCAGATATTCCACGTGCGCACCATCGAGGGCTGCGGTGCGCATGCCGATCCACGGGTAATGGGTGGACATGTTGAACCAGCCCCACTGTCGCGGCACTTCGCGCGTAAGCGCCTCCTCGTAAGGCAGCAACAACGCTTCGTGCGAGGTATAGAACTCGACCCGCTTGAGGTTGTGTACCGACTCGCCGGAAAGGGTTTCCATGAAGCGGACGGCGTCGCCGATGGCTCCGACCATGCGCTGGTACTCGCCGGCGAGCGGCGAACGCCCGACCCAACCCAGATCCCAGTATTCGGGATGATGCAGATCGGCGAAGCCGCCGTCGATCAACGAGCGCACGAAATTCATGGTCATCGCCGAGCGCGCATGGCCGCGAATCATCCGCCGCGGATCGGGAATGCGCGCCGCTTCGGTGAACTCGGGCGCATTGATGAAATCGCCACGGTAGGTCGGCAAGGTGACGCCATCCACCGTCTCGGTGTCGGCCGAACGTGGCTTGGCGTACTGGCCGGCGAATCGCCCGACTCGCAATACCGGCAGGCGCATGCCATGCACCAACACCAGACTCATCTGCAGCAACACCTTCAACCGGTTGGAGATGATTGTGGATTCGCAATCGGCGAAGCTTTCGGCGCAATCGCCGCCCTGCAACAGGAACCGACGCCCCTCCTGCGCCTCGGCGATCTGCTGCTTGAGCGCCAGAATCTCCCACGAGGTCACCAATGGCGGCATGCGGCCGAGCTCGGCCAGGGTACTGGCGAGCGCGCAGGCATCCGGATAGGTCGGCATTTGCAGCCCTTCACGGGCACGCCAGGTGCCGGGAGTCCAATCCTTGGCGAGGGAAACCGGTTGCAGCGAGCGTTCTTGTGAGGTCATGGCGATCAGGGTCTTTGTGCGTTGCATCATCGCATCATGCCACAGCGCGCCAGCGACGCAAGTACGTGCCGTGCTCAGCGGCGGCGGAAACCGGCCCAGAGCGCGCCAAAACCGAGAAACACGTACCAGACAAGCGTCCAGCCCGGCATCGACAAGCCAAGCAGGCGCCAGTCGACCTTGGCGCACTCGCCCGAACCGGTGAACACATCGCGGATCACATCGCTGAGCGGGAACACCTCAAGCATGTAACTCAGACCCGGGCCGCAGGCGGGCACCATGTCGGGTGGCAGCGACTGCAACCACAAATGGCGGACGGCAATCGCCGCACCACCAGCCGCCACCAATGCCGCCAGAATGCCGTATACCCGGCGCCCGTTGCGCGAACGCGGCGCGTGTACGGCACCGATCACGAAAACCAGGGCCAGCCCCATGAATGCCGCGCGCTGCAGGATACACAACGGGCATGGATCGAGCAGCAGGTTGCGCTGCGAATACAGCGCAAACGCGAGCAGCGACGAACAGGCGAGCGCCCCGAACACGAACTGGGCGCGGAAGGTCCAGGCAAAGGGATTGGCAGGCATGGTGCGTTCCGTCTTGTTGGTTATTACTGGAATAATCGCACACGAACGAAATGCCGTGGCAAACGCTCAGCGCAGAAACAACGAGCCCGGCACAAGGCCGGGCTCTGTCGTACGACGTTGCGAGCAGCGCGAATTACTCGGCTGGCTGCGCGTCGCTCTGCGGGCGATCGACCAGTTCGACATACGCCATCGGCGCATTGTCGCCGGGACGGAAGCCGCACTTCAGGATGCGCAGATAACCGCCCGGACGCGCCCGAAAGCGCGGGCCCAGCTCGACGAACAGCTTGCCGACGGCCTGCTTGTCGCGCAAACGCGAAAACGCCAGACGCCGGTTGGCCACGCCATCGACCTTGGCAAGGGTAATCAGCGGCTCGGCGACGCGGCGCAGTTCCTTCGCCTTGGGCAGCGTGGTGCGGATCAGTTCGTGGTTGATCAACGACGCTGCCATGTTGCTGAACATCGCATCACGATGCGCACTGGTGCGGTTGAGTTTGCGGCCGGATTTTCTGTGACGCATGATCTTGTTTCCCTAAAGTTGTCTCGCAACGGGCCGCTATCGCAACCCTCACGTCCGCACGTTGTCTGGTCGATCCGACCCGAACCGGGTCTGAACACGCGCCGCCAACGCGGCGACGCTTGCAACCAGGCCTCAGCCCAGCATGCCCTGCTGCAATCCGGCGGGCGGCCAGTTTTCCAGTTTCATCCCAAGCGACAGACTGCGTTGGGCCAATACTTCCTTGATCTCGGTGAGCGACTTCTTGCCGAGGTTCGGCGTCTTCAGCAGCTCCACTTCGGTACGCTGGATCAGGTCGCCGACGTAGTAGATGTTCTCGGCCTTCAGGCAATTCGCGGAGCGCACCGTCAGTTCGAGGTCGTCGATCGGCCGCAGCAGCACCGGATCGACACCGGAAACCGCCGGCTGCGCGCCAGCGCGATCGCGCTGGGTGAAATCGCCGAACACCGAAAGCTGATCGGTGAGGATATCGGCGGCGGTGCGCACTGCTTCCTCTGCGTCGATCGTGCCGTTGGTCTCGATATCGAGAATCAGCTTGTCCAGGTCGGTACGCTGCTCGACGCGCGCGGCTTCCACCGAATAGGCGACACGCCGCACCGGGCAGAACGAGGCGTCGAGCAACAGGCGACCGATAGCGTGCGCTTCCTCATCGGGCGCGCGCCGCGTCGTGCTCGGCTGGTAACCGTAGCCGCGCTCGATCTTGACCCGCATGTTCAACGCCATGTCCTTGGTCAGATTGCAGATCACCAGCTCGGGATTGACGATCTCGACGTTGTGATCGGTACGGATGTCGCCGGCGGTGACCACGCCCGGACCGTGCTTTGCAAGCACGAGGGTGGTCTGGTCGACCGTGTGCATACGGATCGCCACATCCTTGAGGTTCAGCAGGACGTCGATCACGTCCTCCTGCAAACCCTCGACCGTGGTGTATTCGTGCAGCACGCCGTCGATCTCGACTTCCGTGATCGCGAAGCCGGGGATGGCGGACAACAGGACGCGACGCAATGCGTTGCCCAGGGTGTGGCCGAAACCGCGCTCAAGCGGCTCGATCACGACTCTGGCGCGATTGGAGGCAATTCGTTCGATACCGATACCGCTTGGACAATCTCCTAGATTACTTCGAGTACAGCTCGACGATCAGCGCTTCATTGATGTCCGAAGGCAGATCGGAACGCTCGGGGACCGACTTGAAAACGCCGGTGAACTTCTTGCCGTCCACTTCGATCCAGTTCGGAACAAGATCCATCTGCGCGCTGAGCGCAGACGCTTCCTGTACCCGCAACTGCTGCCGGGCGCGCTCGGTCAGGGCGATCTCATCGCCGACCTTGACCTGACACGAGGGCAGATTGACCGACTTGCCATTCAGCAAAACGGCCTTGTGCGACACCATTTGCCGCGCCTGGGCGCGGGTCACCGCAAAACCCATCCGGTAAACGACGTTGTCCAGACGCGATTCGAGCAACTGCAACAGGGTATCGCCCGTGTTGCCACGCTTTGTCGCCGCTTTCTTGTAGTAGTTGCGGAACTGACGCTCCAGCAGACCATACATGCGCTTGACCTTCTGCTTTTCGCGCAGCTGGCTGGCGTAATCCGACAGCTTGCCACGACGCGCAGTGGCGCCATGCTGACCCGGCTTTTGCTCGAGCTTGCACTTCGAGTCGACCGCACGGGCCGGGCTCTTGAGAGACAAATCCGCGCCTTCGCGGCGCGCAAGTTTACAGGTGGGACCGATGTAGCGGGCCATGATGTGCTAACTCCTTAGACGCGGCGCTTCTTGGGCGGCCGGCAGCCGTTGTGCGGGATGGGGGTGACGTCGATGATGTTGGTGATCTTGTACCCGACATTGTTGAGCGAACGGACCGCCGACTCACGGCCAGGACCAGGGCCCTTGATCCGCACTTCCAGCGTCTTCACCCCGTAATCGAGCGCAACGCGCCCCGCCTTCTCTGCCGCCACCTGGGCCGCAAACGGCGTCGACTTGCGCGAACCGCGGAAGCCGGCGCCACCGGAGGTCGCCCATGAAAGCGCGTTGCCCTGGCGGTCGGTGATGGTGATGATCGTGTTGTTGAACGACGCTTGCACGTGGGCAATGCCGTCGGTGACAACGCGCTTGATCTTTTTCTTGGTTTTGCCTGCTGCGGGCTTGCTCATGGTCTATCCCTTACTTTTTGATCGCACGACGCGGACCCTTGCGGGTACGGGCGTTGGTACGCGTGCGCTGACCACGCAACGGCAGACCACGGCGATGGCGCAGGCCGCGATAGCAGCCCAGATCCATCAGCCGCTTGATCGACATGCCGACCTCACGACGCAGATCGCCCTCGACCACGAACTTCGCGACTTCGGCGCGCAAACGCTCGACTTGCGGCTCGCTGAGGTCGCGGATCTTGGTAACTGGAGCCACCTCGGCGGAGGTACAGATCTGCTTCGACCGTGTACGGCCAATGCCGAAAACACCGGCAATGCGCGCCATCTACGCAATCTCCAAACTTAGTAAAGCGCAAGTGAATCGACAATGATAACAAGGCTTCGGGTTATATAGAAGCCCCCAGTGCCAACCGGCACCGGTTGCTCCGGCACGGGGAATGTGCCCGTGCTCTGGCGTTGCCGTCGAGCCCGAAGGCTCGTCAGCGTTCAGCGCGCGAAGCCGCCGCGGGAACCGCCCTTCAGGTTGGCCTTCTTCAACAGGCCTTCGTACTGGTGCGACATCAAATGTGCCTGCACCTGCGCGGTGAAATCCATCACAACAACGACCACAATCAGCAGCGAGGTGCCACCGAAGTAAAACGGAACCTTGGCCTCGGTACGCAGGATCTCCGGCAGGATGCACACCGCCACCAGATACAGCGCGCCAACGGCGGTCAGGCGGGTCAGCACCGCATCGACGTATTCGGCGGTCGCCCGCCCGGGCCGGATGCCCGGAATCAGCGCCCCCGACTTCTTGAGGTTGTCGGCGGTTTCCTGCGAATTGAACACCAGTGCGGTGTAGAAGAACGCAAAGCCCGCGATCAGCGCACCGTACAACACGATATGCAACGCCTCGCCCGGCGCCAGCGCCTGCGAAACCCGCTGCAACAACAAACTGCTGCTGGCATCGCTGAACCAGCTCGCCGCGGTTGCCGGGAACATGATCAGGCTGGAGGCGAAGATCGCCGGAATCACACCCGACATGTTCAGCTTCAGCGGCAAATGCGAACTCTGGTTCATGTACGCCTGGCGGCCACCCTGACGACGCGCGTAATTCACGGTGATGCGGCGCTGACCGCGCTCGACAAACACCACGAAATAGGTGACGCCAAGCACCAGGGCGAACACGAAGAACACCAGGATCGCGCTCATCTCGCCGCGACCGACCATTTGCAACGTGCTGATGACGGCGCTGGGGAGGCCGGCGACGATACCGGCAAAAATGATCAGTGAAATGCCGTTGCCGACACCGCGCTCGGTTACCTGCTCACCCAGCCACATCAGGAACATCGTGCCCGCCGTCAACGACACCACAGCGGTCGCGACGAAGCCGAACCCGGGGTTGTAGACGACCGCTATACCGCCACCCGCGCCCTGGCTCTGCAACGCCAGCGCCACACCGGCGGCTTGCCCCATCGCCAGCAGCACCGTGAAATACCGCGTCCATTGGGTCAGCTTGCGGCGACCGCTCTCGCCTTCCTTGCGCAACGCCTGCAGGCTCGGGAATATCTGCGCGCACAACTGGATGATGATCGACGCCGAAATATACGGCATCACGTTCAGCGCAAACAGACTCAGACGCGACAGCGCGCCACCGGAAAACATGTTGAACATGTCGATGATGGTGCCCTGCTGCTGCTCCATCAATCGCACCATCGCCGCGGGATCGATACCCGGCACCGGAATGAACGTTCCGATGCGATACACGATCAACGCGCCGACGACGAACAACAGCCGATGGCGCAGCTCGGTCAGATTGCCGAGACCGCCAAGCAAACCCGCAGCAGTGGAAGGGGTCTGGGCCACTGCTTACTCCACCTGGCCGCCGGCCGCTTCGATCGCCGCCTTGGCGCCGGCGGTTGCGCCGATGCCGCGCAACACAATGCGCCGGGTGATCTCGCCTTTCTTGACGACCTTGACCTGCTTGGCACCGGCCGGTACCAGGTTGGCCTCGCGCAATACGGCAAAATCGATCACCTCGATCGCGAGCGCTTCAAGCTTGTACAGCAGCACCTCGGCGCGCTCGGCCTTGATCTTGGAGCGGAAACCGACCTTCGGCAGGCGCTTGTACATCGGCATCTGACCGCCTTCGAAACCGGCCTTGATCTTGCCTTTGCCGGCACGGGCAAACGAGCCCTTGTGGCCGCGGCCACAGGTCTTGCCGAGGCCGGAGCCGATACCGCGACCGACGCGGGTGCGCGCCTTGCGCGAGCCTTCAGCCGGTTTGATTGTATTGAGACGCATGGTGTTCTCCTGGAATCCGGTAGTGTGCTTACTGCTCGACGCGCACGAGATAATGAACCTGCGCGATCAAACCGCGCACACTGGGATTGTCCGGCAGCTCGCGCAAATCATTGATCTTGCGCAGACCCAGGCCCTTCACCGAAAGACGGTGGCGCGCCTGGCAACCGCGCAGCCCCTTGACCAGACGCACCTTGACTGTCGTGTTAGCCATTGAGAACTTCCTCCACACTCTTGCCGCGCTTCGCCGCGATATGGCCCGGCGACTGCATCGACTGCAAACCACGCAGCGTTGCGCGCACCAGGTTGATGGGGTTACGCGAACCCACCGCCTTCGCCAGCACATTCTTGACCCCGACCGCCTCCAGCACGGCGCGCATTGCGCCACCGGCGATGACGCCGGTACCTTCAGATGCCGGCTGCATGTAAACCTGCGCCGCACCATGACGGGCCTTGACCGGATGCCACATCGTTCCCTGGTTCAGCTCGACGTTGATCATCGCCTTGCGCGCGTATTCCATCGACTTCTGGATCGCGACCGGCACTTCGCGCGCCTTGCCATAGCCGAAGCCGACCTTGCCCGCACCATCGCCGACCACCGTCAGCGCCGTGAAGGTGAACTGACGACCACCCTTTACGGTTTTTGACACACGATTGACGGCGACCAGCTTTTCGATGAGGCCATCGCCATTGTCACGTTCGGAAATACTCATCGGTGTTCCTCAAATACTTACGGCACATTGGCCGCTTATCGTTGTGGTTTATGACACGTGCTACGGGGAAAAACGGATTAAAACTTGAGGCCGGCTTCACGGGCAGCGTCAGCCAGCGCCTTGATGCGACCGTGGTAGCGATAGCCCGAACGGTCGAAGGCAACCTTCTCGATGCCAGCCTTCAGTGCGCGGCTCGCGACTTCGGCCCCGACCCGCGCCGCAGCACTCGCGTTCTTGAAGCCAGTGAGGCCTTCGCGCACGGCGGGCTCAACGGTGGAGGCGCTGGCCAACACCACCGAACCATCGGCGCTGAAAACCTGTGCATACATGTGCTGTCCGGTGCGCAGCACCGACAAACGCGGCACGCCGAGCTTGCGAATGTGCGAGCGGGTGGTCTTGGCGCGACGCAGGCGGGCGATATTCTTGTCCATGTTCCTATCCTCGAAAGCTGAAGGGGTCGTGATGCTCCGAGCGACCTGCACGGTCGCCCCGAGATACCGGTTACGCCTTCTTGGCTTCCTTCATGTTGATTTTCTCACCGGCATAACGCACACCCTTGCCCTTGTACGGCTCGGGCTTGCGGAACGCACGAATCTTTGCCGCCACCTGCCCCACCAACTGCTTGTCGGAGCCCTTGACCAGCACCTCGGTCTGGGTCGGCGTTTCCACACTGACTCCGGCCGGCACCTTGAACACGATCGGATGCGAGAACCCCAGGGCGAGCCCGAGATCCTTGCCCTGCATGGTGGCGCGGTAGCCGACGCCAACCAGCTCAAGCTTGCGCTCGAATCCGGTGCTTACGCCATGCACCATATTCGCAAGCAAGGCGCGCATGGTACCCGCCAGCGCATCACTATCGTTGTTGGCCGGCGCAATCGCCAGCTCTCCGTTCGCGAGGACCACACTGACGCCGGCGATGCTGGACTGCGTCAAAGTGCCCTTGGGGCCCTTGACCGAAATCGCGTCGGCAGCGATGGACACCTCGACGCCCTTCGGCAGGGCGATCGGCAATTTAGCTACACGTGACATGCATTGTCTCCCGGATCAGGCAACGAGACAGATGACTTCGCCGCCCACACCCGCGGTGCGGGCCTGGCGATCGGTCATGATGCCCTTGGACGTCGAAATGATTGCCGTACCCAATCCGTTGAGGATCTTGGGCAGGTCGTCCTTGCCACGATACTGGCGAAGGCTCGAGCGCGAAACGCGCTGCAGGCGCTCGATCACCGGACGGCCCTCGTAGTACTTGAGGACGATTTCCAGGGTTTTCCTGGCACCCTCACCCGACACGCGTGCGTCGGCAACATAGCCTTCCGACTTCAACACCTCGGCAATCGCGAGCTTCACCCGCGAGGCCGGCATCGAAACGGACGGTTTACCGACAGCGGCGCCATTCTTGATGCGCACCAGCATATCGGCAATAGGATCAGTCATGCTCATTTCAGGAATTCCTGTAGTTGAATCGTTTCAGCACCGATATCCGACGCGCTTACCAACTGGCCTTGCGCAAACCCGGAACATCGCCACGCATGGTTGCTTCACGCAACTTGTTGCGACCCAGACCGAACTTGGCGTACACGCCTCGCGACCGACCGGTGAGCTGGCAGCGATTGCGCTGCCGGGACGCGCTCGAATCGCGCGGCAGCTTCTGCAGCTTCGCAACCGCCTCGGCGCGCTCTTCGTACGGGGTGTGAGCACTGGAAATCAGCGCCTTGAGCTCGGCACGCTTGGTGGCGTGCTTGGCTACCAGTTTGGCGCGCTTGACTTCGCGGTTAACCATGCAGGTCTTTGCCATAATCGAATGCCTATGATCAGTTGCGGAAGGGGAAGCGGAAGGCTTCGAGCAACGCCCGCCCTTCCTCGTCGGTCTTGGCGGTCGTGGTGATCGCGATGTCCATGCCGCGCATCGCATCAACCTGGTCGAAGTCGATCTCCGGAAAGATGATCTGCTCCTTGACGCCCATGTTGAAGTTGCCACGACCGTCGAACGAACGCGCCGACACACCACGGAAGTCGCGCACGCGCGGCAAGGCGATGCTGATCAGGCGATCGAAGAATTCGTACATCTGCGCGCGGCGCAAGGTGACCTTGCAGCCGATCGGCCAGTTGTCGCGAATCTTGAAGCTGGCAACCGAGACCCGCGATTTGGTGATGATCGGGCGCTGACCAACGATCTTGGTCAGGTCGGCCACCGCATTTTCGAGAATCTTCTTGTTGCCCACGGCCTCGCCCACACCCATGTTCAGGGTGATCTTGGTCAGGCGCGGCACCTGCATCGGGTTCTTGTAGCCAAAACGCTCAATCAGCTTTGGCGTCACTTCTTCTTTGTAAATCGTTTCAAACCGGCTCATGAGTCGTGTCCCTTGTGATCATCCTGATCGACTGACCGGCCATCCAGGGCCGGAATGCATTAGGCGTCAATCGCCTCGCCACTCGAGCGGAACACACGCACTTTGCGTCCATCCTCGAGCACCTTGAAGCCAACGCGCTCAGCCTTGCCCGAGGCAGGGTTGAACAGCGCCACGTTTGAAGCATGAATCGGCGCCTCACGCTCGATGATTCCGCCCGGCTGTTGCGCCTGCGGGTTCGCCTTGGTGTGACGCTTGATGATGCGCACGTTCTGAACGATCACTTTCTCGCCCAACACGCGCAGCACTTCGCCCTTCTTGCCCTTGTCGGCGCCGGCAGTAACGATTACCTGGTCGCCCTTGCGAATACGGTTCATAGTCTTCTTCCTCGTCCGCTCAAAGCACTTCAGGCGCGAGCGAGACAATCTTCATGAACTTCTCGGTACGCAGCTCGCGGGTCACTGGCCCGAAAATGCGGGTACCGATCGGCTCTTGCTTGTTGTTCAGCAACACCGCCGCGTTACCGTCGAAGCGGATCAGCGAACCGTCCGGACGACGCACCCCTTTGCGGGTACGTACAACCACGGCGTCGTAGACCTCGCCCTTCTTGACCTTGCAGCCGCCCAACACCTTGATGCACATCAACTCTTTGGCGCCACTGTTGTCGGCGGCCTCAAGGTAGCTCTGCATCTGGATCATGGCTCAGATTCCTCTCTGCTCACTCGGCCGCGCGTGCGACGACTTCGACGACGCGCCAGTTCTTGGACTTGGACAAGGGTCGGCATTCGGCAATACGCACCAGGTCGCCTTCCTTGCAGGCGTTGCTTTCGTCATGCGCATGCAGCTTGGTCGACCGGCGCAGGTACTTGCCGTACAGCGCATGCTTGATCTGCCGCTCTACCAGCACTGTGACCGTCTTGTCCATCTTGTTGCTGATCACCCGGCCTTCGACCGTATGCAGCGTTTGGCTCACTTCGCTCATCGCAATCGCCCTTACTTCTTGTCGGCCAACAACATCGTGGCCGTTGCGATCTCGCGCCGGACGCGCTTGATCTGATGGGACTGGGCGAGCTGCCCGGTAGCCTTCTGCATACGCAGCGCAAACTGTTCCTTGCGCAGGTCAAGCAAATGGTCGCTCAGCTCGGTTGCCGATTTGTCACGCAGATTCTTGATATTCATCAGCGCACCGTACGGGTTACAAAAGTGGTCTGGACAGAAAGCTTCGCTGCCGCCAGACGGAATGCCTCGCGGGCAATTTCTTCGGTCACGCCTTCCATCTCGTACAACACGCGGCCCGGCTGGATCGGCGCAACCCAATACTCCACGCTGCCCTTGCCGGAGCCCATGCGGACTTCGATCGGCTTCTTGGTAATCGGCTTGTCCGGGAACACCCGGATCCACAACTTGCCGCCACGCTTGACGTGACGACTGATCGAGCGGCGCGCCGCCTCGATCTGACGAGCGGTCAGATGGCCATATGATACAGCCTTCAGGCCATATTCGCCAAAGCTGACGGCAGAACCGCTCCAGCTGAGACCTTCGTTACGGCCTTTGTGTACTTTTCGGTACTTGGTACGCTTGGGTTGGAGCATGACTTATCCCTCACTTGGCCGGCGCGTGGCGCGGCGCGCGTTCGGATCGCTTGTCATCGGGCTTTTCCTGCCCGACGGCCGAGTAATCGAACACCTCGCCTTTGTAAATCCATGTTTTGATACCGATGACGCCATACGTGGTGTGCGCTTCGGCAAACCCGTAATCGATATCTGCACGCAGGGTATGCAGCGGCACGCGACCCTCGCGGTACCACTCGCTGCGCGCGATCTCGGCACCGTTCAGGCGACCGGCAACGTTGACCTTGATGCCCAGCGCGCCGAGGCGCATCGAGTTACCCACCGCGCGCTTCATTGCGCGGCGGAACATGATGCGGCGCTCGAGTTGCTGCGCGATCGACTCAGCGACCAACTGCGCGTCGAGCTCGGGCTTGCGCACCTCGGAGACATTGATGTGCACCGGCACACCCATGATCCCGGACACTTCCTTGCGCAGCTTTTCGATATCTTCACCGCGCTTGCCGATCACCACACCCGGACGGGCGGAGTGAATGGTGACGCGCGCGCTCTTTTCGGGGCGCTCGATCACGATCTTGGAAATGCCGGCCTGGGCGAGCTTCTTGCGGAGCATCGCTCGCACCCGAAGATCGGCAACCAGATAGCTGGCGAAATCGCGCTTGCCTGCGAACCACTTCGAGTTCCAGTCCTTGGAGATACCGAGGCGGATTCCCGTTGGATGTACTTTATGATTAGTGGCCAGCGCCCACGACCACGGTAATGTGGCTGGTACGCTTGATGATCCGGGTGCCCCGGCCCTTTGCCCGTGCAGCAAACCGCTTCAATGCCGGGCCTTCATCGACAAAGATGCTGGCGACCTTGAGATCGTCGGCGTCCGCACCTTCATTGTTTTCGGCATTGGCCAGCGCCGACCACAACACCTTGTAGATCAGGTGTGCAGCCTTTTTGTCGCTGTACTTGAGCAGCGCCAGCGCTCGCGCGGCCGGCATGCCACGCACCTGGTCGGCAACCAGGCGCGCCTTTTGTGGCGAGATGCGCGCGGTGCGCAGGATGGCTTTCGCTTCCATGACCATTCTCCTTACTTGCCCGACTTCTTGTCGCCGCCGTGCCCTTTGAAGGTGCGCGTCAGAGCGAATTCGCCGAGCTTGTGGCCGACCATGTTCTCGTTGACGAGAATCGGAACGTGCGCACGGCCATTATGGATGGCGATGGTGAGACCCACCATTTCCGGCAGGATCATGGAGCGACGCGACCAGGTCTTGATCGGACGCTTGTTGTTTGCGGCTACCGCGACCTCCACCTTTTTCGCCAGGTGGTGGTCGATGAACGGGCCTTTCTTCAATGATCGGGACATGGCTTTACCTATCAACCCCTGCGATCGCGGACGATGAACTTCGTCGTACGCTTGTTCTTGCGAGTCTTGTAACCCTTGGCCGGGGTGCCCCAAGGCGAAACCGGATGCGGATTACCCTGGCCGGCACGCGCTTCACCACCGCCGTGCGGATGGTCGACCGGGTTCATCGCCGCACCGCGGACGGTGGGCTTGATGCCGCGCCAGCGACTGGCACCGGCCTTGCCCAGCTTCTCCAGGTTGTGCTCGGAGTTGCTGACCTCGCCGATGGTCGCGCGGCATTCGATCGGCACCTTGCGCATCTCGCCGGAGCGCAAACGAATCGTTGCGTAGCCCTGCTCACGCGAGATCAACTGCGCCGAAGCACCGGCGGCGCGCGCCAACTGCGCACCCTTGCCCGGACGCATCTCGATGCAATGCACGGTCGAGCCGACCGGCATGTTGCGCAGCGGCAGCGAGTTGCCGGTCTTGATCGGCGCGTCGCTACCGGCAATCACCTGATCGCCCGCCTTCATGCCCTTGGGCGCGATGATGTAGCGACGCTCGCCGTCGGCATAGCACACCAGCGCAATATGCGCGGTGCGGTTGGGATCGTATTCGATCCGCTCCACGCGCGCCGGGATGCCTTCCTTGTCGCGCTTGAAATCGATCAAGCGATAATTCTGCTTGTGACCGCCGCCGATATGACGGGTGGTGATTCGACCGTGGTGGTTACGGCCACCCGTGTTCGACTTGCTCTCGACAAGCGGCGCATGCGGGCGACCCTTGTGAAGATCCGGGGTGACCACACGCACCATGGCGCGACGGCCAGGAGACGTTGGTTTGAATGTCATCAGTGCCATGGGATATGCCTCAGGCCTTGGCCATCACGTCGATCGTCTGGCCTTCGGCCAGGCGAACGTATGCCTTGCGCCAGTCGTTGCGGCGCCCTTCACGGAAGCGAAAGGATTTCACCTTCCCCTTGACGTTGAGAACATTGACCGCTTCAACCTTGACGTTGAACAACTGCTCTACCGCGGCCTTCACATCGGCCTTGGTTGCGGTTGTCGCCACTTCGAACACGTACTGGTTGGATGCTTCCTGCAACCGGGCCGTCTTTTCAGACACGCGCGGGGCGCGAAGCACGCTGAGAATCTTCGCGCTGCTCATGCCAACCACTCCTCGACTTTCTTGACCGCCTCGGCGGTAATCACGACATACTCCGAGCCGACCAGCGACACCGGATCCATGCCCTGGACATCACGCACCTCCACGTACGGCAAGTTGCGCGCGGCCAGATACAACGCCTCGGTACCGCTCTCGGTAACGATCAACGGCGTGGTTACACCCAGCTCCGCCAGCTTGGCGACGAGATCGCGCGTACGCGGCGTTTCGATATCGAAACTCTCGACCACCATCAGCCGGCCCAGGCGGTTCAACTCGGACAGGATCGCGGCAATCGCTGCGCGATACATCTTGCGGTTGACCTTTTCCGAATGGTCGCGCGGCTTGGCGGCAAAGGTGACGCCGCCACCGATGAAAATCGGCGCCTTGTAGCTGCCGTGACGCGCGCCGCCGCCCTTCTGCTTCTTGAACTTCTTGGTGGTGCCGTTCACCTCGGCGCGCGTTTTCTGCGCCTTGGTGCCGGCACGACCGCCGTTGCGATACGCAACCACGACCTGATGCACCAGCGGCTCGCTGAACTCGCGACCGAAGATCGCGTCGGACACCGACAGCTTCTGGCTAGTTCCAACTACGGCAAGTTCCATCTCGACTCTCCTCAGCCCTTGCTCGTGGGACGCACGATGACGTTGCCGCCCGGCGCACCAGGCACCGCGCCGCGAATCGCGATCAGGCCGCGCTCGGCGTCCACCTTGACCACTTCCAGGCCCTGGGTCGTCTGCTGCACGGCACCCATGTGGCCCGACATCTTCTTGCCCGGGAACACACGGCCCGGCGTCTGCCGCTGACCGATGGAGCCCGGCGAGCGATGCGACAGCGAGTTACCGTGGGTGGCATCGCCCATGGTGAAGTTCCAGCGCTTGATCGTGCCCTGGAACCCCTTGCCCTTGGTCGTGCCGGTGACATCGACGATCTGGCCGACCGTGAACGCATCGGCGCGCAGCTCGCCGCCGACCGCGAAGTTCGCCACCTCGGCGGGATCCACCCGGAACTCCCACAAGCCGCGCCCCGCTTCGACCTTGGCCTTGGCGTAATGGCCGGCGAGCGGCTTGTTTACCAGCGCAGCCCGCTTGTTGCCGGCGGTCACCTGCAACGCACTGTAGCCATCGACCTCAGGGGTCTTGATCTGGGTGATTCGATTCGGGGATGCCTCGATGAGAGTGACCGGAATCGACCGACCATCCTCCGTAAACACCCGACTCATACCGCATTTGCGGCCAACGATGCCGATAGTCATGGTTCTAGCCTCAGTACAGCTTGATCTGGACGTCAACGCCAGCCGCCAACTCGAGCTTCATCAGCGCGTCGACGGTTTTGTCGTTGGG
>PGZC01000050.1:15324-17917 GCA_002839995.1 Gammaproteobacteria bacterium HGW-Gammaproteobacteria-4 | reverse complement strand
ACGGGTATTGTCGAAGCCCTCGAGAAAGCCGCGGCTGATGCCGACACTGCCGCCTTCCACCTCGCCGGTGTTGCTGATGAAGTTGATGATGCCGCCCGGCGAATTGCTGGCAAAGGTGGATGCCGAACCGCCACGGATCGCCTCCACGCGGTCCAGGCTGTAGTCGTTGCGCAGGAAGATATCGGCATTGCCGAACGCGATGTCGCCGAACTCCAGCACCGGCAGGCCGTCCTCCTGCAGTTGCAGGAACTTGGCGCCGCCGGATGCCACCGGCAAACCACGCACAGCGATATTGGCATTGCCTTCGCCGCCGGAGGCTTCCGAGCGGATGCCCGGGATGTTGCGGAAGATTTCGGCGGTGGAGCGCGGCGCCGAGTTCTGGATCGATTCGATGCCGATCACGCTGCTCGAAACGCTTTCCTGCATGCGGGTGCGCGTGCCCGAGGTGCCGGTGACGATCACCGCGTCCAGATCGATCGCGTCGTCCACGCGTGCGCGCTTGCTGTCTTCGCTGTTGCCTTGTGCCGGATTTGCATCTTGCGAAATTGCCGGTGCCGAAGCCAGTGCGGCGGCGATCGCCAGCACCAGAATGCCGCGATGGTGCGACTGCATGGTGTTCATGATGGATGCCCTCCCAGGTGGTTTTTCGACGATGCCCCTCACCGTCTGGGGCGTATTGTCAGCACGTTCTGCAATCGATTGCAAGAAATCCGATCGTTTGCTTCCAAACACGGCGGCAGTTCGCTTGATAAAGCGCTATGCAAAGCCATTCAGAGCATAGCTCGGTGGCCGGATCACGCTGCGGTGCAGCATTGAAAACGATTGCGGTATGGCATCATTCGCGCACTGACATCCGCCGGGGGACGCAATGCCGAACATCGACAGCAGCTTGAGTGGCATGGATCTGGCGATCATCGCGATCTATGCCGTCGGCATCGTTGCTCTGGGTTTGATCACCTCGCGCCGCAGTGCCAGCGCCGAGGATTACTTTCTCGCCAGCCGCTCGATGCGCTGGCCGACGATCGGGCTGGCATTGCTCGCTTCGAACATCTCATCGACGACCCTGATCGGCCTTGCCGGCGCCGCCTATGCGATCGGTATCTCGGTGTACAACTACGAGTGGATGGCGGCGCTGGTGCTGGCGTTCTTCTGCGTGTTCTTCCTGCCGTTCCTGCTGCGCTCGAAGGTGTACACCCTGCCCGAGTATCTGGAGCGGCGTTATGACCGCCGCGCGCGACTGTATTTTTCCGCGCTGACGATCTTCCTGAACATCGTGGTCGATACCGCCGGCACCCTGTTTGGCGGCGCGTTGATGCTCAAGCTGGTGATGCCGGGCCTGCCGCTGTGGCAGATCGTGGCGATACTGGCCGCCTCGGCCGGTGTCTACACCGTGGTCGGCGGTTTGCGTGCGGTGATCTACACCGAGACCGTGCAGGCGGTGATCCTGCTTGGCGCCTCGTTCTTCATTGCCTGGTTTGCGTTCGACAAGGCCGGCGGCTGGAGCCATGTGATGCAGTCGATCGATCCGGCCAAGCTGTCGCTGGTGCGCCCGAACGACGATCCTGGCGTGCCCTGGCTGGGCACCTTGATCGGGGCGTCGCTGATCGGGTTCTACTTCTGGTGCACCAACCAGTTCATGGTGCAGCGGATACTCTCGGCCAGGGACGAGAACCACGGCCGTTGGGGCGCCCTGTTTGCCGGATTCCTGAAATTGCCGGTGCTGTTCCTGATGGTGTTGCCGGGCACTTGCGCCATACTGCTGTACCCCGATCTGGCGCGCGCCGATCTGGTCTATCCGACCCTGGTGTTCGATCTGTTGCCGCATGGATTGATCGGCCTGGTGATGGCGGGTTTCTTCGCCGCGATCATGTCGTCGATCGCGAGCACCTTCAATTCGGCGGCAACGCTGCTGACCATGGATTTCATCCGGCCATTGCGGCCCAACGCCGACGGCGCGTCGCTGGTACGCACCGGCCGTATCGCGACGATGGTGTTCATGGTGCTGGCGGTGTACTGGGCACCGCAGATCGAGCGCTTCGCCTCGCTGTGGCAGTACCTGCAAGCGGTGCTGGCCTATGCGGTGGGGCCGATCTGTGCGCTGTTTCTGGTCGGTCTGTTCTGGCGCGGCGCCAACGCGCGTGGTGCGTTGGCCTGCATCGTGGTCGGTGTATTCGGCGGCATCGGCCTGTTCTACTTCAACGTGATGGCCGACGCGCCGTGGTCGATGCACTTCTTGTACATCACGCCGATCCTGTTTCTCGCCTGCTCGGCGACGCTGGTGCTGGTCAGCGTGTTCAGCGCTCCCGACCCACGTTCGGACAACACCATGCGCTGGACGCCGGCGTTCTTCCGCGCCGAGTCGCTTGCACTGCAAGCGGTGCCGCTGTGGCAGAACTATCGGGCGCAGGCGGTGGCGCTGGTCGCTGCCACCGCGGCGCTGGTGTTCTGGTTTCGCTAGTGTGGTCGCCCACAGGGTGGGCTCCTACAAACAAATAAGGCTCTTCGTGGAAACGTGTGGGTGATTCGATGCGATTGATCGCGTTGCAAGCTATGCGGGGCAAGGTTTTGCAGGCTTCGGGGTTGTGCTGAATGC
>PGZC01000050.1:0-15302 GCA_002839995.1 Gammaproteobacteria bacterium HGW-Gammaproteobacteria-4 | reverse complement strand
GCGCGGTTTGAGCCGACCTACTGCAAGCGCCGCGCGTGGCTATCGTAGGTCGGATCAAACGCCACCGGCGTGGATCCGACATGGTCGTGCCCGTTTGCACGCATGTGGGTGAAACGGTGAAAACGAGCCGAATCACCCACACGGTTTCACGAAGACCCACAAATAAGCGTTGACGTGCGCCTGTAGGAGCCCACCCTGTGGGCGACCTGCCCGCTGGCAGGCAGGCCGAGCGAACCGCGCAACGGTGACGTGCCGGGGTGAAGCCCCGCGTAACCACATGGCAGTTGAGGGCGTGGCAAGCGCAGCAGGCGTTGTCGCGCAGCGAGCGGCTGCCCGGCTACCGTTGCGATCAAGCCGATTCGCGCACGATCAATTGCGGTGCGATCACGGTGGTTTCGACCGGCAGATTGGCGCAACGGGCAATCAGTTTGTCGACCAGCAAGCGTGCGCCCAGGGCGAGGTCCTGGCGGATTGTGGTCAGCGACGGATGGCTGTAGGCAGCCAGGGCAATATCGTCGAAGCCGATCACCGACACGTCCTGCGGCACGCGCAGGCCGGCATCGGCCAGTGCCCGGATCGCGCCGACGGCAATCACGTCCGAGACCGCGAAAATCCCGTCCGGGCGCGCACCCTTGGCGAGCATCGCCTTGACCGCGCGATAGGCGTCGTCGAGCTCGAACTCGGTGCGCACCAGCAGCGATCGGTCGGGTGTCAGGCCCTGTTCGGCCAGCGCGCTGCGATATCCGTCAAAGCGCGGTGCGATTTCCGGCAAGCGTTCGTCGCCGAGAAAGGCGATGCGGCTGCGACCGTGTTCGAGCAGGTGACGGGTGGCCAGCAAACCACCAAGGCGATTGTCGCTGCCAACACTCGGATAGGCCTGATCGGCAAGCTGCTCACCCCAGGCGACGATTGCCAAGCCACCTTGCGCGGCACGGTTGATCGCCTCGTGTTCGAAGCTTTGCCCGATCAGGATCACGCCGTCGGCTTGCCCGCCATTGAGCAGATCCTCGATCCAGCCGTCTTCGTGTCGGGCGACCTTGCTCAGCAACATGCTGTAACCGCGACTGGTGAGTTCGTCGGCAAGCAACGCCAGCATGGTCATCATGAACGGGTCGTACAAATGTTGCGCGCGCTGATGCGCCAATGGCACCGCGACCGACACGATGCCGGTGCGTTTGGAGCGCAGGCTGCGAGCCGCCGGGTTGATGCGATAGCCGGCGTCGGCAGCGATCTTTTGCACCAGTGCGCGCGTGCGCGCCGCGACGGCTGGGTTGTTGGCCAGCGCGCGCGACACGGTGGACTCGGACACGCCGGCCATGCGCGCAATGTCGCTCATCTGCAGCGGCCCGGTCGGCGCGTTCACGGGGTTACGTCGGCTCATGCCGCTAGTGTAGTGCGAATCGCTGCGTTGACCGTATCAACGAGTCAATGATCGTTGCTGCAGGTCGCCCACAGGGTGGGTTCCTACTGGCGAACGCAACCGGTTTTTTGTAGGAGCCCTGTGTGGGCGACCGAGCTGACCACGAAGCGGCGAAGGGTCGGGGCGAAGCCCCGCTCAACCGCGCGGCGGTCGGGGGCGTAGCCTGCGCAGCTTGCACTGTCGCGCAGCGACCAACCGAGCGCCGCAGTGGAACGATTCACAGCGGCCGGTCGTCGATCGGTGCCGGGGGCGCGGGTGGCGGCTCCGGTGCAGCCGGCGGCTTTGGCGGCGCGGGTGGTGCCGGCGGCGCGAAGAACTCGACCTCGCGCAGGGCCGGTGTTGTCACTTCGAATTGTTGTTTGCGCTTGTCGCGCAACACCGCAAACGCGATCCGGCTTTCCGGATCCTTTTCGCGCAGCGTGCGCATCACCTCGCGCGGGCTTGTCACCGCCTTGCCATCGACAGCAGTGATCACGTCGCCGGCCTTGAGCTTGTCGAGGCCATCCTTGCCATCGCGCAGCACCAGCACGCCGCTATTGGCGCCGAAGTAGCGGCCGAGGCCGGCATTGATTTCGGCCAGGCTCAGTCCACTCCAGCGAAATGCCTGACGCAGCCGGTTGAAGCGACAGTTCTCCGGGGCTTCGTCGCATCCGGCCATCGGCGCAATGCGCGCGATTTCCATCTCGACACCGGGGTCGATGATGCCGTGGAAACGCCCGCCGGTGTCATGGCCAAGGTGCGGCACGATGATGTCGTCGTCCCTTTGCCACATCATCACGCCCGGCATCGACTCGGCTTTCAGGCTTACCTGATGATCCTTGCCGTCGCGTTGATAGCTGATGGTTACCGTGTCGCCGTCCTCCAGTTCACCGATCAGTTTGCGTGTCTGCGCCATGCGTTCGTGTGCCGACTTGCCGACCAGCTTGTGCCCGTTTACCGCCAGCAGCCGATCGCCAGAATGCAGGCCGGCTTTTGCTGCTGGGCCGTCGGGCGTGACCGCAGCGATCATCACGCCACCGCCATCTTCGTTCTCCGCCATCACGATGCCGATGATCGGCCGCGACATGTCGAGGCTGCGGAACTTCATCACCATGCGTTCGTGCTGCCGCTCGGAATCCGCACCGAGTTGTTGTCGCGACAACTCGGCGACGCGGCGGGCGGCGTCGCGCAGATCGGCTTGCGCTTCGGCCAATGTGGCCTTGCTGTCTGCGGGTGCGGCCGGTGCGGGGGAGTCCTGTGCCGACGCGGGGCCGTGATAAAGCGCGGCGGCAAGGGCGATAGCCAACAGTATCGTTTTCATGATGCGTTCTCCTGCGATCGATTGGTGACTTAGTACGCGTAGACCAGGGCATCGACGGTGTTCTGCTCGCCGCGTGTGGCAAGCCATTGCTGGGTGGCTTGCAAACCGGCAAGTTCACGCAGCACCTGTACGCGTTGCTGCCACAACGGCAGTCGTTCGTCGGGGTTCAGGTCGATGTTGCCGAGCTGGTTGTCGATCACGGCCAACTGGTCTTCAAGATCGGCACTGAGCGACATCATCGGCGCGCTGGTGCCGATGTCGCTGCTATTTGCGATCAGCGCTTCAAGATGCGCGGATTGCACAAGTATCTGGCGTAGCGGATCCGCCGCCGATGCGAGGGGCGTGTTCGCTGTTTCGGGTGTGGTCCACAACGGGCTGCCAAGCACCATCGCCAACGCCAGCGATGCGGCGAGTGCAAAGGGCCAGTGGCGAGGCCGCCGTTCGCGCTTGGCAAGCGCTGCAGCCAGCGCGGGCCATGCCGAGTGCGGCGGCGATTGCAGCGGCAGCGCGCGCAGCGCATCTGCGATCGGGACATCGTTGCGGCGCGGTGGGTGGTTGCGGTGCAAATCGTCACGCATGGCGTCGTTCCTCCTCCACGGATGCGGCGTGGTCGGGTTCCTGCATCAGGGCACGCAGGCGGCGGGTGCCGCGTGCGAGTTGCGATTTGGAAAAGCTCGGGCTGCGTTCCATCGCCCTGGCAATTTCGTCGTGGGTGTAGCCCTCGACGTGATACAGCCAGATCACGCTGCGCGTGGCCGCCGGTAACCGATCCATGGCGCGCAGCAGCAGCGCGTGATCGGTTGCGGCCGGCGGCAGCAGTTGCTCGTCGGCGCCCAGCTCAGGCTCCGGTGGCTCGTCGCTGTAGTTCACCGTGCCGCGGCGGCGCAACCGCATCAGTGCTTCGTTGATTGCGATCTGGCGCAACCACGCCCAGAACGGCGACTCGCCGCGAAAACTGCCGATGCGTTCGAACAGCCGCAACATGGTGTCGTGCAGCGCATCCTGCGCTTCCTCGCGGTCGGCGAGCAGGCGCAGGGCGACGGTGTACACCGGGCGCTCGAAGCGCCGATAGATCTGCTCGAAGGCATCGGCATGGCCATCACGCGCACGTTTGACGAGCGTGTCGGACAAGTTGATGGCGAAGGCGGATGACTGGCTCACAGGCTATAGGATGCGCCACAAGCCGATCGCGTCGCAGCCCTGACGTTTTACCGGTGGCGCGACAGGCGGAGGCGGTGACGTGCGCGTTGCTTCCACCACATCCACAGGCCCGAACCGGCGAGCAGAATCAGGGCGATGGCGCTGGCGTCCATCAGCCACGGCCCCACTTGGCCGAGGAAACGGCCGCTGTGCAGGTCGGCGATCACTCGCGACGCCGACACGCCGTTGCCGCGAAATGCCGACAGGGCAGTGGCCAGGACGGCCTGCGGCGGTTCCGGCTCGATGTTGGCCCAGCGGATGTCGTTGCTCGCGACTGGCTGCCATTGCAGCAGATCGGCGCTGGTCAGCACATGGTCTTCGCTGCGCACGGCAATCGCGCCTTGCGCGTCGGTGCCGATGGCGTCGATCGAGCCGGGCAGGCTGCTGCGGTCGAGGCGTTCCACCAATTCGCCTGTCATGGTGAGCAGCAGCAGTTGCTCAGGGTTGGCGATGACGATCATGTCGCCGGTCTCCGCGGTGCCGATCGGCGCCGCGAGATGGTCGGCGAGCGGCGAGCCGTCCAGATAAAGGTGGTTGTCGATCCAGACCAGCCAGCCGGCAGTGCTGGGCATCGCACGCGGCGGCGAAACCGGTTCGCTGCGGTACAGCGCGAGCAGCCAAGGCGCATCGAGCATGCGCTCGTTCAGGCGCAACTCCACCGCGTGCGACAACGCGATGCCGGTGCTGGCGAGCAGCAGCACCAGCAGTGCCGCGGTGACGCCGATGCGGCGGTGCCAGCGATGCAGCAGGCGTTGCAGTCGATTGTGGCCGTGGGTGTAGCGCGAGCGACTCATCATGGGGATTGCATCGCGGCGCGGTGCAGGTACAGGGCGAGGCGGGCCATCGCGCCCATGGCGTTGACCGACAGCGTGGCGCCGGCGATGCCGTCGAACCGTTTGTTCAGGGCAAGGTTTTGATCGAGCGAGAGATCGATGAACTGGTCGCGAAAGTTGGGGTAGCGGATTTCCCAGCCGCGCGTTTCACGGTAGATCAGCACATGCGCACTGACGATGCGCCCGTCCTCGACCACAAAGCCGGCGGTGATCGGCTCCTCCTTGCCGACTTTTTCGAGAATCCAGGCGGTTCGCCGACCATTGCGCCAGTACCGCTGACGCAGATTGGGCAGGCGATGGCCCATGATCCGGCTGATGCCGGACTGGATGTCCGGCGTCAGCCACAGTACCGTCTGGGCCGGCGTGCTGCCGGTAAACGCACTGGCCAGGAACGCTTCCGGCGCCTCGATGACTTCCGCCGCATGCACATGGCATGCGGCGAGAAGGGCGAGGACGAATGACCGCAGACGTTTGCTCATGGGATCTCAGAATTGGTAGCCGATGCCGAGGTTGAGGCGATCATCGTCCTGCACGCCATTGGGAGTGTCCTCGAACTGGTAGTCGAGCTTGAACACCACCTCGGGAACCGGCCAGTAGTTGAAGCCGACCGAGGTGACATCGAAGCGGGTATCGACGCCGGCAAGCCCGGACTGGGTATCCCAGCGCTCATGCCGGCCGAAAACGCCGAGCATGCCGGTGGGCACCGCGAAGCGGTACGACGGCTCGACGTACCAGCCGTACTGCGTGTCGCGACCCAGTGCTTTCACGTCCGTTGCGCCCTCAAGATCCCAGCGAGCGTACAGTGCGCGCAGGCCGAAGCCGTTGCGCAGTATATCCACGTGCGCTTCCAGCAGGGTGGCATCGATGCCGCGCGCGCCCTGGGTGATGTCCTGCTGATACTGGCCGCTGACGCCGAGCTCGACGCCCGGAATGCCCTTCCACTTGACGCGACCGGTGTAGGCGACGTCCTCGGCGGGTGCTTCGGACACGCTTTGCCGGCCACCACGAATCGCGAAATTGCTGCCGACTTGCAGGCCGGAGTGGGTGGCGAGGTCATAGGAGAAGCCCTGGCCGAAGGTGCCGTTGAGGGCGACACCCCCTTCGCGCCAGGTGGTCGGGATGATCTGGTTCTCGATCCGGTTGCGTTCGACACCGAAGAAGGTGGGTGGCTCGTGGGTCTCGTTGATGATGCCGACCGGCACCAGGAACAAGCCGGCACGCAGGCTGTGGCGGTCGTTCTCGCCGAGGCGCCAACCGAAGGCGGAGGTCAGGTCGGCTTCGAGGAACGCCTGCTCCAGCTCGACGGCGCCGTTCTTCTCGTCGTCGGCGTGTTCGATTTCCAGTTCCGATTGCAGGCGCAGCCAGTCGTTGAAGCGGTGGCCGGCAAACAGCACGAAGCGGTGGAAGTCGATCTGATCGGTGTTGCCGCCGTTGTAGTGCATCTCGCCATAGCCACCGATCGTGGTGCGCTTCCACCAACCGTCACCGCCGAATCCGGAATCGGCGAGGGCGGTTTCGACCGCGCCGCCGGTGGCCTCGATCCGCGCCTCGTTCTGCGCCAGACGGGCTTCGATGTGTGCGATGCGCTCGGCTTCTGCCGCGGTCGGTGCCGGCGTGGCGGCGCCCGGGTTCTGCAGTTGGTCGAGGCGTGCCTGCATCGCCTGCAACTGCGCCTGCTGGGCCTGCAGCATCTGCCACAGTTCCTCGCGGCTGGGCAGGTTGGCGTTGTCTTGCGCCAGCACCGGCGTGGCGAGCGCCGTCATCAAGGCCAGGCTGAGGGTGCGAAATACCGGCGCGCGTGACACGGACATTGTTGTATCTCCTTTACGAATCGCGGTGGGTTGGGCAGCCAGCGAGCGGCTGTATGGCCATGCTAACGCAAACGCGAACGATTCGCACTAACGATTATTTGCGGGTGCGGCCATGGCGTCGGGAGGCGGGTTACCATGTCGCTCGTTTGCACACATCCACCCTGGGGGAGCTGCCGATCATGGATATCGTTGCGATTGCGTTTTTGCTGTTTGCCGTTGTCACCGTGCTCAAGGGTGTGCGGATCGTGCCGCAAGGATATGAATGGACGGTTGAGCGCTTCGGCCGCTACGACCGCACCCTGATGCCGGGGCTGGGACTGACGGTGCCGTGGGTGGAGGCGATCGGTCGCAAGCTGAACATGATGGAGCAGGTGCTGGACGTGCCCTCGCAGGAAGTCATCACCAAGGACAATGCGGTGGTGCGGGTCGATGGCGTGGTGTTCTTCCAGGTGCTGGACGCGGCCAAGGCCGCGTACGAAGTTGCGCAGCTTGAAATCGCCATCCTCAATCTGACCATGACCAACACCCGCACCGTGCTCGGTTCGATGGACCTGGACGAATCGCTGTCCAAGCGCGACGAGATCAACGCGCGCCTGCTGGCGGTGGTTGATGAGGCGACGCATCCGTGGGGCATCAAGGTCAACCGGATCGAGATCAAGGACATCCAGCCGCCACGCGACCTGATCGACTCGATGGCGCGGCAGATGAAGGCCGAGCGCGAGAAGCGCGCCAACATCCTGGAAGCCGAAGGTTTCCGACAGGCTGCCATCCTCAAGGCCGAAGGCGAAAAACAGGCGGCGGTGCTGGAAGCCGAGGGCCGGCGCGAGGCGTCGTTCCGCGATGCCGAGGCGCGCGAGCGTCTGGCCGAGGCCGAGGCCAAGGCCACCGAGCTGGTCAGCGATGCGATTGCCAAGGGCGATGTGCAGGCGATCAACTACTTCGTCGCGCAAAAATATGTCGAGGCGCTGCGCGAGTTCGCCAACTCGCCGAACCAGAAGACGCTGCTGATGCCGATGGAAACCACTGGTATCCTCGGTTCGCTGGCCGGGATCGTGGAAATCGGCCGCGCCGCGGGCGCTGCCAATACCAATGCAAGCGCAGCGCGCGCCAACCCGTTCCTCAAGCCGGAGTAAGCCATGGAGCTGATCGGCGAAAACTGGTTCTGGTGGGCGCTGGCGTTATTGCTGCTGGCCGCCGAAGCGCTGGTGCCCGGTGTGTTCCTGCTCTGGCTTGGCCTGGCCGCGGGCGGCACCGGCGTGCTCAAGCTGCTGATGCCCGGCATGGCGCCGGTGGTGCAGTGGATAGCGTTCTCGTTTCTGTCGCTGGTGTCGGTTGGCGTGGCGTGGCAGATTCGCCGCCGCAGTTCGGTCAAGGCGACCGATCAGCCGCTGTTGAACCAGCGTTCGGCGCAACTGTTGGGTCGCGTTTACCCGCTCGATACCGCGATCGTCAATGGTCGCGGCCGGTTGAAGATCGGCGACGCCTTTTGGCACGTGGAAGGCCCGGACACTGCGGCGGGTACGCGGGTGCGCATCGTCGGTGTGCATGACATGGTGTTGCGAGTGGTTGCGGTGGATTGATTTTGCGGCGTAAGGTGCGGGGCGCGAACGAGCCATCGATAACGTGTTTCCGCTGTCATTGCGAGCGCAGCGAAGCAATCCAGCTTTTTGTTTTTATGGTGTTTCATGGATTGCCCTAAAGGACTCCGATCCGCTATGGCCTGAAGGCCATGCGGAATCGTTTGCCACGTCGCTTCGCTCCTCAATGACAGCTTGTTCAGAGCATCCTTAACCTGTAACAGCTTTTTGCTTCCTTTGCGCTTTTCGCGTCTTTTGCGGACTGAGAGCTTTACGCTTATCCCGAGGTCCCGAGGTCCCGAGGTCCCGAGGTCCCGAGTCCCGAGTCCCGAGTCCCGAGTCCCGAGTCCCGAGTCCCGAGTCCCGGCATCTCTGCGATAATGCCCGCCTTTCCCTCAGAGCGAGCATCATGATCCAGCACACCGTTCTCAACGCCAGCCACCGCGCCCTGGGCGCGAAGATGGTCGATTTCGGCGGTTGGGACATGCCGATCCACTATGGGTCGCAGATCGAGGAACATCATCAGGTGCGGCGCGATGCCGGCATGTTCGATGTCTCGCACATGACCGTGATCGATCTGCACGGCGCCAACGTGCGAGCGTTCCTGCGCCATTTGCTGGCCAACAACATCGACAAGCTCAAGGCGCCGGGCAAGGCGCTGTATTCGTGCATGCTCAACGCGCACGGTGGTGTGATCGATGACTTGATCGCGTATTTCCGCGACGAGACCTGGTTCCGGCTGGTGGTGAACGCGGCCACGCGGGCCAAGGACATGGTCTGGATCAACGTGCAGGCCGCTGCATTCGATGTCGAAGTCAAGGAACGCCCGGAGCTGGCGATGATCGCGGTACAGGGCCCGAACGCGCGTGCCCGGATGGCTTCGCTGTTGTCGCCGGCGGGTGCCGATGCCGCCGGTCGCTTGGGCAAGTTCGTCGGCGCCGATATCGATGGCCTGTTCGTTGCGCGGACTGGCTACACCGGTGAGGACGGTTACGAGGTGATCGTGCCCGAATCCAGTGCGGTGGAGCTTTGGAATCGATTGCTCGCGGCCGGCGTGAAGCCCGCGGGTCTTGGCGCGCGCGATACCCTGCGTCTGGAGGCTGGTATGGCGCTGTATGGACAGGATATGGATGAGACCGTGAGCCCGCTCGAGGCCGGCCTGACGTGGACGGTCAGCCTGGACGCCGACCGCGATTTCATCGGTCGTGCCGCGCTGGAACAGCAACTGGCGCACGGCGTGCCACGGCAGACGGTCGGCCTGGTGATGGACGACAAAGGCGTGTTGCGGCACGGTCAGCGTCTGTTGAGTGCGGCAGGCGAAGGCGAAATCCTGTCCGGAACCTTTTCACCGACGCTCGGCCTGGCCATCGCCATGGGCCGCATCCCGGCCGGAGAGCCGGGGCCGGTGCGGGCGGATATCCGCGGCCGCGAAGTGCCGCTTCGCGTGGTTCGCATGCCGTTCGTGCGCGACGGCAAGGCACAGCCGGACGTGTTGATCTGAGCAACGGTACGCTTCCGGCAGCGCTTGCTTTAGTACAATGTCGAACCTCTTGAATCGGTGGCATCGCGTTTGCGCAACAGGTTTCGAGAGGCTTCCCACAAACAGAGCCGCAACAACCAGCCCTTGCGCAGGAGCCAGTCATGAGTGAAATCCCGGGTGATCTGAAGTTTCTCAAATCCCACGAATGGGCCCGCGTGGAAGACAACGGCCGTGTCACGGTCGGCATTTCCGATCACGCGCAGGGTCTGCTCGGCGATCTGGTCTACGTCGAGTTGCCAAACGTCGGCGACGAGGTTGAGCAGTCGGTTGGCGTGGCAGTGGTCGAGTCGGTCAAGGCCGCCTCGGACGTCTACAGCCCGGTGTCGGGCACGGTGGTCGCGGTCAACTCCGATCTGGCCGACAAGCCGGAGACGATCAACGAAGACGCCTACGGCGAGGGTTGGATATTCGTCGTCGAGATGTCCGAGCCAGAGCAGCTGAATGAGCTGCTTACGCCCGATGATTACGCCGAGTTGATCGAAGACGAAGCCCATTGATCCCAGCCGGCCGCGATGCGGCCGGTTTCGTTCGCAGCCGCCCGGAATCCCGTCATGCCGTTCATTCCCCATAGCGAAGCCGATGTCAGCAACATGTTGCGCGCCATCGGTGTATCGCGTATCGAAGACCTGTTCGACGAAATACCCGAATCGCTGAAGGTCGGCGCGCTGGATCGGGTGCCGGAGGGCCTGTCGGAAATGGAGATTGCCAGGCTGATGGCGCAGTACGCGCGCTGCGACGAAGTGGATCTCTGTTTTGCCGGCGCGGGCGCCTACGAACACCACATTCCGTCGGCGGTGTGGCAGATCGTCGGTCGCGGCGAGTTCTATTCGGCGTATACGCCATACCAGGCAGAGGCCAGCCAGGGTACGTTGCAGTTGATCTACGAATACCAGACGATGATGACCCGTCTGACCGGCATGGATGTGTCCAACGCGTCGATGTACGACGGCGCCACCGCGGTCGCCGAAGCGGCGTTGATGGCCGAACGCAGCCGCAAACGCGGCGGCGTCCGTCGCGTGCTGGTGCCAACCTCACTGCATCCAGCCTACCGCAAGACGATGGCGACCATGCTCGACCTGCAGAACATCGCGATCGATGAAATCGCGTGTCCGGACGGGGTGCTGTCGATCGATGCCCTGGAGCGCGTCAGCGATGAGTTCACCGCGCTGGTCATCCCGCAGCCGAACTTTTTCGGCCTGATCGAAGACGTCGATGCGCTCACCAATTGGGCGCATGCGCGTGGTGCGCTTGCCATCGCGGTGGTCAATCCGGTCGCGTTGGGCCTGCTCAAGGCGCCGGGCGAGTGGGGCGACAACGGTGCCGATATCGCCTGCGGCGATGGTCAGCCGCTGGGCGTGCCGATGTCGTCGGGTGGCCCGTATTTCGGGTTTCTTGCCTGCCGCCAGGAATTGGTGCGCAACATGCCCGGCCGCATCGTCGGCCGCACGGTCGATGTCGATGGCCGGCGCGGGTTCGCCTTGACGCTGCAAGCGCGCGAGCAGCACATTCGTCGCGCCAAGGCGACATCCAATATTTGCACCAATCAGGGCCTGCTGGTGACCGCCGCGACCATCCACATGGCGCTGTTGGGCCCGCAAGGCTTGCGCAACGTCGCTGCGCGCTGCGCGGTGCAGACGCGTGCATTGTTCGACGCCTTGTGCGCGCTTCCTGGCGTCGAGCCCCAGTTTCCCCGCAGGCCGTTTTTCCACGAGGTTGCGGTGCGCTTGCCGGTCGCTGGCAGTCTTGTGATCGAGCGACTGGCACGCAACCGGATTGTTGCCGGTGTATCGCTGGCCGAGGAATACCCTGAGCTTGGCGATCCGTTGCTGGTGTGCGCCACCGAAACGAAAACCGATCAGGACATCGCGCGCTTCGTCGGCGAAGTGGCGCAAGCAATCGCTTGAGCCTTCCGTTTTTTCTTGCGCAAGTCGGCGCGACATCGTCGATGGCTTGCGCATTTTCGCTTGTGCGTCGCGCAAAAGATGCTTTCCGGTGCGCCTGCGCGAACATGCGATACACAAAAGTCAGCCGGACTTTTTTTCGCTTCCGATGCGATCGTCCGAGCGCCGCGCAAGCGTAGCGATTTTTTCCGACATCCCTAAAACGTAGCGCTGTCGCGGCTCTCAGCGGATAGCAAATATTCTGTCGCCGTATTTTTTTCTGCTCTCGGTGTACGCAACGCAGTTGCTGGTTGCGCTTCGCCGTGCGCGCGCAGGAAAAAAAACCGCGCGTGCGTATTGACAGCATCATTCGCCGTGATTAGCGTTCGCTCAGCAAACATGCGCGGCGGAAGGAGCGATTACGATTCGACAGGCAACACGCTCGGTGCATCACGGGATGCTGCACGCATCGTCGCGATCGACGTGGGGTCTGCTTCCCTCGAAAAAATCGAGCGGTGTCATCGCTGTTGTCTGTCTGTTTCATGCGCCCGGGTCGTTCGCGACGCGGGCGTTGTCATGTAAACCAGTCGAAGTTCGACTGGTCACCGGTTCTGGCGACTGTGATCGTGCAGTTCCAGAACGTTCCGGATCGGTATTCCGGGACGGTTAGTTGTTTACTGGGCGTCATCAACACCCATCTGACGAGGAGCAACATCATGGCAACGAAGAAAGCAGCAAAGAAACCGGCGGCCAAGAAGGCTGCCAAGAAAGTCGTGAAGAAAGCCGCAGCGAAGGTGGCGGTCAAGAAGGTCGCCAAGAAAGCGGTGAAGAAGGCTGCGCCGAAGAAGGCCGCCAAGAAAGCGGTGAAGAAGGCTGCACCGAAGAAGGCTGCCAAGAAAGCGGTGAAGAAGGCTGCACCGAAGAAGGCTGCCAAGAAGCCTGCCAAGAAAGCGGTGAAGAAAGCAGCGCCGAAGAAGGCCGCCAAGAAAGCGGTGAAGAAGGCTGCACCGAAGAAGGCTGCCAAGAAGGCCGCCAAGAAGGCGGCGCCGAAGAAAGCAGCACCGAAGAAAGCTGCGAAGAAGGCATCGCCAAAGCGCGCCGCGGGCAAGAAGGCGCCTTCGCCGATGATGCCGGCATCGCCGGTTGCACCGGTTCTTTAAAGCTGCGACGTAACTTCATGCGTGCGTAACTCTCTCTCCGTACGCCCAGACGGAGAGAGAGCGTTTTTTGCGATTCACACGGTTCTGTGAGCCTTGATTGATATGCACCAGAACGTTACGCCTATCGACCGCCAACGCGCCGCGTTGATAGGCAACGTTGATCTGTTTCGAGAGTTGGCCGAACAATCCAGCGATGTATTGATGCTGGTTTCCGGTTCCGGTTGTGTGGCCTATGTCAGCCCGGCAGTCACCGCGATGCTGGCATACGCCCCCGGCGAGCTGGTGGGGCGGCACGTATTGCGCTTTGTTTCGAGCGACGATGCCGTGCGCATGCGCCAACTGTGGGCTCGCGTTCGGTTCGGCGAGTCGCGTGAGACGCGCGAGGTAAGCGTCGAGTGTCGCGTGCGCAACCAGCGCAACGACTGGCAATGGCTTGAAGCGAGGGTGCGCTGGCTACCTGGCGATGGCACCAACGCGGCGCGCTGGATTGCCAGCCTGCGCGAGGTGTCCGGGCGCAGGCAGTTGGAACAGCGGCTGATCGCCGAAAAGGTGCGGGCACAGGCGACATTGCGCGCGATCACCGATGGTGTCATTACCGTCGGCAGTGGCGGGAGCGTGGATTACATCAACCCTGCCGCCGAGCGCATTCTGGGCTGGCCCGCCGATAAGGCGTTGGGCCAGACGGTCGAGAAGGTTTTTCCGCTGGCCCAGTCCTCGCGCGAAATGCCGGACAACAGCTCGCTGGCAGCGATGGCAGCCTGGTTTCACTCGATGGCGGAGCGGCCGGTGAGTGTTCGCCGACGCGAGGATGGCGACGTGCTGCTGCAATTGGCGGTGGCCAGTGTCGCCGACAGCGATGGTCAGCCGCAGGGGCTGGTGCTGACGTTCCGTGATATCGCGCAGACCGCGGGGATCGTTCGCGAGTTGAGTTTTCGCAGCAGCCACGATGCGCTCACCGGGCTGCTCAATCGTGAGGAGTTCACCTCCCGCTTGCGGCGTTGCCTGTCCGAAGTCGCGGCCGGCGCCGGCGAACACGTGCTGGTGGTGATCGACCTTGATCAGTTCAGGTTGGTCAACGAGGCCTGTGGGCACGCAGCGGGCGATGCGCTGCTGCGTGACGTGGCGGCTGTGTTGGCTTCGGCGGCGGGCGAGAGCGATCCGGTGGCGCGTTTGGGCGGCGACGAGTTTGGTCTGCTGATGCGCGATTGCAGCATGGGCGAGGCAATCGTCCGGACGCGATACATGGCTGCGGCGATCGAACGCATCCGTTTTACCTGGGGCGATCGCCAGTTCGCGACGACGGCGTCCATTGGTCTTGCGCCAGTGCAACGCGGCAGCGGCAACCACGACGCCGTAATCCAGGCTGCCGATGCCGCCTGTTTCGCTGCGCACGAACGCGGCGGGAATCGTGTCAATGTATATTCTCCAAGCGACGCCGAGCTGATTCGTCGACAGGACGAGTTGCAGTGGTTGCCGCGGCTGCAGACAGCGTTGGAAGTCGGCGATTTCCAGTTGTTGGCGCACGACATCGTGCCGAGTGCGACCGGCGTGCCGGACAACCGCAATGTCGAGGTACTGATTGCGTTGCTCAGTGCGAGCGGCAAGTTGATTGCGCCTGGCGAGTTCCTGCCGATTGCCCGCCGTTACGGTTTGATGGTGCGGATAGATCGATGGGTACTGCAACAGGTTGCCGACTGGTTGCGCTGGCGGCGTGCTTCGGACCGGATAGCGCCTGAACTGGTCGCCGTCAATTTATCGGGGTCGTCGCTGTGCGACCCGGAGTTTCGCGCGTTTGCCGAACAACAGATGCGGGCACTGGTCGATCCGCGTGTGTTGTGCCTCGAGATCACCGACGGCGAGGCAATAACCGACTTCGACGCGGTCGGCGCATTCATGGAGCGCGCGCGCTTGCTGGGCTGCCGCTTTGCGCTGGACGACTTCGGCAGCGGCCTGTCGTCGTTCGCGTATCTGCGCCGCTTGCCGGTCGATTACGTCAAGATCGACGGTCAGTTCGTTCGTGATGCGACCCGAGACGGGGTAAGTCTGGCGATGGTTGATGCCATCCATAAAATGGCACAGGTGCTTGGCCTGAAGACGATTGCCGAAAACGTCGAGAACGAGGCGACGCTGAAACGCATGCGCGAGATCGGCGTCGACTATTGCCAAGGCTACTTCTTCGGTATGCCGCAGCCGCTGCTGGGGCTGCCGTAGCACGCGCCGTAGCGGCGGGGAAAGTGCGGAGCCGGCCTGTAAGCCGGGTTCTGTCAAGGGCAGTCATTCCTCTCGGTGTCGTGTCGCCACGACACTCCAGCAGCCTACCCGGACGCGGTGCGGGCCACACCATTGCGTCCCTATTTGGCCTTGCTCCAGGTGGGGTTTGCCGTGCCGTGCGGCGTTAGCCCCGCACGCGGTGCGCTCTTACCGCACCATTTCACCCTTACCGCTTCGCGCGCGAAAACGCGCAGCGAAGTTTGGCGGTTTGCTTTCTGTTGCACTTTCCGTCGGCTTGCGCCGCCCAGGCGTTACCTGGCACCTTGCCCTGTGGAGCCCGGACTTTCCTCGGCGTGCCTACGCACGACGC
>PGZC01000049.1 GCA_002839995.1 Gammaproteobacteria bacterium HGW-Gammaproteobacteria-4 | reverse complement strand
CACCGCACGTCTGGAAGACGAACTCGATGCCGTGTCGCGTGGCGAAGAGCAATGGGTGCCGTTGATGCAGCGTTTCTGGACGCCGTTCAAGGCGCTGGTCAGCGAGAAAACCGAAAGCGTCGATCGCTCCGAAGCCAGCGGCGCCCGTGAACTGGGTACCGACCCGGTCAGCGGCAAGCCGGTCAGCGTGCGTCTGGGCCGTTTCGGGCCGTATGCCGCGATCGGCTCGACCAGCGAAGACGCCGAGGAAAAACCCAAATTCGCATCCTTGCGCCCCGGCCAGAGCATGCACACCATCAGCCTGGAGGATGCGCTGGTGCTGTTCCAGTTGCCGCGCACGCTCGGCGATCTCGACGGCGTGCCGTTGACGGTGGGCGTCGGCCGCTTTGGCCCGTTCGTCAAGCATGGCAGCACCTATGCCTCGCTGGGCAAGGAAGACGATCCGTACACCATCGATTTCGAACGCGGCAAGGCCTTGTTGATTGCCAAGGCGGAAGCGATCGCCAACCGCATCATCAAGTCGTTCGAAGGCAGCCCGATCCAGGTGCTCAATGGCCGTTATGGCCCGTACCTGTCCGATGGCAGCTTGAACGGCAAGATTCCCAAGGATCGCGAGCCGGCCAGCCTCACCCTGGCCGAATGCGAGCAATTGATGGCTGAAACCGGCAAGCCGGCGGGTGGCCGCTTCGGCAAGGGTGCCAAAAAGGCCGCCAGCAAGACGGCGGAGAAATCGACCACCGACAAGGTGGTGAAAAAAGCGGCCAAAAAGACGACCAAAAAAGCAGCCGTCAAGAAGACTGCGGCAAAAAAGGTTGTGAGCAAGAAAGTCGCTGCCAGGGAAGGCACCGGCAAAAAGGCCGCTGGTAAAGGCACAGCCAAGGCGGCGTCGACGACAAGCTGATTCGTGCGTAGCGCTCTGCACTTGGCGGTACTGTCAGAGCTCCGTCAACCACGTCGCGATCAGGCGACGGCCCGCTGTCCGGCTCGCTCGGTCGCCCACAGGGTGGGCTCCTACAGTGGAGCGCTGTTTTGTGTAGGAGCCCACCCTGTGGGCGACCGCGAGCACAAGTGGTCTTGCGCGGCTACAATCACGGGCTCATTACGCATCCCGCGCGCCCAGCCTGCGAACCGCCATGCCCGACAAAGACCTGAAGCAAGCCGCCCTCGATTACCACCGCCAGCTTCCGGCCGGCAAGATCAAGGTCGTTGCGACCAAGGCCATGGTCACCCAGCGCGATCTGGCGTTGGCGTATTCGCCCGGTGTGGCCGCCGCCTGCGAGGCCATCGTCGAAGACCCGGGCGAGGCCAGCGCGCTCACCGCCCGCGGCAATCTGGTGGCGGTGATCAGCAATGGCACCGCGGTGTTGGGACTGGGCAATATCGGACCGCTGGCGGCCAAGCCGGTGATGGAAGGCAAGGGCGTGCTGTTCCAGAAGTTCGCCGGTATCGATGTGTTCGATATCGAAGTGCAGGAGAACGATCCGGACAAGCTGGTCGAGATCATCGCCAGCCTGGAGCCCACCTTCGGCGGTATCAATCTGGAAGACATCAAGGCGCCTGAATGTTTCATCGTCGAGCGCAAGTTGCGCGAGCGGATGAAAATCCCGGTGTTCCACGATGACCAGCACGGCACCTCGATCATCGTCGGTGCGGCGGTGCTCAATGCGCTGGAAGTGGTCGGCAAGAAGATCGAGGACGTGCGCGTGGCCACCACCGGTGTCGGTGCGGCCGGTGTCGCCTGCCTGGACATGCTGGTTGCTTTGGGCCTGAATCCGGACCACATCTGCGCGATGGATCATCACGGCGTTCTGCATCGCGAGCGCACCGATCTGGAGGGCGCCAAGTTGCGTTATGCGCGCGACACCAAGGCACGCACGCTCGCTGAAATGGTCGATGGCGCCGACATCTTTCTGGGCCTCTCGGCGGGCGGGATCCTCAAGCCCGAGATGCTGGCGAAGATGGCCGCGCGGCCGATCATCCTCGCGCTGGCCAATCCCAATCCCGAGATCAATCCCGACGCGGCGCGCGCCGCCCGTCCCGATTGCATCATCGCCACCGGCCGCTCGGACTACCCGAACCAGGTCAACAACGCCCTGTGTTTCCCGTACATTTTCCGCGGCGCGCTCGACGTCGGCGCATCGACCATCAACGAGGCGATGAAGCTGGCCTGCGTCAAGGCAATCGCCGCGCTGGCGCGACAGGAAGCCACCGATCTGGGCGCGGCCTACGGCGGCGACATGCCGGTATTCGGCGCCGAGTACCTGATTCCGCGCCCGTTCGATCCGCGCTTGCTGGTGAAGCTGGCGCCGGCCGTCGCGCAGGCGGCGATGGACTCCGGCGTCGCTACCCGCCCGATCACGGACATGGCGGCCTATCGCGAGAAGCTCTCGCAGCACGTGTTCCGCTCCGGTCTGCTGATGAAGCCGGTATTCGAGCAGGCGCGCGCCAGCCTGAAACGCGTGGCCTATGCCGAGGGCGAAGAAGAAACCGTGCTGCGTGCGGTGCAGACCGTGGTCGATGAAGGCCTCGCCCGCCCGATCCTGATCGGCCGGCCATCGGTGATCGCGATGCGCATCGAACGCCTTGGCCTGCGCATACGCGAAGGCGTGGATTTCGAGCTGACCAATATCGACGACGACCCGCGCTTTCCCGAATACTGGCAGCTTTATCACCAGATCATGCGCCGGCGCGGGGTGACTCCCGACAACGCCAAGGCGATCGTGCGCTCGCGTTCCACCGTGATCGCCGCACTGATGACCAAGCGCGGCGAAGTCGATGCCATGTTGTGTGGCACCGTCGGCCGCTACGAGGGCAAGCTGCACCACGTCGTTGACGTGCTCGGGCTCGACCCGGGGGTGAGCGCGCCGGCAGCGATGTCGGCGGTGCTCAACGACAAGGGCGTGTTCTTTTTCGTCGATACCCACGTCCAGTACGAACCCAGCGCCGAGCAGATCGCCGAAGCGGCGCTGGCGGCAGCGTTCCGTCTCAAACTGTTCGGGATCGAGCCGCGCATCGCGCTGGCGTCGCATTCCAATTTTGGTGCGCGCAACAATCCCAGCGCCGTGCGCATGCGGCAGGCGCTGGCGTTGATCCACGAGAAAGCGCCCGAGCTGGAAGCCGAGGGCGAGATGCAGATCGATGCCGCCATGAGCGAAGACATCCGCGCAAGGCTGTTCCCCGACTCGCGCCTCACCGGCAGCGCCAACCTGCTGGTGTTTCCCAATCTCGACGCCGCCAACATCGCCTACAACCTGGTGCGTTCGATGACCGACGGTATCGGCATCGGGCCGATCCTGATGGGGGTCGGCGGCGCCGCGCATGTGCTCACACCGGCGGCAACGGTGCGCCGGATCGTCAACATGACCGCGATCGCGGCGGTCGAAGCGCAGGTGCGCCAGCAACGCATGGGGTGAGTGTTGCCGTCGCCACCCGCCACCGCCAACCCGTAGGTCGGCTCAAGGCGCTTGCGCGGGAGCCGATGCCAGGGCGTGCGGATGTGGGCGATGTCGGATCCACCGCTTCGCCGCACATGGATGTGCAAGCGTCGCGAGCGCAGGACGCCCAGGAGCGACCGCGGTTTGATCCGACCTACGGCTACCCTGCGACCATTACCCGCGGCAGGAGTGCTTCCCATACGTATGCGTAAGCCCGCGTGCGCCGGGTCGGATACACTGACCGGATACGCTGCGCTTATCGCGCTCGACAAAAACATAAACGATGCACCGGCGCTCGGCGCGGGTGCGGGAGGCCAACCATGAACATCCTCACCGACATTCTCGATCAGGACACCGACCCCAACGAGACCCGGGAATGGGTCGAATCGTTGTCGGCAGTGATCGCTCACGACGGTCCCGAGCGCGCCCACTTTCTACTTGATCGCATGGTCGAGCAAACGCGTCGCGCTGGCGCGCACTTGCCGTTCTCGCCAACCACCGAGTACATCAACACCATTCCACCGCCGATGGAAGCTAAAAGCCCGGGCGATGCGACGATGGAGTGGCGGATTCGCTCGATCATCCGCTGGAACGCGATGGCGATGGTGGTGCGCGCCAATCGCAAGCCCGGCGATTTGGGCGGCCATATCGCCACCTTCGGTTCCTCGGCAACATTGTATGACGTGGGTTTCAACCACTTCTGGCACGCACCCACCGCAGAGCACCCGGGCGACCTGCTGTTCATTCAAGGCCATGGCTCTCCCGGCATTTACGCGCGTTCTTTCCTTGAAGGCCGCATCAGTGCCGATCAACTCGACAACTTCCGGATGGAAGTCGATGGCCGCGGCATCAGTTCCTATCCGCACCCGTGGCTGATGCCGGACTACTGGCAGACGCCAACCGTGAGCATGGGTCTCGGCCCGATCAGCGCCATTTACCAGGCGCGCAATTTCAAGTATCTGGAAGGTCGCGGCCTGATGCCGAAGACCGGCCGCAAGGTGTGGGCGTTCCTCGGCGATGGTGAAACCGACGAGCCCGAAAGCCTGGGCGCCATTTCCGTGGCGGGCCGCGAAGGGCTGGACAATCTGATCTTCGTCGTCAACTGCAACCTGCAACGGCTCGACGGCCCGGTACGCGGCAACGGCAAGATCATCCAGGAGCTGGAAGGCCAGTTCCGTGGCGCTGGCTGGAATGTCATCAAGACCATCTGGGGCAGTTACTGGGACCCGTTGTTGGCGCGCGATGGCAGCGGCAAGCTGCGCGAATTGATGATGGAGACGGTCGACGGCGAATACCAGAACTGCAAAGCCTTCGGCGGCGCCTACACGCGCAAGCATTTCTTTGGAAAATATGCCGAAACAGCAGCGCTGGTCGACAACCTGTCCGACGACGATATCAGCCGTCTCAACCGCGGCGGCCACGATCCGCACAAGGTCTACGCCGCGTACCATGCCGCCGTACACACCCCCGGCATGCCGACCGTGATTCTTGCCAAGACGGTCAAGGGCTACGGCATGGGTGCGTCCGGCGAGTCGCTCAATCCGACCCATGGCACCAAGAAGATGGACGATGAAGGCGTGCGCGCATTCCGCGACCGTTTCCAGATTCCGATCAGCGATGATCAGCTCAAGGATGGCACTATCCCGTTTTACCACCCGGGCAAGGATTCACCGGAGATCGAGTACCTGCTGGAACGCCGGCGCGCACTTGGTGGCTTCCTGCCGCAGCGTCGGCGCAAGGCAACCCAGTCGTTGGAGGTGCCAAAGCTGGCTGCATACGAACGCCTGCTCAAGGCCACGGGCGAGCGTGAAATCAGCACCACGATGGCGTTCGTGCAGATGCTCAACATCACCTTGCGCGACAAAACCATCGGCCCGCGTTGTGTGCCGATTGTGGCCGACGAAGCGCGCACGTTTGGTATGGAAGGGCTGTTCCGGCAGATCGGCATCTATGCCCCGCACGGGCAGAAGTACAAGCCGGTGGATGCCGATCAGTTGATGTATTACCGCGAGGACGCGGCCGGCCAGGTGCTGCAGGAAGGCATTACCGAAGCCGGTGCGTTCGCGTCGTGGCTGGCTACCGCCACCAGCTACAGCAGCAACGACCTGCCGATGCTGCCGTTCTACATTTATTACTCGATGTTCGGCTTCCAGCGCATTGGCGATGCCGCGTGGCAGGCAGGCGACATGCGCGCGCGCGGGTTTCTGCTGGGCGCCACCGCCGGCCGCACCACCCTCAATGGCGAGGGCCTGCAACACGAGGACGGCCACAGCATGGTGCAGGCGGGGCTGATTCCCAATTGCCACAGCTACGACCCGACGTTCAGCTATGAAGTCGTCACCATCATCCAGCACGGCATGCAGCGCATGCTGACCGACCAAGTCGATGCGTATTACTACGTCACCTTGATGAACGAGAACTACACGCACCCGGAAATGCCGGAAGGCAGCGCCGATGGCATTATCAAGGGCATGTACCTTTTGCGGGACTCGGGATCGGACAGTCGGAACTCGGGACTCGGGACTCGGGACTCGGAAAAAGCAAAGAGCAAAATCAAGAACAAGAGCTGGGCTCGGGCACGATCCTGCGTGAAGTGATCGCCGCTGCCGAGTTGCTGGACAAGGATTTCGGCGTCAGCGCCGATATCTGGAGCTGCCCGAGCTTTAACGAGTTGGCGCGCGATGGCAGCGCTGCGGTTCGCCACAATCGATTGAACCCCGAGGTTAAGACGCATCGCGTGCCCTACGTCACGCAATTGCTGCGTGATCGCAGTGGGCCAGCCATTGCCGCAACCGACTACGTGCGTAACTATGCCGACCAGATTCGCGAGTTTGTGCCGATGGCATACACCGTACTCGGCACCGATGGCTATGGCCGTTCCGATACCCGCGCCAATCTGCGCCGACATTTCGAAGTGGATCGCTATCATGTCGCCCACGCCGCGATTGCCGCGCTGGCTGCCGAAGGCAAGATGACCGCCAAGGATGTGGCGCGCGCGATCAAGCAGTACAAGATCGATGCCGAGAAGAGCAACCCGCTGCAGGCGTGAGTAGCGCAGCCGACAAACCGCACGCGCCATCGACCGAGCGCAACCGCGAGCCGATCCTCGCGGCTTTGCGCGAGCCGTTCGCCGGGCGCCGGCGGGTGCTGGAAATCGGCAGCGGCAGTGGCCAGCACGCGGTGTATTTTGCCGCTGCCCCGCCACCGCTGGCACTGGATGTTGCGCGCGGGCCATGGCCGGCGCAGCGCTTCGATGCGGTGTTCAGCGCCAACACCCTGCACATCATGGGCTGGCCGGCGGTGCAGGCACTGTTCGCGGGTTTGCCCGCGGTACTGGCCGATGATGCGGTGCTGGCGATCTATGGCCCGTTCAATCGCGATGGCCGCTACACCAGCGAAGGCAATGCCGCCTTCGATGCGCAATTGCGCGCACAGGACCCGGCAATGGGCCTGCGCGACGCCGAGGCGGTCGATGCGCTGGCGCTTCAGGCCGGGTTGCATCTGCATGCCGATCTGCCGATGCCGGCCAACAATGCGTTGCGGATATGGCGCACGGCACCCGCCGATTCGCGGTAAACGCCGGTGCGCGTAGACGACGCGACTTGACAGACCACCCGTTGCCAGTGTTTGATCGCATCATGCACCGCAACATTTCCACCACCGGTACCGGTACCACCATGACCCGCTTGCGGGAGCGTGTGGCCGGGTAGTACACCCTGAATTGGCCCCGCCCCGCCCGACGCGCGGGGGCCAACTCCCTGCACATCCGGCTACGGCGGAGCCTCCCAACGAGGAGACCCCATGAGCGCTGTTGCCGATCCATTTCCGGTTTTGATTGCCCACAAGTTCGGCGGTACCAGCCTCGCCACCGGCGAGCGCCTGGCCCATGTCGCACGGCTGTTGGCGGCGCGTACCGAATCCGGATCGGTGGTCGTGGTCTCGGCGTTGAAGGGCAGCACCGATGCCTTGATCGAGCTGGCGACCCGTGCCGGCGCCCGTGATCGCAGCTGGCCCGATGCCTGGCAGGCGCTGCGGCAACGGCATCTGGACGCGGCCGCGGGAGTGCGCGACGCCGGTCGCCGCGTCGCCGTGTGCGATGCACTGGACGCCGCGTTTGTCGGCCTGCGCGCGCAACTCGACGCGCTGGCCGTGCTGGGCATCGCGGTCGCTGAGGTGCTCGATACCATCCAGGGCCTGGGCGAAGTGTTTTGCGCGCAGTTGTTGCAGGCCTATCTGGCCGATGCCGGCATCGTTGCCGATCTGCTCGACGCGCGCGAGGTGCTGACGGTGCGTGATGCGAGTACCGACAGCGCGATGCGCGGCGCGATCGATTGGCAGCAAAGCAGCGCGCGATTGCAACAATGGCGCAGCGCACACCATGCCCGGCACGTCGTGGCGACCGGCTTCATCGCGCGCGACAGCCACGGCCGCGCCACCACTTTGGGCCGCAACGGCAGCGATTATTCCGGCGCCCTGTTCGCGGCGCTGTTCGAAGCGCGCGAACTGCACATCTGGACCGATGTCGATGGCATCGCCTCGGCCGATCCGCGTTTCGTGCCCGAGGCGGTGACGCTCGACGCGCTGTCGTATTCCGAGGCCGCCGAGTTGGCCTATTTCGGCGCCAAGGTGCTGCACCCGATGACGCTGGTGCCGGTGGTCGCGCGCAACATTGCGGTGATCGTGCGCAATACCTTCAAGCCCGAACATCCAGGCACGCGCCTGAGCCGCGAGCGGCAGCTCGATCCACCGGTCAAGGGTGTATCGATCCAGCCGCAGATGGCGGTCGTCAACATCGAGGGCAATGGCCTGATCGGCGTGCCCGGCGTGGCCGAGCGCGTGTTCGGTACGCTCGGTGCCGCTGGCGTGTCCGTGGTGATGATCTCGCAGGGTTCGTCGGAACACTCGATCTGTTGCGTGGTGCCGGCGAGCGATGCCAGTCGCGCTGAACTGGCCTTGCGTCGCACCTTTGCCGACGCCCTGCGCGACAAGCTGATCGACGATATCCGGGTCGAACGCGACATCGCCGTGCTCGCCGCCGTCGGCGAGGGCATGACCGGCCGCCCCGGCGTGGCCGCGCGCCTGTTCCACCATCTGGCGCGGGCCGGGGTGAACGTGCGCGCCATCGCCCAGGGTGCGTCCGAGCGCAATCTGTCGGTGGCGATTGCCGAAGTGGACGCCACCCGCGCCTTGCGCGCGGTGCATGCCGGCTTCTGGCTGTCGCCGCAAACGGTGTCGCTGGGGCTGATCGGGCCGGGCAACGTCGGCCGCGCGTTGCTGGCGCAACTGGCCAGCGCGCAGCCGCGTTTGCGCGAACAGGCGCAACTCGATCTGCGCCTGCGCGGCATCGCCAACTCGCGCCAGCAGTGGCGCGACGACGCCGGCTTCGACGCCAGCGCCTGGCTTGCCGATGCCGGTGCCGCCGAGGCGCTGGATCTGGACGCATTCATCGAGCATCTGGATGCCGGCCACCTGCCGCACCGGGTATTGATCGATTGCAGCGGCAACGATGCCATTGCCGAGCGTTACCCCGACTGGCTGCGCCGTGGCCTGCACATCATCACCCCGGCCAAACATGCCGGCAGTGGCCCGCTGGCGCGTTATCACGCCATCCGCGCCGCCTGCGCCGCCGGTGGCAGCCGGTTCCGCTACGAGGCCAGCGTCGGCGCCGGCTTGCCGGTGATCCACACCCTGCGCGATCTGCTCGATACCGGCGATCGCCTGCGCAGCATCGAAGGCGTGTTGTCGGGAACCCTGGCTTACCTGTTCAATCGCTACGATGGCAGCCAGCCGTTTTCCGCGTTGCTGCGCGAGGCGCACGGCCATGGCTACACCGAGCCCGATCCGCGCGATGATCTGGGTGGGCTGGACGTTGCGCGCAAACTGGTGATCCTGGCACGCGAAGCGGGCCATGCCCTGGAGCTGAGCGACGTGCAAACCGAAAGTCTGGTGCCTGACGCCCTGCGCAGTGGCGGTGGCCATGCCTTCCTCGCCCAGGCCGAGGCGCTCGATGCGCCGATGGCCGAACGCCTGGCGGCCGCGCGCGCCAGTGGCGGGGTGCTGCGTTACGTGGCGCGTTTCGATACCGACGGCCGCGCCGAGGTCGGGTTGCGCGTGTTGCCGGCCGATCACGTGTTCGGCAATCTGCAATCCACCGACAACTGCATCCGCTTTCAGACCGATCGCTACCACGACAATCCGCTGGTGGTGCAAGGCCCGGGTGCCGGCCCGGATGTCACCGCCGCCGGTGTGTTCGGCGATCTGCTGCGCCTGTCGGCGGCGCTGGGCGCCAAGCTGTGAACGCCATCGCCACCGCGTTTGCGCCGGCCAGCATCGGCAATGTCGGCGTCGGCTTCGATCTGCTTGGCCACGCCATCAGCGGCGCCGGCGATCGAGTCAGCGTGCAGCGCGTCGATACGCCCGGCGTGCGGGTGCGCGCGATCACCGGTTGCATCACTGCGTTGCCGCGTGAGCCCGAGCGCAACACCGCGGCGCGTGCGTTGCAGGCGATGATCGCGGCACTGGAACTGGACTACGGTTTCGCCATCGATATCGACAAGGGCATCGCGCTGGGCTCGGGCATGGGCGGCTCGGCGGCGTCGGCGGTTGCGGCCGTGGTCGCCGCCAATGCACTGTTGCCCGAACCGCTGCCGCTCGCCGCGTTGTATCCGTTCGCGCTGGCCGGCGAGGCGGTGGCCAGTGGCAGCGCGCACGGCGACAACATCGGCCCGGCGTTGCTCGGCGGGCTGGTGTTGGCGAGCAAAACCGAACTGCTGGCGTTGGCGGTGCCGGCCGCCTGGCACGTGGCGCTGGTGCATCCGGATCTGGTGCTGGAAACGCGGCGCAGCCGCGAAGTGCTGGCCGGCCATTTCCAGTTGTCCGAGTTCGTTGCGCAAAGCACGCATCTGGCGCTGTTTCTCACCGGCTGCCAGCGCGGCGATGCCGATCTGGTGCGCGCCGGCCTGCATGATGTGCTGATCGAGCCGCGGCGCGCGCCGTTGATCCCGGCCTTCGCCGAAGTCAAGGCGGCGGCATTGGCCGCTGGGGCGCTCGGCGCCAGCATTTCCGGCGGCGGGCCGAGCGTCTTTGCCTGGTTCACCGATCGCGCCGCCGCCGAGCGCGCGGGTAGCGCCATGCGTCAGGCATTTGCCGACGCCGGCATCGGTGCGAGCGCCTATGTGTCGGCCATCGCCAGCCCCGGCGCGGAGGTGATCGCATGCAATTTGTAAGTACCCGCGGTCGCGCCGCGCCGGTGGGCCTGTCGGCGGCACTGAGCGCCGGCCTCGCGCCCGATGGCGGCTTGTACATGCCCGTGCGCTGGCCATCGTTCGAGCCCGCGATGTTTGCCGATGCAGCGGGCCTGCCGCCGATTGCGCAGCGGCTGTTGGCGCCGCTGTTTGTCGGTGACGCACTGGAACCGGCGTTGCCGCGGATTTGCGCGCAGGCGCTCGACATCGATGCGCCGCTGCGGGCGTTGCCGCTGCCGGCCACCTGGATGCTGGAGCTGTTTCATGGGCCAACCGCCGCGTTCAAGGATTTCGCCGCGCGCTTTCTCGCTGCCTGCCTGTTGCGTATCAAACCGGCCGGCGAAATGCGCGAGCTGCAGATTCTGGTGGCGACCTCGGGCGATACCGGTGCCGCGGTGGGTGCGGCATTCGCCGGCCAGCCTGGCGTGCGCGTGTGGATCGTGTACCCCGACGGCCGGGTGTCGCCGCGCCAGGCGCATCAGCTCGGTGCCTTCGGCGGCAACGTCACCGCCTTGCGCGTGCAGGGCAATTTCGATGATTGCCAGGCGCTGGTCAAGCGCGCGCTCAACGACGATGCACTCGCCGGCCGGCTGCGCCTGAGTTCGGCCAACTCGATCAGCCTGGGCCGCCTGCTGCCGCAGATGAGTTACTACGCGCAGGCGAGTCTGGGTCATTGGCGCGCACATGGACGGACGCTCGGCTTCATCGTGCCCACCGGCAACCTAGGCAATGCGCTGGCGGCGTTGCTGGCGCGGCGGATGGGCTTGCCGGTCGGCGCCATCGTGCTGGCGAGCAATGCCAATGCCACGTTGAGCGAGTATTTCGCGGGTGAGGATTACACCCCGCGCCCGGGCATCGCCACACTGGCCAACGCCATGGATGTCGGCGCGCCGAGCAATTTCGAGCGCTTGCGCGCGTTGTACGCCAGCGATGCCGAGGTACGCGCAGCGCTCAGTGCCGAGCGCGTCGACGATGCGCAGATACGCGCTGCAATCGGCAGCAGCCATGCGCGTTACGGCGCCGTCGTCTGTCCGCACACCGCGTGCGCACTGGTGGCGCTGGAGCGGCGCCGTGCCGCTGGCGATGACCGCGACTACGCGGTGGTAGCCACAGCGCATCCGGCCAAGTTCGACACCGTGCTGGCGCCGCTGATCGATGTCGTGCCCGAACCGCCACCGGCACTGGCGGCCTTGTTGCAGCAGCCCAGCCACAGCGAGCCGTTGGCCAATGATTATGCAGCCTTCAGCACGCGCCTGATTGCAGGCTAAAATCGATCCATGCACAACCTGACCACACGCCACTGCGGTGCCTGCGATCGCGGGCTGCGCAGCGACGATGCCGTTTGCCCGGCCTGCGGCACGGCAACGCCATTGCCCGATGACGCCAATCAGATCGCGTTGTTCGACGCGCCGCCGCCGCTTGGCGTCCGCGGCAGCGTCGAGGTGCCCGGTTTCATCGCCCGCGCCCTGCACCCGCGCCATACCCCGCGCTGGCGCGCGGTAGCGGCGCTGTTGGCGCTGAGCCTCGCCGTGCAGCTGATTTATGTCGAGCGCGATACGCTGGCGCAGGATGCGCGTTGGCGGCCCTGGATCGAACGCCTGTGCGCGTTCAGCGGTTGCACGCTGAGCCCGTGGCGCGAGCCTGCCGCGTTTGCGATCATCGAGCGCAGCGTGCAGCCCAATCCGGACGTTCCCGGCGTGCTGCATATCCGCGCCACCTTCCGCAATCGAGCGCCGTTTGCGCAGGCGTGGCCGCTACTGGAATTGCGGTTGCTCGACATCAACGGTGCGGCGACCGGCGCGCGCCGCTTCAGCGCCGACGAATACCTCGGCACGGCGCCGGACAGCGCCACCGTGGCGCCCGGGCAGAGTGTCAATGCGCGATTGGACGTGCTCGATCCGGGCCGCAACACGCTGTCGTTCGAGTTTGCCTTTCTCTGAGCGCTTGAAATCGTTGCGTGTGCATCCGCACATCAACGTTTTGCGTTGCGCGCTTGTTGTCCTTTGCTGCGAATTTCCGCTAAGCCGGTGATCTCGCGCGACAAATTTGTTGTTCTCAAAACAATGTCGAATGCAACCGGATTTTTGCTTGCGCAATGCCGGTCGGTTGGGGGTAAACTGCCAAACCGCGCACCGCCCCCGTGGTGTGCGTAGAGCAGCGGATGCTTGAACGTATTGGGAGAGTCAGTCTGTGAATGCCCCCGTTTCCATGCGCGCTGGCGCTTCCGGCAGCGCCACGGCGCAGCCGTCGCTGCGCGAATGCGTTGCCAGCGCGGTGCGCCGTTACCTGCTCGATCTTGGTGAACAGCCGCCCGAGGATTTCTACAACGTCGTGCTGCGCGAAGTGGAACTGCCGCTGCTGGCCGAAGTGCTGCGTCATTGCCACGGCAATCAAAGCTGCGCTGCAGCGGCGCTGGGTATCAATCGTGCGACCTTGCGCAAAAAGCTCAAGCTCTACGGATTGGGTTGATCTGCTTCTGGTCCCGGGTTACGGCCAGCGGCGTGCCCCCGGGTTTCGGCGCGTTGCGCCTCAACCCGGGCTACAAATATCTGCGCAGGGGTTTTGCGACGTTCGCCGATATAATGGCCTGCTTTTCACTTCCGGCCGTTGTCCATGTCCGCTGTTCGCCAACCCGTCCGCCGCGCCCTGCTTTCCGTTTCCGACAAGACCGGTTTGATCGAACTGGCGCAGGCGTTGGTCGCGCTCGGTGTCGAGTTGCTGTCTACCGGCGGCACCGCAATGGCGCTGCGTGCGGCGGGAATCATCGTCACCGATGTCAGCACGGCGACCGGGTTTCCGGAAATCATGGATGGCCGGGTCAAGACGCTGCATCCGGCGATTCACGGCGGGCTGTTGGGCCGGGCCGGTATCGACGATGCGGTGATGGCCGCGCACGGCATCGCTGCCATCGACCTGCTGGTGGTCAACCTGTATCCGTTCGCTGCGACCGTGGCGCGAGCCGATTGCGATTACGACGAGGCGATTGAAAACATCGACATCGGCGGCCCGGCGATGCTGCGCGCGGCGGCCAAGAACCATGCGCGGGTGAGCGTGGTGGTCGATCCCGATGACTATCCGATGCTGCTCGCTGCGCTGCGTGCCGGTGGCACCGAGCCGGCACAGCGCCGGGCGCTCGCGGCCAAGGCCTACGCCCACACCAGCCGCTACGACGGCCAGATCGCGCAATGGCTGTCGCCGCGTGCGCGCGATCCGGAGCAGCCCGAGCCGTGGCCGCACAGCCTGCACCTGTCCTTGCAACTGGCATCGCCACTGCGTTACGGCGAAAACCCGCATCAACGCGGTGCCCTGTACGTGCAGACCGAAGCGGACGCCACGCTGGGCACGGTGGCCGGCGCGTGCGTGCTGGCCGGCAAGGCGCTGAGCTACAACAACCTGGGCGATGCCGATGCCGCGCTGCAATGCGTACAGGCGTTCACCGCGCCGGCCTGCGTCATCGTCAAGCACGCCAACCCCTGCGGCGTCGCGATCGCCGAGCATATCGGTGCCGCTTACGAGCGCGCTTTCGCAACCGATCCGACTTCGGCGTTCGGCGGCATCATCGCTTTCAACCGCGCGCTCGATGCCAAGACCGCGGGCGAGATACTGCGCCGGCAATTCGTGGAGGTGGTCATTGCGCCGGAAATCGATGCCGATGCGCTGGCGCTGTTCGCCAGCAAGCCCAATGTGCGCGTGCTTGCCAGCGGCAACAGCCCGGTTGCGATGGGACTCGACTTTCAGCGCATTGCCGGTGGCCTGCTGGTGCAGGATGCCGACAGCGATGCGCTCGCCGCGTGCGACCTCACCGTGGTCAGCGCGCGTCAGCCCGATGCCGCGCAAATGCAGGATTTGCTGTTCGCCTGGAAAGTGGCGATGTACGTCAAGTCCAATGCCATCGTCTATGCGCGCGAGCAACAGACCATCGGCATCGGCGCCGGCCAGATGAGCCGCGTGATCAGTGCCCGCATCGCCGGCATCAAGGCGCAGGAGGCCGGGTTGGAAGTGGCCGGTGCGGTGATGGCGTCCGATGCGTTCTTCCCGTTTCGCGATGGCATCGATGCCGCCGCCGAAGCCGGCATCGCGGCAGTGATCCAGCCCGGCGGCTCGCTGCGCGATAGCGAGGTGATTGCGGCCGCCGACGAACACGGCATGGCGATGGTGTTTACTGGCCGCCGTCATTTCCGCCATTGACGCCAACACGATGGATGACGCAATGAAACTGCTGGTGATCGGCAATGGTGGGCGCGAACACGCGCTGGCGTGGAAACTGGCGCAATCCGCGCGCGTGCGCGAAGTGCTGGTGGCGCCGGGCAATGCCGGCACCGCCCGCGAAGCCAAGTGCCGCAATGTCGCGGTGGCCGCCACCGACCTCGACGCACTGCTGGCGCTGGCGCAGCGCGAAGCGGTCGATCTCACCGTGGTCGGCCCGGAAGCGCCGCTGGTCGCTGGCGTGGTCGATCGGTTTCGCGCTGCCGGGTTGCGCGTGTTCGGGCCAAGCGCCGCCGCCGCGCAGCTCGAAGGCAGCAAGGCATTCGCCAAACGGTTCCTGCAACGGCACGGCATCGCCACCGGCAGCTACGCGGTATTCAACGAATTGCCGGCGGCGCTGGCGCATGTGCGCGCGCACGGCGCGCCGATCGTGATCAAGGCCGACGGCCTGGCAGCGGGCAAGGGCGTGGTGGTGGCGTTGACGCTGGCCGATGCCGAAGCGGCGCTGCACGACATGCTGGCCGGCAACGCCTGGGGTGATGCCGGTGCGCGGGTGGTGATCGAGGAGTTTCTCGACGGCGAGGAAGCCAGCTTCATCGCGCTGGTCGATGGCGTGCATGCGTTGCCGATGGCCAGCAGCCAGGATCACAAGCGCGTCGGCGACGGCGACACCGGCCCCAACACCGGCGGCATGGGCGCGTATTCGCCGGCACCGGTGGTGACGCCGGACGTGCATGCGCGGGTGATGCGCGAGGTGATCGAGCCGACCGTGCGCGGCATGGCCGCCGACGGCGTGCCGTTCACCGGGTTTCTCTATGCCGGATTGATGATCGATGCTGCCGGCACGCCGCGGGTGATCGAGTTCAATGTGCGTTTTGGCGATCCGGAAACGCAACCGATTCTGCTGCGCCTGCAATCGGATCTGCTGGCGCTGATCGAAGCGGCGCTCGACGGCGCGCTCGATCGCGCGCAGGCGCAATGGGATCCGCGCCCGGCGCTGGGTGTGGTGATGGCGGCGGCGAACTATCCCGACACTCCACGCAGCGGCGATGCGATTCATGGCCTGGACAGCGCGTTTGCGCCCGAGGTCAAGGTGTTTCAGGCCGGCACCCGGCTGGACGGCGAGCGGGTGCTGACCAGCGGCGGCCGCGTGTTGTGCGTGTGTGCGCTCGGCGACAGCGTGCATGACGCACAGCAACGCGCCAACCACGCGATTGCGCAGATTCATTGGGACGGCGCGTTTTACCGTCACGACATCGGCTGGCGCGCGATCGCGCGCGAGCGCAGTGAAGCACCCCTGTAGGAGCCCACCCTGTGGGCGATCCGTCTGCACGCGAAGCTGCTTGCTGGATGATTCGCTGACGCCTCACCCATGCCGCAACAGGTTCTCCGAACGCAGCCAGGCGATGGTGTCGTCGAGCAGGCGATCCATCGGCGTGATCGCGTAATCCAGTTCGCGTTGCGCCTTGCCCGAATCCACGATCAGATCGTGGATCACGAACATCGCCGCACGCGGGGTGATGTCCGGCTCGCGCCGGGTGATGCGCGACAGCGCATCCACCACCCGCGCCCATGCCATCAATGCCCAGCCCGGCGTCGCGCGTGCCGGGGTCTTGCGACCGAGCTTGCTGCCGACGCGGGTGACCAGGTCGAGAAAGCGCAAATGCTCGCCGCCGAGCAGGTAGGTTTCACCGAAGCGGCGACGTTGCCAGGCGCGCACCTGCGCGCGCGCCACCTCACGCACATCGGCGAACGAGCCCGAACCCGGTGGCACCCCAGGCAATTTGCTCTGATCGATCAGGCGGATCAGCCGCGACCAGTTGCTGGTGTCGCCCGGGCCCAGAATATGCGCCGGCTGCATTACCACCAGCGGCAGGCCGCGGGCCGCGACCGCGCGCACCGCCTGTTCGCCCAGATATTTGCTGCGCTCGTAGGTGATCCAGCTCTCGCCGCCGCGCTGCGCTACATCCTCGCGCAGGGTGCCGTGTACCCGATGCGAATACGCCGACACGCTGGAGGTGTGGATGAATGCCGCCACGCCCGCCGCCAGCGCCGCCTCGGCCAGCGCGCGCGAACCTTCCACGTTGACCCGGGTCTGACGGTCGTCGTTGGGCGCCCATTGGCTGGTGTCGGCGGCGGTGTGGAATACCGCGTCGAACGGCTGCGCAAAGGCCGTTGCCAACTGCTCGGGCTGCAACAGATCGCCGCGCACCGGCGTGACCCCATCCGCGACCAAAATGGCGTCGGCGCGCGCCGAGCGTGACAGACCGAACACATTGTGGCCTTCCGCCTTCAGTTGTTGCGCCAGATGCCGACCCAGAAAACCAGAGGCACCGGTAATCAGAATGTTTGTCATGCCATCGCTCCGCTGTGATCGGACAACCTTACGACAGGCGATGACTTTGTGGGTGTCCGGTGTCGAGTGAATTTCTCGTTAATCGCAAGTAAAGTTAGCGTGTGTTATTAAACGATTCGGAAGAATAGTCGTTCAACCAACTGATTCAGGTGGATTTCATGACAGGTTTTACCCTCCTGCTGGCAAGTGTCGTGGTTCTGGCTACCGTGGCGGTCGCCGGGTTGCGCCACGTGCCGCAGGGGCAGGTGTTTACCGTGCATCGGTTCGGCCGCTACCGGCGCACCCTGCGGCCCGGCCTGCGCTGGGTCATCCCGGGCCTGGATCGCATCGGCTGCCACGTCGCCCTGATCGGCCACCACGTGGCGGTGCCGATGGCGCTCGATGGCCCTGTCGCCAGCGCCGACCTGTATTACCAGATTCTCGATCCGACCCGCACCGGTGCGGCGCTGGACGACGTCGATGCGCTGGTGCAGCAGCAAACCCGCGACGCGCTGCATGTGCTGAACGGCCAGGCCGCGCCCGACAAGGGCATGGCGGCACTGGCCGAATCGCTGAAGCATGAAGTCAATCGCCGGGTCAACGCACTCGGCCTGCGGGTGATCCGCTGCGCCGTGTACCCCGGTTGAGCGCCGCCCGGTCACAGGCGCCTGCTAAACTTGCCGGTCTGCTTCAACATCGGCGACGCGGTGAACCCACTGATTGCATTGCAGCCTGAACTGGCGCCTGAACTGGAGCGGGGCATGGCCGCGCTCGGCCTGAGCGTGCCCGGGCTGGCGCCGCGTCTGCTCGATTACCTCGCGCTGCTCGATCAGTGGAACCACGCCTACAACCTCACCGCCGTGCGCGATCCACGCGACATGGTGTCGCGGCACCTGCTCGATTCGCTGAGCATCCTGCCGTGGTTGCCCACGGAATCGCTGGCGCTGGCCGACCTCGGCAGCGGCGCCGGCCTGCCGGGCGTGGTATTGGCGCTGGCACGGCCGGACCTCACCGTGACCCTGGTCGAGAGCAATGGCAAAAAAGCCCGTTTTCTGCGCGAAGTGGTGCGCCAACTGGGGCTTGCCAACGTGCGCGTGGCGCAATCGCGGGCCGAGCAGCTCGACGAACCGGGCGCATACGGCTGTATTACCGCCCGCGCCTTGGGTACTCTTGCGCAACTGGTGCAATTCGGCGGCGACCTGCTGCAACCCGGGGGGCAGTTGCTGGCGATGAAGGGCCAGTATCCAGCCGATGAAATCGCTGCGCTGCCGGCCCCCTGGCAGGTGCAGGCCAGCCATGTGCTCGCCATTCCTGGCGACAGTGGCGCGCGTCATCTGATTGTGGTGACGCGCGCCAGCGCGCACTGCCGAGGGAGTAGTTCATGAACCGCATCATCGCCATCGCCAACCAGAAAGGCGGCGTCGGCAAAACCACCACGGCGGTGAACCTTGCCGCGGCGCTGGCGCAGACACCGCGCAAGGTGCTGCTGATCGATATCGACCCGCAGGGCAACGCCACCATGGGCTCGGGCGTGAACAAGCGCGAATTGAAAGCCTCGGCCTGCGAGGTGCTGCTCGGCGAATGCGACGCCGCCAGCGCCATCGTGGCGACGGCCGAAGGCTTCGACCTGCTGCCCAGCAATATCGACCTCACTGCCGCCGAAGTGCGCTTGATGAGCGCGCTGGCGCGCGAGCAAAAACTCAAGCTGGCGCTGGCGCCGCTGCGCGATCGCTACCACTACATCCTGATCGATTGCCCACCGGCGTTGTCGCTGCTCACCCTCAACGCCCTGGCCGCTGCCGATGGCGTGCTGGTGCCGATGCAGTGCGAATACTATGCGCTCGAAGGTCTCAGCGCGCTGATCGACACCATTCAATCGCTCAAGCAACACGTCAACCCGGCGCTGGAGATCGACGGCATCCTGCGCACCATGTTCGATGTTCGCAACAACCTGGCCAATGCAGTCAGCGGCGATCTGATCCGCCACTTCGGCGACAAGGTGTTTCGCACCATCGTGCCGCGCAACGTGCGACTGGCCGAAGCGCCCAGCTTTGGCCAGAGCATCGTCGGTTACGATCGCGGCTCGCGCGGCAGCGTGGCCTACCTTGGTCTGGCCGGCGAGATCGTGCGCCGCGAACGCAAGCCGGCAAAGGAGAGCACCTGATGGCAACGAAAAAACGCGGCCTCGGCCGTGGTCTGGATGCCCTGCTGGGCAGCGGCAACCAGGGCGCACGCGAAGAACCCGACAACGAAGGCGACAGCCTGCGTTCGGTGCCGGTCGAGTTCCTCAAGCCGGGCCGGTACCAGCCGCGCACCGGCATGGACCCCGAGCGTCTGGCCGAGCTGGCCGATTCGATCCGCGCACAGGGTTTGATTCAGCCGATCGTGGTGCGCTCGCAGGGCAAGGACAGCTACGAAATCATCGCCGGCGAACGCCGCTGGCGCGCCGCGCAACTGGCCGGCCTGAGCGATGTGCCGGTGGTGCTGCGCGAGGTGGATGATCGCAGCGTCATCGCCATGGCGCTGATCGAAAACATCCAGCGCGAAGACCTCAACCCGCTCGAAGAAGCGCAGGCACTGCATCGCCTGATCGACGAGTTCAGCCTCACCCACCAACAAGCGGCCGATGCCGTGGGCCGCTCACGCGCGGCGGTGTCCAACCTGTTGCGCCTGCTCGACCTGCCGCCGGATGTGCGCCGCCTGCTGGAGCAACATGCCATCGAGATGGGCCACGCCCGCGCGCTGCTGGCATTGCCCGCTGCCGCTGCCGGTGCATTGGCGCGCGAGGCCGCCGACAGCGGCATGTCGGTCCGCGAGATCGAGCGCCGGGTACACGCCATCACCCACGGCAAGCCGGCCAGCAAACCGGCGGCGAGCAAGAAAGCCGATCCCGATGTGGCCAACCTCGAGCGCGAACTGAGCGAAATCCTCAACGCCCGCGTCGCCGTGCAGCAAGGCCGCGGCGGGCGCGGCAAACTGGTCATCCACTATCACGGCCTGGATACGCTGGAAGGCATTCTCGAGCGCGTGCGTGGCCCCGGCTGATAACGCAACCATGCATAACACACGCGCCCGGGGGCATACTTGCGCCCCCGCGCAGCCATTGATCCGGAGCAACACATGAGCGAACCGTCACTGTCGGTAGTGGTGCCGGTGCACAACGAGCAGGACAACATCGCGCCGCTGGTCGGCGAGATCGTCGCCGCCCTGCGCGGCCGGGTCAGCTTCGAGATCATCCACGTCGATGACGCCAGCACCGACGCCACCGTCGAAGCGCTGCGCGCGGCGATGCGCGTAACCCCCGAACTGCGCGTGATCCAGCATCGGCAGCAGGCCGGGCAGAGCACCGCCGTGCGCAACGGCGTCAAGGCCGCGCGCGCACCGTGGATCGCCACCCTCGATGGCGATGGCCAGAACGACCCCGCCGACATCCCCAAACTGCTCGCCGCCCGCGACAAAGCCGCCTCGCAGGTCAAGCTGTTCGCCGGCTGGCGAGTGAACCGCCGCGACAGCTTCAACAAGCGCATCAGCTCGAGCATCGCCAACACCGTGCGCAGCCGCCTGTTGCGCGATGCCACACCCGACACCGGTTGCGGCATCAAACTGTTCGAGCGCGCCACCTTTCTTGAACTGCCGTATTTCGATCACATGCACCGCTTCCTGCCGGCACTGATTCACCGCGCCGGCTGGCAGACCGTCTCGGTGCCGGTCAATCACCGCCCGCGCACCGCCGGCATTTCCAAATACGGCATGTGGAACCGGCTGTGGGTCGGCATCGCCGACCTGCGCGGCGTGGCCTGGCTGGCGCGGCGCACGCGCCACACGCAAACCACCGAAATCACCCTTCCCTGAGCACCCTCATGCAAGAAACCACGATCTGGATCATCGTCGGCCTGCTAGGCCAAGCGCTGTTTTCCGCACGCTTTTTGCTGCAATGGCTGGCCAGCGAAAAGGCCAAACGCAGCGTCGTGCCCAAAGCCTTCTGGTACTTCTCCATCGGCGGCAGCGCCGTACTGCTGGCCTACGCCATCCACCGCGTCGATCCGGTATTCATCCTCGGCCAGGCCGCCGGCTTCGCCATTTACCTGCGCAACCTGTACCTGCTCAAGGTCGAACACCGCGCCTCGCTGGAAAACGACGCGTAGCGATCGCGTTTTTTGCACGTTTTTTGTAGGAGCTCACCCTGTGAGCGACCAGGATAAACGAGCACGTCTTCTTGTAGGAGTTCACCCTGTGAGCGACCGGGATGAACGAACGCATCTTTTTGTAGGAGCCCACCCTGTGGGCGACCGGGATAAACGAGCACGTCTTCTTGCAGGAGCTCACCCTGTGAGCGACCGGAATAAACGAGCACGTCTTCTTGTAGGAGCCCACCCTGTGGGCGACCGGGATGAACGAGCACGTCTTCTTGTAGGAGCCCACCCTGTGGGCGACCGGGATGAACGAGCACGTCTTCTTGTAGGAGCTCACCCTGTGAGCGACCGGGATGAACGAGCGCGACAGGGAATGCGGTACAGCCCAACCATCGCCATGCCTCGCACCTCGATGCGGTGATGGAGATGGCGCTGCCGCCACCACAACGCGGCCCCGCCTCACGGTAACGTTGGTGCATCGGCGACCACGGCAGTGCCCGCCGCGACGGTAGGCAAGGTATCGGCTGTTTCGGCGTTGGCGTGTCCACGCAACAACGCCAAGTCATTGCCTACCGATCCAACGGACTCAACACCCCACGCCCACCCTTGTTCAGCACATGGGTGTAGATCATCGTCGTCGATACGTCTGCATGCCCAAGCAGCTCTTGAATGGTGCGAATGTCCGAGCCGGCTTCAAGCAAA
>PGZC01000048.1 GCA_002839995.1 Gammaproteobacteria bacterium HGW-Gammaproteobacteria-4 | reverse complement strand
AAGCGAGTGCCATGGGGCAGCGTTGGTTGCAGGGCATAGGTGCAGCACGACGGTTGCTGCAAGCGAATCACTGAGTCAGGCGCTGTGCCGTCGGCACAGTCGCAAGCCGATCACGTTTTTATCCCGTGGCCGCAACGCGATCAGGCATGAGCATGAGCAAGATGCTGAGGCCGCGAAGCACACGGAGATCGCGGCCCCATCAAGCTGAAAACCATCCAGGATTTGATCCCCATGGACGCCACTGCAATCCGCGACTAGACTAGTCAGAAAACTAGTTAACGAGGTGCAGCCATGGGAACGTGGGCGGTTCAAGATGCAAAAGCTCGCTTCAGCGAATTGCTGGACACGTGCGTCGCCGAGGGTCCTCAGGTCGTGACCAAGCGCGGCCTGGAAGCAGCCGTGTTGGTACCGTTCGGCGAGTGGCAACGTATGCAGGCTGCCGCGCGGCCGTCGTTGCGGCAATTGCTGTTGAGCGAGGCCGCACGATTCGAGTTGCAGGTGCCGGCACGCGGGCGGGCGCATCGACGCAAGCTCGAAGCGCTCGACTGAGCCCATGTACCTGCTCGACACCAACATCATCTCGGAACTGCGTCGGCCGACGCCGCACGGCGCGGTACTGGCGTGGCTAAATTCGGTGGATGGCAATGAGCTGTATTTTTCCGCGGTCACCCTGGGTGAGATACAAGCGGGTATTGAGTTGACGCGTGCGCAAGACGCCGCCAAGGCAGCGCAGATAGAAGGCTGGCTAGACTTGGTGGCGCAAACTCATAACGTGTTGCCGATGGATGGCGCGGCGTTTCGCATGTGGGCAAAGCTGATGCACCGCAAGTCGAGCACGCTCTACGAGGACGCCTTGATCGCGGCCACCGCGCGAGTTCACAGCCTGACGGTGGTCACGCGCAACGTGGCCGATTTTGCGTCGTTCGGAGTGCCGTTGTTGAACCCGTTCGAGGTGATGGGAAGCTGATCGCACAGAGGGTCACGTTTGAACGGCGCATGCGGATGGGTGGAGAAAGCCCGGGATGAAAGCCCGGGAGACGCAAAAGCCCGGAAAAGCCTACGCGCCCATGCGCGGTTTGCCTCTGCTTGCCACCGGTTGGTTGTCGCTACACTTGTTGCCGGTTCGAGATTGTGGGTGTCCCGATCCGCATCCGAGATTGTGGGTGTCCCGGTCCGCATCCCGAGATTGTGGGTGTCCCGGTCCGCATCCGGTGTCCCGGTCCGCATCCTCCCGGTCCGCATCCTCCTCCCGGTCCGCATCCCGGTCTACGCATGAATGCCAGCGCCAGCAGGGGAATCGAGTCGCTGAAGACGATCGAGCTGCCAAGCGCCATGCCGTAGTCGGGGTTGGCGCCCAGCGGCCATTGAAGCAGCGGCGATTGGCGGAAAAACTGCCACTCCAGCCAATGCTGGGCGGAATCACCACCGCACATCAGCCAGTCCACGTGCGTCGGACGAAAGCGACGGCGCCCACAAGCAGCGGCAGCAAGCGATCGGCTGATGCCTTCATTGGCGAATGATCGTCCATGGAGAAAGCGCGAAGGATTTGCCGGCAGGGTGGCCCCCGCGAGAATACCACCGCGCCTTGCACCCCGGGTTTCGATGCACATGGATGTGCATCGAAACCCGGGGGTTATCGCCGCAACCGCCACGCAATCCTGGGTTGCGCTTCGCGCCAACCCGGGCTACAACGACATGTTTTCGTAGCCCGGGTAGAGCCGCGCAGCGGCGGCCGCTCCTGCGCATCCTGCGATGTGCATGGATGCGCAAGTGGTGCGGTAGGCAGGACGCCGGAAGCACCCGCTCGCGGCACTTGTACATCCATGTGCATCGCAACCCGGGATCGTTTGGCAGCGGCCTGCGTCCTTGCGGTCACCCATCATCACTCGCGCATCGGTTGCTCTGTGCTGCCAGCACCGGTAGTCTGGGCGCCGTCTTGCTGGAGTCTGTCATGCCTGTGTTTGCCCGCGTTGCGTTGCCGTTTGTGTTGCTGCTGCTATCCGCCTGCGCCACCCGGCCGGCGAACAATGCGCAAGGCCGACAGGACGCCCTCGATGAACCTGCCATTGCAGCGCTGTATGCCAGCGTGGACGCGGCGGCGGAGGCGTACCGGGCCGCGTTGCAGCAGCTTGCAGGCGACGATCCGGCGCAGGGCAATGCCGGTGTGGCCGAGGCGACGGCGCAGTTGCGCGATGCGGTGAACCGCTGCGTTGCTGCCAGTGGGTGCGATGTGACGCGTGTGGTGTCGGTCTACGACGCGCTGCTGCAGGAGCGCGCCCAGGCGCTGGATGCGCAGAGCGAATCGTTTGCCGTACTGCCCAGCGAGCAGATCACCGCCGGCGAGGGCCCAATGCAGGAACAGTCGCCGCTGGTCGCCGATGTGCCCGAATCGGAGCGCTCGGTGGCGTTGCTCAATGGCCGCAATCTGTCCGACATCATCGCCATGAAGGGGCCGGTGAAGGCGAGTCTCAACGAATGGCTGACCTGGTTGCGGCCCAACCTGATCACCGCCTGGGAAAACTACCAGTACATGCGCTATCTGATGTGGCCGGAATACGAAAAAGCCGGCCTGCCCGAGGCGCTGCTGTTCGGGATTCTGGCCAAGGAGTCCGGTGGCCGCGTGCATGCGGTGTCGCGTGCCGGCGCCAGTGGCCCCTTGCAATTCATGTACAGCACCGGCCTGCGCTACGGGCTGGGTCAGGTCAGCGGTTTCGACACCCGCTTCGATCCGCAACTGTCGGCGCGCGCCAATGTGCGCTATCTCAATGATCGTTTCGCCGAGCTCAACCACAATCTGGAGTTGGCGCTGGCAGCCTACAACGGCGGCGAGGGCAGGGTGGCCCGCTTGTATCGCAGCAGCGGCAACAAGGATTTCTGGAGCAGCCGTGTGTACGGCAATCTGCCGCCGGAAACGCGCGATTACGTGCCGATGGTGCTGGCTGCTGCCTGGTTGTTCCTGCATCCGGAGCAATACGGTTTGCAGTTCCCTGACGTGAACAGCAAGCCGGCAACATTGGTGCTGCAACAGCCAAGCTCCATCAACGAGCTGGCGATCTGCCTGGGCAACGCAGGTAACCGCGATGGCTGGTTCCGGCCGATGCGCAATCTCAATCCACGCTACGAAGCCCATACCGTCATCGCCGCCGGCACCGAATTGCGGGCGCCGGAAGTCGTGCTGCCGCTGTACCGCGATCGCTGCATGAACGATGCGATCGCAGCGCAAGCCAAGGAAATCGCCAGTGCCAGTCGGGTGCAGGCCAGCAAGGCGACGCTGGCGGCGTACACTGTGCGTTCCGGCGACACCTTGGCCGCCATTGCGCGCAAGCACCGCTGCGGCAACCCGCGCACTCTGGCGCAGGCCAATGCCATCCGCGGTCCGAAGTACCTGATCCGCCCCGGGCAGAAGCTGTCGCTGTCGATGTGTCGCGGGGCCTGACCGCCTGCCGGGCTGATGACGCATTCAGAGCGTTGGGTCCGCAAAGCACGCAAAGTGCGCAAAGAAAACGCAAAGGGAAAGCCTCGTCAGCAAAATCTGTGGGTGCAAAGAACACCATCTCTCGCCAAGACGCCAAGACGCCAAGACGCCAAGAAATCCGTCGGCGATACCGAGAAATCGTTGCTTCCATGTCGTCATGCCAGCTTTCGCTGGCGTGACGACGCTAAGGAAACTCTGAACAGCCGCCATCCGGCGTCATTGCGAGCGTTCAAGCCTTTAGCCGCGAGGCCGCAGGCCGTGGCGGGAAGCAATCCAGAGTTTTGTTTTTCCGAATATTTCTGGATTGCCACGTCGCTTCGCTCCTCGCAATGACAGCTTATTCAGACCTTCCCTAAAGCAAGTGCCGTTGGCTTCAAGCCGGCCTTCCCTCGCTCCGATCGGTGTTGTTCACCCGTCGGCCGGGCAAGTCTGCTTCAATGGCGGCATGGTTCGTTCACACGTCATCTGCGGCTGGATCGTTGCATTGCTGCTGCTGCCGGGCACGGCCGCAGCCATGCGCTGCGGTGGCCGCGTGGTCGATACCGGCGACTACGCGGTGCAGGTGCGCAAGCGCTGCGGCGAGCCGTACTGGATCAGCGAAACCAGCACGATTCTGGTTTATGGCGCGTACGGCCCGGTGGTGCAGCGCGCGGTGCAGGAAGTGCAGGACTGGTATTACAACTTCGGCAGCAGCCGGCTGGTCCGGCGGCTGGTGTTCGTTGATGGGCGACTGCACCGGATCGACACGCTGGGCTATGGCCGCGCCCGTATCGGCACCGACTGCAACGACATCGCGTTTTTGCGCGGTACCCGCGAGGGCGAGTTGGTGCTGCGTTGCGGCGCGCCATCCGAGCGCTATACCCGGTTTGGCGACACGACCTGGTTCGATCGGTATGGCTATGGCGTGATCCAGCCATTACGCTATGAAGAATGGCATTATCCGGGCAACCGGGGGCATATTCGTCTGGTGATCATGGTCGATGGCCGCATCGATCGCAGCGAATGGCTCGACCTGGATTGACGGGAGATGGCGCGTGGCTTTGTTGGGACTGGATGAATTGCAGGCAGGGATGGTGCTGGCCGCGGATGCCGAACATGTGAGCGGGCGCGTGCTGTTGCGCAAGGGCGTCTGCCTCAGCGACGACCATCTGCGGATATTCCGGCAATGGGGCGTCATTTCGGTCGATATCGAAGGGGTGGATGCACCGGCCGGCATTGAAGAGCGGATGCAGCAACGTGATCCCGAGCGTCTGGCACAGCTGCGCGAACGCTTGCAGCGGCGCTTTCGCCATGCCGACGTGCAGCAGCCGGTAATTGCCGAGCTGATGGACTGGTGCCTTGAACATGAGGCCGGAGACGCGGCGCCATGAGCGTCAGCGCCAGAAGCCTCGCCGCGCTGGTGGGCACGGTACCCTCGCTGCCCGCGGTGTTTTTGCGCCTGACGGCGGTGGTCGATGACCCGCGCAGCGCCATCCGCGACATGGAAGAAGTGGTTTACGAAGATCCGGCGCTCGCCGGCCGTCTGTTGCGTCTGGCCAACAGCGCCTACTTCGGGTTTCCCGGACATGTGGATTCGCTGTCGCGTGCGATCACGCTGGTCGGCACGCGCCAACTGCGCGACCTGGCGCTGGCGACCAGTGTGCTCGATCTGTTTACTGGTGTGTCCTCGGACATGGTCAGCATGGCATCGTTCTGGCGGCATAGCGTGTCGACGGGGCTGATCGCACGCGCACTGGCGACCTGGCGCCGTGAAGTCAACGCCGAGCAGTTTTTCGTCGCTGGCCTGCTCCACGATATCGGCCGCCTGGTGTTGCTGCTAAAGGCGAGCGAATCGATGGTGCAGGCGTTGCAGCGCTCGCGCAACAACGATGTGTTGCTGCATGTCGTCGAGCGCGACATCCTCGGCTTCGACCATGCCACGGTCGGCAATGAGTTGTTGTTGCAATGGAACCTGCCGCCGGCAATCTGTGCAGCCGTCGCTTTCCATCACATGCCGATGCGTGCCGGTGCCAACGTGCCCACGGCGGCGCTGGTGCATGTTGCCGATGTGATGGCCAACGCGATCGCATTCGGCAGTAGCGGCATGGACGCGGTGCCGCCGCTTGACGCCTCGGCATGGGCGGCACTGGGGCTTCCGGTCAGCGTGATCAAGCCGTCGCTCAATCTGGTGCAGCAGCAGTTGGCCGAGACCATGACCATCATGCTCGGGACGGATGGATGAGCGAACACCCGCCCGCCGCCAACGCTCACGCGGAGCCGGAAATCGACAACGAGGAGGCGCTGCGGCGCTGGGTGCATGATGCGCTCGACGTCAGCGTCAGCCTGGTCGGAATGCAGGCGGGAATCGGCGGTGCCGCGATCGAGGCGGAACTGCTTGCCGCAACCCGCCAGCACATCGCGCGCCTGTTTGCGTTCGATGCGATGGATATCGTGCTTGTCGATGAAAGCAGCGGTGGATTCGAGTTTGCCGACAGCGAATCGCAGCACAGCGTCAAGGCACTGAAGACCGAGCTCGAACGGCGTGTGGACGACGGGCACTTCGCCTGGGCATTGCGGCAGACGCGTGCTGTGGTGTTGCCCACGCTGACTGGCAAGGGCACGTTGCTGCTGTGCGCGTTGGGCACCCGCAACCGGGTGCGCGGCATGTTCGCCGGGTTGTATGTCGATGGTGCAGCGAGCCTGTCGGAAACCAAACTCAACCTGCTGTTGTTGATCCTGTCCGGCGTCGCCAATGTGCTGGAATCCACTGCACTGTATCGCCTGATCAAGCAGCAGAACGTCGAGCTGGAAGAACGCGTGGCGCTGCGCACGCGTGAGCTGGAAGCGGCACGCCGCGAGGCCGATGCGGCCAATCACGCCAAGGGTGCGTTCCTGGCCAACATGAGCCACGAGATCCGTACCCCGTTGACCGCGATCATCGGTTATGCCGAGTTGCTCGCGCGCGGCGCCGTTCCCATCGAGCAGCGGCAATCGGCAATCAACACCATTGCCGGTGCCGGCCGGCACCTGCTGGAGTTGGTCAGTGCGGTACTGGATCTGTCCAAGCTGGAATCCGGGCAATTGCCGAGCGAATCGGTTGCGCTGGACCTGCGCCAACTGATTGCCGATGTCGCCGGCATCGTGACCCCGCAAATGCAGGCAAAGGGGATCGATTTTGCGCTTGAGTGCATCGAGCCGATACCGGACACCATCGCCAGCGATCCGTTGCGGCTGCGGCAGATACTGCTCAATTTGCTGGGTAATGCGATCAAGTTTACCGGGCAGGGCGTGATTGGGCTGCGCGTGCGCGTCGTCAACGGCGGCGAGACGTTGGTTTTCGAGGTCAGCGACAGCGGCATCGGCATCAGTGCCGAGCAGGCGCAGGCGCTGTTTCAGCCATTCGCGCAGGCCGATGCATCGGTTTCCCGACGGTTCGGCGGCACCGGCCTTGGCTTGTACCTGTCGCGGCAGTTCGCCGAACGATTGGACGGCACGCTGGAACTGGATACCGAATACCGCGGTGGCGCCCTGTTCCGCCTGGCGATTCCGCTGCGTCTGGCGGCAGCGCAAGGCGAAATGCCCGTTATCGAGCGCGGCGCTGTGGCCGGTCCGCTGCGCGGCAATGTGTTGCTGGCCGACGACACCGCCGAGTTGCGCGAACTGGTCGGCTTGTATATCGGCAGCATCGCGCCCGACGTGCGCGTGGTGATGGTGGAAAACGGCGCGCGCGCGGTGGAGCAGGCATTGATCAGCGATTTCGACCTGATCGTGATGGATTTGCAGATGCCGGAAATGGACGGCTTTACCGCTGCGCAACTGCTGCGCGCATCCGGTTACCGCGGGCCGATGATTGCGCTGACCGCCAACGCCCTGAGCGAGGATCGCGATCGCAGCATGACGGCGGGATTCGATGCCTTCATCACCAAACCGATCGACGCCAAGCTGTTGGCACAGGCGTTGCGTACCTGTTTGGCCGGCGTCGGTGACGGCGACGACTTCGCCTGGGCAGACATGCCCGAGATCAAGGCACTCAGGGCGCGATTCGTCGGCTCACTGGCCGCACGACGCAGCGAACTGGACACCGCGCTGGCGCAGGCCGATCTGCTTGCCGTGGCCGGCGTCGCGCATCAGCTCAAGGGCTCGGGCGGCAATTTCGGGTTCTCCGAACTGACCGTATGTGCGGGTGAACTCGAGCGCGTTGCCCGCGCCGGTGATGCGGCAAGTGCCGCTCGCGTGCTGGCGCAACTGGGCACGATGATCGATGCCATGTGTCAAAATGCCGACCCCGAGTCGGTCGAGGGGAAACCATGACTGCCGCACGACCTGCCTATGTCGATCTTCGCGTGCTGATCGTGGATGACGATGCGATGAGCCGCGAATACCTGCGTGCGGTGTTGCGCGCGCTCAAATGCGGCGAAATCGCCGATGCCGGTGCCGACGAGGATGTCGTCAAAGCCTGCAAGCGCAGTCAGGCCGACGTGGTGTTTCTCGACATCGATCTGGCGGGAGGCAACGGGATCGATCTGATCAAGCCGATTCTGACCGCGCATCCGGAAACATTCATCGCCATGTTCAGCGCCCACAGCACGCTCGACAACATCAAGGCATCCACCGCGCAGGGGGCGCGCGGCTTCATCGTCAAGCCGTTCAGTGCCGCCAAGATCCAGCAGGTGCTCAGCAATGCCGCGTTGCATGTTGCCAGGCTGGGCGAACGTTGAGGGGTGCCGCCAGGCGGGTTGGCCCGGTCACCCACGCCCACCAGGGCCATCGCACGAAAGCCGGCACGACGGCCATCGCGATAGTGGCTCGGTTCAACGCGGTGTGGGTGTTGCCTACAGGAGCCCGAGAACCAGCTTCAATGCGCTGTCCACTTTGTCCATGGCTGCACCTGCCAGTGTTTTGACCTTGCTCGTGAGAACAGTCCGATCTCCGTGATGCCAGCGCAGGCTGGAGTCCTCCATTGCAAACCACAGCAGCGCCATGACCATCAGCAACCGGCAGCCCACCTTGTTCGCCCCTGAAACCCTCGACACCGGGATGGTCGCCATCGCCGGCTCACGGCCCACGCTGAGCAAGGCGCAACGCGAATTCAACACCCTCACCGGTCGTATCAGCAAACTGCGCGCCGACCTGGCGGAATGGCAGGCCTTGCAGCAAGGCTTCGCCGAACGCTGGATTCGGGAAATGGAGCCGGCGCTGACAGCGATGAACCGAGTGCAACTCGATCTGGTACGGCGCATCGACACATTGCTTTGTCATCCACCCTCTGGCGTGAAACTCGCCCGACGCCAGAAACAGACGCTGAGCCGCTACCTGCTGTCGCTGGTGGATCAGCTACTGGCCGCCGACGAAGCGGATGCCGAGTTGGAGGCCGTGCATGACCGCCACAGCGACATCAGTCGCGCGGAGCGGCGGGAGATGGAGTGCGAGTTCACCCAAGCCATGCTGGGCGACATGTTCGGCGAAGACGTGGTGGCGTCGTTTGAAGGCGGCGATAGCGAGTCCTTGTTGCGCCACGCGCAGGCAAGACTTGCCGACGCCGCCACGGCCGAAGAGGCGCAGCGGCAACAACGCGCGGCGGAACGGGCGGCGAAGCGCGGCAAGCCTACCACTGCGGAGCTTGCCGCCGAACGCAAGGCCAACGCCGCGCAGCAGGCCAGCCTGTCGCTGCGCGAAATTTTCCGCAAGTTGGCCAGCACCCTGCACCCCGACCGCGAAGCCGACGGTGCCGAGCGCGAACGCAAGACGGCGCTGATGAAGCGGGTCAATCAGGCCTACCAGAACGAAGACCTGCTCGAACTGCTGTCGCTGCAAATCGAAATCGAGCAAATCGACAGCGAGCACCTGTCCGCACTGCCCGAACAGCGCCTGCGCCACTACAACCACGTACTCAAGGAACAAGTGCGCACGCTCGAAGGCGAACGCGACGCGCTCGCCTCACCGCTGCTGCAGGAATTCGATCTGTACATGACACCCGACGCGCGTGCCCGGGTCTTGCTGGATCGCGAGTTCAAGCACCGCGTCGCCGCCATGCGCGCACTCAAAAACCACCATTGCGCCGCCCTGGCCGCGCTCGGCGATCCCCATCGCCGACGCCAGTTGATCGACCAACTCGCTGCCGCGCAGCGCGACGACGACCTGGACGAGGCCAGCGCGGCCATCGACATGCTTTTCGGCGAGATCGACGCCACACCATCGCGCAAGCGCCGACGCTGAGAGCCTCGGATATTGCCGTCGCCCCGCGAAAGCCGAGGGCCGTCTTCCCAACGCCAAGGCGCTGGCCACGGTGTTCCGCGTCAAGCTGCTCGCTGCCCTGACCGCGCTAGGGAAGCTCTGAACAACCGCCATCCGCCGTCATTGCGAGCGTTCAAGCCTTTAGCCGCGAGGCCGCAGGCCGTGGCGGGAAGCAATCCAGTGTTTTGTTTTTCAGAACACGCTGGATTGCCACGTCGCTTCGCCGCACAGGGACGTGCAAGTGCCGCAGGCGCATGGATGCGCAAGAGCGGCCGCTCCTCGCAATGACAGCTTGTTCAGAACTACCCTAACTTCCCTTGAACCGGAATATCCACACGTAGCGGGCCCACGCCCATTCAAGCCGCTTCGGCGTGCAAACGGACTCCCAGCGCGCGCGCGACCTTGAGCACGGTGGCGAAGCTCGGATTGCCATTTTCACTGAGTGCTTTGTACAAGCTCTCACGGCTTAGGCCCGCGTCGCGCGCAACCTGCGACATGCCTTTGGCGCGGGCAATGTCACCGAGCGCACGCGCAATACCTGCGGCATCGTCGGGTGCCTCAACGAACCAGGCATCGAGATAGGCCGCCATCTCTTCGGGCGTGCGAAGTTGTTCCGCCACGTCGTAGGCTACCGTCCTGGTCTTGGTGCGCGCCTTGGCAGGGGATTTGGTCATGTGGACTACTCCTGGAGATTTCGGGCAAGTGCGATCGCGGTCTTGATGTCATTGGGCTGACTCGACTTGTCGCCACCAGCAAGCAGGATGATGCGTTCTTCGCCCCTCTGCATTTAGTAGACGCGGTAACCCGGACCCACATCGATCTTCAACTCGGACACACCATCGGTCAGATTGCGATGTTGACCGGGGTTGCCGTGTGCCAACCGATCGACCCGCACCTGGATGCGGGCGCGGACAGTTCGATCTTTGAGTGCGTTGATCCAGGCAAGGTAGGACTCAGTCAGTTGTACACGCATGAGCGCATTGTAGCGTGTGGGATACAACCGTCAACCGCGCGGCGTCCCGGGCTCGTCCTCCTCTCAAAGAGTAGGGGCCTTGTCGATGAGACTTTCCAGCACCCCGCGACACCGGGCATCGGCGCCCGCATGCCGAGCCGCACGGCCGCCCGCTATCCAGCCGCTGGCGAGGGAAAACCGGCCCTCGCCGCATTGCGCACCGGCCGCAACCGCCAATCAGCCTGCGTGATCGCCCGCAGCGCCTAGTGAACCTCTGAATAAGCCACATCTGGCGTCATTGCGAGCGTAGCGAAGCAATCCAGCGTCTTGATTCTCCTATTATTTCTGGATTGCCACGTCGCTCCGCTCCTCGCAATGACAGCTTGTTCAGACTTTTCCTGGATCAAACCTTGCGCCGCCGAAATCTCGCCGAATTTGTTTTCAGAGGGTGCTGCTCGCGCCCACAACCGGGCTCGTCCAACAAACGGTTCAGATCGTGGCTGCGCACGATCTAACCTTAGTCGTTAGGGCTCACCTGGCTTAGCCACGCGATTTGCACCTTGCGATGCTGCATCACACAGTCACGCAGATACAAATTGATCAGGCTCTGATATGGAACACCCGCCTCATTAGCCATGCCCTTGAAATATGTCACCACGTCTTCTGACAGACGCATCGAAACGGGTTTCTTAAGTTTGGCCGCATAGGGGTTCTTGCGGGACTTCATCTTGGAAAGATCGTATTCGGATTTCATGGTTGTCACCGCCCGTAAAATGCGCTTTCTTGTTTCGTGGCCTTGCGCGCCGAGATGATGCGAATAACGCCGCCGCTGTCGCGCTCACAGTGGCAGACAAGGAGGACGTGGGCTCCGCTGCTCATGCCGAGCATGAGGAAACGCTCCTCTCCAGAAGAATGGGGCTCGTCATAGAACTGCACGGCGAACTCGTCGTAGAAGACAGACTGAGCTTCCTCGAAGGAAACGCCATGCTTCCTGAGGTTTGATGCGTCTTTAGCTGGGTCCCACTCAAACGCGATCATCTGTACATTGTATGGATGATTGTAGGTTTTGCAAGCACCATACGTGAATGCTGCAGTGATGCCTAACGAGGCTGTAGAAAAACTTCCGCAAGTTTGCTGCGATGGTGGTCAGCGAGCAAGGCTGCACTTGGCGGATGGCACAGCACCCCAGCCGAAGGCATGCTAGCCGGACGTCTGTGCAGTGTTCGACGACAAGCGTTTATCCGGATGCTGCCCGCTGGCCTGGAGTCGGCGCTCAGAACACAGTTGGATCAAGCGCGACGGCTGCGCAAGCGCGCCATGGCTTTGAGGTTTGGCGCGGTGTGGCTGCCCGATGCACTGGCACGGCGGTTTGGCGCTGTCGGCTCCGCCGCTTTGCGGCTTGAGCCGACCTACTTGCTGCAGAACTGCACAGGCAAGTCGCGAAGCCGGCCGGTGACCCGGGCGCTTTGCGGCCTTCACGCACCAAAGACCCGATACCCGAACCTACGCCAGCCCATCCAGCCTTGCGGCAAGTGCATCCAGCCGCAGGTCGGCACAACCCCCCGGCGACACCCGCGCGGCAATGCTGGCTTCGGGGTCGGCGCCGGCGGCCGGCAGCGGTTGTTCGGCGGCCTGGCGATAGGCATCGCGAAACGGTACGCCTTGTTGCGCGAGTTCGATGGCGCGGTCGGTGGCGTACATGCCCGGTTCGAGCGCGTCGCGCATGCGCGCGGTGTCCCATTCGATGCCTTGCAGCAGGCCGGGCACCAGGGCGAGGGCGTCGAGGCCGTGGGCGAAGGCGCGCAGCAGCGGGCCTTTGCTGAATTGCAGGTCGCGGTGGTAACCCGAGGGCAACGACAGCAGTTGCTCGACTTCGTTGCGGGCGCCGGCCACCACGGCATAGCTGGCGCGCAGCAGTTCGATCAGGTCCGGGTTGCGCTTGTTGGGCATCAGCGAGGAGCCGGTGGCGTACTGCGGCGGCAGGCGCACGAAGCCGAATTCCTGGCTGGTGAACAGGCTCATATCCCAGGCCAGACGGCGCAGGTCGAGCAGCGCCTGCGACAGTGCCGTCAGTGCCTGCAATTCGAACTTGCCGCGCGAGAGTTGGGCGTAGATCGGGTTGATCTGGGTGCGCGCGAAGCCGAGTTCGGCGCTGCTGCCGTCGCGATCCAGCGGCAGCGAGACGCCGTAGCCGGCAGCGGTACCGAGCGGGTTGGCATCCACCCAGTGCGCGCTGGCCGCGGTCAGTGCGGCGTTGTCGATGAAGGCTTCGGCCCACGCGGCCCACCACATGCCGGCGGAACCGACCATGGCGCGCTGCATGTGGGTGTAGCCGGGCATCGCCACGTCGGCATCGCTGGCGGCGCGATCCAGCGCAACCTCGGCAATCGCCTTGCACGCCGCATGCAATGTCGCCAGCGCGTCGCGCAGGTACAGGCGCAATGCCACCAGCACCTGATCGTTGCGGCTGCGGCCGGTGTGGATCTTGCGGCCGACATCGCCGAGGCGTTCGATCAGGCGCGACTCGATGGCCGAGTGCATGTCCTCGAAACGCGCGTCGAGCACGAAGCGCCCGGCTTGCCAGTCGTCGGCCAGCACATCGAGCTCTCGGCACAGCGCGGCGCATTCGTCGTCCGAAAGCACGCCGATGCGCTGCAAGCCGTTGGCATGGGCGCGGCTGGCGCGGATGTCGTAGGCCAGCAGTTGCCGGTCCAGACGCACGTCCTCGCCGGCAAGAAAGCGCTGGATGCGTTCGTCGATGCGGGTGCCGGGTTTTTGCCAGAGCAGCTCGCTCATGTCGGGATTCCCATGGTTTCGGGCAGGCCGAAGGCCAGGTTGAGGTTTTGCAGCGCCTGCGTGGCGGCGCCCTTGAGCAGGTTGTCGAGCGTGGCCACCACCACCAGCCGGCGGCCATCGGCCGAAAGCGTGAACCCGCCAATTTCGACATGGTGCTTGCCGGCGATGGCGCTCACCCACGGCGCGTCCTTCGTGACCCGCAGCAGCGGCTCATCGGCGCAAGCTTGAAGGTAGCGCAGCAGCACGGCGTCGGGGTCGAACGCCGCACGCAAATGCAGGTTGGCGGTGATGCTCAGGCCACGAAAATGCGGCGCCACATGCGGCATGAACTCGACCGGATGGGCCAAATGGCGGGTCACTTCGCGTTCGTGCAGGTGGCCGGTGAGCGCATAGGGCATCAGGTTGTCGCGCAGTTTTTCCGGATTGTTGCGATCCGATGGCGTGGTGCCGGCGCCGGAATAGCCGGACACCCCGAAGCACTGTGCCGGCCCGTCCAGGTCGGCCAGCATCGGCGCGATGGCCAGTTGCATGGCAGTGGCATAGCAGCCGGGATTGCTGATGCGGCGTGCCGTTGACGCACCTGCGCGCGAGCGCTCGGGCAGGCCGTAATGCCAGTTTTCATCGAAGCGGTAATCCGCGGACAGGTCGAGCGCCACAGTAGCCGGGGCGTGCCGGTCGAGCGCCGCGACGAACGGCGCCGCCATGCCGTTGGGCAGGGCCAGTATCACCGCGTCCATGCCTTGCGTGGCGGCTTCATCGGCACCGTAGTTGACGTAATGCAAGGCGCCCGAATAACGGGCTTCGTGCGCGGCCAGGGGTTCGCCGGCACGCTCGCGCGAGGACACGAACCCGATCGCGAAACGCGGGTGCGCATCCAGCAGGCGGATCAGTTCGCTGCCGACATGGCCGCGCGCGCCGACGATGCCTATTTGATACGGCTTGCTCATGTTCATCCCTTCAATGTCACGGGGCGGTTGCGGCAATGTTCGATGGCAAAACGCACCTGGTCAAATTCGTCAAGGCCATACCAATAGACGTTCCACTTGTCGCCTTTGACATTGCCATCGGCCTCGCTGGCGTAAAAGTCGTTGATCGCATTGCCGGGGCGGGCGCGCCAGAACATCTGCGGGTTCTCGGCCTTCATCACCAGCCACGCGGCGCGGCCAAGACCCTCGCCCTGGGCGTCGTCGCTGACCGCGAACTTATCGAGGTGGGTGATGCCGTTTTCGCGGGTCAGCACCATGGCGGCGCGGTAGTGCGCGCTGACGTAGATGCGCCACGGCTGCGTGCGCTCGAAGTAATCCGGCGCCAGTTTGCGGCCAAAGCCCGATTCGATCAGCCGGGTCAGGCGCGCGAGGTCAAGCCGCTTCCAACTGCGGTAGCGGTTGATTTTTTCGCCACGCCGGACCAGGGTGCCGGAACCGCGATGGGTGAACAGCTCCTTGGCCAGTTCGTCGGGGCGCGTGATCGAGACTGAGGACGATGGCGGCAGCGCCATCAGCAGGTCGTGGATCTGCTCGATCTTCACTCGCATGCCCGAATGCAGCCACGGCTGCGCCATCAGGTCGTCGTATTCGGTGCTCAGGTTGATCGAATCGATCATGCGATCCTCGCCGTCGAGCAGGCCGCCGGTGCCGGTGAGAAACACGATCTTGTACGGTTGCAGGTCCTTGACCAGATCGTTGGCGGCCCAGTCGGCATTGACGTTGAGGATCTGGCCGGATGCGGTTTCGCCGAGCGATGCGATCACCGGGATCGAGCGTACCTTGAGCGCGGCATGGATGCCTTCGGTGTGTACCTGCGTCACCTTGCCGACCAGGCCGTACTTGCGCCGACCCAGAAACGCACATTCGAACACCCCGGTCTGCAGCGAGGTGGCGCGCACGCCGGCCGCCTGCAAGGCTTCGACCAGGCGCAGGTTTTCGCGTTGCAGCACGCGGCGGACCACGGCCAGGCCTTCGGCACTGGTGACGCGCAGGCCGTCCACAGTGCGTTTTTCGATGCCGGCCTTGCCCATTTCGACATCGAGCTGCGGGCCGGCGCCGTGGATCACCACTGGCGTCAGCCCGACCTGCTGCAAAAAGGCGAGTGAACTGACCAGCGAATCGAGTTCGTCGCGCAGGATCGCGCCGCCGACCTTGACCACCGCGAAGCGCGCGGCGTCGAGTTGCGAAAAGCGCTTGAGGTATTGCTGGATTTCCTTGGCGCTGGCCATGTTGGACAGCAGGCGGACGATGGTGGGGCGAAGGTCGTTCATGGCAAGGATGGCTCAGGCAATGATGCGGGCAACCGCATCGGCATAGGTCTGCAATTGATCCAGCGCCACCCATTCGTCGGCGCTGTGGGCCTGGGCAATGTCGCCCGGGCCGTACACCAGCGCGGTGAGGCCGGCGGCGGAGAACAACGAGGCTTCGGTCCAGAAGTCCACCGCGTTGCCGATCGGCAGGTGCAGTTCATCGGCCAGATCGCGTGCCAGCAGGCGCCGTTGTTCGGCGCTGGCGATGTCGCCGGCCGGCAGTGGCGGCCCGGCGAAGGTGGCCTGGTACGAATCCAGCGCCGACGCGGCCGCCAGCGAACGGAACAGCGCATGCAATTCGTCGAGCCCTTGCGAGGGCAGGGGCCGGAACCCGAAGCGCAGTTCCGCATCCGGCGCGATGACGTTGGCCTTGATCCCGCCCTCGATGCGGCCGATATTGAAACGCAGGCCGGTCAGCCCGCCAAAGCGCGCATGCGATTGCGCGTTGACGTAATCCAGCGCGGCCACGCTCCAACGCGCGGCCTGATGCAGGGCGTTGGCCTCCATCGCGTCGCTGCCCGAAGCGTGCCCGGCGCGGCCGCGAAAACGCATGCATACCGAGGCGATGCCGCGATGCGCCAGCACTGCCTCGCAGCGCGTCGGCTCGGCCACCAGCGCGGCATCGAATTGATCGCGATGCGCCGCGAGAAAGCCGGCGATGCAACGCGCGTCGTTGGCTTCCTCATCGGAACTGAACAGGAATGCCGCATCGCCGTTGGTCTGCGCGGCTGCACTCAACAATCCGGCAGCCGCGCCCTTGATATCGCAGGCGCCCAGTCCGATCGCGCGATCTTCGCTCACCCGCAGGCGATGCGGATCGGCGCTCCAGTGCGGCGAGTCGGGCACGGTGTCGATATGTACATTGAACAGCCGGCGCGGATTGCCGCGTACCGCCAGCAACGCCACCGCACCGGCGCCGAAATCGGTCAGCTCGAAGCGAAAGCCGGGCAACTGCGCTTGCAGGTAATCGAAGATGCCGCCCGTGCCGATTTTTCGCGGTGGATTGCGGGTATCGAAGGCGACCAGGTGTTCGAGGTGTTGGAGGATGGTGGGGAGCATGGTTCAGATCCCGGGACTCGGGACTGGGGACTCGGGACTCGGAAAGGCGAGGAGCAAGAGCATGAGAGACCTCTGGTGTTGGGTAGGTCGGATCAAGCCCCAACGGGGCGGATCCGACGGCAATGACGTA
>PGZC01000047.1:13772-33899 GCA_002839995.1 Gammaproteobacteria bacterium HGW-Gammaproteobacteria-4 | reverse complement strand
ATACGCCGAAAACCGGCGCTGGCCGGTGGAAGTGCTGTCCAGCAGCCCCGGCGAGCACGGCGGCTTCAAGGAAATCATCGCCCGCATCGAGGGCCGTGGCGCGTTTTCGCGGCTGAAGTTCGAATCCGGCACCCACCGCGTGCAGCGCGTACCGGCTACCGAAACCCAGGGCCGCACCCACACCTCGGCAGCAACGGTCGCGATCCTGCCCGAGCTGGAGGACATCGGCGAAATCGAGCTGCGCGATGCCGACCTGCGCATCGACACCTTCCGCGCGTCCGGTGCCGGCGGCCAGCACGTCAACAAGACCGACTCCGCGATCCGCATTACCCACCTGCCCACCGGCGTGGTGGTGGAATGCCAGGACGAGCGCTCGCAGCACAAGAATCGCGCGCGCGCGATGGCGCTGCTTTCGGCGCGCTTGCTGGACGCGCAGCGCAGCAAGCAGACCGCAGCGCAGGCGCAGGCGCGCCGGCTGCAGGTCGGCAGCGGCGACCGCAGCCAGCGCATCCGCACCTACAACTACGCGCAGGGCCGCATCACCGACCACCGCGTCGAAAGCCTTACCCTGTATCGCCTGCCCGAGATTCTGGAGGGCGACCTCGATGAGTTGATCGACCGCCTCACCCAGGAAAACCAGGCCGACGAACTCAAGCTGCTGGTCGATGCCGCCTGAATCCACCTGAACCCACCGGATATTCGCTCATGACCGCCGTGCGTGCTCACGGTGTCCGACACGCGCGGCCCCGACAACGACACTTCCGGCGACTACCTCGCCAACGCGCTGCGCGAAGCCGGACATCGCCTCGCCGACCGCGCCCTGCTGCCCGATGACCGCTATCGCCTGCGCGCCATCGTTTCGGCGTGGATCGCCGACCCCGCCATCGACGGCATCATCGTCACCGGCGGCACCGGCTTCACCGGCCGCGATTCCACCCCCGAAGCGCTGCTGCCGCTGCTCGACAAGACCATGCCCGGCTTTGGCGAAATGTTCCGCCAGCTCAGCTACGCGGAAATCGGTACCAGCACGATGCAATCGCGCGCCTTTGCCGGCCTCGCCAACGCCACCTTCGTGTTCTGCCTGCCCGGCTCCACCGGTGCCTGCCGCACCGCCTGGGAAAAACTCATCCGCGCCCAACTCGACGCCCGCACCAAACCCTGCAACCTGGTCAACCTGCGCCCGCGTTTGCGCGAACAGTAGCCTCAAGTTGCCCCCACTCACCGCGTGGCCATTCGTGACCCACGGGTTCCGTCATCCTCACGTCCAATCGACTGATTCAGTGCCGCTCGCGCGTCTCTGGTTTGCGTCGTAGGTCGGCTCAAGCCGCGCAGCGGCGGAGCCGACATCGGCAACGCGGCATCCCCCGACAACGTCGCAAGCCCCTGTCGGCTGATTCAGGGCCGGAAATCAAGACACGCTCGCACATGGCTACGTTGAGTCGTAGGTCGGCTCAAGCCGCGCAGCGGCGGAGCCGACATCGGCAACACGGCATCCCCCAACAACGTCGCAAGCCCCTGTCGGCTGATTCAGGGCCGGAAATCGAGACAAGCTCGCACATGGCTACGATGAGTCGTAGGTCGGCTCAAGCCGCGCAGCGGCGGAGCCGACATCGGCAACGGGGCATCTCCCAACAACGTCGCAAGCACCTGTCGGCTCCGCCGCTGCGCGGCTTGAGCCGACCTACGAAACCAGCGGCCGCCTGCTGTTCGTCGTCCATGCCGTGTTCGAGAACGAACAGATCCGCATTATCTCCGCCCGCAAGGCCACGCCAGAGGAGCGTAAATCCCATGATTCCTGACACCCTCAAGACCCGACTGACAGAGGATCGGCCGATGACATCCATCACCCTGCGCATGCCCAGCGACGTGGTGGAATTGCTCAAGACCCTCGCCCCGCTGAAGGGGCTCTCCGGCTATCAGGCTCTGCTCAAGCTCCACGTCAGCGAAGGTCTGCGTCGTGACGAGGCGGCGCATCTGTTCGGACCCGCCGCCCGATTGGCCGAGGCACTGCGGCGACGCGGCGTCGAACCGAAACTGATCGAGGCGGCGGCACACGACGCAGCCGCATGATCTGAAATCCCGCCGTACACGCGCACTCGTTCCCAAGGAACCGCCATGAAACGCAAGGAATACGTAACCGCCCTCGAACCGCTGCACCTGGAACTCAACAACCTCGCGCGCTGGCTGGCGCATACCGGGCAGCGCATGCTGGTGCTGTTCGAAGGCCGCGATACCGCCGGCAAGGGTGGCGTCATTGCCGCCATCGCGCAGACCCTCAACCCGCGCCAATGCCGCGTGGTCGCGCTGCCCAGGCCCAGCGAGCGCGAAGCCACGCAATGGTACTTCCAGCGCTACGTCGCGCACCTGCCCGCCGCCGGCGAGCTCGTGCTGTTCGACCGTAGCTGGTACAACCGCGCCGGGGTCGAGCACGTCATGGGCTACTGCACCGACGCGCAATACCGGGAATTCCTCAAGCAAGCCCCGCGCTTCGAAAAGATGCTGGTCGATGACGGCATTTTGATGTTCAAGTACTGGCTCGCGGTGGATCAGGCCGAACAGGAACAGCGTTTCGCCGAGCGCGCCAGCGACCCGCTCAAGCGCTGGAAGCTATCGCCCATCGACCTCAAGGCCCGCGAGAAATACGCCGAATACGGCGCCGCCCGCGAGCGCATGTTCGCCGCCACCCACAGCAGACACGCCCCGTGGTGTGCCGTGAATTTCAACGACCAGAAGACCGGCCGCCTCACCCTGATCCGCCACCTGCTCGACCACACCCCCGACCGGAAACTGCCCGACGACATGATCGAACTGCCGCCGTTGGCCGGGCGCGCGCAGAAGGAGCGGTTCAAGGGGAAAGTGGTGTTACTGGGCTGAGGCGCTGATCCCACATCGCGCAGACGCCGCGAGCGGGTGTTAGCGTGCGACTGAAGGTTCAGCGGCACAACGAGCAGAACTGAAAAACCGCTCCAGAAATATCCCCGCCCAGCATCGCCCTCGTCAGCAGCCAGCCGCCGCTGGTGGCCAATTCAACCCAGGGAGGTCTCATGAAAATCCTTGGTTTCGTTTATGGCGTGATCTGCTACGTGGTGTTCCTCGCCAGTTTCCTGTACGCCGTCGGTTTTGTCGGCAACTTCGCGGTGCCCAAGAGCATCGACTCGGGGCTGCCCGGCCCGCTCGGCGCGGCCTTGCTGATCAACAGCGTGCTGCTGGGCCTGTTCGCGATTCAGCACAGTGTGATGGCGCGGCCGGCGTTCAAGGCGTGGTGGACGCAATTCGTGCCACGACCAGTGGAGCGCAGCACCTATGTGTTGCTGGCCAGCCTGTTGCTCGGGTTGGCCGTCATGGCGAGGAGCGGCCGCCCGCAACGACGCCGAGTGTGGCCGGTTCCGAGGTTCTTGCGCAGGGACAACGCGTCAACCGCCACTGCGCGCACGGCGGCACACGGCTCGCATTCTGGCCAAGTTAGCCAAGTACGCTATACTTGCTCCGCCGCAGTGCTGCGAGGCGACGCACCATGAAAGTCAACATGCTGGAAGCCAAGAACCGCTTGTCCGAATTGGTCCGGTCCGCACAGGCGGGCGAGGAGGTGGTCATCGCCAATCGCGGTGAGCCGGTGGCGCGCCTGATCGCCGTGGGCAAGCACCGCGGCGTGCGCACCAAACCAGCCGAGGGCGGCATCGTGGCGTGGCTCGATGCGCATCCACTGCCCGCGCGCGTCAGGCGCTCGCCGCAAGCCATCGCCGCTGCGCGATACCTGTCTGCTGATTTATGCGTTCGAACGGCACCCGGATCACGGCGAGCGCGTGCGACACGCGCTGGCAGCGGAACCTGCGGATCGCTTCGCGATTTCGCCCTTGGTGCAGTTTGAATGTCTGGTCGCGCCAATGCGCGATGGCAACCTGGAGTTGCAGCATTACTACGAACAAGGACTGGCGCATTTCGTGCAGTTGCCGATATCGGCCGAGGTGTTCATGCACGGCGCGCAATTGCGTGCGCGATTCGGCCTGAAAACGCCCGATGCGCTGCACCTTGCCGCCGCACAGCATCATGGCTGCGATGCGCTTTGGACCAACGACAATCGTCTGGTCCAAGCCAGCCAAGGATTGGCCATCAACGTGCTGGCTTGAGTGGCTTTCAACGCCGCTATGCCGCATCAGGGCATGGCTGGTAGTAGTCGAGGCGATCAGCATCGATCAGGGCAACGTAATTCTCGCCATCCTTGGTGATGGTTTTTTCCGCACCCGCTTTGACCCGCTCGGCCGTTCGGTCAGGGTGATATGCGCGTGGGCAAGTGTAATCAGGTCAATGGCGGCGTTCCTTGCCAGATACCTGTACGTCATCGGCTTTGTCGGCAACTTCGCAGCGCCCAAGAGCATCCGCGCGATACCATTCAGGGTAGCTCTGAACAACTACCGCCCGCCGTCATTGCGAGCGTTCAAGCCTTTAGCCGCGAGGCCGAAGGCCGTGGCGGGAAGCAATTCAGTTCTTTGTTTTTCCGAACATTTCTGGATTGCCGCGTCGCTTCGCTCCTCGCAATGACAACTTGTTCAGAGCATCCTTAGCTGGAAGCTCGCCACGGCGTAAAAAACGCACAGACCATTGCTGCGCGTTTGCAGGGTAGCCAACAGGCGTCCTGTCGCCTCTGATCCCAGCCCGGTTTCAATCTGGCTTCAATCTGATTTCAGTCCGGTCTCACTTCTGGCGAACACCGGCACACATGCGGCCGCGGGTGCCGCAAAAATTGCATAACTGCGAAGCGAATCACGCAATGGCTATGCATGGAAACGGTTAAATGCGGATCGCGCCACGGCGCACAATAAAAAAATGGGTGGGGATAAAAACAATGAATTTCATGCGCAATGGCCTGCAATGGAAGGTGCTGGCCGGTCTCGTCATCCTTACCGTGGTTACCGTTGGCAGCCAGTTGTGGAACAACAGCCTGTACCGCACCAGCGTGGCGCGCTACACCGTGCTGGGCGAGGTGCGGCAACTGGAGACCACGGGCGAAGCGTTGCTGGGGCGCGGGCAGCACTACGTCAACAATGCGGCACGCGATTTCGAGAGTTACGCCCGCGATGTCGCGCTGTTCAAGCGCGAGCTGATCGGTGATGTCGAGCGTTTCGATGCCACCTTGAAATCCCTGCAACGGAACATCGCCACCGCCCACGCGATAACCGACGACGATCTCGTCGCCGGCATTGCCAAACTCGATGGCGAATGGGCAGGCTTTCGCAGCGGATTGAGCGAGCAACTCGGCCCCGATGAGAACGAACCGCGGCTGGAGTGGGGTGCGCGTTTCGTCAGCACCAACCAGCCTGCGATCAATGCCCAGGTGCATGCGCTGGTGGAGCGTTTCCAGGCCGCTACCGACAGCGATTCGCGCAAGGCTGCTGCTAGCGGCATCGGTTCGGTGCTCGCTTCGATCATCGTCACCGCAGTTGCGCTGGCGTGGTTCTTTTTTGGCGTCACCCAGCGCATCCGGGCCACCGTGACCGGTTGCCAGCGCGTCGCGTCCGGCGATTTCGGCTATCAGATGCCGGTCGGCGCAAAGGACGAACTGGGGCAACTGGCGATCGCCTTCAACAGCCTGTCCTCGCGCACCCGCCTGGTGCTTTCGTTGCTCGATCACCTGCAACGGCGCTCGAACCTGGCCACCACCTTTGTCGAACTGGCGCGCGAATCGGCGCCGTACATTCCGACCGATTGGCTGGCGCTGATCGAAGTCTCGGAGTCCGGCAATGACGGCATGGTGCGCTATGCTGTGAGCAGTTCACCGAAAACCGCACTGCTGAATGAACGCGTGAGCTTGCTCGGCTTGCTCGCGCAGCGCGAGTTCGCCAAAGCCACCACCACCAATCTGCCGGACCTGCGCCGTCACGCGGTGGAGCACGGCGAATCGCGGCTGGCACGCGAGTTGGCCCGCCTCGGCTACCAATCCGCCTTGCTGGTTCCGCTCAACACCGGCAACGACTGGCGCGGCTTGCTGGTGTTCGCGCACGCAAACCCCGGCGCCTTCGCCGACGATCAGGTCAAGCTGATGGGTTCACTGGCGCCGATGCTGGCGAACGGCCTCGCCCGCAATGCACGGGTCGAGGACGCCGAGCCGGCGTTGCTGGAAAGCTGAGGGGCGGCGCTCAGTAAGCGCCCATGTAATCGGGTTTGCCGATCTCGATACCGTTGTGGCGCAGCAGGGCGTAGGCAGTGGTGTGGTGGAAGAAGAACTGCGGCAGGCCGTAATGCAGCAGGTAATCCTGGCCGCTGAAACGACGCTCCTTGGGGGTTCCGGGCCGGGTCACGATCTCGCGTGACTCGGCGCCGGCAAACGCGGCTTGCGGCAACGCGCCGATGAACGCCAGCACCGTGTCGATGCGCGCCTGCAATTGAGCGAAACTGGTCTCGGTGTCTTCGTGTACCGGCAACTCGACTAGCGCCAACCGTGCGCAAACGCCCTTGGCGAAATCGCAGGCGATCTGCACCTGCCGCGTCAGCGGAAACATGTCCGGCGCCAGCCGTGCCCCGAGAAGCGCTTGCGGATCGATCTTCTTCGCGCTGGCATGGGCCTCGGCCTTGGCGAGGATGTCCTTGAGGCTACCCAGCATCTGCTGGAACACGGGAACGGATGCGGCATGGATCGAAAGGCTCATTTTGGCGACTCCAACGGGTGAATGATTCGGGCGGACATGGTACGCCACGTTGATCGGCAGCAAGGATGCTTCAAGGTGCTTGTGGGAGCGCGCCCCCAGATCAAGTCCGGGGCAGGCTCTGCGCGCGAAGCTTGCGCGGGGGTTGTTCAGTCGCTGCGCGACAGTGCAAGCTGCGCGTGCCATGCCTTCACTTCGCTCGGTCGCCCACAGGGTGGGCTCCTACAGGTGAATGCGACCGCTCTTTGTGGGAGCGCGCCCTGTGCGCGACAGGTGATGCAGCGCCGCAACATCGGTCGCCCTCAGGGTGATCTCTCACAGAAACCCAACATCCACGAGACGCACTCATGCCCAGCACCCGCAAAGCCCTGTGGCAAATCCATCTATGCGTGCTGCTGTGGGGCTTTACCGCCATCCTCGGCAAGCTCATCACCCTGCCGGCGCTGGCTCTGGTGTGGTGGCGCATGGCCCTGGTGACGCTGGCGCTGCTGCTGGTGCCGCGGGTATGGCGCGGGCTGCGCGCGCTGTCGCCGCGCCTGTTGCTGGCGTATGCCGGTATCGGCGCACTGGTATCGCTACACTGGCTGACCTTTTACGGCGCGATCAAGCTGGCGAACGCATCGGTGGCGGTAAGCTGCATTGCGCTGGCACCGGTGTTCATGGCGCTGCTGGAGCCACGCATCACCGGTCGCGCCTTTGTGCCGCGCGAACTGTGGCTCGGGGCCGCCGTGGTGCCGGGCGTCGGGCTGGTAGTGGGTGGCGTGCCCAGCGGCATGCTGGCAGGGATTGCCGTCGGGACGCTGTCGGCATTGCTGGTGGCGGTGTTCGGCGCCTTCAACAAACGCCTGGTCGATCGTGCCGACCCGCTGACCGTGACCTGCCTGGAGCTGGGCGCCGGCACGGTGTTTCTGACGCTGCTCATGCCCGTTTTCGGCAGCGCCGGCATGAGCGCGTTGCCCTCGGGCCACGATGCGCTGCTGTTGCTGGTGCTGGCGCTGGTCTGCACCTTGCTGCCATTCGCGCTGTCATTGGTTGCGCTGCGCCACCTGAGCGCCTACAGCGCGCAGTTGGCGGTGAATCTGGAACCGGTTTACGCGATCGCATTGGCGGTGGTGTTGCTCGGCGAACAACGCGAGCTGGCGCCGGCGTTTTACGTCGGCGTGGCAATCATTCTGGTCGCGGTATTTGCGCACCCGTGGCTGTCCGGGCGGCACCACGCGCCGGTGCCGGAGCTGCTGGCGACCGCCGAACCCAAAAGCGCGGCGGAGTAATGAAGGCCCCGGCGTTGGTGGCCTGCATTCAAGCCGCCAACCACTCCCGCAACCGCGCATACACCGCCGGGTGATGCAGCAGTTGCAGGTGATTGATGCCGTAGCCGATCCATTGGCCGTCTTCCGGAATCGCCAGCGTCATGCGTGGGTCGGGGTGTCGGCCCAGTGCGCTGTCAACCGACACCAGGCCATCGCCAGGCACGCGCTCGCCGGGAGCGCCGGGCGGTTTGCCGGTGCTGGCGGCGATGGCATAGCACTGCACGTGTGCCGGCAGCGCCAGCGGCTGACGCTGATCGCCCGTGCGCGCGAAGCGATCCTGCCCGCACCAGTCTTCATCGCGCACAGTGCCGTAGCGCAGATCGGTGATGCCGGCGCTGCGGATCTTGCCCAAACGCGCGAACGGCGCGGTATAGGGGCTGGCGCCGAGCAGCAGATCGAGCCCGTTGCCGCCGCGTTCGAGTGCGGCACCGTGATGCGGGGTACCGAGGAACACCATTGCGCGCAATTTCGGCAGCCAGCCGTGGCCGGCGAGCGCAGCGTAATGACAGGCACTGCGCGACACCAGCCCGCCCATGCTGTGGCCGATTAACAGAAGCGCGTCCACCTGCGGCCACTGCGCGAGCGATGCTTGCAGCAGATCGGCAAACTCGCGGCCATTGTGCGAGATATGGCGGCCGCTGTTGTAATGCAGATGCAGCACGCGGTAACCCAGGTCGCGCGCCAGTGCCGCTGCGGCATCGGCCCCGTATGGCGCATCCGACGCGCTGCGTGATCGCGCCCATTGCCGGTCGTTCATGCACAAGCCATGCACCAGCACCGCGATTTTGCTGGTCGCATCCGCCACCGTGCCGGCTTGCAGCGGTACGCCGTCGCAGCGCAGTCCCATCGGGATCGCCAACGGGTTTGCGGTCGCGGCAAGGTGATCGCCCAGCACGCCGTTGAGTGCCGCCAGTGCGGCCTCGCGCTCAGGCGAGGAAAGCGCCGGTGTGCGCCCAGCCAGCAGCGGTTGCAGCCGCGCCAGTGCCATGTCCAGCGTGCCACCGACCAGCGCGGTCACGCCGCGGATGCTGCGATAGACCAAGCCGGTAATGCCGCGGGTGGTGCCGGTGCGCTCGGCGCCCAACGGGACTGGCGCCTGCGTGATCGTGTGGTGCAACGATTCCACCAGCCGCGTCACCTGGGTAACCGCCTCGATCGACAAGCGGCCGAGACCATGCAGGTCGGAAGGATGCAAATGCGAGCGTTTGCTCATGGTTGCACGTCCAGGTATTTGTGCAAGACTACCGCAACGCCGCGCCGCAGCGGTTGGCACCCATCAATCAAGCAGCGGGGTATCGAGCGTCTTTGCCGGCGAGCCGGCAAGCAGCGAGGCACTGATCTCGCGCAAATCCACGATCGACACTTCGCGCCGTTTGCGCAATACCTTCACCACATCGTCCAGGCTGCGTTTGCCGTCGCTGCGCTCGCGCAGTTCGCGATCGAGGTCGGAAAACAGCGCGACCGCCCGCGCCGTGCGCGGGCCGCTGGAGCGATCGGTGTGCAGCCGCTTGACGCGCTTGCCGTGCTTGCGCATCCAGTCGATGCCGCGCGCCAGCCGCGCGTCGCTCAGCAAGCCGGCGCGGTTGAGCAAGACCATCGAGTAATACTCGGCGATGCCCTCGACGATCCAGTCGTCGCCCGACACCGCGCGCAGGCGCGTGGCGACGTGCACCATCTCGTGGATCAGGGCGCTGCTGCCGTTTTCGCTGATCAGCGGCCGATCCGAATGCAGGAACAGCGAACGCGGGCCGGACAGGCCGCCGCGCCACATCGGATCGCCGGCACTGACGATCAGCACTTTGTGCGGCAAACCGCCAAACGCTTCGTACATCGCTGGTGCCGCGGCATGGATCACGCCGAGGATATCGTTGCGGCGCACGTCGTCGCCCTTCGGCGCGGCTACCGATATGGCGAAGCAGCCCGCGCCACAATCCAGGTGCCCGCAATCCAGGCAGGCACCCGCTTCCAGCTCGATCAGGTCGCGACGCACACCCAGCTCGCCGGCCATGATCCAGCCAGTGGGGCGATCGAAATTGCGCGACGGGTCATCGACACGAAACACCCGCCCCTCCGGCAACGGATGCCATGGGGTTTCAAAACCGGTCCAGCCGGGCGGCAACACGGCGCTCAACCGCGCCTCGGAACGCGCACCGCGCGTCGCACGAACCGTCACCGGCGGCACCAGATCGTCACCGCGCACGATGGCGAAGGTCGGCGTGATGCGCGCGTCATACCCGCCATTGCCGCGGCGATGCGTGATGGCGTAACGATAATGCAGGCTGCCGCCGGCGCGCGGCGGCGTCCAGGTCAGCATGTCGCCGTCGCGCACGATCCTGCCGTCGCCTTCGATCGCGCTGTAGCGTTTTTCGCTCATGCGAAAGCGCAGCGATTTCACCCGCGCCTTGCCCGGCGCCAGCGTGATGCTGACCCGCGCCGCCTGCTGCGCCGGCTCGAACGCAACCTGGTAATCCACACGATAGGTGGGCGATGCGGCAAACCCGCTGACCGCGACGAAACAAAACAACACGAACACAACGGCACGCATCGGCAATACTCCGCAGGGCAGGATTGAAAAGAATGGCACTGACTCAGGACACGTAGGTCGGCTCAAAGCGCGTAGCGCTGGAGCCGACACGTTAACCGACAACGCCCGTCGGCTCCACGCCTGCGCCGCATAGGGATGTGCAAGTGCCGCGAGTGCATGGATGCACATGAGCGGCCGGCGTTTGAGCCGACCTACGACGCTATGAAGCGCCATCCGGACGAGAAGGGTAGCGCGCACGCGATGAACGTGCGCCGACACGCATCGATATCGACACGCATCAACGGTGCTGTTGCCACCACTGCGCCAGAAACACGGCCGTCGCTGCGGCCACATTGAGGCTTTCCACGCGACCGGTGCCGGGGATGCTGACGCGCAGCGCCGCTGGCGTGAGCCAGTGCGCGCCGACGCCGCTGTCCTCGGCACCCATCACCAGCAACATGCGCCGCGGCAACGCGGTATCGAACAACGACTTGCCGCCGCGCACCACCGACACCACCGGTTGCCATCCCGCCGCGCCGAGCTTGGTCATGGCCTGCTCGCGGGCGCCGGTACGCACCAGTGGCACCGCTTCGGCGCCGCCTTCGGCAACCCGCGCCGCGGCGCCGCCCGCGGCCAGACCGGCATCGCCGGACAACAGCGCGCCCGCGACACCAAACTGCGCCGATGCGCGCAGGATCGCGCCGATATTGTGCGGGTTGGCCACGCCATCGAGCCACAGCGCCTGTTGCGCGCCGTTGGCCGGCTGCTGCGCCAGCCACGCGTCGAGACTCAACGGCGCCCGCTGGCTGACCGCAAAGCACACGCCTTCATGATGCTGACTGCCGGTAAGCCGGGCCAGGTCCTCGTCTTCGACCACGCGATAGCCGAGCTTGTTGGCGACGCAGAACGCCAGCACCGGCTTGAGTGCGGGAATGCGCGACTCGAGCAGCCACACTTTGCGCAGTTCCTGCGGCCGCTGCGCGAACACGGCAAGGCACGCGTTCAGGCCGTAATAACGATCCTCGCTGTTTCGCACCTCGGGAGCCGGCAGCGCGTTTTGCGACGGGCGGGCGGTGTCGCGCGCGGGGCGACGCGATTTGGAACGACCCAGATCAGAATCAGGCGGGCGCATGGTGATCGACATCCTTGGTTCGCGTCGTCAGTTCGTCGATGCGGTGGGCCAGTGCTTCGGGGGAGCGAGTATACGGTGCCAGCAAGGCATAGAACGCCGGCACCACGTACAGCGACAATACCGTGGACAGCGCTACGCCGAACACCACCACCACACCGATCGCGCTGCGGCTGGCCGAACCGGGGCCGCCGGCCACCAGCAATGGCACCGCGCCGACGATGGTTGCCACCGAGGTCATCAGGATCGGGCGCAGCCGGGTCTGCGAGGCTTCCAGCACCGCATCGAGCACCGAGCGGCCGGCATCGCGGCGCTGGTTGGCAAACTCGACGATCAGGATGCCGTTCTTGGCAGCCAGGCCGACCAGCATCACGATGCCGATCTGGCTGAACAGGTTGAGCGTGGATCCGGTCAGCATCAGCCCGAGCAACGCGCCCAGCACCGCCAGCGGCACCGTGAGCATGATCACCAGCGGATGGATGAAACTCTCGAACTGCGCCGCCAGCACCAGATATACCACCAGCAGCGCCATCGCGAAGGTAAACAGCACCGCGCTGCCGGCCTTCTGATATTCGCGCGATTCGCCCTTGTAATCGAGCGAAGCGGTTTGCGGCAGTTCCTCGCGCGCCACCTGGCGTACCCAGTCCAGCGCCTCGCCGAGGGTGTAACCGGGCGCGATACCGGCCGACAGGGTGATCGCACGCAGCCGATTGAAGCGATTGAGCGTGCCCGGTTCGGCCAGCTCCGACAGCGTCACGACACTGGCGAGCGGAATCAACTGGCCGCTGCGCGAGCGCACGTAGAGATTGTTGAGATCCGAGGGCGTGGCGCGATCGGCTTCCTGCGCCTGCGCGATCACGTCGTATTCCTCGCCATCGCTGACGAAGGTGGTGACCTGGCGCGAGCCCATCATCGTTTCCAGGGTGCGGCCGATATCGGCAACCGACACCCCGACATCGGCCGCGCGTTCGCGATCCACGGTGACCCGCAACTGCGGCCGGGTTTCCTTGTAATCGGAGTCGGCAGCAAACAACCCCGGATTTTCGTCCATCCGCGCCAACAGCCGGTCGCGCCATTGCGCCAGTTCGTCGTAATCCGGCCCGCCCAGCACCACCTGGAACGGCTGCCCACCGCTGCGCACCAGCCCGGAACGCACCGTGGGCATGGCGCGCACGCCGGGGATGTCAGCCAGTTCCGTGCGCACCTGCTCGGCCAGCTCGGCGGTGGAAATGTCGCGCTGCGTCCACGGCTTGAGCAGCACGATGGCCTGCCCGGTATGCATCTCTTCGCTGGAGCCAAAACCGCCCGGCACGCGGGTGATCACGCGGTCGATCGGACCGTCTTCACCGGCATGGGCGAGCAAACGCTGCTCGATCGCGCGCACCTGGCTCACGGTGTAATCGAACCCGGCACCTTCCGGCCCCTGGATCAGGGTGAAGAACGCGCCGCGATCTTCCGGCGGCGCCAGTTCGCGCGGCACGTTGACGAACAACAGGCCGCTGAATGCCACCGCGAGCAGCATCACCGCGCCGAACAGCCACGGCCGGCCAACCAGCCGCTGCAAGCTGCTGCGATAGCCGTGCTCGACCGCGCGCAGGCAGCGATCGACCACCGCATTCATTCCGGATTGCTTGCTGTGCGGTCGCACCAGGCGCGCGCACATCATCGGCGTCAGGCTCAAGGCGACGAACGCGGAAATGGCGATCGCGCCGGCCAGCGCCACCGCCAGCTCGCGGAACAGGCGGCCGTTGTTGCCTTCCATGAACGCGACCGGCAAAAACACCGCGATCAATACCGCGGTCGTCGCAATCACCGCAAACGCCACCTGCCGCGTGCCGCGTTCGGCGGCCACTTCCGGCGGCTCGCCCAGATCGACGCGCCGCTGCACGTTTTCCAGCACCACGATGGCGTCATCCACCACCAGCCCGATTGCCAGCACCAACGCCAGCAGCGTGAGCAGATTGATCGAGAAGCCAAAGGCGTACAGGGCCATGAACGATGCGATCAGGCACACCGGCACCGTCACCGCCGGAATCAGCGCGGCGCGGGCGCTGCCAAGGAACAACCAGATCACCACCAACACCAGCGCCACCGCTTCGAACAAGGTGGCAAACACGCGCTCGACCGCAGCGTCGATGAAAACCGTGGAATCGTAGGCAACCACCAGCCGCATGCCGTCGGGCAGCGTGCGTGCGATGCCTTCGGCTTCGCGGGCAACGGTGCGCGCCACCTCCAGGCTGTTGGCGGTGGACGTCTTGACGATGCCAAGGCCTACCTGCGGCTCGCCGTTGCCGCGATACCAGGCGCGCCGGTCTTCGGCGTCGATTTCGACCTTGGCGACATCGCCCAGACGCACCACATAGCCATCCGCGCCCTTGACCAGGGCCATGCGCTGGAATTGCTCGGCGCTGGCGTAGCCGCGCTCGATGCGCAGCGTGAAATCGCGGGTCGCCGACTCCAGCCGCCCGGCCGGCAACTCGACATTCTCGCGGCGCAGCGCCGCCTCGATATCGGCGACCGTCAGCCCGCGCGCAGCCAGGGCTTTTCGATCCAGCCAGATGCGCATGGCGTAGCGCTGCTCGCCGCCGATACGCACCCGCGCCACGCCCTCGATCGCCGACAGGCGATCGACGATGTAGCGCTCGGCGTAATCGTTCAGCGACAGCGGATCAAGCCGATCCGAGTTGAGGTTCAACCACAGGATCACGTCGGCATCGGCCGACACCTTGGCGACCTCGGGCGGATCGGCTTCTTCGGGCATGCGATCCACAACCCGACTGATCGCATCGCGCACGTCGTTGGCGGCGCTTTCGATGTCGCGGCTGAGCTTGAACTCGATGGTGATTGCGGCGTGGCCGTTGCGGCTGGACGATTGCAGGGTGTCCACGCCTTCGATGCCGCTGACCGCATCTTCCAGAATCTGGGTGATGCGCGTTTCCACCACCGCCGCCGAGGCGCCGGGGTAATTGGTTTCCACCGACACCACCGGCGGATCGATGTCGGGCAACTCGCGCAGCGCCAGCTTGGTGTACGACAGCGCGCCGAGCACCACCAGCAACAAGCTCATCACGGTGGCCAGTACCGGGCGACGGATGGTGATGTCGGACAGGTGCATGGCTCAATCCCCCGCGCTATCGAGTACAGCAGGCGTGGCCGGCAGTGCCGGTGCGGGTTCATGCTCGACGACACTGAGGCCGGGACGCAGCTTCACAGTGCCCTCGACCACCACGCGATCGCCGACGGCCAGGCCATCGACGATTTCGACATCGCCGCGACGCCGCGCGCCCACGCTGACCGGCACCTGCTCGACGGTGGCGTCATCGCGCACCCGGAACACGAAAGCCTGCCGGCCGACCTGGATCAGCGCCAGTTCGGGCAGCACCAGCGCCTGTCGTGGTTCCTGCTGCACCAGCACCGTCATCAGCATGCCGGGGCGCAACATGCGTTCGATATTCGGGATTTCAGCGCGCACGGTAACCGCGCGCGTGACCGGGTCCACCCGCGAATCGACGCTGCGTACCACACCGAGAAAATCCCTGTCCGGCCAGGCCGCGCTGCGCGCCTGCACCTGCAAACCTGGCTTGAGCACAGCAAGATAGGATTCGGGCACCGTGAAATCGAGCTTGATCAGCGAGACATCATCGAGCGTGGCGATCGGGTCGCCGGGGCGCAGCAAGGTGCCCGGGCTGACCTGACGCAAACCCAGCACGCCATCGAACGGCGCGGTGATCACGCGATCGGCGAGGCGCGCGCGGATCGCGTCCATGCGCGCTCGCGTCGCGTCGCGGGTCGCGCGCTGCGCGTCGAGCTGACTGGCCGGGATCAGTTGCCGCGCCGCCAGTTGCTGGTTGCGCTCGAGTTGTTGCTGCGCCTCGCGAAACTGCGCTCGCGCTTCTTCCAGTTCGGCCAGTTCCACCCGGCCCGACAGATCCACCAGCACCGCGCCGGCCTCGACGTAATCGCCGCTATCGAAGTTGACGCGCTTTACTGCCTCATTGACCTTGGCTGCGATCACCACCGACTCGTTGGCGCGCGCGGTGCCCAGCGCCTCGATGCCATCGCGCCACGGCTTGCGCTGCAATTGCACGCTGATGATTTGCACCGGTGCATTGGCTTTGCCCTTGCCATCGTCGCCGGCGCCCCCGCACGCTGCGAGCGAAAGCACGCCGGCAACCAGCAGGAAACGCAACGCGATGCGCACAGACGCGGCAGGATTCAGGGGCGTGGGCACAGGCGTTTGCTCTCTTCAATGCGTGGGGGTCGTTGCCGCGGTGTGCACGGCGCGGCTTGGGACGATGTCCATGATGCGCGACAGGGCGTCTGCGTCGCATGAAGTCTGCAAACCAGGCCCATTCGACCACAGCGTGCTGCTCCGGTTCCAAATGCGCCGAAAAGCGCCTCGTAGCCCGGGTAGAGGCCGCAGGCCGAAACCCGGGACGGCGTAGCGTTGGCAACACGCAACCCCGGGTTGCGCGCTGCGCGCGAACCCGGGCTACACATTGTCCTGGCCACAGGCGCACCACCCGTAGCGCCGACCCGCCTCGACATCGACAGGGAACGGCGCAACCTGGCTCACCCCATGATGAACACGGCCAGCTTGTTGCCGTCCAGATCACGGAAATATCCGGCGTAGAAACTGTCGCCACGCGGGCCGGCCGGGCCTTCATCGGTAGCGCCCAGCGCCAGCGCACGCCGATACACCTGATCGACCTTTTCGCGACTATCCGCGGCCAGCGCTACCATTGGGCCATTACCCGGCGCCGCGCCCTGGCCATCGAAGGGCTTGAGCACGCCCAGGCTCGCACCATTGGCGCTGGTGCCCCACAGGATGCCGCGCTCGAACTCCATGACCCGCTTGCCGCCCAGCTCCGCCAGCAGGGCATCGTAAAACGCCGCTGCGCGCGGCAGGTCGTTGGTACCGAGGGTTACGTAACCGATCATGCGTGTGCTCCAAGGCTGCGGGATGAGCGGAACATCTTATGCCCACCCGTTGTCGTCGCCAATGGCCGTTTCAGCCGGGGAGTGACGGAATCGACAGTTGGTCGGTGGCGGCAAACGCGGTACCCGCGCTGTGCCGCGGTGCCCGGATCGAACGCCGCGGACAATGCCGCGGATAAGTATGCGCAATGCGGGTTACCATCGGCATTCGCGAATCGCGCGCTTGCCCGCGCAAGGACTCGATCACCCATGAATCCGCATCGATATCTTTGTGCGTTGCTCGCATCGCTCGCCTGCGTGCTGGCTTCGTTGACCACCGCCGCGCATGCAACGCAACCGGCACCGGAAGGATTCACTCGCGTCAGTGATCGGGTATGGGCATTCGTGGCGCAGGACGAACGCTCGGCCAACGGCGCGCTGTTCATCGGCAGCAAGGAAGCGCTGGTGGTCGATCCGGGGTTGACACCGGCGATCGCGCGGCGTTTTCTCGACGGCGCTCGCGCCATCACCGATCGGCCAATCCGCACGGTGGTGCTGAGCCACTGGCATCCCGACCATGCGCTGGGCATCGCCTGCCTTGCCGACACCGGCATCGCACTCGCGGCGACACCGGCGACCCGACGTGCGCTCGCGGAGAATCTCGCCGCGATCAGCCACGGCCTGGCGCAGGGCGCCGGAGATGGCGCCGAGCGCGATGCCCTGAACGGCTGCGCGATCCGGCTGCCCGATACCTTGATCGACGAGCGCCGCGCGTTCGACCTCGGCGGCCACGTAGTGAAGGTGTGGGCGCCGGGCAGCGCGCATACCGATGGCGATCTGCTGGTGTACTCGCCAGCGGAGCGGGTGCTGGTCACCGGCGATCTGTTCCTCAACGGTTCCAGCCCGGACATGAAGCAAGGCAGCGTCAGCGGCCTGCTCGCCAATCTGGACTGGCTGCTGACGCTGCCGATCCGGCACGTCATCCCCGGCCACTTCGAGCTCAGCGACAAGGCAGGTTTGGCGCGGTTTCGCGATTACGTGCGCACGGTGTACGACAGTGCCGGCGCTGCCGTGACGCAAGGCCGCACCATCGGCGACACCCTGCCGGCCGCGTTCGACGCGTTCAGGGACTTCCGCCAGTTTCCGCAATACGAGGCGACCTTCGCCGACAACCTGCGCGCAGCGGCGGCGCAGATTCGCGCGGAACCTGCCAAGCCCGGCGCCAGCAACGGATTTCGGGTGATCCGCCGGCTCAAGCTCGGCCAGAACCCGCACCAGATCGCGTTTTCGCCGGACGGGCGCTGGGCCTATGTCGCCATCGCCGGCGACGACCGCATCGCGCGGGTCGAGGTGGCGTCGCTGACACCGGCCGGCGCGATGGCGGTTGCCGATGCACCGCTGGGCGTGCATGCGCTCGCCAGCGACGATCTGCTGATGACGCGCTTCGGCGGCGAAACCATCGAACGCCGGCACTGGGGTGTGGTCGAACCATTGGCGACGCTGCCCACCGGAATCGGCACGTCCCTGTTCAGCGGCCCGTTGCCCGATGGCTCGCTGCTGGCTTCCGTGGAGCGCACCAACACGCTGCTGCGTTTCGCACGCGATACCCTCGCCCCGACCGCGTCGTTCACCACCGGCGCGCGGCCGTTTCCTCCGGCAGCCACGGCCGATGGACGACTCGCGTTCGTGCCCAATTACGACGACGCCTCGGTCAGCGTGATCGACCTGTGGAACGGCACCGTGCGCGCCACCGTCGCGGTCGGTGCCAAGCCCAGCGGCGGTGCGGTGCTGCCCGGCGATAGCGACTACGCGGTCGCGGTGCGCGGCGAGAACCGCATCGCTTTCATCAACACCGCCTCGAAGACCGTGGTGGGATCGCTGGCCGACGGCATCGGCGAGTCGCCGTTCTCGGTGGTGCTCGCGCCGAACGGCAGGCTCGCGTTCGTCAACAACACCGCCAGCCACGACATATCGGTAATCGCGCTGCCGGAGCGGCGCGTGATCGCACGCATCCCGACCGGCGAGATTCCGATCGTGATGGCGGTGCATCCGTCCGGCGAAACCCTGTGGGTGTCGTGCGAGGGTTCGCACACGCTCGATGTCATCGCAATCCCGCGCGCCTGGCGTGAGGCGGTAGCCGATGCCGCCGCCGAGGGCACACCGATCACCGAAGTCGCCGTGCTCGGCATGATTCACGACGGCCATCGCAAGAGCACCGCATGGGGTCTGCACGCCGTGCGCGAAACCATCACGCGCTACCGCCCGGACGTGGTGATCGCCGAAATCCCGCCCGATCGCTGGCAACGCATCTGGCGCGACTACGCCGAGCGCGGCGTGATCGAGGACAGCCGCGTGCTGCGTTTTCCCGAATACACCGACGTGCTGCTGCCGCTGAAGGTGCGCCTGGGCTTCACGGTGGAACCGGGCGCGGCGTGGACGCAGGAAATGAGCGATCTGCGCGAAGCGCGCATCCACGTGTTCGAACACGACCCGGCGTTTGCCGAGCGCAACGCCGCCTACCAGGCCGCGACCCGCGCGGCCGAAGCACAAGACGCGAACCACCTGCTGGGTTCCGACGATCCGCGAACGATCCAATCGGACGAATATGATCGCCTCACGAAAACCACCCTGACGCCATACGACACCTATCTCAACGACGTGATCGGCCCCGGCGGCTGGACCAATATCAACGTCGCGCATTACCGCCTGATCGACGCCGCCATCCGCCGCCACCCCGGCCAGCGCATCCTGATCACCTTTGGCGCCGCGCACAAATACTGGCTGCTCGAACGCCTGCGCGAGCGCGACGACGTGCGCTTGCTCGATGTGCGCGAGTTTCTGCCAGCACCTTGACCGCGCGACGTCACCAACTTGCCAGCGGCCAGAAGGTTCACTCAACGAGCCCCTCCCCATCGTAATCGCGAGGGCCCTCCCCACCGTCATCGCGAGGGCCGCAGGCCCGTGGCAGCATCGCGTACCCCCCCAACGCCGTCATCGCGAGGCCCCTCCCCACCGTCATCGCGAGGGCCGCAGGCCCGTGGCGATCCATGCCGCGCCCTCGCGAATGCCGACCACGTCGCGACCATGCAGCGCTCGGCTCATGGATTGCTTCACGTCGTTCGCAATGACGGCAGGGGCATCCTCGCGCAGCCCTGGCAAAACGTCATCGCGAGGCCCCTCCCCACCGTCATCGCGCGGGCCCTCCCCACCGTCATCGCGAGGGCCGCAGGCCCGTGGCGATCCATGCCGCGCCCTCGCGAATGCCGACCACGTCGCGACGATGCAGCGCTCGGCCCATGGATTGCTTCACGTCGTTCGCAATGACGGTTTGGGAGAGCATCGCGTACCCCCCCAACGCCGTCATCGCGAGGCCCATCCCCACCGTCATCACGAGGGCCGCAAGGCCCTTGGCGATCCACTCCGCGCCCTCGCGAAAACCGACCACGTCGCAACGATGCAGCGCTCGGCCCATGCATTGCTTCACGTCGTTCGCAATGACGGTTTGGAAGAGCATCGCGTACCCCCCCAACGCCGTCATCGCGAGGCCCCTCCCCACCGTCATCGCGAGGGCCGCAGGCCCGTGGCGATCCATGCCGCGCCCTCGCG
>PGZC01000047.1:0-13758 GCA_002839995.1 Gammaproteobacteria bacterium HGW-Gammaproteobacteria-4 | reverse complement strand
CGCAATGACGGTTTGGGAGAGCATCGCGAGGCCCCTCCCCACCGTCATCGCGAGGGCCGCAGGCCCGTGGCGATCCACTCCGCGCCCTCGCGAAAACCGGCCACGTCGCGACGATGCAGCGCTCGGCTCATGGATTGCTTCACGTCGTTCGCAATGACGGCTTGGGAGAGCATCTCGAGGCCCCTCCCCATCGTCATCGCGAGGGCCGCAAGGCCCGTGGCGATCCACGTCACACCTCAGACGATTTCACCGTACAAATCGAGCCACTGGGGGTTGCGCGCCTCAATCAGCGCGATTTTCCTTGCACGACTTCCGGCCTTGATCTGCTTTTCGCGTTGTATCGCGGCTTCCATCGATTCATGCTGCTCGTACCAGACCAGCCGCTTCACACCGTATTTCACGCTGAACCCGTCGACTGCGCCTTGCTGGTGTTGCCACACGCGCTGGACAAGGTTTGACGTGACACCGACGTAAAGCGTCCCGTTGCGCTTGCTCGCGAGGATATACACGCAAGGCTGCTTCATTCCGGTTTGCCTCCGTTTGCGAGACGTCAATGACGGCGGGGGAAACGTAGGCCATCGGCATCGCAATGACGACGGCAGCCTCATCCCAAAGCCCTTCCCCGCCGTCTGCGCGAGGCCCATCCCCACCGTCATCGCGAGGGCCGCAGGCCCGTGGCGATCCACGCCGCGCCCTCGCGAATGCCGACCACGTCGCGACGATGCAGCGCTCGGCCCATGGATTGCTTCACGTCGTTCGCAATGACGGTTTGGTGGGGCACCGCAAGCAACCGACGCCTTGCCGCGCGGGTTACCCCATCGGCAACTGCAAGCCCTTCTCGCGCGCGCAGTCGATGGCGATGTCGTAGCCGGCATCGGCGTGGCGCATGACGCCGGTGCCGGGGTCGTTCCACAGCACGCGGGCGAGGCGGGCGTCGGCGGCTGCGCTGCCGTCGCAAACGATCACCACGCCGGCATGCTGGCTGTAGCCCATGCCGACGCCGCCGCCGTGGTGCAGGCTGACCCAGGTGGCGCCGCTGGCGGTATTCAAGAGCGCATTGAGCAGGGGCCAGTCGGAGACCGCATCGGAGCCGTCGCGCATGGCTTCGGTTTCGCGGTTGGGGCTGGCGACCGAGCCGGAATCGAGATGATCGCGGCCGATCACGATCGGTGCTTTCAACTCGCCGTTGCGCACCATCTCGTTGAACGCGAGGCCGAGGCGATGGCGATCGCCGAGGCCGACCCAGCAGATGCGCGCGGGCAGGCCCTGGAACGCGATGCGCTGGCTGGCCATGTCGAGCCAGCGGTGCAGGTGCGGATCGTCGGGGATCAGTTCCTTGACCTTGGCGTCGGTCTTGGCGATGTCCTCGGGATCACCGCTCAGCGCGACCCAGCGGAACGGGCCGATGCCGCGACAGAACAACGGCCGCACGTAGGCCGGTACGAAGCCGGGGAAGTCGAAGGCGTTCCTGCAGCCGACATCGAACGCCATCTGCCGGATGTTGTTGCCGTAGTCGAACGTCGGCACGCCCATCGTCTGGAATGCGAGCATGGCCTCGACGTGTACGCGCATCGATTGCTTGGCGACATCGCGCACGCGCTCGGGTTCGCTGTTCTGCGCGGCCACCCATTGTTCGACGCTCCAGCCGATCGGCAGGTAGCCGTGCACCGGATCGTGCGCGGAGGTTTGATCGGTGACCGCATCGGGACGCACGCCGCGCCGCACCAGTTCCGGCAGCACTTCGGCGGCGTTGCCCAGTAGCGCGATCGAGCGCGCTTCGCCGGACGCGGTGTAGCGGGCGATGCGCGCGAGCGCGTCGTCGAGATCGCTGGCCTGTTCATCGACGTAGCGCGTGCGCAGGCGCATGGCGATGCGGCTTTGCTGGCATTCGATGTTGAGGCTGCACGCGCCGGCGAGGCTGGCCGCGAGCGGCTGCGCGCCGCCCATGCCGCCCAGGCCGGCGGTGAGTATCCAACGCCCGCGCAGATCGCCGCCGTAGTGCTGCCGACCCATTTCCACGAACGTTTCGTACGTGCCCTGCACGATGCCCTGCGAGCCGATGTAGATCCACGAGCCGGCCGTCATCTGGCCGTACATCATCAGGCCCTTGCGATCGAGCTCGTTGAAGTGCTCCCAGGTGGCCCAGTGCGGCACCAGATTGGAGTTCGCGATCAACACGCGCGGCGCATCGGCGTGGGTGCGGAACACGCCGACCGGCTTTCCCGACTGCACCAGCAGGGTCTGGTCGTCGTCGAGTTCGCGCAGGCTGGCGAGGATCGCGTCGTAGCACGCCCAGTCGCGCGCGGCGCGGCCGATGCCGCCGTACACCACCAGTTCGGCCGGATTCTCCGCCACTTCCGGGTCGAGGTTGTTCTGGATCATGCGGAAGGCAGCTTCGGTCAACCAGTTCTTGCAGCTCAGCTCCGTGCCGCGCGGGGCGCGGATCTGGCGGGATGGGTCGCGGCGGGAAGTCTGGGCCATGATGTGCTCCGGAGGATGGCGCGATTATAAGTGAGCGTGTCCGCCGGGTTGGCAGGAAACGGGAAACATCGATGGCCGAAAACGGCCAGTCATCGGCAATGGGCGGTGGCACACTGGGCGCATGAGGACGATCAAGGCGGTGACCACCGATGTAGGAGCCCACCCTGTGGGCGACCGGCGCGCGCCCCGGCGGGCGGTGACCACCAATGTAGGAGCCCACCCTGTGGGCGACTGGCGCGCGCCCCGGCTGGACGGTTCCGGTCGCGCACAGGGTGCGCTCCTACAGCAAGCGCGTGCATCGCGCAGTGACGCGGTTGCTGATCATCATGGCAACACGCTGCCCGCATCGGAAATCTGCGATCGCGCCCGCGAGGCGCGCGATGCGCGTTTCGACGGGCTGTTCTTCACGGCGGTCACCAGCACCGGGATCTACTGCCGGCCGGTGTGTCCGGCGCCGGCGCCGAAGCGCCGCAACATCCGCTATTTCGCTACCGCGGCGGCAGCGGCGGCGGCGGGTTTTCGGCCGTGTCTGCGCTGCCGCCCGGAACTGGCGCCGGGGGCGATGGCGCACCGGCTCGGCGAGGCGCTGCTGGACCGCGCGCTGGCGATGATCGCCGACGGTGCCCTGCAGGACGGCTCGGTGGACGTGCTGGCCGCGCGCCTGGGTGTGAGCGCGCGGCAACTGCGCCGGCTGTTCGTCGAACGCATGGGCGTAGCGCCGCTGGCGTTGCACACCACACGGCGCCTGCTGCTGGCGAAGCAACTGTTGACCGAGACGAATCTGCCGGCAACGCAGATCGCCCTGGCGTCGGGCTTTCGCAGCGTGCGTCGCTTCAACGCCGCATTCCAGCAAGGCTGCGGATTGGCGCCGACGCAAATCCGGCGCACACGATCTCAGGCGACCGCCGATGGCCTGACCCTGCGCCTGTGCTACCGCCCACCGTTCGACTTCGCGGCGATGCTGGGCTTTCTCGCCAAGCGCGCCATGCCGGGGCTGGAGCGGGTCGATGGCGACAGTTATCAGCGCCTCGCCGGCACCGCCGATGCACCGCTGCGGCTGCGGGTGACGGCGGATCCACAGCAGCCCGAACTGCATCTGCGCATCGACGGCGCCGACCCGCGCGCGATCCCCGGCATCGTGCGCCGCGTGCGCCGGCTGTTCGACCTCGATGCCGATCTGGCGCCGGTACATCGCGCCTTCGCCGTCGAGCCGCTGCTCGCCCGTGGCATCGCGCAGCGTCCCGGCCTGCGCGTGCCCGGCGGCTGGGATGGCTTCGAAATCGCGGTGCGCGCGATTCTCGGCCAGCAGGTCAGCGTCGCTGGTGCCACCACCCTGGCGGGGCGTTTGCTGCGCGCGTTCGGTACGCCATGCACGTCGTCTGGTGATGGCTTCGATCGCCTGTTTCCCGCGCCCGAAGCACTGCGCGAGGCGCCGCTGGAAAGCATCGGCCTGCCGCGTGCGCGCGCTGCCAGCTTGCGCACACTGGCGGCCGCAGTGGCCGATGGCGACGTGGATTTCTCGGCCGGCCAGCGTCTCGACGACTTCGTGGCGCGGTTATGCGCGCTGCCCGGCATCGGCGCGTGGACGGCGCATTATGTGGCGATGCGCGCGCTCGGCCATCCCGACGCGTTCCCGGCCGGCGATCTGATCCTGCGCCAGGTGCTGGGCAACGGCACCGCCATCAGCACGCGCGACTGCGAGGCGCGCTCGCAACCGTGGCGACCATGGCGCGCCTATGCGGTGCTGCATTTGTGGCACTTGTCCAGCGAACTCGCGAAGGAGCGAACATCATGATCTACGACCAGTTCGACACCCCGGTCGGCACGCTGACCATTGCCGCCGAAAACGATGCGCTGTGCCATATCGAGTTTCCCTGCAATCGCCATCCGGTGTTTCGTGCCGGCTGGACCGCGGGCAGCAACACGGTGCTCGATGACGCCCGCCGGCAATTGCTCGAATACTTCGCCGGTGCGCGCCGGCATTTCGAGCTGCCGTTGCATCCGCGCGGCACGGCGTTTCAGATGCGGGTGTGGCAGACGCTGGCCGAGATTGAGTTCGGCCAGACCTGGAGCTACAAGCAACTGGCACAGGCATGCGGCAACGGCAACGCGATGCGTGCGGTGGGCGCGGCGAATGGCCGCAATCCGCTGCCGATCGTGTTGCCGTGTCACCGCGTGATCGGCGCCGATGGCAGCCTTACCGGCTTCGGCGGCGGCATCGAAACCAAGGCAGCATTGCTGCGGCTGGAGGGTGCGCTGACGTAAGGGCCTGCCGGACTTGACGCAGATCCACTGCGCAAATGCGGCTTTCCGCTTCGCTCGATCGGTCGCCCACAGGGTGGGCTCCTACAAGGGTGAGTCATCGCGCTTTTGCAGGAGCCCACCCTGTGGGCGACTTGCCACCTGTGCGCCTGACCGCAGCATGCGCAGGGGCGGCTATACTCGCAGGCCGTCTGCGTCTCGCCTGCGAATCAGGAGTGCCCGGTGTCCCAAGCCCAAACTGCCCTGCCCCGTTCCGGTGCATCCGCCGACGAGTTCCTCGGTCATCCGATCGGCGTCTACATCTGCTTCTTCACCGAAATGTGGGAGCGCTTTTCGTTCTACGGCATGAAGGCGCTGCTGTTTTTGTATCTGACCAAGTACCACCTGTTCGGCGACGACGCCAGCTACGATGTGATCGGCGCCTATGGTGGACTGGTGTACTGCATCCCGGTGATCGGCGGCCTGCTCGCCGACCGCTACCTGGGTTTTCGCAAGGCGGTGGTATTCGGTGGCGTGCTGCTGTGCCTCGGGCATCTGGGCATGGCGGTGGAAGGCCATGCCGCGACCAGCGAAGCCGGCGTCGTGGTGCGCGATGGCGCCGCGCTCACCGTGTTCTACACCTCGCTGGCACTGATCATCATGGGCGTTGGTTTTCTCAAGCCCAACATCTCCACCATCGTCGGCCGCCTGTACGCGCAGGACGATCCGCGCCGCGACTCCGGTTTCAGCCTGTTCTACGCCGGCATCAACCTCGGCGCATTGTTCGCCTCGCTGGTGTGCGGCTACCTCGGCGAAACCTATGGCTGGCGCTACGGCTTCGGCGCCGCCGGTATCGGCATGATCCTCGGGCTCGGCATGTTCCTGTGGGGCCAGAAATATCTGCACGGCCACGCCGAACCGCGCGACCCGGCGTTGCTGCGCCAGCGCACGCGCATCGGCCTGAAGCGCGAACACGGCATCTACCTCGGTGCATTACTGGGCATCCCGGCGGTGGCCTGGCTGATGTGGGCCGTGGCCAATGGCCGCTTCGCGCTGCCCGGCGACATCTCGCTGGCGCTGGCGCTGATGCTGCTGGTGTTCGCGGCAGTGATGATGTGGTTCCTGTGGTTCATCCTCAAACAGTGCGACCGGGTCGAGCGCGATCGCATGATCGTGCTGATGGCGCTGATCTTTCTGGCGCTGGTGTTCTTCACGCTGTACGAACAGACCTACGGCTCGTGGGTGGCGTTCACCGACCGCCTGATGACCAAGGAACTGTTCCCGTCGTTCGTGGCGCGCGAGGGCACACCGGTGCCGTGGTCGATCGCTTCGCTGCTGCTGGCGCCGGGCGCGTTCTATCTGGCCACGCGCCTCGGCGAGCGTCATCGCGAATCGCATTTGCCGCGCACGCTGTTCGCCAGCGTCGCCGCACTGGTGCTGGCGTTGCTGATCCGCGACGTGCTGGTGCTGCCGCAGACCGCAGGTTCGTTGACCTTCCTCGGCGCCATGTTCATCGTGTTGTTGGCGCCGGTATTCACCGGTCTGTGGGGCTGGCTCGATCGCTTCGGCGCCAACCCGAGCAAACCGACCAAGAGCGCCCTCGGCTTGTTGTTCGCCGGTCTCGCGTTCGTGCCGCTGGCGTTTGCCGCCGAACGGGTCGGCGCCACCGGCGTGATGGCGTCGGTGTGGTGGCTGGTGCTGGCGTACTTCATTCTGGAAATCGGCGAAATGTGCCTGTCGCCGGTCGGCCTGTCGGCAGTGACGCAGCTCTCGGTGGCGCGCGTGACCAGCCTAATGATGGGCACCTGGTTTCTCGCCACCGCGTTCTCGGAAACCCTCGCGCATCAGTTCGCCAAGATCGCATCGATCGAGGTGCCCGATGGCGAAGCGCTCGATCTGGTCGATGCCGCGGCCAAATACGCCGATCTGTTCTGGCTGATGACCTGGATCGGCCTGGGTTGCGGTGTCGCCGCACTGATCGCCGCACCCTTGCTGCGACGGATGATGCACGGGGTGAAGTGAATCATGCGCCTGCCGATGGTGCTGTTGACGATAGCCGCCTGCGCCGTCAGCGCGCATGCGGCATGCCCGCCAAGCGGCCACGACCGTGACCGCCTCGCCGCGCTGCGCGAAAACGCATTTGCATTGCCCGATGCGGACGTGCGCAACGCCCTTGCCGTGGACTTGCTCGATTGCCTCGGCGCGCCCGATCCGGATTTGCGCGATGGCATCGCCTTCGAGGCGTTGAGTACGTGGCTGCGCGCCGATCGCCTCACTGCCGCGACCCGTACTGCGCTGCTGGCGCGCCTGCTGCCGATGCTGGAACCGACGACCGGCGACGAAGCCGGATTTCGCCGGCCGTTCGCAGCGCTGGTGTTGAGCGAGGTAGCGCGCACGGATCGGGCTTCGCCATGGCTCGACGCGGCGCAGCGCGAGAAGGTGGTGACCGCCGCCACGCGCTATCTGACTTCGGTGGATGACTACCGCGGCTTCGACGACCGCGAGGGTTGGCGTCACGGCGTCGCCCACGGTTCCGATCTGCTGCTGCAACTGGTGTTGAATCCGGCGCTCGACGCCAGCCAGATCGAGCGCATCCTGGCGGCGGTGGCGCAGCAAGTCGCACCCGCCGGCACGCATTCTTACGTGTTCGGCGAACCCGAACGGTTGGCCCGTCCGGTGTTGTATGCCGCATTGCGAGAAACCCGCAGCGCCGAACAGTGGCACGCATGGTTCGCGGCGGTGGCGGCACCGGCGCCGTTGCCGGATTGGCACGCCGCGTTTCAAAGTCGCGCGGGGCTGGCACGACGGCACAACGTGCGCGCGTTCCTGAGCGCGATCTACACCGGCACGCGCGACGGCGACCCGAAGTTGTCGTTACTGGCGCCGATCGCGTTGGCCCGTTTGCAAGAGATTCCGTAGCGCTCGTCGGCCAGGCTCATCGAAACGCCAGCGCATACATCAGCACGATGTTCGCGGCCAGCATGATCAGGGCGGTCGGCGCCTGCACCTTGATCACGGCGTTGCGGTCCTTCAGCTCCAGCAGCGCGACCGGCAGGATGTTGAAATTGGCGGCCATCGGGGTCAGCAGGGTGCCGCAGAAACCGGACAACATGCCGATTGCGGCGACCACGGTCACCTGGCCGCCGAACTGCTGCACCACGATCGGCAGCCCGATCGCCGCCGTCATCACCGGGAAGGCGGCAAAGGCGTTGCCCATCACCATGGTGAACAACGCCATGCCGAGCGCATAGGCAGCGACCGCGGCGAACGGCGTGGTCAGCGGGACATAATCGGTGATCAGCTTGCCGACCACTTCGCCGACGCCGGCGAGCGCGAACACCGCACCCAGTGCGGCCAGCATCTGCGGCAGGATCGCCACCCAGCCAATCGAATCGAGCAGGCGGCGCGTTTCCTGTACCGGTGCCGCGACCGGCGGGCGCAGCCAGACCACGGCGGCAAGCAATGCGAGGATGACGCCAAGGCCGAGCGAAATCAGGGTGACCTGCTGCGGATCGACCCAGCCGCTGCCCTTGAGCAGCACGGTGCCGAGCAGGGCCACCGCGGGAATGACCAGGGCCGGCACAAACAGTGCATTGCCGTGGCGCACGGCACGCTGCATGCGTTCCTCTGCCGCGGTGGTGGCCGGCTTGCCCGCGCGCAGCCCGCCGCTGCCGGCGATGACCACCAGCACGATCACCAGCAGCCCATTGCCCAGATCGCCCAAGCGGTCGCCGGCCAGAAAACTCAGCGCCAGACCGGCCCAGAACAGCGCGGTCGTCCAGCGCCGTGGGTTGGCCCGATCGCGCAGCGAGGCAATGGCAACACCGGCAAACATCAGCCCAGCGAGCACATACACCGCCCCCAGCGTGATCACTTGCGCGTTCCTGGTTTGAAGCGCAGCAAGCGGGTGCCGTGCACCAGCAGCGCGATGATCGCGGTCGGGATCGCCCACAACGAGAGTTCGAGCGGACTGACGCGGATGCCATTGGCTTCCAGGAATCCCTTGATCAGCAGGATCGAGGCGACGGCCAGAAAGATGTCCTCGCCAAAGAACAACGCGACATTGTCGGTAGCGGCGGCCATCGCACGCACCTGCTCGCGTTCGGCATCGGTCAAACTGCATTCGCGCTCGGCGGCAGCTTCCGCCATCGGCGCAATCAGCGGCCGCACCGTCTGCGCCTGGCCGCCGACCGAGTTCAAACCGACCGCAGCGGTCAATTGGCGCATCACGAAATACGCCAGCAGCAGGCGTCCGACGGTCGCGGCGCGTATGCCGCCGATCAACAGCTTGGCGCGCTCCTGCAATCCGCAGCGTTCGAGCAAACCGATTACCGGTAGCACCAGCCAGATCGCACTGACATAGCGTGCGTCATTGAACGCCTTGCCAAATGCCGCGATCACCGCCAACGGCTCCAGCCCCGCGGCAAGACCGGTCACCAGGGCCGCCACCGCAACCACCAGCAGCGCGTTGAGCCGCAGCATGAAACCCAGCACGATGACCCCGACGCCGAGCAGTGTCAGCATGATCCATATCCCCCGCCACCTGGCGTCTCGATCACGAAAATATCGCCGACCGCCATGTCAACTTCGGCGGTTGGCCCCAGCTCCTCGACTTCGCCACTGCTACGCTCCAGCGCATTACGTCCGGCCATTCCGGGGCCACCGCCGGCCAGGCCGAACGGTGGTACCCGTCGCCGGTTCGACAATATGCCGGCCGCCATCGCTTCGCGGAAGCGGATCCGTCGCAGCGCGCCGTCGCCACCGCGATGCGCGCCCGCGCCGCCCGATCCCCGGCGCACCGAAAATTCCTCCAGCAACACCGGGAAACGCGTTTCCAGCACCTCCGGATCGGTCAGGCGACTGTTGGTCATGTGGGTTTGCACCGGCCCGACGCCATCGAAGTCCGGCCCGGCGCCGGAGCCGCCGGCGATGGTCTCGTAATATTGCCGGGCATCGTTGCCGAAGGTGAAATTGCTCATCGTCCCCGCACTCGCCGCCATCACGCCGATGGCGCCGTACAGCGCGTCGCAGATCGCCTGGCTGGTTTCGACGTTGCCGGCCACCACCGCCGCCGGATAGCGCGGATTGAGCATGCAGCCGTCGGGCACGATCAGTTCGATCGGCCGCATGCAGCCATCGTTGAGCGGCAGATCATCATCGACCAGCGTGCGAAATACATACAGCGTCGCCGCGCGGGTCACCGACAAGGGCGCATTGAAATTGTTCGCCTGCTGCGCGCTGGTGCCGCTGAAATCGACGCAGGCCGTGCGTGCGGCGCGATTCACCGTTACCCGCACCTTCACCACCGCGCCATTGTCGAGTTCGTAGGTGAATTCGCCGTCGGCCAGCTGGTCGATTGCTTGCCGCACCGCTTCGGCGGCGTTGTCCTGCACGTGACCCATGTAGGCCGTCACCGCCGCACGCCCCACTTCGCCGACCAGCCGCCGCAACTCCGCCGCCCCGGTCGCACAGGCCGCCACCTGCGCCTTCAGGTCGGCGATGTTCTGCGCCGGGCTGCGCGCCGGCCAGCGGCCCGAGCACAGCAGTGCGATCGTCTCGGTTTCAAGAAAACGCCCGGCATCGACCAGCAGCACGTCGTCGATCAGCACGCCTTCTTCCTCGATCGATTGGCTCGATGGCGGCATCGAGCCGGGCGTGATGCCGCCGATGTCGGCCTGGTGTCCGCGTGCGGCGACCCAGAACAACAGATCGGCGCCATCGAACACCGGCGCGATCACGGTGACATCGGGCAAATGCGTACCTCCGTTGTAGGGCGCGTTGAGCATGTAGGCATCGCCGTCACGCACGCCGCGTGCCGAGTGTTCGCGCGCCATCACCGCCTTCACGCTGTCGCCCATCGAGCCCAGATGCACCGGCATGTGCGGCGCATTGGCAATCAGCGCGCCGCCGCGGTCGAACAGGGCGCAGGAAAAATCCAGCCGCTCCTTGATGTTGACCGACCAGGCGGTAGCCTGCAGCGCGGCGCCCATGGCTTCGGCGATACCCATGAAGCGGTTGGCGAACAGCTCCAGCCGCACCGGATCGACGTCGGTGCCGATGGCGGTGCGGCGATCCAGCGGCGTGCTGCGTTCGAGGATGAGATTGCGTGCCGCATCGACGCGCGCGCTCCAGCCGGGCTCGATCACGGTGGTGCCGGTGGCGTCAGTGATGATTGCCGGGCCAGCGAGCGCGGCCAGCGCAGGCAGTGTGGATCGCGCGAATACCGGCACCTCGCCTTGTTGCTGTGGTGGCGACGCGACGGGCTGATCGTTTAGGTCACGCGCGCATTCGTCGTTATCGCCCTGCCCTGCGCCGTCGCCAGCGGTGAGGGAACTCGAATGGCCGATCGCGTCGGTAACGATCGCATCCAGGGTCACCGCCCGCTCCGGGTCGCTGAACCCGAAGCGGCGCCGATGCAGGGCATCAAACGCGGCGCTCATATCCTCAGCCAGCGGCAGTTCCAGCGTCGCGTCGGTGCCGGCGTATTTCAGCCGCGCCCGTTGCTCGACGCGGATCGCAGCGAGCGGCACCTCCTGCGCCAACAATTCGGCGCGCGCGGCCTGCGCTGCGCTCGCTGCGAGTTCAGCCCAGCCAGCGGCCGCAACATCGCTGCCGACACCGTCCTGCCGCGTGACCCGCAGCTCAGCCAGGCCCATGCCATAGGCCGAGAGCACACCGGCCAGCGGGTGGATCATCACCCGCCCGATCTCCAGCGCATCGGCGACCTGGCAGGCGTGCTGGCCGGCAGCGCCACCGAAGCAGACCAGGGTGCAGTCGGCGACGTCATGGCCGCGCTCGACCGAAACCCGTTTGATCGCACGCGCCATGGCGTCCACCGCGATGGCCACGAACCCTTCGGCAAGCGCCTCGGCCGACAGCCCGGTGGCCCGCGTGAGTTCGGCAAAGCGCGTGCGCACGGCTTCGACATAGATCGCCTGATCGCCGCCCGGCCCGAACAGTTTCGGAAAGAATTCCGGCCGCAACTTGCCGAGCAGCACATTGCAATCGGTCACCGTCAGCGGCCCGCCGCGGCGATAGCAGGCCGGCCCCGGCACCGCGCCCGCCGATTCCGGCCCGACCCGCAAGCGCGCGCCATCGAAGGAGCAGATCGAACCGCCACCGGCGGCGACGGTATGAATCGCCAGCATCGGCGTGCGCAGGCGAACGCCCGCGACCTCGGTTTCGTCCAATCTTTCGTAGCTGCCCGCGTACCAGGACACATCGGTCGAGGTGCCGCCCATGTCGAATCCGACCAGACGGCGGTAGCCGGCGGCCTCGGCGGTTTTCACCATGCCAACGATGCCGCCGGCCGGCCCGGACAGCACCGCGTCCTTGCCGTGAAACGCCGACGCGGCAACCAGGCCACCGTTCGACTGCATGAACAGCAGCCGGGTCTTCCCGAGCTGGCTGCCCACCTGTTCGACATAGCGGCGCAGCACCGGCGACAGATAGGCATCGACCACCGCGGTATCGCCGCGCGGGATCAGCTTGATCAGCCGCGCCATCGCATGGCTCAGCGAAATCTGGGTGAAGCCGACCTCGCGGGCAATCTGCGCGAGTTGCGCTTCGTGCGCCGGGAACCGGTCGGCGTGGATCAACACGATCGCGATCGCGCGCAGGCCGCGATCATAAGCATCGACGAAGTCGCGCCGCACGGCAGCCGCATCGATGGCGCGCAGCACCTCACCTTCCGCCGTCACCCGCTCGTCGATCTCGATCGCTTCGGCATACAGCGGCACCGGCAATTCGATCCGGCGCGCAAATAGTTTGGGCCGCGCCTGATTGCCGATCCGCAGCGCGTCGCCAAAGCCGCGGGTAATCGCCAGCAACACCGGTTCGCCGCGCCGTTCAAGCAAGGCGTTGGTCGCCACCGTGGTGCCCATTTTCACCGCGTCGATCACAGCCGGCGCGTCGCCCAGGACATCGCCCAATATCGCGCGAATGCCGGCCACCGCCGCATCGGCGTAGCGCCCGGGGTCTTCCGACAGCAACTTGCGCACGATCAGCGCACCATCCGGCGCACGCGCGACGATGTCGGTGAACGTGCCACCGCGGTCGATCCAGAATTCCCAGCCGCGATCCATATCAACCGTTGCCCGATTTTGTGCAGTCCACAGTTTAGGGATGCGCTGAACAAGCTGTCACTGCGAAGAGCGAAGCGACGCGGAAATCCAGAGTGTTCGAAAAAAAAGAACTGGATTGCTTTCCGCCACGGCCTTCGGCCTCGCAGCTAAAGGCTTGAGCGCTCGCAATGACGGCCGATGGCGGTTGTTCAGAGCTTCCCTGCTGTGTGCATCGTACGTGACCGATCCTTACGAATGAATGGCCAACCGGCTTCTGGACAAAATGGATCGATTGTCGTGCAATCCACCGTGATCAAGGAGAAAGACAATGCCCAGCAAGAACACGATTTGTCTCTGGTACGACGGCACCGCTCTGGACGCCGCGACGTTTTATTCCGAAACGTTTCCGGACAGCGCGGTGTGCGCTGTCCTGCGCGCACCGGGCGACTATCCCTCGGGCAAGCAGGGCGATGTCCTGACGGTCGAGTTCACGCTGATGGGCATCCCGTGTCTGGGCTTGAACGGCGGCCCCGCGTTCCAGCACAACGAAGCGTTCTCGTTTCAGGTCGCGACCGATGACCAGGCCGAAACCGATCGCCTGTGGAACGCGATCGTCGGAAACGGCGGCCAGGAAAGCGCCTGCGGCTGGTGCAAGGACCGATGGGGGCTGTCTTGGCAGATCACACCACGCGCCCTGACTGCCGCGATCGCAGATTCTGATCCAGAGGCGGCCAAGCGCGCGTTCGACGCCATGATGACCATGACAAAAATCGATATCGCTGCAATCGAGGCCGCACGGCGAGGCGGAGCATAAGGCGCGTCAACCCCGTCGCGCCGGCAGGAACCCGCTGTTTCGCAGCAGCCCCGCCGAGATCAGCGACACCAGCACGCCGACCGGGAAGATTTCCGCGAAGGTCATCGGCAGGCGGAACAGCGGGTCGGCGTATTGGGTCTTGAACGCCTCCATGTCGGC
>PGZC01000046.1 GCA_002839995.1 Gammaproteobacteria bacterium HGW-Gammaproteobacteria-4 | reverse complement strand
TTCGGCGCGGGTTGCCGTGTCGGCGGTCGCGGTGAGCGCGATGCGCGGTACGTGCGGAAAATGTTCGTGCAACGCGGACAAGCCCAAATACTCAGGGCGAAAGTCGTGCCCCCATTGCGACACGCAGTGCGCTTCGTCGATGGCGAACAACGCGATCTGCGCCTGTTCGAGCTGGGCCTGAAAACGCGGCGTCAGCAGGCGTTCCGGCGCGACGTACAACAGCTTCAACTGGCCGGAGACAAAATCGTGCTCCACCCGCGCGGCTGTCGCCGCGTCCAGACTCGAGTTCAAAAACTCGGCGGCGATGCCCAGTTCCTGCAAGGCCGCGACCTGATCCTGCATCAGCGCGATCAGCGGCGAGACGACCACCGCGCAACCCTCGCGCAGCAGCGCCGGAATCTGGAAACACAGCGACTTGCCGCCGCCGGTGGGCATCAGCACCAGCGCGTCGCCGCCCGCCACCAGGGTATCGACGATGGCCGCCTGATCGCCGCGAAACGCGGGGTAGCCGAAGACGCGGCGGAGCAGGCTTAACGGGCTATCGGACATGGTAAAAACGGCGGCGGCGGATGTGTCACATTGGCTATGATTGTGTCACGCTTTGCTCCGCTCTCCGAGGTTTGCCATGAAATCCCTGGCCAACCTCGAAGCCCGCGAAGGCCTGTCGCACCCTGTGCGGATGTTCGCCGGCAGCGACGAAGTGCTGGTGGTGTACTGCGGCATGCCGGTGGCGCGCTCGGCAAATCGACCCACCACTCACGTCATTGCATGCAGCGAACGCTGGAAGCCATTGCAAACTGCAACAGGGGCAGCTGCTTTCGCTGCGCTGACGGCTTGCTCAGAGCGGCCTTGGTGGTGTGCGCCCGTGATGACAGTCCATCAGGGCTTCCGCTCAACGCACGCGTTTGATCTGCATGCTGGCGCGCGCAACAGCGAATCGACGCTCCTGGCTCAATGCCCTCAATCGGCGCGGGTCGTCATAAAGCCGCTGCTGGCAGGCTTCGCCCGGCAGCTCCAGAAAGCGCACATCAACGTGCGCACCATCGAGCGCCAGCACGCCAACGCCATGATGGTCGGTGTTGGCGTAGCGAAGCGCGTCAAAGCCGTGCAGGAGCAATTCATCCAGTTGCGCCACCATGTGTTCGCCGGTGCGGCGCGACGGCGCATCCGGATTGCCGCCCACACTGCGCGCAAGGATTCTCTTCAAGGTTTCCGAGGACACCGCAGGCGTGGTGAACTCCACCGTGTGCGCGCTGTGTTGGGTGGCGAAGCCGGCATGGATATCGCCGGACAACACAATCACCCCGCCGGCCCGGTCGAATACGTTATCCAGCAGTTGCTTGCGCTCTTGCGGGAAACCATCCCACTGATCGACATTGAGATAGAACTGCCGGCGCATTGCGGCCGGCGCTTCCAGCTCGGGTCGTGCCAGATCGAGCACCAGTGAGGTGAACGACACCGAGCTGGCAATCACCTTCCAGTTGGCATCGCTGGCGCTCAGCGTTTTACTGAGCCAAGCGGCCTGCTCGCTGCCGTAGGCGCTGCCAATGCCATCAAGCCCGCGCAGGGCGGCAAACAGATCGAAGCTGTCCTTGACCACGAAATAGCGCGAGCCGATAGCGTCGAACAAGCGCGTCTTGCCGAGCGCAAGCCAGGGCAGTCCGCGCTCGTAGTCGGCGTCTTGGGGCGGCAAGTCCACCTGTTGCGCTGCCGGTGCCTGTGCGTTGTACGCAGCAAGAAAAGAGCTGAGCACAGGCAATGCAATCCGGCCTTTGGCGGCGTCAGCAGCACGCTGTGTCGCTTCTTCGCGCGATTGCCCGGCAGCGCGGTAGGCTTGCTCCAGTGCTGCTTGCAACGGCGCGCGCAATGGGGCGAAAGCGGTGGTATCTGGTCGGTGACGGATCGCTTCGACATCACGGTGGGTGCTCGCGCCAGCTTTGAGGATGTACGCGCCGGTTACAACGGCCAGTTTTTCGGGGTGCCGAGCTTCCTAGGCTTGTTCGGTCTTGGCGGTTCGCCCAACCCGGCCAATCCGCAGAACATCCTGTTTGCGCCCACCGATGGTGTGCTCAGCCGCAGCGAAAACTTCGAATCGGTGGTCGGGCGTGCGGTGGCATCCTATCGTTTTACCAATGATGCCAGCGGCTATCTGAGCGTGTCGCGCGGGCGGCGCCCGAACGTGGTCAACATCAATGCCTTCAGCAGCGAGGTCATCGCTGCCGAAATCGTCTGGAGTTACGAAGGCGGCTTCAAGGGTGCATTGGCCGATGGTCGCCTGGTCTATGACGTTGCCGCGTATTACTACGATTACAGCAACTTCCAGACTTCGATCCGCGATGACGATACCCAGCGTTTCGTTCCCGCCAACGGCGGCAATTCCAACGCCAAGGGCGCCGAGGCCTCGTTGCTGTGGCAGGCCAACGACAACGCGCAAGCGTTCTTCAATTACGGTTATGTCGATGCCCAGTTCAACCAACGCGACGACGATGGCAATGTGCAGGAACTGGCCGGCAATCGTTTCCGCCTGACCGCACGGCACAGCGCATCGGCCGGCATCGACGTGTCGGCCGACCTCGGCAACGGCGTGCAACTGTACCTGCGGCCAAGCTGGAACGTGCGCTCGCATGTGTTCTTCGAGGACCCCAACTTTGCCGACATCGAGCAGGGCGGTTACGCGCTGTACAACCTGAGTGCCGGCATCCGCTTCGACGATGGCCGCTGGGACTTGCGCGGCAACGTATCCAATCTCGGCAACAAGCGCTACCTGATTGATGCCGGCAACACCGGTGAGCTGTTCGGCACACCGACTTTCATCCTCGGCTCGCCACGTTTTTACGGGTTTACCTTGACCGGCAGGTTTTAGGCTGTAGAAGTTGCCGACAAAGCGAGTTCGGCAGTGGCCGGGCTCGCTTTGTGCTCATGGCAATGCCTTGCATGTCGCCGCGTAAAGCTGGCTCGATGCAATTCCGGATACGTGCTTTGCATGCCACCCCTCAATGCATCCGCAGCGGTGCCGCGCGATATCCCCCACCCAGATAACGTGCGCGCTTGGCCGGTTTGAGTGTGTCGAGGTCGATGCGAATCAGGCCGTCAACGCAATGGCCAAACGCCGGGTCGATACCGAAAGCGAGAAAGCGAATCCCGTCGGGTGGGCATAAATCGACATACTGCTTGTACAGCACCGGTAATGTCGCATCACGGGCCAGCAGTTCCGAGCGCAGCCGCAACAAGCTTGGCTTGATCTCCTGGCCGCTCCATGCCGCAATGGCCTCGGCGGCGACATCGGCCGGTACCCGATACGGATTGCGGGCGCGGGCCGTATGCCCCGCGTCACCATAGAAATGCTGGTGGAAATGCACGATCCAGCCACGCGCCGATTCGCCCAGGCTGGCCGACAGGCTGACCGGCCCGATCAGGTAACGGATGTGCGGATGTACCCGCAGGTAGGCACCAATGCCCTGCCACAGGTAGTCGAGGCTGCGGCTACCCCAATGCCGGGGATGCACGAAGCTGCGCCCCAATTCCACGCTCTGCTCAAGCATGGCCGGCGCCTGAGTCCGGTACTCGAACAGGCTGTTGGAATACAGGCCGTCAAGGCCGCGCTGATTTATGATCGTCTTGCACACACCCAGGCGATAGGCGCCAACGATTTCCATCGCGGATGCATCCCACAGCACGATGTGCTGGTACCAGGCATCGTAGCGATCCAGATCGCGCTTGTGGCCGGTGCCCTCGCCGACCTTGCGAAAGGCCAGCTCACGCAGGCGGCCGATTTCGCGCATCACCGCACCATCGCGGCCGTTTTCCAGCAGCATTATCTGCTTGCCATCGGCGGTACGGCCAAGGCAACGGGCACGGGCCAACTCGTCACGCACCGCCATCGCAGACTCGGGATGCGCCACCGCGCTGGAGGTGGCGAACATCGGTGGTTTTCGCCGGGGTAGATGGTAGACGTGCGCACGCATGCGGCGCGCCAGTGCGGCGTCACTCCATCGCGCCGAAGTCAGCGCACTTGCCGGGATCGGCGCACCGATGGTGATATCCATGCGTGGTTTGTCCACCGCGAACATCTCGCGCGCCAGCAACAGCGTACCCAACGGTTTGGCGAGCAACGACACACCATAAAAGGTTGGTGAATTACGCGCGCCAATGTGGATCGGCAGTACTGGCGATCCGGTCTTGCGCGCGATGCGCAGGAAACCTTTCGACCAGCGTTGATCGCGGATGCCATTGGCATGGATGCGGCTCACCTCGCCTGCCGGGAAGATGATGACCGCCTGCTCGCGTTGCAGGCAGCGGTACGCTTCGCGCAGCGGCAGATTCGCCTTGCCGGAAAACACATCGCACGGCACCAGCAAAGGCGCCAGACCATCGAGTTGCAACAGGTAATCGTTGGCCAGGATGCGCACATCGCGGCGTACCCTGCCGACCAGCTGCAACAGACTCAATGCATCGACTGCGCCCAGTGGGTGGTTGGCAACGATGACCACACGCCCTTCTGCCGGGATATTCTCGATGTCGGTCGGTTCGACGCGATAACGCGCGCCCAGTTCAAGCAGGCCGCGTTCGACAAAATCAAATCCCTGGTAACCATGCAGCCGACAAATGATTCGATTGACCTGCTCCTCGCCGATCACCCGCCGCAATAAAGCGACCACCGGCCGACTGAGGGTACGGCGCCGGCCATCGGCGAGTGCGGGAAACTTGCTGTAGAAGCTTTTTTCGACGCTGATCATGGCGCCATCCTCGCGGTTGCGACAACCGCACAATGGCGCGCTTGCGCGTAACCCGGATGACAATAAAGCGGTGAATCATTGGGTCATGGTTTCATGCCGCCGCCTGGCTGAGGTTGAACTCGCGCTCCAGCATCACGAACAGGCGTTTGAGCTCGGCGCTCATCAATGCGAAACGGGCATCGAGCTCGGCCTGCAACGAGTCGCGTTCGGTGCTTTCCAGCGATTCGACGGCGCCATCGAGAAACTTCAGCTTGCGCACCACCAGATCGTCGCCGAGCACGAAACTCAGGTGATCCTCGAACGTCAGCGCCAGCCGGGTACATTGCTTGCCGGCTTCCAGATGCTTGGCCACTTCATCGCCGACCAGTTCCTGCCGCTGGCATTTGACCACCGCACCACGATCGGCCGGATCCTTGAGTTCGCACTCATCGCCCAGCTCCACGCGCTCGGGCAGCGCTTCGCCGGCGATCCAGCCGGTCAGCACCACCCGCGCGCTGACTTCGGCATTGAGCGGCAGCGCCGGAAAACTGCCCAGCGCCCGGCGCAGTTCCGATACCAGGTTCTCCGCCGATTTGCGGCTGGAGCTATCGACTGCGATGAAGCCATGCTCCAGATCGAGATAGGCGTTCGCGCGCACCGGCTTGACGAAGGCGCGCGGCAGCAACTCCTGCAATACGTCGTCCTTGAGCCGTTGCCGGGCGCGACCACCGAGCTTGCGGCCCTCGCGTTCTTCCATTTCGGCAGCCTTCTTGCTGGTCGCTTCGTTGACCACCGCGCTGGGCAGGATTTTCTCCTCGCCACCGAGGCAGATCCAGATGCAGTCGCCCACCCGATGCGAGAGCACGCCCTCGTCGCGGCCGAATGGCGACACAAAACCGCGCGTGGACAACTCCATCGGCCCGACCGGTTTCAGCGCGCACTCGGCGAGCTGCACGTCGAGCGCGGCAAGCGCCTTGTTCACCGTGGCAGGAAAGCGGAAAAACGTCAGGTTGCGAAAAAACATGCGGACTCCGGTGACTGCGGCGCATGGCGCGCGCAAAATAGGCGGTGGGGCAACGATTCGTGGCGACGCGCCGCGCTTGCAGGGCGGCTGGGTACGGCGATTGTACCGGTTACGGCGATCGTCGCGGGCGTGTAAGCTGATAACCGGCAACCCGGCGGCGGGCTGCGGAGGGCGGCATGAGGGAACCGACTGACTCGGCAAAAACGGTGCGGGCACTGGCCGAATTGCGCCAGGAACACCGTGATCTGGATGCCGCCATTGCCCGGCTGGTGGCCGATCCGACCGCCGACGAGCTGGCGATCAAGCGACTGAAGAAGCGCAAGCTGCAGATCAAGGACGCCGTCTCGCGGCTGGAGAGTTCGCTGATCCCCGATCTGGACGCCTGAGCGGTTATTTGCGCGCTTGCCAGTCGGCTGCAACGTGTCAAGTCCGTTGCCGACATCCATTTCACTGCGCGGCAGGCGGCTGCCAATCGCCGGGTGGCTGCAACGCCACCTCGTTTTCGGCGAACAGCTCCTGGATTGCACTGAGCTCTCCACGCTCCAGCACACTCTGGCTATAGCGCACCCGCGCCGGGCTGGCGTTGGCACCGGGCGGCGCTGCGATCAGGCGATTGGCTTGCTCGCTCTGCCACTGCACCTGCCGCTGCACCTTGATCGCTTCGGCCGGCATCGCCGAGCATGCGCCGGGCGATGGTGCGACATGCATCCGCGCGCGACGCGAATTTTTCGTGGTCGCAAGCGGTGACCAGACGCGAAAAATCCGGTGCCGCGATCGCGGCCGCAATGGAAACCGCCACCACCATCGCCGCACTGGTGCCCGATTCCTTTTGTGCCTGTGCGGTGACATCCGCCGGCCAGCTCACCCGCGACAGAACGCGTTGCGCGGCTTGCACGATGGCCGAAAAGTCGGAGGCGTAATGGCTGGCTGCGGCCATCGCTTGCAACCGTGCATCGACCTCGCTTCCGCTGGCATCGGCCGGCGTAAGCGCCAGTGCGGCCAGATCGTTGTTGGCATTGCCCGGATCCTGCGCGTTCAGCGCCGCAAGCAGCGTGCCGGCGCGATCGGTATCACGCACCAGGGCGCCGTCGTTACTCAGCGTATAACGCAGCAATACCGCATCCTCCGGGGTTGCGGCCAGTACCAGTTCGCGCAGCGCGTCGACGGCGGTATCGCTGGCATCGCTGCGCGAAAGCAGCGCGGTCAGCATGGCCAGCGCTTCGCGGCCATCTTCGGCTTTGGTTGCGGCGTCCTGCAGCAACTGCGTGTACTGCGCATCGGTGGTTTGTGCGGTCCCCGGCGATGGGGCCAGCAGCGCGCCGACGGCGATCAGGAAAAACGTGTATGCCCGATTCAATGACATGTTCCGGTATCCCTTCATGTGGCTATTCATCGGTAAATATTTTGCGCCAACCATGCCCACAACGGCAGGCTGACCAGGCTCAAGACGATACCGTAAGCGACCATGGCGGCGGCAAGTGCCGGCGCCAAACGATGCGAGATCGCCAGTGCCGCGGCGGTAATCATCGGCGGCATCGCCGCTTCCAGCAAGGTCGCGCTGGCCATCAGGCCATGCAGGCCGAGCGCCGGGATCAACACCAGCGCCAGCGCGGGCATCACCACCAGCTTGAGCAGCAGGCCGGCGGCCAGCGGTTTGCGGATGTCGACAGGCAAGCGCAGCCGGATCGCGATGCCGATGGCGAGCATCACCAACGGCAGCAGCGCGTCGGCCAGACGCGCCAGGCCACTGGCGATGAAAGCCGGTGGATCGACCGGCATCAGCGTGAGCGCGAACAACAACGCGAGAAAGGGCGGAAAGCGCAGCATCCGCAACGCGATGTCGCGCGCCGTGGGTTTGCGCTCGCCGCCGTAGCGGGCAAGAACATACAAGCCGAAGGTCGACAGCAGCATGAACGCGCCGAACTGGTCGTACACCACCGCGTACGGCAAGGCCGCCTCACCGAGCAGGGCACGCACCAGCGGATAGCCCAGAAACGAGGTGTTGCCCAACACCACGGTGAGCAACAGCACCGCGTGCTGCTCGCGCGTCAGACGCAACCAGCGCGTGGTCAAACTCACCAGCGCGATGCTTGCCAGCAGCAACAGCCACGGCACGGCGATGATCGCGAGCAACGCCGGTTTGAGCTCCAGCGCCGGCGCGTAGCGCAGCACGGCGGCGGGCAGACAGACGTAAAGCACCACCGCGTTGAGCGCTTCGGCGGCATTCTCGTCAAACGTGCCCAGCCGTCGAAACAGCATGCCCAGCGCGAGCATGAACAGGATCAGCACATATGCGTCATAGGCCATTGCGAAAGTTCTCGAAACTGCGGAACCCGCAGCCGGGTACGCGCAAAGCGTGGCGTCAACTCAGTGCGATTCGCCCTGCTGAACGAGCAGCGCGCGCATCTGCGCCTGAAACGCGCGCCAGGAGCTCTGCCACGCGTCATCGTGCGGTGTGGTTTGCAGCAAGCGATGCGCGAGATTATGCCATTGTGCAAGCGCCTGCCGCGCATCGCTCAGTTGGGACATCGCATCGCTGTAATGCCGCGCGGGAAGCAGCTCGACCTTGCGGTCCTCGCATACGCCGATGCAGATCTGTGGCGCATCGAGCTTGCCGCAGCCGATGCACTGCCAGGCAATGATGGGTTCGGGCATGGCCGGCTCCCGTCTGTGGTTGCGCTCGTCGTGCAAGCGGAGCGTCCATCGTAGGTTTTGCCGGCACGCGGCGTCTTGATCGCCGTCAACCAAACGGCCAGCGGTCACACGGGGTGCGTTGCTGCATTCCTCAGAGACCGACCCTGAGGGTGATCGATGTGACGTCCGCAGCGTTCATTGGGTCGCGCACAGGGTGCGCTCCTACAGTGGCAGAGCTGGTTATTTGTAGGAGCCCACCCTGTGGGCGATAGTTCAGTAGCCCGCCGCCTGGCCATCCTTGCGGCCTTCGGAAGCGCCGTAATACACGCCGGTATCGGGGTCGCGGGCAATCGCCTGATAGCCGCCGTAGGGCCCCATCGCAAATTCGATCCGATGCCCCATTGCCATCAACGCGCGGATGGTTTCGTAGGAAAACCCGGTTTCCAGATTGAGCACGCCGCCATCGCTCATCGCCACGTTCTGGCCGTCGGGCTCGGTCGATCCATCGTGCTGCAAGCGCGGCGCATCGCCGGCTTCCTGCAGGTTCATGCCGTAATCGACCAGATTCATCACGATCTGGGCGTGGCCCTGCGGCTGCATCGCGCCGCCCATCACGCCGAAGCTGATCCACGGCTTGCCATCGCGGGTAAGAAAGGCCGGAATGATGGTGTGGAACGGCCGTTTGCCCGGCTCGAAACGATTGGGATGGGAATCATTGAGCACGAATTGCTGGCCGCGATCCTGCAGGATGAAGCCCAGCCCGGTCGGGGCCATGCCGCTGCCCATGCCGCGATAGTTGGACTGGATCAGCGACACCATCATGCCGTCGGCATCGGCGGTGGTGAGATAAATCGTATCGCCTTGGTTGAGCTGTTTGCCGGCGTCCACGGCGCGCGCGGCGCGCTGTGGATCGATAAGCTCGCGACGCTGCGCGGCATAGTCCCTGGAAATCAGCCAGTCCACGGGCGTGGCTTGAAACGCCGGATCGGCGTAGTAGCGGGCACGATCGGCGAACGCCAGCTTTTTGGCCTCGGTGAACAGGTGAATCCGCTCGGCGCTGTCGAATGGAATTTTCGAGAAATCGTAGCCCTCCAGAATATTGAGGATCTGCAACGCGGCGATGCCCTGGCCATTGGGCGGCAGCTCCCACAGCTCGACTCCGCGATAGGTGGTGCTGACCGGCTGCACCCATTCGCCGTGGTGGCTGGCCAGATCGTCATAACTCAGGAAGCCGCCATTGGCCTGCATGTAGTCGGCAATGGTGCGCGCGATGTCGCCCTTGTAGAACGCATCGCGGCCGCCCTTGGCGATTTTCTCCAGGGTGTTGGCAAGATTCGGATTCTTCCAGATCTCGCCCTTGCGCGGCGCGCGGCCATCGATGGTGAACTGTTCGGAAAATCCGGGCCACTTCGATAGCACCGGCACGCTACGACCCCAGTAATACGCGATCAGCTCGGCCACCGGATGCCCCTCGCGGGCATAGCGGATGGCCGGCGCCAGATCTTCCTCGATTGGCAGCTTGCCGAAACGCGCGTGCAGCGCAAACCAGCCATCCACCGCGCCGGGCACGGTAACCGGCAGCGGCCCGTGCGGCGGAATCTCGCTGTAGCCGTGCGCCGCGAACCATTGCCGGTTCAGCGCCTTTGGCGACCGGCCGGAGCCGTTGTAGCCGTAAAGTTTTTGTGTTTTCGGATCCCAGACGATGGCAAACAGGTCGCCGCCTGCGCCGTTGCCGGTCGGTTCCATCAACCCCAGCGCAGCGTTGGCGGCGATCGCGGCGTCGACCGCACTGCCGCCGCGCTTGAGCACGTCCAGGGCAATCTGCGTCGCCAGGGGTTGCGAGGTCGCCGCCATGGCATGCGGCGCGATCACTTCCGAGCGGGTGGCGAAGCTGTGTCCGGTGATGCGATCCATGGCCATGGCCTGTGCTGAAATCAAAGCGACGAGAATTACGAGATGACGCATGGCGGCGTTCCCTGGAAATGGCAGGCTCCGATCATACCGCCGCTTTATGTCGGCGATTCAGGTTTTGCCCGCATCGGCAAACGCACAGCTCGCGCCGCGCGCGATCAGCATCGCGCGCATGTGTTCCGGCGCGGCAGCCGCGTGCAGCGCCGAACGCAAGGCATCGAGCTCGGCCCGACCCGCGGCGAGATCGCCCGAGCGGCAGCTGAGTTCGGCCTGCAACGCGGTGGCTTGCCACGCCAGCAGTTGCGCATCATCGCCACGCGCCGCGATCCGATCACGCAGCGCATTGAGTTTGGCGTACCCCGGGTCGGCGACCCCCCCATCGACCTGGATGCGCAAGGCGTCCAGGGCCAGCGCCAATACCAGCGGATGATCCGGCGCGAGCCATCGTGCGGCAATCGCCTGCGCCGTGGCCAGGACGTCCAATGCCTCGCTGTCGTCGCCCACGTCATGGCGCAGCGCCGCACGTTGCCGCAGGACGCGCACGTGAAGCGTCTGCGCGCTGCGTCCGGGCACGTCGTGCAGCCAGCGCAGGGCGGCATCGAGATGCTCGTCCGCCAATGCCGGGTCACCCATCGCCTGCGCTGCCTGCGCCGTCCACAGGTCCACCTCGGACATGGTCAATGGCGAGCGACCCGAGACCCGGCTGGAGCGCGCGGCAACCAGTTGCCGGATCGCCTGCTCGGGGTCGCCTTGCTCCAGCGCCAGACGTGCGACAACGACATGGCTGCTGATGGTATCCAACTGTTCGTGGCCGAGGCGTGCATTGCTTTGCGCATCGAGCATGGACAATACATTCGCCGCGCCGGGAAGATCTCCGCGATCGATCAATAGCTCTCCAAGTTGGCGCTGCACCGCCAACGCACGTGGATGGCTCGGCGGCAATTGAACCAACGCCGCGCCCAGTGCCTCGCGCAGGCTTGCCACGGCGCGCGTCAGATCGCCAGCGGCCTGATACGCGGCGCCCAGGCTTTGCCACAATTCGATCGCCACCGCGCTCTGCTCACCGCCGTGGCGGCGCAACTGGGCGAGCGCGCCCTGAATCAGCGCAAGCGCCGAATCGGGCGTTTCGTTCTCGATTGCCACCTGCGCGATGTCGACGGTACTGGCGATCGCCGGGATCGCGTCGCCCATGCGCTCGCGCAACACCCGCGCCTGTTCGAACGACGCTTTGGCCTCGTCGAACGCAAATGTGGCGAACTGGCAATGGCCCAACTCGGTAAGCAGCGCCGATGCGGTTCCGGCTTCATCGCGGCTCAGAGTGCGCGCCACACCGGCTTTCCCCGCCAGCAGGCCGATGCAGGCGGTGTAATCGCCCAAACCATGCAGCGCGCGGGCGCGCTCGATGGTGGCGGGCCAGTCGAGATAGGGCGGAACGACGTCCATCTCGACGAACGCGCGGCGCTGCCGGTCGAGCACGGCCAGTGCGGCGTTGAAATCGCCCAGGCCATTGTAGAGTTGCGCCACCATGCCCAGCAGATCGGCGCGCGCCTCGGGCTGGTCGCTGAGCGAGCGCTCGGCGCGGGCCACACCGGATTCCAGCAGGCGACGGATGTCCTCGGTATCGGCTCCCGCGCCCTCGAACAGCGCGACAACGAACTGTTTGACGACCTGCCCGCGCGAGGCTTCATGCACCGCTTCACGCGATTGCCAGACGACCCCGCCGATGGCCAGCGCCACCGACAGCAACACCAGCGCGGTAACCGCGGTTCCAGTGATGTGCCGCTGCACGTATTTGCTGGTCCGGTAGACCAGACTGGGCGCGCGCGCGCTGACCGGCCAACCGCCCAGATAGCTGCGCAAGTCGTCGGCCAATGCGTCGGCCGATCCGTAACGATCGACGGGCACCTTGTTCAGCGCTTTCAGAATGATCCGCTCAAGATCGCCGGCAAGCACCCGTCCCCGCTGGCGCACCTCATGCGAGCCGCTGGCCTTTGCCGCCAGCGAGGGGCGTACCGGCTCTTGTTGCAATATGGCGGTCTGCCACTGGACGTCGCTGCCGGTGTCTAGGCTGTACGGTTTTCCGCCCACCATCAACTCGTACAACACCATGCCAAGCGCGTAGACATCGGTCATGGTGGTGATCGAATCGCCGCGAAGCTGCTCTGGCGCCGCATAGTGCAGGGTGAACGCCTGCATGCCGGTTCGGGTGTGGCTCTGGCTGATCTCGCCCGGCGCATCGAGCAACTTGGCGATGCCGAAATCAAGCAGCCGCACCTGCCCGACCGGCGTGACCAGGATGTTGCTCGGTTTCAGATCGCGGTGCACGATCAGATTGCTGTGGGCGTGGCTTACCGCATCGCAGACCTGCAGAAAGAGCGCGATCCGCTGATCGATATCCAACGCCTGCTCGTCGGCGTAAATGTTGATCGGCGTGCCATTGATGTACTCCAGAACCAGAAACGGCCGGCCATCGGGCGTAACACCGGCATCGAGCAGGCGCGCGATGTTGGGATGCACGAGGCGCGCCAGAATGCGCCGCTCCATCGCGAAGCGCGATTGCAGGGCGCTGCTGGCAAACCCCGGGCGCAGCAGCTTGAGCGCGAGGCGGCGTTCGAACAGGCCATCGCTGCGTCGCGCCAGCCACACCTGGCCCATCCCGCCTTCGCCCAGGCAGCGCTCCAGGATGTAGGTGCCGATGTGATCGCCGATTTGCGGCCCGCCCAGCAAGTGATCGACCACCGGCTCCGCGAGGAATTCAGGTTGCTGCGCTTCCATGTCCAGCAATTCGCGCACATGCCTGGCAAGTGCTTCATCGCTGCCATCGAGCGCCTCCAGCCGGCGCCGACGGCCCTCGTCGTCGAGATCAAGAAGCTCGTCGAGCAGGGCGGATACGCGGGGCCAGTCGTGCCGGATCATGGCGGTTCATTCGCCGGCCGTCAGTCGCTTTTGAGCGATGCCAGAAGAAACATGCGCGCCTTCTGCCAATCGCGGCGTACGCTGCGCTCGGAGCGCTCCTGCACAGCCGCGACTTCGACCTCGGAAAGGCCGGCGAAATAGCGCAGCTCCACCACCTGCGCAAGTCGCGGATCAACGCCACTCAGCCGCGTAAGCGCTTCGTCGAGCGCAATCAGTTCACCATCCTGGGGAACGGTACCGGCGAGATCGATCGGCAGGTCGGTGACACGTTGCAAATCACCGCCACGCTTTTGCGTCAGCCGCTGCCGCGCGTGATCGACCACCACGCTACGCATCGCCGACGCCGCGTACGCAAAAAAATGCGCCCGATCCTCGAACTCGGCCTCGGTTCGGCCACTGATGCGCAAATACGCTTCATGCACCAACGCCGTGGCGTTCAGCGTGGCGCCCTGGTTGGCGCCCAGTTGTCGGCGCGCCATCTGCCGCAGTTCGCGGTAGAGCACCGACAACACGCGGTCCAGCGCGCCGGTGTCGCCATCACGTGCGGCGGCCAGCCACAGGGTGATGTCGGCGGCATCGTTCATTACCCGGATCCTGCTAGGTCGAAGCGCAGACTATAGGCCACTCCGCAGCAAATCGCAGCAGGCACGATGGCGCTCAGCGTTGGCAATGCGGGCACCACACCGTCGCCCGCGCCGCCATCACCATACCGTGCAGATGCGTGGCGCAGTTCCGGCACGGCAACCCGGCACGACCATAGACAAACAACTCCTGATCGAAGTAACCGGGCGCACCATCGGGCGAGATGAAATCGCGCAGCGTGGTACCGCCGCGACGAATGGCATGGCTCAATATCTCGCGCACCGCCTGCGCAAGTCGGCAATACCGCGCCAACGACACGCGTCCAGCCGCACGGCGCGGGTCGATTCCGGCCCGGAACAGGGCTTCGGCCGCATAGATATTGCCAACCCCGACCACAACCGCCTGATCCATCAAAAACGTCTTTATGGTCGTTTGCCGCCCCCTGCTGCGCCGCCACAGGTAATCGCCATCGAAGGCTTCCTCCAGCGGTTCGGGACCGAGCCGGCGCAACAGGGGATGCACCTGGCCCGCGGCCTGCCAGAGCAGGCATCCGAATCGCCGCGGATCGTTGAAGCGCAATACCTGGCCCGAATCGAGCGCGATATCGACATGATCGTGCGCACGCAGCGGCGTGTCGGCGGCAAGCACGCGCAATGAACCGGACATGCCCAGGTGCCACAGCGCACTTCCCTCCGCGACATCGAGCAACAGGTATTTGGCACGACGCCGCACCGCATCGATCCGCTGCCCGGTCAAAGCGGCGGGCAAGCCGGCAGGGATCGGCCAACGCAGATCGGGTCGGCGCAGGGTCACCGCGGTGATGCGTCGCCCGAGCAGATGCGGAGCAAGCCCGGCGCGGGTGGTTTCGACTTCGGGAAGTTCGGGCATTGGCCGGTCTCGCGTTCTCCGGTCAGCATAACCGGGACTGGGGACTGGGGACTCGGAAAAGTTGGAGCAAAAGAGCGGATGTCCGCAAATGACGCGAATGACGCAAATAAAAGCACATGGCACGTAGGCTGCTGAGCCTGCGACCGAGCGCAGCGAAGACTTAGCTCGCGCAGCGAGCGCTGTCGCGAAGCGACCGAACCCCAGCACGCGGCGCGATGGGCCAATTCCCTCACCGTCATTCCAGCGACTTTAGCGTCCGACCCGATGGCATACAGCGAAAGGCTCTGGATTCCAGCTTTCGCTGGAATGACGAATGAGAGGAGTCGTGGCTCACCCGAGCCGCTACTACACGCTGAGCTTCCCTTTGCGAACTTTGCGTCCTTTGCGGACCATTTGCTTTTCCCGAATCCCGAGGTCCCGGCTTCTGATCGCGCTTTTTGGGAGCTGCACGAGGTTTTGACGGCTCAGCGTCGATTACCCTGCCACCTTGATCGCCTGCGCGCCGCCTCCATATCGGGTGGACAGGTGACGCCGTCCGCCGCAGCGGGCATTATCGCTTCGCCGCTCCTCCGCTTCGAGATCCGACATGTCTGACACCCTCTACACCTGGCTGGTATCCGGCCTCACCCATTGGGGGCTGGGCGCCATCGCCCTGTATTTCCTGGTCGTTACCCAGCTCACCATCTTTGCGGTGACCCTGTATCTGCACCGCAGCCAGGCCCATCGCGGAGTCGATTTTCATCCGGTGCTGGCGCATTTTTTCCGGTTCTGGACCTGGCTGACCACCTCGATGATCACCCGCGAGTGGGCCGCCATTCATCGCAAGCACCACGCCAAGTGCGAAACCGCCGAAGACCCGCACAGCCCGCAGGTGCTGGGGTTGGGCACCGTCATGGGCAATGGGGTCGAGCTGTACCGGGCGGCGCGCGCCGATCGCGCGTCGATCGAGAAATACGGCAAGGGCTGCCCGGACGACTGGATCGAGCGGCATCTGTACACACCGTACGCCACCCTCGGCCCGGTGCTCATGCTGGCGATCGATGCCGCCCTGTTTGGTGTCCTCGGCGTGGCCGTGTGGGCGCTGCATATGCTGTGGATTCCGTTCTGGGCGGCCGGCGTGGTCAACGGCCTTGGTCACTGGTGGGGCTACCGCAACTTCGAAACCGACGACACCTCGACCAATCTCACACCGTGGGCGTTTTTCATCGGCGGTGAGGAGTTGCACAACAACCATCACGCGTTCCCGAGTTCTTCGCGGTTCGCGCTGCGCCGGTTCGAGTTCGACATCGGCTGGGTAGCGATTCGCGGCTTGCAGGCCGTTGGCCTTGCCACGGTGCGCCGGGTGGCGCCGCAACTCGACATCCGCCCGAATATCGCGCTGCCCGATACCGACACGCTGCGCGCGGTCCTGGTGCACCGTTTCCAGGTGATGAGCGATTATTTCCGCGGCGTGATCATGCCGACCCTTCGCGCCGAGGCGCAGCAGGCGGGCGACGCCCTGCGCGCATTGCCGCGCCGCATGCGCAAGGCGCTGATCAACGGTGGCCGTTGGCTCGACGACGACGCCAGCACCCGTTTGCGCGAATTCATTGCACAGCGGCCCGATCTGGTCACGGTCTACGAATTCCGGCAGCGGCTTCGCGCGGTGTACGAACGCAGTGGGCAAAGCTCCGATGCGATGCTGGAGTCGTTGCGGCAATGGTGCCGTGAGGCCGAAGCCAGCGGCAACGATGCGTTGGCGCAGTTCGCTGAGCGCCTGAAAGGCTACGCCCTGGTACCCGCGCGGGCGTGAGGTCGCCCCAGCAAAAGCCGGGACCCGGAAAAGCCAGATCAACAACGCAGAAGCAAAAGCGGAAATTCGCAAGCTTGTCTCCCGAGTCGTAGGTCGGCTCAAGCCGCGCAGCGGTGGAGCCGCGCGGTAACGCCGAACGCTTGCACCGCGCGCAAGTACTCGTCGGATCCGCGCCTACGGCGCTTGATCCGACCTACATGAGCGTCGCAAACTTGTCGTCCCGCCGCCCGAGTCCCGTCGCCGAAAAGAAAGAGGCGCCCGGTATAGCGGCGCCCCAAGGGGGAGAACGTGGACACCAAGGCCAGATCCTTTTGGCCTTGGTGAACCTTCGTGGTTGATCAGTGCTGCGCGATATGCACGGCCGATCCGGCACCGCGCGGCACACGGATGTTTTCCACGAGGTGCTGGATGTGCTCCGGCGGTGGCGCGGTGATCCGCGACACCCCCCACGTGAGCACGAAGTTGATCAGCATGCCGACCGAGCCGATGCCCTCCGGCGAAATGCCGAACAACCAGTTGGCCGACACATTCAGCTCCGGCGCCATGAACTTGAAGTAGATGATGTAGCCGGCAGTGAACACCAAGCCAGCCGCCATGCCGGCGATCGCGCCCGCCGTGTTGGTGCGCTTGTTGAAGATGCCGAGCACGATGGCCGGGAAGAACGACGCGGCGGCGAGACCGAAGGCAAAAGCCACCACCTGCGCGACAAAGCCGGGCGGATAGATGCCGAGCAAGCCGGCAACGCAGACCGCGACACCCGCGGCAAGGCGTGCGTAAAGCAGTTCCTGTCGTTCGGTGATGTTGGGCATCACCACCTTTTTCAACAGATCGTGCGAGATCGACGACGAGATCACCAATAGCAGACCGGCAGCGGTACTCAGCGCCGCAGCCAGGCCACCAGCGGCAATCAGAGCGATCACCCAGTTCGGCAGGTTGGCGATTTCCGGATTGGCCAGCACCATGATGTCGCGGTCGATCGTCATTTCATTGCGGTCGTCCTTGGCGTAGAACATGCGACCGTCGCCGTTCTTGTCTTCCCACTTGATCAGACCGGTCTTTTCCCAGTTGCTGATCCAGCCCGGCGCCTCGGCACGCGGTGTGCCCTCGCCTTCGACGCCGTTGATGGTATTGATCATGTTGACGCGGGCGAAGCTCGCCACCGCCGGTGCGGTGGTATAGAGAATCGCGATGAACAGCAATGCCCAGCCCGCCGATTTGCGCGCATCGCGGACCTTTGGCACGGTGAAAAAGCGCACGATCACGTGTGGCAATCCGGCAGTACCCACCATCAGCGCCAGGGTGATGGCGAATACGTCGATGGTGGCCTTGCTGCCACTGGTGTAGGCATCGAACCCCAGTGCGGTGTTCAGGCCATCGAGCTTGTCGAGCAGGTAAGTGCCCGAGCCGTCATTGAGCTCGCTACCAAAACCCAACTGCGGAATCGCGTGGCCGGTCAACATGATCGAGATGAAGATGGCCGGCACCATGTAGGCGAAGATCAACACGCAGTACTGCGCGACCTGGGTATAGGTGATGCCCTTCATGCCGCCGAGTACCGCGTAGAAAAACACCAACGCCATGCCGATGATCACGCCGGTGGTGATGTCCACTTCGAGGAAGCGGCTGAACACGATGCCGACGCCGCGCATCTGCCCGGCCACGTACGTGAACGACACGAAGATGGCGCATACCACCGCCACCAGACGCGCGGTGTCGGAATAATAACGATCGCCGATGAAATCGGGCACCGTGAACTTGCCGAACTTGCGCAGGTAAGGCGCCAGCAACAGCGCCAGCAACACGTAGCCGCCGGTCCAGCCCATCAGGTACACGGCGCCGTCGTAGCCCATGAACGAGATCAGGCCGGCCATCGAGATGAACGACGCTGCGCTCATCCAGTCGGCGGCAGTTGCCATGCCGTTGGCGATCGGATGCACGCCGCCGCCGGCGACGTAGAACTCCTTGGTGCTGGAAACCCTGGCCCAGAACGCAATGCCGATGTAGAGCGCAAAGGACAGGCCAACGATGAGGTAAGTCCAGGCTTGAACAGACATGATTCAGTCCTCGTGCACGTCGAGCTCGCGCTCGAGACGATTCATCCGCCACGCGTAATAGAAAATCAGCGCGACGAATACGTAGATGGAGCCCTGCTGGGCGAAGAAGAACCCGAGCTTGAAGCCGAAGAATTGAATCGCGTTCAGCGCGTCGGCAAACAGGATTCCGGCGCCGAACGAAACGACGAACCAGATCGCGAGCAGGCTCGCCATCAACCTCAGGTTGGCGCGCCAGTATTCGGCCGCGCGTGGGAGCATGTTGGGCATGATGTCTCTCCTCAGAACGAGTATTTGACGTGGAATTGCAAGCGGGTCAGGTCACCGTTGTTTCCGGTCTCGATTTCGCGTGTCGCCCACATCGCCTCGGCGCCGACATCGAGCATCGGCAATACCGTCCAGATCAGGTTGGCATGCACACTGCTGACGCTCTCGGTGACGCTGGCACTGGACAGCGAGGTGTCGTTGTCGAAGCGGGCATAGGCGCCGTAGAGATTGCCGCGCAAGGTCTTGTTGAACATGTGGTGCCACGCGGCGTATCCGGAGAACATCCCGATCGTGTCGAGCTTGCCACCGGCATCGACATTGACATCGCTGTTGATCGAGAAACCAACATAACGACTGATGCCTTCGCCGTAGTTGGCCATGAAACGAATGTCGTCGTTGGCGCCGATGTTGTATCGGCCCGAAAAACTGACGCCGCCGCCGAAGGTGCGGTCATCCAGACCGGCCGCCGGCTCTTCCACCGCCAGTTGCCGCAGCAAGCCGGCAAACGACAGGTGGCCCCAGTCCGCCTTGTACACATAACGCGCGGTCATGTCCGGCAGTTGGCTGGTGTTGGATGTGATCCGCCCGGCGGTGCCGAACGGCGTGGCCACCGTCCGTGGGTTTTCCAGTGAAACGGAGAATGCGCCATTGGTGTAACGCAACTGGCTTTGGCGCACGAATACGGTGCCGGCGGAAACGCCAAGGAAGTCGACGGTGTCGGGCAGGGCCGCCGTATCCTGGAAATTGGACCAGGTCTGGCCGGCCAGCCACTTGTTCCACGCCACATAGGCATGACGAACGCTGAGGCCAAACGTGTTGGTGTTGTTCTCGTTGCCCAGTGCGGTACCAAACAGGTCGGCTTCGAAGTAGCTGCGAATCTTGTCGCCGCTGTCCAGCGTGGTGTCCGTGCCGAGCCAGAAGCGCGAGAACTGCGAATGCACGTCCAGACTGGGTTTGGTGTTCACCTCGCTGGTACCCACGGGGATGGTACCGGGCACGAAGAACAGGCGCCCGGCCGAGTTTTCCGCGATCGCACCGTCGCTGGTATCGGTCAGCAAGGTGTCGAACTTGATGAAACCGCCGTAACTGAAGTCGGTGTTGGGATTGGCCTTCATGGTGATTCGATTGCGCTGGATCGCATTCTGGCCGGCGTGCATCGCATCCGGATTGGCGACCACTTCCGCCACCTTGGCGGCGACTTGCTCAGATACCTGCTGCGAAATCTGCTGCTCGGTCGCCGCCTGCCCCGCCTGCTGGTTCTGCAACAATTGCTGCACCATGTGTTCCAGTTGCGCGATCCGTGCTTCCAGTTCGCGTTCCTTGTCGGTCTGTGCCGATGCAGTGCCCGGCAAGGCCATGGCGATCGCCAGCGCCAGGGCGCCAAGCGGCCATCGATTCGTTGCGCGTGTGTTCATTGTCTTCCCCTCCCAAGAGAACCACCGTCGAAGCGATCGACGATTCGGGTGGAGTGTGGGCATGCTCGGCAGGTGGGGCTATTCACCTTTGGTCGTAGTCGGCGTATTTATAGACCATGGTCTAATGCGGTTCGCCGCCGATCCGGCAACAATGACCACTGGATATCGCGCCACTACGCCGAGGAGAAATCATGAGCCAGTCGATCTACCCCGCTGCGGACGCTTTCGTCGCGCAGGCTGCAATCAAGGCCGAGGAATACCGCCGCGACTACGCGGCGTCGGTGAGCGATCCCGACGCGTTTTGGGGCAAGGTCGCGGAGCGTCTGGACTGGATGCGAAAACCCACCATCATTCGCGATGTGTCCTTCAAGCTCGATGATTTCCACATCCGCTGGTTTGCCGACGGCGAGCTCAATGTGTCGGTCAACTGTCTGGATCGCCAGCTCGCCAGCCGCGGCGACAAGACCGCGCTGATCTGGGAAAGCGACGACCCGGCCAAATCACTGCGCATCAGCTATCGCGAGTTGCACGCGAAAGTGTGTCAACTGGCCAACGCGCTGCGCAATCTCGGTGTCGGCAAGGGTGATCGCGTCACCCTGTATCTGCCGATGATTCCCGAATCCGCGATCGCGATGCTGGCGTGCGCGCGCGTCGGCGCGGTGCATTCGGTCGTGTTCGGTGGCTTCTCGCCCGACGCGCTGGCCGGTCGCATTGCCGACTGCGAAACCAAGCTGGTGATTACCGCCGACGAAGGCGTGCGCGGCGGCAAGCGCATTCCGCTCAAGGCCAATGTCGATGAGGCGCTCAAGCGCCCTGGCACCACCTGCGTGGAAACCGTGTTGGTGGTACGCCACACCGGTGGCGCGGTGGCGATGCAGATGCCGCGTGATCGCTGGTACGACGCGGTCGTCGACAGCCAACCGATCGCCTGCGACCCCGAGCGGATGAATGCGGAAGACCCGCTGTTCATCCTCTACACCTCCGGCTCCACCGGCAAGCCCAAGGGCGTGCTGCACACCACCGGCGGTTATCTGGTCTATGCCAGTTACACCCACGCGTGCGTATTCGACCTCAAGGAGGACGACGTGTTCTGGTGTTCGGCCGATGTCGGCTGGGTGACCGGCCACAGCTACATCGTCTACGGCCCGCTGGCCAACGGTGCCACCTCGCTGATGTTCGAGGGTGTGCCGAACTACCCCGACTTCTCGCGCTTCTGGCAGGTGGTGGACAAGCACCAGGTCACCATCTTCTACACTGCACCCACCGCCATCCGCGCGCTGATGCGCGAGGGCGACGCGCCGGTGAAACGCACCTCGCGAAAATCCATTCGCCTGCTTGGCACCGTCGGCGAGCCGATCAATCCGGAGGCATGGCGTTGGTATCACGAAGTCGTCGGCGATTCGCGCTGCCCGATTGTCGATACCTGGTGGCAGACCGAAACCGGCGGCATTCTGATTTCGCCACTGCCCGCGGCGATTCCGCAGAAGCCCGGTTCGGCAACACTGCCGTTTTTCGGCGTGCAACCGGCGCTGGTGGATACCAACGGGGTGATTCTTGAAGGCGAAGCCGAGGGCAATCTGGTGCTGCTCGATTCCTGGCCGGGCCAGATGCGCACCGTCTACGGCGATCACCAACGCTTCATCGATACCTATTTCCGCACCTATCCGGGCATGTATTTCACCGGCGATGGTTGCCGTCGCGATGCCGACGGTTATTACTGGATCACCGGTCGCGTCGATGACGTGATCAACGTCTCCGGCCACCGTATCGGCACCGCCGAAGTGGAGAGCGCATTGGTGTCGCATGCGAAAGTGGCCGAAGCCGCCGTGGTCGGCTGCCCGCACGACATCAAGGGCCAGGGCATCTATGCCTACGTCACGCTCAATGCCGGCGAGACCCCGAGCGATGAATTGCGCAAGGAACTGGTGGCCTGGGTGCGCAAGGAAATCGGCCCGATCGCCACCCCCGATCATCTGCAATGGGCGCCCAGTCTGCCCAAGACCCGTTCGGGCAAGATCATGCGCCGCATCCTGCGCAAGATCGCCGAGAATGCGCCCGATCAACTCGGCGACACCTCCACCCTGGCCGATCCCGGTGTGGTGACCTCGCTGGTGAGTGAGCGGATGATTCGGTGAGGGTTGGGCAGCTGATCCCGATTTGGTAATCTGCCGCTCTGACTCGGTTTTCGGGGCGGCGATGAATCAGTCTCTGGCGTG
>PGZC01000045.1 GCA_002839995.1 Gammaproteobacteria bacterium HGW-Gammaproteobacteria-4 | reverse complement strand
GTTTTCCGGGTGGAAGTGGCCGAGGCCGTGGATATAAGTCATTGCAATGCCCGGCCGTTACAGCGGCGCGATATGTTCGCCGCCATCGACGCGGATCAGCGCGCCATTCACCCACGCCGCTTCGTCGAGGCACATCAGGGCGATGAAATCGGCAACCGCTGCGGGTGTGGTGGTGCGATGGAATGGATTGCGGCGCTCGGCGACCGCCTGCATGCCGGCACTGCCGGGGATCAGCTTCAACGCCGGGGTCGGGGTAACACCGGCCTGGATGATGTTGGAGCGGATACCGAACGGCGCGAACTCGACCGCGATCGCGCGCGAGACCGATTCCAGCGCCACCTTGGCGGCGGCGACGGCGGCGTAGCCTTTCCACGCGGTGGTGTTGCCCTCGCTGGTCATGCCCAGCACCCGCGCGTCACCGGCGAACAGGCCGAGGCGGTGCAGATCCTGCACCCACGACAGCAGGCTGGTGCCCATGGCGTAGATGGTGCGTGCCATGTCTTCCTCGTCCATCAATGCCTCGCTGTAGTGCGCGGCCTGCAAGGTGTGCAGCGCGCCGACGCCCTGTTCGAGCAGATCATCGACGGCGGACTGCACCGCGCCGGCGTCAACGCCCAGCGCTGCGGCCAGTCTGGCTACCGCTTGTTCGCCACGGGTATCGGGCGTGCTCGGTGCGATCGGTTTGAGATTGCCGAATGCGATCGAATGCAGCAGCAAACGCACCTTGCCGTGTTCGCCCATCAATTCGCCGAGACGTGCCAGCGTCTGCGCACGACCCTCACCGGACAGGGCGTCGAGATTGAGCGCCTCGAAGCGCACGCCGCTGGCGCGGATTGCAGCGAAACCTTCGTCGATGCGCGCCATGGCGCCGCGTCGGTCGCGGTGGACGACCAGGATGTTCATGCCATGGCGGGCCAGCTTTTGTGCCGTGGCCAGGCCGAAGCCACTGGAACCGCCAAGTATCACCGCCCAATGGTTTTTGTCGAACTCGATCATCGCGTGCGCCGGAAAGAGGGAAGTGAATCATCTGCTTTGAGCACGGTGTTGAACGAAGGGTTCAACCGTCGTGTTGTCTCGATTGCGATGAGCCGGATAAGGGTGAGTGCAGCGGCTCGCGGTCTGTCGTATCCGCCGCACCTTGCTTCAATCGGGTTTCGTCAAAACACGGTGGCTCACGATAAGTGATGGTTGTGTTGGCAAAAAACAAGGCTGTCGACAAATTGCGGTTGCCGCGCGAGCTACAGCGGCGCGTCCAGGGAAGCTCTGAACAACCGCCACCCGCCGTCATTGCGAGCGTAGCGAAGCAATCCAGTTCTTTGGTTTTCCGAACATTTCTGGATTGCCGCGTCGCTTCGCTCCTCGCAATGACAGCTTGTTCAGAGCATCCCTGGTCCGCGTCGCGCAGCAGGTGTCGAGCGGTATCCTCGGGTCGCCGATCTTCGTGCCCGCTTCCAACCTTGTCAACTGTGCGCACCCGTAGGGATGCGCGCGGATTGCTGCCGGCAATCCGGCTGATTTGAATCCGCTTCGGCGCCACCGTGGCGCTGCGAACCGCTATCATGGCTGCACATCGTGCCGTGATGTTGAAACCACACGGCACAGCATGGTCAGCATCGGATCGATTCGCAGGAGTGTCGCGCATGTTGGAAACCGTCGAGCAGCAAACCGGCGCCGAGCCGCAATGGTGTGTGCTGTGGCTGCATGGCCTGGGCGCCGATGGCAACGATTTCGCGCCGATCGTGCCGCAATTGCTGCGCTCCGGTTGGCCGGCATTGCGTTTCGTGTTTCCGCATGCGCCGCTGCGGCAGGTGACGATCAACGGCGGTATGCGCATGCGCGCCTGGTACGACATCCGCAGCATGTCGATCGATCAGCGTGCCGACGAGCAGGGTGTGCGCGAGTCGATTGCGCAGGTGGAGGCGCTGATTGCACGCGAGGGCGAACGCGGCATCCCGGCCTCGCGCGTCATTCTCGCCGGGTTTTCGCAGGGCGGTGCGATCGTGTTGTCCGCGGCATTGCGCCGGCAGCAGGCGGTCGCCGGGGTGATGGCGCTGTCCACCTATCTGCCGCTGGCAGCGCAAACACCGGCCGAAGCGACCGCGGCCGGGCGCGGCACACCGGTGTTCATGGCGCATGGGCAAGTCGATCCTGTGGTGACGCTGGATTTGGGCGAACGCAGCCGCGATGCGTTGACTGCGATGGGTGTGCCGGTGCAATGGCGGACCTATCCGATGCCGCATGCCGTTTGCCCCGATGAGATCGACGACATCCGGCAGTGGCTTGATCAACGGTTTCAGGGATGAGCCAAAGCTTGCCCCAGCCGCCCGCGCTACGGGTGTTGATTGTCGACGACGAGGCACCGGCACGGCGGCGTCTGCGCGACCTGCTGGCAGAGATCGACGGCGCGCACGTGGTGGGCGAGGCGGCCGATGGCCGCGAAGCCATCGCTCGGATGCAGGAACTGGCCGTGGACGTGGTGTTGATGGACATCGCCATGCCGGTGATGGATGGCCTGGAAGCCGCCCGGCACATGGTGCGGCTGGATCAGCCGCCTGCCGTGGTGTTCTGCACCGCCTACGACGCCCATGCGCTGGCGGCATTCGAAGCCGGCGCCCTCGATTACCTGCTCAAGCCGATCCGCGCCGAGCGGTTGAGCCAGGCGCTGGCGCGAGCGCGACGGTTTTCAGCCGCCGATGCCGACACGCTGCGCGGCACCACGCGCGCGCGCAGCCATCTTTCGGCACGGCTCGGCGGTAGCCTGCGTTTGATTCCGCTCGTCGATGCACATTATTTCGTCGCCGAAGAAAAATATGTCGTGGTCCATCATGCCCACGGCGAAGATCTGATCGAGGATTCGCTCAAGGCGCTGGAGGAAGAATTCCCCGATCGCCTGGTGCGTGTGCACCGCAGTTGTCTGGTGGTGTGCGATGAAGTGGCGCAACTGGATCGCGATGGCGACGGCCATGCGAGCATCCGCTTGCGCTCCGGCGCTGGCCCGCTGGAAGTCAGCCGTCGCTGTCTGCCCGGCTTGCGCGAACGATTGAAACATCTGTGAGGATTTCACCTTGAAAACCCTGCGTCTGGCAACGCGCAAGAGCGCGCTTGCCCTGTGGCAAACCGAACATGTGGCCGCCCGCCTGCGCGCCGCTCACCCCGGCCTTGAGGTGCAACTGGTGCCGATGAGCACGCGTGGCGATCAGGTGCTGGATCGCTCGCTGGCGGCGATCGGCGGCAAAGGGCTGTTCCTGAAGGAGCTTGAAGTGGCGATGCTGGCCGGTGAGGCCGATGCCGCCGTGCACTCGCTCAAGGACGTGCCGATGCAGCTCGACGGGCCGTTCACGCTGGCAGCCATTCTGGAGCGCGCCGATCCGTTCGATGCCCTGGTGTCCAATCACTACGACTCGCTGGCCGCGTTACCGGCGGGTGCGCGGGTCGGCACCTCGGCATTGCGCCGACAGGCACAGTTGCGCGCCTTCCGCCCCGACCTGCAATTGCTCGACCTGCGCGGCAACGTCAACACCCGGCTGGCGCGGCTCGATGACGGAAGTTTCGATGCCATCATCCTGGCTTGCGCCGGGCTGGATCGTCTCGGGTTTTCCGCGCGCATTCGCAGCCGGCTCAGCGCGCCGCAGTGGTTGCCGGCGGTGGCGCAGGGCGCGATCGCGATCGAATGCCGCGACGATGCCCACGATGCGATCGCGTTGCTGGCGAGCCTGGATCACCGCGATACCCGCCGCTGCGTCGAAGCCGAGCGCGCCATGAACCGCGCCCTGCATGGCAGTTGCCATGTGCCGGTCGCGGCGCATGCCACGCTGACCGGTGCCGGCCTGCATCTGGTCGGGCTGGTCGGCGATGTCGCCAGCGGCGCGGTGATTCGCGCCGAGGCCGATGCCGCCGCCGATCAGGCCGATGCCCTGGGCCAGCGGGTTGCCGCCGCGTTGTTTGCGCAGGGCGCTGGCGCGTTGTTGCAGGCGTACGTGGCGGTGTAGCCCGGGATGAGGCCCACCGGGCCGAAACCCGGGGCCGCGGTAAATCCGCATCGTTGCGCCAATCATTACGACGCTGCGTTACGTCGTGACGCGGGATTACAAACGCCGTTCGACCGTCTGGCGCATCATTACACCGCCTCGCCAGCCGCATGCCCCGATGCCCACGCCCACTGAAAGTTGTAGCCGCCGAGCCAGCCGGTGACATCGAGCACCTCGCCGATGAAATACAGGCCGGGCACTTTCCGCGATTGCATGGTGCTCGATGAAATTTCGTTGCTATCGACCCCGCCCAGCGTCACCTCGGCGGTGCGATAACCTTCCGTACCGCTGGCGATCAGCGCGAAGCGCTGCAATCGCTCCGCCACCTGCCTGAGTTCGGGCAGGTTGAACTGCCGGATCGGCTTGTTGTGCAGCCAGTGCTCGCACAGCCGCTGCGCAAAGCGTTTGGGCAGCAACTCGGCAAGCAGGGTTTTCAGCTCCGCGGCGGGGCGCTCGGCTTGCAGGGCCTGCAAGGTCTGCATCGCGTCGTGGCCCGGCAACAGGTCGAGCCGCAGTTCATCGCCGGGTTGCCAGTACGATGAAATCTGCAAGATCGCCGGGCCACTGATACCGCGGTGGGTAATCAGCATGAAGTTGCTGAAGCTCTGGCCATTGCAGGTCGCGGTCACCGGCAGCGCCACGCCGCTCAGTTCCGCGAAGCGTTCCTTGTGCGTGCCGCTGAGCGTCAGCGGCACCAGACCGGCACGCGTCGGCAACACGCTGTGGCCGAACTGCCGCGCCAGATCGTAACCAAAGCCGCTGGCACCCATGCTCGGAATCGACAGCCCGCCGGTTGCGACCACCAGCGCCAGCGCCGTGATCGAACCGGCACTGGTATTCAGGCGAAACGCACCGCTGTCGTCGCATTGCACCCGCTCGATATGGCAATCGGTTTGTACTTGCACGCCAGCGGTCGCACATTCATCGAGCAGCATCGCCACGATCTGTTTCGAGGAGTCGTCGCAAAACAACTGACCCAGTTCTTTCTCGTGCCAGGCAATGCGATGCCGGTCCACCAGTTCGATGAAATGCGACGGCGTGTAGCGCGCCAGCGCCGACTTGCAAAAATGCGGATTGGCCGAGAGGAAATTGGCCGGCGTGGTGCCGGTGTTGGTGAAATTGCAGCGGCCGCCGCCCGACATCAGGATCTTCTTGCCGACGCGATTGGCGTGCTCGATCACACGCACCCGCTTGCCGCGCTGGCCGGCGCGGATCGCGCACATCAGGCCGGCGGCGCCGCCGCCGACAATCGCGACATCAACGTGCTCCATGCCGATCTGCGCCGCTGTCAGGCCGGCGCCATGCGCAGGCGTGGCGTGATCGCGACGGTGTTGCTCTCGCTCATCAGTTGCAGCTCGCCATCCTGGATCATCGCGGTGAAGCGCATGCCACGTTGCAGCTGCGCCGTCAGCGCATCGATCGTGGCGGCATCGAAATCGAGCACGGTGAGGTTTTTCAGCCGCGCCAGCGCGCCGCCCTGCTTGCCCCACCAGATATCCGCGCTGTTGCCGCTGTAAGTCACCACCGCGACCTGGCGGGCGCGGCCGCAGGCCTTGCGAATGCGCGATTCGTCGGGCTGCCCCAGATCGATCCAGTGCTCGATGTCGCCGGTGTAATCGCGCAGCCACAGGTCCGGCTCGCTCTCATCGCTGAGGCCGCGGCCGAATTCCAGCCGTTCGCTGGCAAACCAGGCGAACGCCAGCAGCCGCGTCATCAGGCGCTGCGCGGTTTCCGACGGGTGCTGGGCCAGGGTGAGATTGTGCTCGGCGTAGTAATTGCGGTCCATGTCGCTGACCTGCAACTCGACCTTGTAGACGGTGGCCTTGGGTGCCATTGCGCTCATCGATCGCGGAAAGAGCGGCTATTCTAGTCGTGATCCGAAATTCGTGAGCCCTCCCTCGTTACGATCGGTCAAGTCCAACAGGCTCCAGGCGCGCGTCTGGTTGAAGCGACCCCCGATTTCGTCCAGTAAATCGGGCTTGCGGGGAAAAAGCGAAAATTTTGATATATGCATTTTTTCGTAGCTAAACTACGATTTGGCGATATAATTCAAACTTGATAGGGTCGGAAAAAAATGCTATCAATCGCAGTATGGCTACGACTGGCGCAAGCAAACTAAAAACTCTCTACGCCCATTTGGCATCGGGGACACCGTTGGCGTCGGAAGATCTGGCGGCGCTGGGCATCTCCGCGGATTTGGCGGTTCATTACGTACGAGCCGGTTGGCTCACGCGGCTGACGCGCGGTGTCTATTGCCGACCCAACGATGTCCTTGGCCTGCATCCTTGTCTCGTTCTGTTGCAGCGCAAGTTCGCCGGTTTGCACGTCGGCGGCAAGTCGGCGCTCGACTGGTACGGCGTGCGCCAATACGTGCCGCAACGGCCGGTGCTGAATCTGTACGGCTGGTCAGCCGGGCGCTTGCCGGATTGGTTCGCCGAGCGCTTCCCGGCCGACTACCATCGCAAACGCCTGTTCGATGAGCGGCCCGACGCGTTGCTCCACGTCGGAACGTTCGAGAACCGCAGCGGAGCGCCGCAGGTGTCTGCGCCAGAGCGCGCATTGTTGGAATTGCTGAGCGAGGTCGGCGTACGCCAGACATTGCAGGAGGCCCGCGAACTTGCCGAAACAGCGTCAAGACCGTGCGTCTGTGTCTCCAACTTGGCCGCGAACTTTCCCTGCCGTGGTTTGCCAAACTTGATCCCGCCACACTGCCGACGGGCAGCAGCCGAGCGTGGGTCTCGCAATCGGCCGGTGGCCTGCTGGTGCTCAAACCGTGAATCAGGTCTATCTCGATACCGCTCGCCTGCTGGTGCATACCTATATCAAGCCTGCCTATCCGTGCTCGCGCGTGTGAGCCACGTTACCTTACTTTAAAGTGCGTATTCTCGAGCGTAAATGCCGCGATGACCACCGCCACCCTCACCAGCAAAGGCCAGATCACCATCCCTGCCGCCGTGCGCGAGGCGTTGTGTGTGGACGCGGACGATCGGCTCGAGTTCGTGGAAGTCGTGCCGGGGCGCTATGAGCTGATCGCGGCAACGCATTCGGTCGGCGAACTGAAGGGGATGTTCGGCAAGCCAGGAAAGGCGGTGTCGATCGAGGGAATGAGCTCGGTGATCGCGCGGCATGGTGCGTCGGCCAAATGATCGACATGGATACCTACATGACCTTCGATCGCGGCGCCGCCAAGGCCTGCGGCATGCAGTTGGTCCGCTGACCGTGACCGACGACACGCCCGCCGCGGACGCCATCGATCAACGCTGGATGCGCCACGCGCTGGCGTTGGCGACGCGTGCCGAGCGCGAGGACGATGAAGTGCCGGTGGGCGCGTTGATCGTCGATGGCGACGGCCAGTTGCTGGCCGAAGGCTGGAACCGCAACATCGGCGATCACGACCCGAGCGCGCACGCCGAGATCGTGGCGATGCGGCAGGCGGGGATGCGCCTCGGCAATCACCGCTTGCTCGGGTGTACGTTGTACGTGACCCTGGAGCCGTGCGCGATGTGTGCGATGGCGATGATCCATGCGCGCATCGCGCGGGTGGTGTACGGCGCCAGCGATCCGAAAACCGGGGCGGCCGGCAGTGTGTTCGATCTGTTGGCCGACCCGCGCCACAACCATCGTGTTGCGGTAACCGGCGGGGTGCTGGCGAAAGAAGCTGGCGCGCGGCTAAGTGCGTATTTTCGTGCCCGCCGTGGCTACCGGAGTTCGTGATCGAGTTCTTCGTCGAAACTGCGTACCGCGAGGCGCACTTCCAGGCTGAGGTACAGGCTGGCGACCAGCAGGCACAACACGCCGAGTACGCCAAGCACGGTCGGCAGGCTGGCCAGGCGGTAGCCGCTGAGGGCATCGATGGCGAGCGCCAGGCTGGTGCCGACGAAAGCGCCCAGGCCGGAATACAGCATCATGCAGGCGCGCAGCACGTAGCCGCTGCGGCGGCGATGGCGGTGGATTTGCAAATGCAGTGCGGCGTTGTCGGCCATGTCGTCGCGGCGGCGCATCGCCAGCAGGGTGCGCAGACGATCCACCACCCGTGCCAGCCGGTTGTTGGCCGAGATCAGCAGCGAACCGGTGGCGGCCATCAGCAAGGCGGGCGCCAGCATCGCGGTCAGTACGCTGTAGTGATTGATGGTATCCATTGCCTGTCGTGTCGGGTTGCGGGGGCCATGGCATCCGTTGGGTACATACGCGACGCGCGGCTGACGTATGATGCCGCAATTGCCGGCGACAGGCATGGATCGATATGACCGACGCGCAATGCAGCGACAACAACCTGATCTGGATCGACCTGGAAATGACCGGGCTGGACCCGGATAGCGATTCGATCATCGAGATCGCGACGCTGGTAACCGATGCCGACCTGAACGTGTTGGCGTGCGGGCCCGAATTGGCGATCCGGCATCCGTTGTCGCGTTTGCAGGCGATGGACGAATGGAACCGCAACACCCACGGCAAGTCCGGTCTGTGGCAAAAAGTGCTGGATTCGGACTGCGCGCATGCCCAGGCCGAGCAGGCGACGCTGGATTTTCTGGCGCGCTGGGTGCCGGCCGGGAAGTCGCCGATCTGCGGCAACTCGATCTGCCAGGACCGTCGCTTTCTGGTGCGCCAGATGCCGCTGCTGGAGCGCTATTTCCACTACCGCAATCTGGATGTGAGCACGCTCAAGGAGCTGGCCCGGCGCTGGGCGCCGCAGGTGCTGAGCGGCGTGAACAAAACCGGCACCCATACCGCGCTGTCGGATATCGAGGAATCGATCGCCGAATTGCGTCATTATCGCCGGCACATGGGCGCGCTTGGCGGTATGACGGGGAGCTGATCGATCATGTCCGGTCTGTTGCGGATGTCGCAAAGGGTGTTGCTTGCCGCGCTGGGGCTGTTGTTGTCCGCCGGCAGTGCGATCGCCATCGACAGCAAGGCACTGGCGACCTATTCGCGTGAGGTGTGGACCACCCGCGATGGCTTGCCGCACAACCAGGTGAACGGCATTGCGCAAACGCCGGAAGGCTATTTGTGGTTCGCCACCTGGGAAGGGCTGGTGCGCTACAACGGGCAGGAGTTTCGTACCTTCGGCGGCCGCGAGATTCCCGAGCTGCGCGACAACGGCATCCGCGCCGTTGCTGTGGGCGCGAGCGGCAACCTGCTGGTGGCCACCTCGCGCGGTGGTGTCAGTGTGCGTCGTCGCGACGTCTGGCAAAGCTACACCAAGGCCGATGGCCTGGCCCAGAACGAGGCGATGGCGGTCGCCGAAGACCGCGCCGGCAATGTCTGGGTGGCGCACGAAAGCGAGGGCGTGTCGCGTATCGGTGTGGACGGCATCATTCGCGCAATCGACATCTCGTCGGGCGAAGATTCCGGGATCACCTATGCCGTGTTTGTCGATCATACCGACGTGGTGTGGGTAGGCACCGGCGATGGGCTGGTGCGCGTGGAAGGGGATCGCATACTGCGTTTCGATCAGGCGCACGGATTGCCCAAGGGCGCGGTTTTCACGATCGCACAAAGCGGCGAAGGTGTGTTGTATGTGGGCACCGAGCACGGCGTGTTCCACGGCATGGGCGGGCGATTCCAGTCGATATCCGCCGATATGCCCGATGAAGCCGTGGCCAGCCTGAAAGTCGGCAAGGACGGCGCTGTCTGGATGGGTACCGTCAACCGCGGCTTGATGCGCTTCAGCAGCGGCCGTGGGCTGGAGCGCATCGATACCGGCATGGGTTTGCCCAATAACCGGGTGCCCTCGTTGTTTGTCGATAGCGAGGACAATGTCTGGGTCGGTACCAATGCCGGGCTGGTGCGGCTGGCCGACACGCCGTTCATCAGCTACGACCGGCAATTGGGTCTGTCCAACGACTATGTGCGCGCGTTGCTGCAAACCCGGAATGGCGACATCCTGATCGGCAGCAGCGGCGGTCTGGATCGTTGGCGCAACGAGGCGATTACCGCCGTTGGCGGCGATACCGGGCTGGGCGGCGATGCCATCCTCAGCCTGGCCGAAGACCGCGATGGCAGTCTGTGGGTCGGCATGTATTCCAAGGGCTTGATCCACTGGAAAGACGGCGCGATCGTCAGCCAGCAAACGACGCTGGGCGATGATCTGTGGGCGAGCCAGGTACGCGCGCTGCTGGTCGATCGCGATGGCAGCCTGTGGGTGGGTGTTGCGCGCGGCCTGGCGCACGTCAAGGATGGCAAGACAACGGTGTATACGCGCGAGCAGGGCCTGCCGCGCAACTTCGTGGTCAGCCTGTACCAGGCCCGTGACGGGCGGATCTGGATCGGCACTGCCAATGGCGCGGCATGGATCCAGGATGGCGTCGTCACCGCCATCGACCTGTCCGACATGAACGGGGCACAGGATGTGTTCGGCATGCACGAAGACGCCGATGGCACGATGTGGTTTGCCACCGATCGCGGCCTGGTGCGCTGGCGCGATGGCAAGGCGGCGGTGCTGGGCAAGTCGGAGGGATTGCCGGTGATTACCGTGTTCCAGGTGATCACCGATGCCTACGACAATTTCTGGCTGACCTCCAACTCGGGCGTGATCCAGTTGCGCCGCAACGACGTCGAGGCGGTGATGGCGGGGCGGATGGATGAACTGCCCAGTCGTCAGTTCACCGAAGCCGACGGCATGGGCAGCGCGCAGTGCAATGGCGGCTCCGGGCCGGCGGCGCTGCTGGCGCGCGACGGCAGTTTGTGGGTGGCAACGGCCAAGGGTGCGGCCGTGATCCAGCCGGACAAACTGGCGAAGTATCAGTTCTCGCCGCCGCCGGTGGTGATCGAAGGCATCCGTGTCGATGGCCAGTACCTGCCTGCAGGCGCGCCGATCGTATCGCCGCCCGGCGTGCGCAAGATCGAATTCGATTACGTGAGCCTGAGCTTCCGTACCCCCGAGCAGATCCGCTACCGCTACCGCCTGAAGGGATTCGAAACCGATTGGGTGGAGCGCGCGCGGTTGCGCAATGCGCAGTACACCAACCTGCCGCCGGGCAAATACCAGTTTCAGGTGGCGGCCGGGCGTGCCGGACTGTGGAGCGACGCGCTGGCGATCCAGGGTTTTGAGATCTCGCCGCGACTGTACCAGCGCGCGTGGTTCGTTCCGATTGCGGTGCTGGCCTTTGCCGCATTGTTGTACGCAGTGTTCCGTCTGCGCATGCGCGCGATGGAGGTGCGCGAGCTCGAGCTGGCCGAGCAGGTGGCGCAGCGCACCCTGGCGCTGAGCGAAAAGAACAGCGAACTCAAGGCGCTCAATCGCCAGATTCTGGCGCATTCCGATGCCTTTGCGCAGCAGGCGCGCACCGATGCACTGACCGGGCTTTGCAATCGCCGCGACATGGAGGAGCGTCTGGCGACGGCGTTCCACGAAAGCGTCACGCGAAACAAGCCGTTGAGCTTTGCCTTGCTGGATATCGATAATTTCAAGCGCATCAACGACAGCTATTCGCATCAGGCGGGCGACACTGCGTTGCAGGCGGTTGCAGCAGCGCTACGCGAGGAATTGGCCGCGTGCAGTGCCGAGGTCGGCGCGACGTGCCACGTGGCGCGCTGGGGCGGCGAGGAGTTCGCGTTGCTGCTGCCCGGGTTGGCGCTCGACGATGGGCGCGCCGTTGCCGAACGGATACGCGCCGCGGTGGAAGCGATCGATTGCCGCGGCTTCGCGCCGGGGTTGATCATGACCGGCAGCATCGGTGTGACCGACAGCGCGTCCTGCCAGAATCATGAGCGCATGGTGTCGCGGGCCGATCAACGGCTATATGAAGCCAAGGCGGCGGGTCGCAATCGGGTGATGGGGTGATCGGCGAGGCGCAACGGGTTGCCAGAGCGATTGGTCTCGTCGGCGTTTTGCTGGCGTCGCCGCTTCATGCCGGGAAGATCACCATCGCCGCCGCAGCCAGCACGCGTGCTGCTGTCGATGAACTGGTTGCCGCATTTGCCGTTGCGCGCCCCGAAGACGAGGCGAGTGTGGTCTATGGCGCGTCGGGAAAGCTGTTTGCGCAGATCCGGCAAGGTGCGCCGTACGACGTGTTCGTGTCCGCCGATACCGCGTACCCCGATGCCATACGCGATGCGTCGGTGGGCGCCGGCCCGGTGCAGGTTTATGGTTTCGGCCGGCTGGTGCTTTGGCGCCGCGATTGCCGCGACGGATTGCCGACGTTGCAAGGCCTGACCGATGCCCATGTCACGCGTATCGCCATCGCCAATCCCGATCTGGCACCTTATGGCGAGCGCGCGCGGCAGGCAATGCAGGCGGCCGGCGTGTGGGCAGCAGTCGAGCACAAACTGGTGTTCGGCGAAAACGTCGGTCAGGCGGCGCAGTTTGCGTTGAGCGGAAATGCGCAGGTGGGCATCATCGCCTTGAGCCTGGCGTTGACCCCCGCGATGCGCGACGCGGGCTGTCATGCCGAGATCCGCGCCGATCTGTACGCACCGTTGGCGCAGGGCCTGGTATTGACCGAACGCGGCAGCCGCAACGCACTGGCGGCGGCGTTCGTCACATTCATGCTTGGTGCCGAGGCGCGGTCGATACTGCGCCGCCACGGCCTGGATTCATCGGCGGCGACGCCGCGATGACGATGGACTGCCGATGCTGAGCGCCGCCGACCTCCAGGCCTTGCTGCTGTCGGGTTTGCTGGCGGCGGTGGTTACCGCGATTCTGTGGTTGCTGGGCACGCCGATTGCCTGGTGGCTGGCGCGCACGCGGTCGCGCTGGCGCGGGGTGGTCAGTGCATTGGTGGCGATGCCGTTGGTGTTGCCGCCGTCGGTGCTCGGCTTTTACCTGCTGCTGGCGATGGGGCCGGACGGCCCGCTCGGGCGCCTGACGGCCGCGCTGGAACTGGCGCCGCTGGCGTTCACCTTTCCGGGCCTGGTCATTGCTTCGGTGCTGTACTCGTTGCCGTTCATGGTGCAACCGCTACAGACCGCGTTCGTGTCGATTGGCGAGCGGCCGCTGGAAATGGCGGCAACGTTGCGTGCGTCGCCGCTGGACCGGTTTTTCAGCGTGGTGTTGCCGCTGGCGCGTTCGGGATACCTCACCGCCAGCATCCTCACGTTTGCGCACACCATCGGCGAGTTCGGCGTGGTGCTGATGATCGGTGGCAATTTGCCCGGCGTGACCCGCGTCGCCTCGGTACAGATCTACGACTACGTGGATGCGATGGATTACGCGCAGGCGCATCGTCTGGCGGCGGTGCTGCTGCTGTTTTCGTTCGTGGTGTTGCTGGTGGTGTACGGCGCCCGGCGTCCGGATCGACGGACATGAACACCAGTCGCGAAATGACCGTGCAGTTGCGCCTTGAGCGGCGGGATTTCTGCCTCGATGTCGATCTGCGCCTGCCGGGGCAGGGCATCAGCGTGTTGTTCGGGCCATCGGGATCGGGCAAGAGCACGCTGCTGCGCTGCGTCGCCGGGCTGGAACGTGCGGCGCGCGGCACGCTGCGCGTCGCCGGTGACGTGTGGCTCGATGGCAGCCGCTCGCTGCCGACCCATCGCCGCGCCGTGGGCTACGTGTTTCAGGAAGCCAGCCTGTTCGCACATCTGGATGTTGCCGGCAACCTCGATTACGGCCGCCGGCGCAGCGCGGGGGCGTCGCGATCGCTGGATTCGATCGTCGAGCTGCTCGATATCGGTGCGTTGTTGCGGCGGTGGCCCGGTACGCTGTCGGGCGGTGAACGTCAGCGCGTGTGCATCGCCCAGGCGCTCGCCGGCAACCCGCAGGTGTTGCTGATGGACGAGCCGCTGGCAGCACTGGATCAGGCGCGCAAGCGTGAATTGCTGCCGTACCTCGACCGCCTGCACGAGCACGCGGCGATTCCGGTGCTGTACGTCACCCACGATCCGGCCGAGGCGATCCATCTGGGCGATCATCTGGTGCTGCTGCAACATGGCAAGGCGCTGGCCAGCGGGCCGCTGGCGACGGTGCTGGCAGCGCACGGCGCGGCGATCACACCCGATGATGCCTTGGGTACCGTGCTCGATGGCGTGGTCGGTGCGCGCGATGACGCCTGGCACCTGCTGCGCGTGGATTTGCCGGGTGCAGTGTTGTGGGTGCCTGACAACGGTTTGGTTACCGGCCACCAAGTGCGGGTGCGGGTACTGGCGCGTGATGTGAGCCTGGTACGGCAGCGTCCCGAGCAGTCGAGCATCCTCAATCTGTTGCCGGGGCAGGTGCTGGCCATCGAGGATGATGCTCATCCCGGTTTGCTGAATGTGCAACTGCATGTGGGCGACGCTACCTGGCTGGCGCGGGTGACGCGGCGTTCGGCTGCGCTGTTGGAGCTCACCCCGGGGCTTGACCTGTGGTTGCAGGTCAAATCGGTGGCGTTGCTGGAGTGAATGTGTGGCGTGAAAGTCTGTGCCCCGGGTTTCGCCGCTGCGCGGCTCTACCCGGGCTACACCGGCCGCGTTGCATCGTTTCGCGACCCCGCGTCCTGCGTGGGTGTCACCTTGGCGATGGCAAAACCATCCGGCAGATGCACGTGCACGTCGCGTTGCGGGTACGGGATACCGATGCCGGCGGCGCCGAGTTCGCGGTGGGTGGCTTCAACCAGGTCGCTGCGGGTCAGTGCGTAATCCGGGGTTTGCACCCAGGCGCGCAGCACGAGATTTACCGCGTTGTCGCCCAGATCGGTCACGATCACTTCGGCGGCCGGATCGGCCAGCACCTTGTCGTGTGCATTGGCCAGATCGAGCAACACCTTGCGCGCCGCACGCACATCGGCGTCGTAGCTGATGCCCACCGGTACGTCGATGCGGCGTTGTGCGCGCGCGGTGAAGTTGACGATCGGCACGCTGGTGATCTGGCTGTTGGGCAGGATCACTTCGTGGTTTTGAAACGTACGCAGCACGGTCTGGAACACGCGTACCTGCTCGACCACGCCATCGATACCGGCAATGTTGACCACATCGCCGGCACGGAACGGACGCAGCCCGATCAGCATCACGCCCGAGGCGATGTTCGACAGCGAGTCTTTCAGCGCCAGACCGATCGCCAGACCGGCGGCGCCGACCAATGCCAGCAGCGAGGTGGTGGGCACCCCCAGTTGATCCAGCGCGGCCACCAGCACCACCACCAGCATCGCGCCGTAGGCGAGGTTGTGCAGGAAGTTGGTCAGGATGATATCGAAGCCGATCCGCGCGAAGGCGCGATCGATCAAGCTCAGCAGCCGCCGCGCAATCCACAGCCCGAGAATCAGTACCGCCAGCGCACTGCCGATGCGCACACCCCAGGCCGCGCCAAGCTGCACCCAGTCGGTTTGTGCCAGGAATTCGCGCAGCGCTTCCATCGCTTTCCCTCAGTTGCCTGCGGCCTTGCTGCGCGCCAGCCGCAGCCAGGTATCGACCACGGTGTCGGGATTGAGCGACACCGATTCGATCCCCTGCTGCATCAACCATTCGGCCAGGTCGGGATGGTCGGACGGGCCTTGGCCGCAGATGCCGACATACTTGCCCTTGGCGCGGGCGGTACTGATCGCCATTGCCAGCAGCTTTTTCACCGCCGGATCGCGCTCGTCGAACAGATGCGCCACGATGCCCGAATCGCGATCCAGGCCCAGGGTGAGCTGGGTCAGGTCGTTGGAGCCGATCGAGAAACCGTCGAAGATGTCGAGGAACTCGTCGGCCAGCAGCGCGTTGGACGGTACCTCGCACATCATGATGATCTTGAGGCCGTTGACACCGCGTTCCAGGCCATTCTTCGCCAGCGTCTCGATCACCTTGCGGCCTTCATCGAGCGTGCGCACGAACGGGATCATCACCCAGGCGTTGGTCAGCCCCATGTCGTCGCGCACCTTGCGCATCGCCTGGCATTCCAGCGCAAAACAATCGGCGAAGCTGGGATCGACGTAGCGCGAGGCGCCACGGAACCCGATCATCGGGTTTTCTTCATGCGGCTCGTATTGTTCGCCGCCGATCAGGTTGGCATATTCGTTCGACTTGAAGTCGGACAGGCGCACGATTACCGGGTACGGCGCGAACGCGGCGGTGAGGGTGGCGATGCCTTCGGCCAGCCGCTCGACGTAGAAACTCACCGGGTCGGCATAGCCGGCAATCAGCTCGTCGATGCGGGCGCGGATATCCGGCGGCTGGCGGTCGTATTGCAGCAGCGCCTTGGGGTGGATGCCGATCTGCCGTGCGATCACGAACTCCAGCCGCGCCAGGCCGATACCCTGATGCGGCAACTGCGCAAAATCGAAGGCGCGCTCGGGGTTGCCGACGTTCATCATGATCTTGAGCGGGGCGGGCGGCATCTCGTTGAGGTCGGCGGTGGTGTGTTCGAAGGCCAGTTCGCCGGCATAGATGTAGCCGGTATCGCCTTCCGCGCACGACACCGTCACCGCTTCGCCATCCTTGATCGACGCCATCGCATTGCCGCAGCCGACCACCGCCGGCACGCCCAGTTCGCGCGCGATGATCGCGGCGTGGCAGGTGCGCCCGCCGCGATTGGTGACGATGGCCGCCGCGCGCTTCATCACCGGCTCCCAATCGGGGTCGGTCATGTCCGCGACCAGCACGTCGCCCGGTCGTACGCGATCCATTTCGGCAATGGTGCGGATCACCCGCGCCACGCCGCTGCCGATCTTCTGGCCGATGGCGCGACCTTCGCTCAGTACCGGCCCTCGCTCGTTGAGGTGGTAGCGCTCGATCCGGGTGGCGTGCGTGCGCGAGCGTACCGTTTCCGGCCGCGCCTGCACGATGAACAGCTTGCCGCTGACGCCATCCTTCGCCCATTCGATATCCATCGGCCGGCCGTAGTGATCCTCGATGGTCAGCGCCTGTCGCGCCAGTTCCTGCACATCGTGATCGTCGATCGAGAAACGCTGGCGCAGCGCGGCCGGCGTGTCCTCGTTGCGCACGCGTTCGCCGGGCACATCGGAATACACCATGCGGATCGCCTTGGAGCCCAGCTGCCGGCGCAGCACCGCCGGCTTGCCGGCGCGCAAGGTGGGCTTGTACACGTAGAACTCGTCGGGATTGACCGCACCCTGCACCACGTTTTCGCCAAGGCCGTAGCTGGCGGTGATGAACACCACGTCGCGAAACCCCGATTCGGTATCCAGGGTAAACAGCACGCCCGAGGAACCGACATCCGAGCGCACCATCAGTTGCACGCCGGCCGACAGGAACACGTCCTCGTGCTTGAAACCGTGGTGCACGCGATAGGCGATGGCGCGGTCGTTGTACAGCGAAGCGAATACTTCCTTGACCCGATGCACCACGTCATCGACGCCAACCACGTTGAGGAAGGTTTCCTGCTGGCCGGCGAACGAAGCGTCCGGCAGGTCTTCGGCGGTGGCCGAAGAGCGCACCGCAACCGACACCTCACCGCCGTTTTCGGCACACAGCCGCGCGTAGGCGCTGCGGATGTCGGCAGCGAGTGCGGCGTGCAATGGTGCATCGATCACCCATTGGCGGATTTCGCCGCCGGCAGCCGTGAGCGCGCCAACGTCCTCGACGTCCAGTGTCGCCAGACGATCGAAAATGCGTTGATACAGGTGGTTGTGCGCGATGAATTCGCGAAAGGCATGGGCAGTGGTGGCAAAGCCGCCGGGGACCGATACGCCCAGCGCATCGAGATGGCCGATCATTTCGCCCAGCGAGGCATTTTTGCCGCCCACGTCGGCCAGGTCCGACAGCCGCAGTTCGTTCAGCCACAGGATGTTCGCAGTCAAAACCGGTCTCCAGGCATTTCGGCGGGGTTTGCCCGAATCGGCAGGCGGTGAAGCCTCGATGACGTGCCGAATCAGGCGCTTGCGCGGCGAATGCGCGTGCCCCGAGCGGTCCGGGCAGCGATCTGCATCCGTAAACCGCATATGATGCGGTGCAACGCGCGCTCAAACAAGCTTGTGACGTCGATCAAAACCTGCGCTTGCGCATTACCAATCACTCCAGATGAACGCATAACCCCGTTGCAACGGGCCAGAGGGCAGCAGATGAAGCAGTTTCGACCGGTGTTCTACGTTTCCGATGGTACCGGTATCACCGCCGAAACCATTGGCCACAGCCTGCTCACCCAGTTCGCCGGCGCCGAATTCCAGACCCGGCGCATCGCTTTCGTCGACAGCGAGGAAAAAGCACTGGATGTGGCTGCCCAGGCACGGCAGGCGGGTGAACGCGCCGGCGTGCGCTCGATCATCATCAGCACCGTGATCGACGGCCGGCTCAATGCCATCCTCGGCGAAAGTGGCGCCCTGCTGATCGACGCGTTCACGCCGTTCATCGCCGTGCTCGAGCGTGAGTTCGGCGTCGCCGGGCAGCCGCGTGTTGGTCAGGCCCATGGCATGGTCAACCAGGCGGCGTACGAAGCGCGGATCAATGCCACCAACTACGCGCTCAGCCACGATGATGGCGCCAATACCCGTTACGACGAAGCCGACCTGATTCTGGTCGGGGTGTCGCGTTCCGGGAAAACCCCGACCTGCCTGTACATGGCGCTGCATTTTGGCATTCGCGCGGCCAACTACCCGCTCACCGACGACGACCTGCACCGGTTGGAGCTGCCGCCCAGCCTGCGCCCGTATCGCAACAAGCTGTTCGCCCTGACCATCGACCCGCTGCGATTGCAGCAGATCCGCGAGCAGCGGCGGCCCAACTCCGGCTACGCGAAGCTGGAACAGTGCAAGCGCGAGGTCAGCGCCGCCGAAGCCCTGTTTCGCGCCGAGCGCCTGCCGTCGCTCAGCACCACGCATACCTCGATCGAGGAAATCGCCAGCAAAATCCTGACGGTGCTGGGGATCGAGCGCAAGCTGCTTTGAGGCGCAAAGTCGCGATAGCGCATCGGTGCGTGCGAGCGCGGCAAGCCGCCGGAACCCCGTGCTAGGATCGAGTGCATGGTCCAGTCGCACGCCATCGCCAGAACAGCGCACAGCAGCCGCTTCGCGTGGTTGATGGCGCTGTACACCGAAAACTTCCGGCGCATCCAGCAGGTGGTCGATCTGGCCGCGCTCGACGAAGGCCGCTGGTGCTCGCAAGTGGGCGACGGACTGGACCTGCACGTCGAGGTGCTGGCGCGGCACCGCTACATGCTGGAATTGCGCATGAGCTATGCCTTCGCCGACCCGGCGACCGGGCTGCCCGAACCGTCGGCCTACGTGCGGGTGTACCTGGACGCGTGTCAGGCCGAAGTGACGCACTGCTACGTCGGACAGCGCTGGCAGGACGTGCTGGGCACCCATCCGCCGGCGCATACGGTGTTCGCGCACCGCCTGCGGATGAATACGTTTTTGTCGAAGTGGCTGGAACACCTGCGCGGTGCCGGTCATTGTCGCGGCTGGCTACCGATGGGACCGGCGGGCGACCGCCTGCCGGCTCAGGCCTGCATCGCCTGAGTTCGATCAATCGGCTTCCGGCCACGGCGCCATCTTGCGGCCGATGGCAGCGTAGTAATACAGCGGATTGCCCTCCACCGAGATACGGTGTTGATAGCGTTCCAGATGATGCAGGTGCAGCGATTCGCCGGCCAGCAGGCGTTTGACCAGACCGGAAAAATCGTCGCCATCGGATTTTCCGAGAAACGTCTCCTTGACGTTGAACGCGATCCAGCCACCATCCTCAACCAGGTTGAATGCTTCGCGCAGCGCCGATTCGGGGATGTCGTTGTAACCCAGTGCGGCGACGGTGGTCAGGCAACTGAAGTGCCAGCGCTGGAGTTCTTCCATTACGGCCGGATCGGGCCTGCTCAAGTCGGCGACGCAATAGTCGTCGTAAAGACCCGGGCGATCGCGTTCGAGTGCGTCGCGCGCTACCGCCGAAATATCCACGCCGACCATGCGCGACACGCCATGGCGGGCGAGGGCTTCGCCCATCATGCCGTTGCCGGCACCAAAATCGAGCACGCGCTGACCGCTGACGCGCTCGCCGGCGCGGGTGATTACAGCGTTGAGACGCTCGGCCAGGAAACGTGGCGAATCGCATTTCAAACGGTCGTAAAATATCTGCTCATAAAGGCCGGGGATGGCAAAAATCCGGTCGTAGTCGTGGAATCGGAATTTCTCGCTGCCGTTTTCGCTATCCAGAACGAAATAGACATCGCTCTCGGACTCTTTGCTGAAATCGATCTGCGGGAGTCGTATGCGGTGTCGATTCTTCATCGTGCTATCTCCTTGGTGGTGTCAAAAAAGATCACTGCCTTGCCAGCAGGCGCAGGCCGCGCGGTGTGAGCGCCCGTTCGACCCCCTCGAACAGGCCTTGCACCAGCAGTGCCAGCACGGCAGCGGGGATTGCGCCCTCCAGGATCAGGCCGATGTTGTCGAGGCGGATGCCGGTGAGAATCGGCTGGCCGTAGCCGCCGGCGCCGATCAGGGCGCCCAGCGTGGCGGTGCCGACGTTGATGACGGCGGCGGTTTTCACGCCGGCCAGGATCGAGCGCAAGGCCAGCGGCAATTCGACCCGATAGAGCTGCGCGCGGCGCGACAGGCCGATGGCGGCGGCGGTTTCGCGCAGGTCCACCGCAATGCCGACGAGGCCGGCGTGGGTGTTGCGCACGATCGGCAGCAGGCTGTACAGAAACAGGGCGGCGATGGCGGGTTTGGCACCGATGCCGAACAACGGAATCATGAACACGAATACCGCCAGCGATGGCAGCGTCTGCAACAAGCCGGTCGCCGACAGCACCCATTGCTGCCAGCGCGGATGCCGCGCCGCCCAGATTCCGAGCGGCAGCGCAATCAGCAGCGCCAGCGTCAGCGACATGCCGACCAGGCGCAGATGCTCGACGGTGCGGCGGGCAATGCGTTGGGTGCGATCCAGTGCGATCTCGGCATCGACGCCATACCAGTCGGCCGCGGCCTTCGCTTCGCCGACGCCATCGATGCTGACCCGGGCATTGAGCCGGCGCATGGTATCGGCATCGAACCGGCCGGCCAGGGCGTTCAGCGCCGCCACCCATTCCGGCGCACGTTGCGCGAGATCCGCGCGGTAGATGAACACCGCCTCGTAGCGCGGAAAGTAAGCGCGGTCGTCGTCGAGCACACGCAACTGGTAGTGGGCAATTTCCGCGTCGGTGCGGTACAGGTCGATCACATCCAGTGCGCCGGCGGCGAGGCCGCGGTAGGCCAGCATGTGGTCAAGCCCGTTGCCTTGGGCGCCGGTCAGCCCGTAGGCCTCGCGCAATCCGGGCCAGCCATCGGCGCGATCCATGAACTCGTTGCTGAAGCCAAAGCGAAGTTGCTGATGGCCGCGCAGATCCGCGATGGTATTGATGCCGAGCCGGTCGGCCTGCTCGGCGCGCATGCCCAGCGCATAGGTGTTGTTGAAGCCCAGCGGCGCGGTCATCGCCAGGCCGTTTGCCGCGAGTGCCGCCCGCAATGTCGCAAGATCGGCGTCGGGCAGTTGCAGGATTTCGCGGCTCAAGGTGCCGGTGTATTCCGGGTAGGCGTCGATATCGCCTTCGAGCAGTGCGCGCCAGACGATTCGGGTGCCGCCGAGGCTGCGCCGGTGCACGACCGGATGCCCGGCTTCGCGTCCGGCGAGGCTGGCGATTTCGCCGAGAATCACCGACTCGGTGAAGGTTTTGGAGCCGACCGCCAGCGGTTCCGCTGCGGAGGCAGCGAGGCTTGCGAACAGCGTCACGAAAAGAGCGGCCAAGCGGCTCATGAAGGCGCCTGCAAACTGCGTTGTGCGGTCAGGAAGCGGCGCACGAAGGGCTCGCTTGGCGTATCCAGCAGTACCGACAACGGGCCTTGCTGCACCACACGGCCGCGATTGAGCAGCACCAGTTCATCGGCCAGGAAGGCCGCCTCGGCGATGTCGTGGGTGACCAGGATGACGGTCTTGCCCAGGGAGTCGAACAGGCCCTTGAGCTCGGTCTGCAGGTCGAAGCGGATCAGCGGGTCGAGTGCGCCAAGCGGCTCATCGAGCAGCAATACGGCGGGATCGAGCATCAACGCCCGGATCAGTCCGACGCGCTGGCGCTGCCCGCCGGACAACTCCGCCGGGTAACGCACCAGGGCAGCGAACGGCAACTGGCACAATCCGGCCAGTTCGCGGGCGCGGTGCTCGATACGCGTCGCCGACCATCCCAAGGTGCGTGCCAACAGGCCAATATTGCCGAGTGCGCTGAGGTGCGGAAACAGCCCGCCTTCCTGAATGACATAGCCGATGCGGCGTCGATGCGCGAGCAGTTGCTCGCGGCGCAGCGGTTCGCTGTTGAAGTGCACGGTGCCTGAATCCGGCCACTCCAGCCCGATCAGCAGGCGCAGGATGGTGGACTTTCCGGCGCCGCTGGGGCCGATCAGCGCGCTCACCCGTCCGGGTGGCAAACGCAGGTCGGCTACGTCAAGCGCAACGGTCGAGCCGTAACACTTGCTGGTGTTGGTAAGCAGAAACATGAACGGACAGCATACCGCAAGGGGGCAAAGCCCGTCGGACAGGCATTATCCTCGTTGTTCCACCGGGGCATTGATGTCGGCTCCGCTGCGCGATGGGCAGGATGCCCGAGTGCCGCGTAGCGGGTGCTTCCGGCATCCTGCCTCACGCACCACTTGTGCATCCATGCCCATCGCAGGATGCGCGAGAGCGGCCTTGAGCCGGCCTGCGATGCTTTCGGCAGCGCGCCATTTATTTTGCTTGACGTACTACCGGGATGTGCCTATCATTTCCGCTCCACCAAAAAAATTAGAATACGTCCCCATCGTCTAGAGGCCTAGGACATCACCCTTTCACGGTGGCGACCGGGGTTCGAATCCCCGTGGGGACGCCATCACCACTGCCGCCTCGTCAGCGTTGTGGCACATGAAGCCCGGCCAGTTTGGTCGGGCTTTTTCTTGCTCGCTGTATGGACCCGGGTTTCGGCCTTCGGCCTCTACCCGGGCTACAAACCAGCGCTGGTGGGGGTCCGCCGTCAGTACAACACGCGGGTGCGCAGGGTGCCGGGAATCGCGGCCAGTGCGTCCTTCAGCGCCGTTGCCTGGGCGGTATCGGCGGTGATGTCGATCACCACGTAGCCGACTTCGGCATCGGTCTGCAGGAACTGCGCATCGATATTGACGTTGCCCGACGCGACCAGTTCGTTGATCCGCGACAGTGTGCCCGGCACGTTGCGGTGGATGTGCAGCAGACGGCGGCTGTTGGCGTGTTCCGGCAGGGCGACTTCGGGGAAGTTGACCGCCGACAGGGTGGAGCCGTTGTCGCTGTAGCGGATCAGCTTGTTGGCGACTTCGATGCCGATGTTGTCCTGCGCTTCCAGCGTGCTGCCGCCGATATGCGGGGTCAGGATGACGTTGTCCATGCCGATCAGCGGCGAGACGAAAGCATCGTCGTTGCCCTTGGGCTCGACCGGGAACACGTCGATCGCGGCGCCGGCCAGGTGATCTTTGCGCAGTGCCGCGGCCAGCGCGTCGATATCGACCACGCTGCCGCGCGAGGCGTTGATCAGCATCGCGCCGCTGCGCATGCGGGCAAGGTGTTCGGCGCGGATCATCATGTGGGTGGCGGGCGTTTCCGGTACGTGCAGGGTGACCACGTCGGCGCGTTCGAGCAGGTCGTCCAGATTGGCCGCGGCGCGTGCGTTGCCCAGCGACAGCTTGGCTTCGATGTCGTGGAAGATCACCCGCATGCCGAGGCTCTCGGCGAGCACGCCAACCTGGGTGCCGATGTGGCCATAGCCGACGATGCCGAGTACCTTGTCGCGGGTTTCGAAGCTGCCGCTGGCGGATTTGCTCCAGCCACCGCGATGGCATTGCGCGTTTTTCTGCGGAATGCCGCGCAGCAACATGATCGCTTCGGCGATCACCAGTTCGGCCACGCTGCGGGTGTTGGAGTAGGGCGCATTGAACACCGGCACCCCGAGCCGGCGCGCGGCGTCCAGTTCGACCTGATTGGTGCCGATGCAGAAGCAACCCACCGCGATCAGACGCTTGCCCTGCGCCAGCACCTCGGCGTTGAGCTGGGTGCGTGAGCGAATGCCGACCATGTGCGCATCGGCAATGCGCCGCTTGAGCTCGTCCTCCGGCAGTGCCTTGGCGTGCAGTTCGACTTGGGTATAGCCGGCGCGCTTGAAACTCTCGATCGCGCTGGCGCTGACGCCTTCAAGCAACAGGATCTTGATGTCTTCACGGGGATACGAGGTTTGCATGATCGCGTCTGCGCCGGTTTCGGGGGGGTACCACTATGCCAGAGCCGGAGCGATTTTGCGGCACCGCAGCACTGGACGGCGAACCGCGACACTGGCACCCTCTGTGCAACCCTTGGAGTGCCGCATGTCCGACCCCCGTCTTGCCCAATTGGCCCACAATTTGCCGCAGTTGCGCCTGCTCACCGCAGCGGACGAGCTGGCGCATTATGGCCGTGACTGGACCCGGCGCTGGGCCCCGGCGCCGCTGGCGATCGCGTTGCCGGCGTGCATCGAGGAAGTGCAGGCGATCATGCGCTGGGCGAACCAGCAGCAAGTCGCGGTGGTGCCGTCGGGTGGACGCACCGGGCTCTCGGGCGGGGCGGTGGCGGCGAACGGCGAGTTGGTGCTCAGCCTGCAACGGATGAACCGGGTGCTGGACTTCGACGCCGTGGATCGCCACCTCACCGTGCAGGCCGGTGCTACCTTGCACGCGGTGCATGAGGCCGCGCGCAGTCACGGCTTGATCTATCCGGTCGATTTCGCCGCGCGTGGCTCGTGCTCGATCGGCGGCAACATCGCCACCAATGCCGGCGGCATCCGGGTGATCCGCTACGGCAACACCCGCGAATGGGTCGCCGGACTGACCGTGGTCAGCGCCGGCGGCGAGCTGCTCGAACTCAATCGCGGCCTGATCAAGAACTCCAGCGGCTACGATCTGCGGCAATTGCTGATCGGCTCGGAAGGTACGCTCGGCATCGTGGTCGAGGCGACGCTGAAACTCACCGACCCACCGCCGCCATCGCAGGTGATGTTGCTGGCGCTGCCCGACATGGATGCGTTGATGCAGGTGTTTGCGCTGTTCCGCGCCCGGCTTGCCTTGCAGGCATTCGAGTTCTTCACCGACCAGGCGTTGAACCACGTGCTGGCGCATGGTGCGCAGCGGGCCATCGATGGCGATCATCCGTATTACGTGGTCACCGAGTTCGATGCCGCCGACGAGCCGGCGCGCGACGCGGCGCTGGCGGCATTCGAGCAGGCGCTGGAGCGCGGCTGGGTCAGCGATGGCGTGATCGCGCAAAGCGACGCGCAGGCAACGGCGTTGTGGCGACTGCGCGAGGACATCACCGAGAGCCTGGCGCCGCGCCAGCCATACAAGAATGACGTGTCGGTGCGGGTCAGCCAAGTGCCGGCATTCCTGCACGAGATGCATGCGCTGCTGACCCGCGAATACCCCGGCATCGAGGTGGTTTGGTTTGGTCACATCGGCGACGGCAACCTGCATATCAACGTGCTGCGGCCGGAGGATCTGGCCGAAGATGCGTTCATCGCGCAATGCGAACACGTCACCCGGTTGCTGGCCGATACCCTGCAACGCCACGGCGGCAGCATTTCCGCCGAGCACGGCATCGGGCTGGTCAAGCGCGCGTATTTGCGGAGCACACGCAGTGCCCTCGAAATCGCGATGATGCAGGGTGTGCGCCGGGTGTTCGATCCCAACGGCATCCTCAATCCGGGCAAGTTGTTCGTACGCGATTGACGGACGCGTGGGTAGGCTGGCGGTGCGCGTAGCGAAACCCGAGCCCCGAACACAATAAGCCAGTGGTCCGCAAAAGGACGCCAAGTGCGCAAAGGAAAGCACGAAGCCGAGCCCGTAGACGATGGGCAGACCACGGCGAAGCTCGATAGTCGCCCACGGGGTGGACTCCTACAGTGGGTGCGACGGCTTTCTGTAGGAGCCCACCCTGTGGGCGACAGTACGCGATTGACGGACGCGTGGGTAGGCTGGCGGTGCGCGTAGCGAACCCCGAGCCCCGAACACAAAAAGCCAGTGGTCCGCAAAGGACGCCAAGTGCGCAAAGGAAAGCACGAAGCCGAGCCCGTAGACGATGGGCAGACCACGGCGAAGCCCGATAGTCGCCCACGGGGTGGGCTCCTACAGTGGGTGCGACGGCTTTCTGTAAGAGCCCACCCTGTGGGCGACCGGAATGCTGAAACCCGATGATGCTAGAGTTGTCGGTCAACCAAACGACCGAGACAAGCCAAGATGGCGCAAGAATTTCACCTGCCCCCCACCGCCAACGCACGCATATCGCCGCGTGGTGGCCTCGACGTGTTGTCGCGCAATGAAGTGGCGCGATTGCGCGATGCATCGAGTGGCGGCCTGCACGAACTGCTGCGTCGCTGCGCGCTGGCGGTGCTTACCAGCGGCAGCCAGAGCGACGACCCGCGTGCGGCACGCGAGCTGTACCCCGAATTCGATATCCAGGTCTTGCAGCAGGACCGCGGCATCAAGCTGGAATTGACTCGCGCCCCGGCAGTGGCATTCGTCGATGGCGAGATCATCCAGGGTGTAGCCGACCAGTTGTTCGCGGTGGTGCGCGATATCGTTTACACCGCCACCGAAATCGAGGTGGTCGGCAAGTACGATCTGGACAGTTCGGAAGGCATCACCAACGCGGTGTTCGAGATCCTGCGCAACGCCCGCGTGCTGCAACCCAACACGGAGCCGAATCTGGTGGTGTGCTGGGGCGGCCATTCCATCGCCCGCGACGAATACGAATACACCAAGATGGTCGGTTACGAGCTCGGCCTGCGTGGGCTGGACATCTGCACCGGCTGCGGCCCGGGTGCGATGAAGGGGCCGATGAAGGGCGCCACCATCGCGCACGCCAAACAGCGCCGTGGCAGCAATCGCTACATCGGCATCACCGAGCCGGGCATCATCGCCGCCGAGTCGCCCAATCCGATCGTCAACTCGCTGGTGATCATGCCGGACATCGAGAAGCGGCTGGAGGCGTTCGTGCGTGCCGGTCACGGCATCATCGTGTTCCCCGGTGGCGTCGGCACCGCCGAGGAAATCCTGTATCTGCTCGGCATCCTGCTGCACCCGGACAACGCCGATCTGCCGTTCCCGCTGGTGCTGACCGGCCCACGCAGCGCGGCCGCGTATTTCGAGCAGATCGACCAGTTCCTGCGTCTTGCCCTCGGCGATGGCGTGGCCAAACACTACGAAATCATCGTCGAAGACCCGGTGGCGGTGGCGCGGCGCATGAACCGTGGCATGGCGAAGGTGCGCGAGCATCGCCTCGACAGCAAGGACGCGTTCTTCTTCAACTGGTCGCTGAAGATCCAGCTTGCCTTCCAGCAGCCGTTCGACCCCACGCACGAGGCCATGGCGGGCCTCAATCTGCACCGCGATCAGCCGATGCACGAGCTGGCGGCCGACCTTCGCCGCGCATTCTCGGGCATTGTCGCCGGCAACGTGAAGGAAGGCGGGATGCAGCGGATCGAAGCCGGCGGCCCGTTCCAGATCGATGGCGACCCGGCGATCATGCGCGCGCTGGATGCGCTGCTGCGCGCGTTCGTGGCGCAGCGCCGGATGAAGATGAGCGGCGAGTACCGGCCGTGTTACTGCGTGCGTTCGCCGGGCGAGTGATTCGCCGGTAACGGCAACTCGATACAGGCCACAAAGTCGCCGTCCACGATTTCGGTGCGCAGGCGGGCCAGGCCGCCGCTCAGCGCATCGAGGCGCTCGCGGGTGGCCGTCAGGCCGATCTGGTGGCCCTGACGCGCGCGCCGCTGGCCGGCGCCGGGCAGCGGATTGCGCACGCGAACCAGCACGCGATCCGCACCGGCTTCGACCGTGATTTCGATCGTACCGCCGTCGGCATTGGGCTCGATGCCGTGGCGGATGGCGTTTTCCACCAGCGGTTGCAGCGACAACGCCGGAAGTTGCAGATCGGGGATCGTGTCCGGCAACCGCCAATGCACACGCAGTCGATCGCCAAAGCGCAATTGCTCGATCGAGACGTAACGCCGTGCGAGTTCCAGTTCATCGGTCAGACTGATGGCGTGTTGTTCGCGCAGCGCGGCGCGGAACAGGTCGGCCAGATCCAGCAACAGCTGTTCAGCGAGTTGCGGTTGATCGCCGATCAGGGCCGCGCCGGTGTTGAGCGTGTTGAACAGGAAGTGCGGCCGCACCCGCGCCTGCAACGCGGCCAGCTCGGCGCGCTGGGTCGCGATGGCCAAGCGCCGGTTGCGCCAGACGCTTTGCATGCCGGCCAAACCGAGCAAACCCACGGTCAACGCCATCGCCGAAAGCCGCCAGAGCAGATTCCACCATTGCGTGGCCGACAGTGCGAACGCGTCGCCGACGCTCGACCAGACCAGACCCAGCACTGCCCAGGTGGAAAGCAGCAGCATCGTCATCGTGAGCCAGGCGCTATGCGCCGCCGGGCGCCGTGCCAGCCAATGGCGACACAGATAGATGCCGGCGAGGCAGAGCAGGGCGATCCACTGGATGCAAAGCGACGCCAGCCCGAAATACACCCAGCGATCGATGCCCGGGCCGGGGCCGGGCGCCAGCGCCAGCAGCAGCGCCAGGCCCTCGCCGGCCAGCATGACCGCGATCACGCCCGGGGCATGCCACAGGACATCGAGCGGGCTGGCGGCAGTGGTGGGTCGTGTCATGGGTCGTTGCCTTGATGTCCGAATTTCGTAGTCGGTTATAAAACCCATCAATCACGAAGCCGCGCGTCGCTGCACGAGCAAGAGCGGATAGTCCGCAAAGAACGCGAAGGGCGCAAAAAAAAACGAATCAAGATGTGGGCTTTCCTTTGGGAACCTCTGAATAAGCCACATCTGGCGTCATTGCGAGCGTAGCGAAGCAATCCAGCGTCTTGATTCTCCGAGTATTCCTGGATTGCCACGTCGCTCCGCTCCTCGCAATGACAGCTTGTTCAGAGCATCCTTTGCGAACTTTGCGTCCTTTGCGGACCATCTGCTTTTCCCGAGTCCCGAGTCCGCAGGATGGATAGAGTGCAGCGAAACCCATCCTACACAAGCGCAAACCCCACCGCTCAGGCGGCGTATCCGGCCACTGGTCGGAAAGCCGTGGCAATTGCCACCCCGCCGGACGTAGGCTCAGGTTCCAGATTCCAACGGGGCTCCGCATGCAACAACGCCTTTCCCTTCCTGCGTCACCCTCCGGGCCGCCAGTGCGCGTCGGCGTGCGCGGTTTTTCGCTGGCCGAGATGATGATCGTGATCGCGGTGATCGGCGTACTGGCAGCCATCGCGTTTCCCTCGTTTACCGGCGTTATCAACGGTGGCCGCCTGTCGGGCATGACCAATGAACTGGTCGCCTCGATCCAGATCGCGCGTACCGAAGCGATCCGTCGCAATGTGCGCGCGGTGGTCTGCCCCAGCGCCAATGGCACCACCTGCAGCGGTGGCGCCAACTGGAGCGCCGGCTGGATGGTGTTTTTTGATAATGATCGCAACAATTTGCCGGGTGGCGTTGGCGAAACGGTATTGCGCTATGTGCAGGGCAACGCGCAAACGCAGGTGCTTGCCAGCACCGCCATCTCGGCGGCTCCCGGCGTGCTGGTGTTTCGCCCCGATGGCCGCGCGCGCGCAGACAACGGCGCACTGCTCACGGGCCGCTTGGCCGTTTGCATGCCGGTGACCCAGCCGGCGGACAACATCCGCAACGTATCCATCACTTTCGGCAGTCAGGTGACACTGACCCGAGGCAACGGGAGCGGCGCCTGCGCGGCGCCGGCGAATCCAGCACCATGACCTACACTGACGCAGCCCGCAACCACACCGGTACACGTGGTCCCTGTGTGCCAACCACGCAACTTGGCACCACCCTGATCGAAGTGCTGATCGCCGTGCTGGTAATGGGCATCGGCATGCTCGGCATCGCCTCGTTGCAGGCCACCTCGCTGCGCAATTCGCAAAGTTCGCTGGAACGCAGCCAGGCGGTGATCGCCAGCTACGCCATCATCGACGCCATGCGCGCCAATCGCAACGACGCACTTGCCGGCGCCTACAACATCACCAACACCTGCACGGTGCCGGCAGGTGGCACTCTCGTGGCCAATGATCTGAACGTGTGGCTGACCGGCATCCAGGCGGGCCTTGGCGCCGGCGCCTGCGGCGCCATCAATTGCGCGGCAGCCAACTGCACCGTCACCGTCACCTGGGACGATTCGCGTGCCACCGGTGGCGACACCGCGCAAACCGTCATTACGCAGACCCAACTATGAATACGGTATCCACAGCCCAAACTTTTTTGCGCGCTTGCCACGCGCGTGCCCGTGGCTTCAGCTTGGTCGAATTGATGGTGGCGATGGTGCTCGGCCTGCTGGTCAGCGGCAGCGCCGTCGGCATTTTCATCAGCAACCGGCAAGCCAACCGTGCCACCGACAGCCTCAGCCGCATTCAGGAAAATGCCCGTACCGCCTTCGAGCTGATGGCGCGCGATGTGCGCGAGGCCGGCGGCAATCCGTGCAGCCGATCCATTCCGCCGATCAGCGTGCTCAATGGGGCAGCGGGTGTATGGTGGCAGAGTTTCAACAGCCCATTGTTCGGTTACGAGTCCGATCAACCTTTCCTGGACGCAGGTTTCGGGGCCGGGAACGGGCAGCGCCAGAATGGCATTGGCGATGCCATCGAGATCAAGTCCGCCGCCAGTAACGGAGCTACCGTTGTCATGCATAACGGGGTATCCGCCACGTTCCAGCTCAACACGGTCGATCATGGCCTCAGCCCCGGCGATATCGCGATGGTGTGCGACAACAAGCGCTCAACCATTTTTCAGGTATCCAACTCCAACCCTGGAACCAATGCCCAGGTAAATCACAACTCGGGTGCGGTGGTGACGCCAGGCAATTGCCGCAACCTTCTCGGCGCGCCGTGCACTGCACCTGCCAGCGGGGCAGGCTACACGTTTCAGGGCAATGGCACGATTGCGCAGTTGCGCGCCGAGCGCTGGTTCATCGGCAACAATCCACGCGGCGGGCGCTCGTTGTATGCCGGAGTCGTGCGCAACACCGGCGGCGCGGTGGGTGTGGCCAACGAAGAAATCGTTGAAGGCGTGACCAATATGCAACTGACCTATCTGGTTGCCGGTGCCGCCGACTACGTGCAGGCGAATGCGATTGCTGCCAATGCCTGGAACAGCGTGGTCTCAGTGCGCATCACCCTCACCATGCAGGGGCTGGAGGCGGTAGGCACCAACGGCGGCGCGCTCACCCGCAGCCTTTCTCATGTCGTTGCCTTGCGCAACCGGATGCCCTGATCATGTCCCGACTCTCTGTGGTACGCATTGACCACGCGAAGCGCCAGCGTGGCGTAGCGCTGGTTGTCGTTCTCATTTTGCTGCTGGTGATGACCTTGCTGGGCCTGGCCAGCATGCGTGGCACCCTGCTCGAGGAGCGCATGAGCGGCAACATGGTCGATCGCGGGCTGGCGTTTCAGGCGGCCGAAGCGGCCTTGCGCGAGGCGGAAGCGTTGCTTGTGCCGACACCGCCGGCATTTCCCGCGGTTGGTTGCACCAATGGTTTGTGTGCACAACCCGTACCGGCGCTGGGTGTGCCCGAGCGCGCGGTCGATCCGGCCTTCGCCGGTTGGCGGACGGCGGTAGCCGATGTGGGCACGCTCGCAGTGCAGCCGCAGTTCATCATTGAAGCATTGGGTCCGGGCGACACGTGGCTGGGTTGCAGCAACAGCACTCCGATACCACTACAGTGCGAAGTGGCGCGTTACCGCATCACCGCGCGCAGCGTGGCTGCCGATCGCGCGCAGATCATCCTGCAATCCACCTTCACCATGCCATCGCCATGAGCGGGGAATCAGTCATGACCACGCAACGTATCGCCGTCCCGAACAACAGCGCGCGCAAGGCGCACGTTCCGCGATCGCCGCGCTGGCTGGTTGCCGGCGCCGCATTCCTAAGCACATTACTGGCGCTGCCGGTCAATGCTGCGGTCGCGATTCCGGACGTGCCGCTGCAAACCGGCAATGCGGTGCCACCGAACATCATGTTCATCCTCGATGACTCGGGGTCGATGGCTTTTACCACCATGCCCGATAGCGTGCCTGCGACCACCCCGGTCAATATTGCGACCGAGGCGTTCACGCGCAACACGGTTTATTACAACCCGACGATCAACTACCAGCCGTGGAACAACGACGGCACGCGATTTCCATTGACTCCGGCCACGGCGGCCTGGTCCGATACCGATCTTGGTTCTGGTGGCACGATCAGCCTCACCGGCAGCACCCGGCGTTTCCATGTGCCAAATATCGGCATCACCGATTTGGCCGATGCGCGGCAATACACACGCTATGAGCTCACCGGCACCAGCTCGGCGCGTTCCTGCACCCTGAACGCGGCAAACAACTGGGTATGCGCCAACATCTCCGGGTTCTCGTGGACGGCATCGGACGGTACCCCGATCAACCGCAATATCGCCGAAGAATGGCAGAATTTCGCCACGTGGTACTCCTATCATCGCACCCGCATGAAGGCCGCCAAGGCGGGCGCCAGCGAGGCGTTCTCCGGGCTGTCGAACGACCTGCGTGTGGGTTATCGCACCATCTGGAATCGCAACAACTTCGATATTCCGGTCACCAGCAATGATGGTTTATTTGAGAATGCCGGCGCATCGACCAATCGTGAAACCTGGTTCAATCGCCTGTTCGCGGCGGAGGGCAGCAACGGCACTCCGCTGCGCAATGCATTGAACGATACCGGCCTTTACTTTGAGCGCACCGACGCCAACGGCCCCTGGGGGCCGGAGTCGGGCAGCGATCAGTTGGCCTGCAGGCAGAACTTTGCGATCCTGACCACCGATGGTTTCTGGAACGGCGGCACGCCAAGCGGCATCGGCAATCAGGACGGCACCGCAGGCCCCACCATCACCGGTCCTGATGGTGCGTCGTTCACCTATGCGCCAGTCCCGCCTTTCACCGATGGCAACAGTACGACACTCGCCGATGTCGCCATGCGCTATTGGAAGAACGATTTGCGCCCCGGTGCGGGAGGCTTGGAAAATATCGTGCCGACATCGAACGCCGACCCGGCCTTCTGGCAGCACATGGTGACTTTTGCGCTGTCGATCGGCGCGCAAGGCACACTCGATCCGCAAACCGCCTTGCCCGGCATCCAGGCCGGCACCACGCCGTGGCCCACACCAGGCGCCAACCGGGTCGAGAACATCGATGATCTGTGGCATGCCGCCATCAATGGCCATGGCACGTTCGTTGCCGCCGATAACCCGCAAGTATTTGCCGATGGCTTGCGGCGCGCACTGGCAGCCATCGTGGAGCGAACCGGCTCAAGCTCCAATGCCGCTGTCAACAGCGTGTCGGTTGGTAGCGATACCCGCGTGTTCCGTGCGATATTTCAAGCAGGGCAGTGGAACGGCAACGTATTCGCGTTCCGAATCACCAACACCGGCATCAGCAGCACGCCGCAATGGGCTGCCGCCGATGGCATTCCCGCGCCTGCGACCCGTCAGATTTTCACCTCGGTCAACAATGCCGGCAGGGCATTCGTTTGGGGCAGTCTGAACACGGCACAGCAGGCCGCGCTCAACAACAACCCCGCCATTCTGGATTATCTGCGCGGTGTCACGTCGGGCGAGGAACGCAACGGCGGCACGTTCCGCAATCGCAACTCGTTGTTGGGCGACATCATCAATTCCTCGCCGGCCTTCGTGAAGGACAACAACACCCTGTTCGTCGGTGCCAATGACGGCATGCTGCATGCGTTCAATGCCAATACCGGTGCGGAAGTGTTCGCGTTTGTGCCAGAAGGTATCAACTGGAATGATCTGGCGACCCTGAGTGACCCCGATTATATTCATCGCTGGTTTGTTGACGGAGCAGTTACGGTTACCACTCGGACACAGACTACCGGCCGGAACATCCTGGTGGGCGCGCTGGGACGTGGCGGCAAAGGCCTTTATGCGCTCGATGTGACCACACCGAGTGGTTTCTCCGCCAGCGATGTGGAATGGCAGGTGGGTGGTTCAGACAATGACATGGGTTTCATCCTCGGTCAGCCAATTATCGTGAAGTTGAACAACGGTAAGACCGGTGTCATTGTCGGCAATGGCATCAACAGTACCTCCGAGAAAGCGGCATTGTTCATCTATGACATCGAAGACGGCAGCCTGATCAAGAAGATCAACACCGGCGCTGGCTCGCCATCCGCCAGTAATGGTCTGTCGAGCCCCAGCGGCTGGGATGAAAATAGCGACGGTACAACAGACTTTGTCTATGCCGGCGATCTGCAGGGCAATGTGTGGAAGTTCGACATCAGCGGCAACGGCGTCGGCTCGTGGAATGTCGCCGGCACACCCAGCGGCCCGCTGTTTGTTGCCAGGGACGCCAGCAACAACCGGCAACCGATCACGGCTGCACCGAATATCGCGTTGGATCCGCTCAGCTTCGAGCGCTGGGTGTTTGTCGGCACCGGGCGATTCCTGTCCAGTGGCGATCTCAGCAACACCGATCCGCAAAGTTTGTATGGCCTGATCGATAACGACGCGGCGATTACCGGCCGTGCCCAGTTGATGGAACGAAAACTGGTTGTTTCCACCGGTACCGCGCGTGGCTTCGAGGTTGCCGGCGCTCTGGACCCGAGCAAAAAGGGCTGGTATCTCGACCTGCTTACGCCACCGGGGGCAACCCGCGAAGGCGAACGCGTCGTCAGCAACATGGTAGTCATTGGTCGCGTCCTGTTGTCGCCGACGGCCATACCCAGCGATGACCCCTGCGAACCGGGTGGACGCGGATTTCTCAACGCCATGGATGCGTTTACCGGTGCCAGTACGGAGAGTGCGTTCTTTGATGTCAATGGCAACGGCATTTTTGGCGACGACAATATTGGCACCGGAGCATCAACGGTGCCTATCGGTTCGCTGGACATGGGGGTGGGCATGTTGTCATCGCCGACCGTGTTGTCCACATTGGGTGGCGGCGGCGGCGGCGGCGGGTGCCCCTCTGGCATGGTTGCAGCACCGGGGTCGAGCGGCGGTACGGCGACCGTATGTGTTCCGCTGAGTGCCCTGCTCGGGCGTATTTCCTGGCGCGAAGTGATAGGGGATTGATGATGCGAGCGAATCACGTATTGAATAACCGCGTCGCCGCACGCCTTGCCAGCGCGAGGCGCGGCGATCGCGGGTTCACCCTGATCGAGCTGATGATCGTGGTGGCGATCATCGGGGTGCTCGCCGCGATCGCATTGCCCAGTTATCAGCGCCACGTCATCGAATCGCGGCGCAAGGCGGCACAGGCCTGCGTGCTGGAAGGCGCGCAGTTCATGGAGCGCTACTACACCACCAACCTGACCTACACCGGCGCGGTGTTGCCGGCGATGACCTGTCGCAACGATCTGACCAACTTCTACGCGTTCGCCTTGGCCAATCAGGCAGCGCGGACGTTCACGGTGCAGGCCACTCCGCAGGGCGCACAGGCGTCCGGTGATGCGAAGTGCGGCGTGCTGGGTGTCAACCAGGCCGGTGTGAAGTCCGTTACTCCTAGCGGCACCCCCGCCGGCACAGTCGCCGTATGCTGGTAAACCGCGTGACTCAGGTGCCGCCGAGCGCGGCGCTGCGGTAGCAACAAAAAAGGCCTGCATTTTCATGCAGGCCTTTTGCTGTCTGGCGCCCGAAGTTGGACTCGAACCAACGACCCCCTGATTAACAGTCAAGTGCTCTAACCGGCTGAGCTATTCGGGCGAGCCGCCTATTCTAGCGACCTTGTTACGCGAGTCAAGACCGTCGGGTTTCGCCCAGATCATCCTGTTGTTGACCAATGTTTCGCGATGTTGGGCAATTTCGGTCGCGCGCAGGGTGCGCTCCTGCAAAAACGCGACGGCGCTCATCTGTAGGAGCCCACCCTGTGGGCGATCAATGTCGCGCGGTGTTGGGCAATTTCGGTCGCGCAC
>PGZC01000044.1 GCA_002839995.1 Gammaproteobacteria bacterium HGW-Gammaproteobacteria-4 | reverse complement strand
GGCCTCGATCATCGCCTTCATCAGTTCAAACGCGTTGAGCACGCCGCCAAAACCGGCCTCGGCATCGGCCACGATCGGCTGCAACCAGTCGATGCTGTCGTCGCCTTCGGCATGATGCAGTTGATCGGCGCGCAGCAGGGTGTTGTTGATGCGCTTGACGACCAGCGGCACCGAGTTGGCCGGATACAGCGATTGGTCGGGATACATTTCACCGGCGACGTTGGCATCAGCGGCCACCTGCCAGCCGGACAGATAGATCGCCTTGAGCCCGGCCTTGACCTGCTGCATCGCCTGGTTGCCGGTGAGTGCGCCGAGCGCATTCACGAACGGCTCGCTGTGCAGCGATTTCCAGAATTTTTCCGCGCCAAGGCGCGCCAGTGAATGCTCGACCGGCACGGTGCCGCGCAGGCGCACCACTTCGGCGGCGCTGTACGGGCGGGTGATGCCCTGCCAGCGGGGATTGGCGTTCCAGTCGTTTTGCAGTTGCTCGGCGGTGGCGTGTGCGGTGCTCATGGCGAAGTCCTTGTGGGCGAGGGGTCAGGTCAGTCGTGGGTAGGCGGGCAGGGTGAGAAAATCGACCAGCGAGTCGCGCTGGGTCAGTTCGTCGAGCAGGGCGATGGCTTCGTCGATGCGGCTGCCGCCGGGCAGGCGGGAGCGATCGCCCAGGCGCGAGGGCAGGTTGAGCAGGGCGCGATCGAACAGGGTGAAGTCGATGGCGCTGCCGTCATCCAGATGCAGCGAGTGGCCGCTCAGTTGCTGGTAGTGCAACCACTGCCACAATTGCGTGCGTGCAATTTCGGCGGTGGCGGCGTCTTCCATCAGCCAGTGGATCGGCACGCAGCCCTGGCCGTCGAGCCAGGCGGCGAGGTAGCGCACGCACACTTCCACGTTGTTCTCGAAGCCGGCGCGGCTGATGCTGCCGCTGCATGGCGCGATCAACTGGTCGCGGCGCACCTGCACGTCGTTGCGGCTGACGTGGCGCTGGTTCGGCGTCGGCATGTGTTCGTCGAACACCGCCTGCGCCAGCCCGATGAGCGCCGGATGCGCAACCCAGGTGCCGTCGTGGCCGGCGGCGACTTCGCGCAGCTTGTCGGCGCGCACCCGCGCCAGCGCCGCTTCGTTGGCTTCGGGGTCGCCGCTGATCGGGATCTGCGCCGCCATGCCGCCCATCGCATGCGCACCACGGCGATGGCAGGTCTGGATCAGCAGTTCGGAATACGCCTTGAGGAACGGCTGGGTCATGCCGACCTGGCCGCGCTCGGGCAGCACCCGGTCGGGGTGGGTGCGGAAGGTTTTGATGTAGCTGAAAATGTAGTCCCAGCGGCCGCAGTTCAGGCCGACGATGCGACCGCGCAGCGCGTGCAGGATCTCGTGCATCTGGAACACCGCCGGCAAGGTCTCGATCAGCACCGTGGCCTTGATCGTGCCGATGCTCAGGCCCAGGTGCACCTCGATGAAGGCCAGCACCTCATCCCACAGCGCGGCCTCTTCCATGCTTTCGAGCTTGGGCAGGTACACGTACGGGCCGCGATCGCGCGCCGCCAGCGCAGCGCCGTTGTGGAAGGCGAACACCGCGACATCGAACAGCGCGCCGGCCAGCGGCTCGCCGTCGATCAGCACATGGTTTTCCGGCAGGTGCCAGCCGCGCGGGCGCACCATCAACACCGCCTGGCCTTCGCGCTTGAGCGCGTAATGCTTGCCTTCCGGGCTGGTCCATTGCAGATCGCCGGCAACGGCATCGCACAGCGCCTGCTGGCCGGTGAGCAGCGTGGTCCAGGCCGGCGCGGTGGAGTCCTCGAAATCGGCCATGTACACGCGCGCGCCGGAGTTGAGCGCGTTGATCACCATTTTCGGCTCGACCGGGCCGGTGATTTCCACCCGGCGGTCGAGCAAGGCATCCGGGGTCGGCGCCACCTGCCAGTCGCCATCGCGGATGGCGCGGGTATCGATGCGGAAGTCGGGCAGCTCGCCGGCATCGAAGCGCGCCTGGCAGGCACGACGTGCCGCCAGTCGCGCCTGGCGCTCGGGTTCAAAACGCCGATGCAGCGCTTCGAGCAATGCCAGCAGGGGCGCTGGCAGGATTCGCTCCTGTGCGGGCGCGGTGGCGCGCAGATGCAGGCCCGATGCAGCAGCGGTGGTGGCGTGTGTGGCGGCTTGCGTGCTCATGGCTTCACCCTAGGGTTGGTTGATGTATTTGACAATGCATAGTTTTCAATAGATGGTATAAGCAAAACAAATACTTCAATGCAGGCAACGGTTTATGACGCAGCGCAGCACGCGTTTTTATTACAAGGGCGACCGGATCAAGCCGCTGCGCGCCTTTTGCCAGCTTGCGCGGCTGGGTTCGGTGTCGCGCGCCGCCGAGGCCCTGTTCCTGAGCCAGCCCGCCGTCACCCTGCAATTGCAGGCGCTGGCACGCGATATGGGCGTGCCCCTGTTCGAGCGCAGCGGCCGGCGCTTCAGCCTCACCCGCGAGGGCGAATTGCTGTACGACCTCGCGCGCCCGCTGATCGAAGGGCTGGACGGACTGGAAGCGAGCTTCCGCGAGCGCCTGCGTGGCCTGGAGGGCGGCGAACTGCATATCGCCGCGGGCAGCTCCACCATCCTGTACCTGTTGCCGCCGCTGGTAAAGGCGTTCCGCGCCGCGTACCCGGATGTGCATCTGGAATTGCAGAACGTCACCGGCGTCGATGGCCTGGCGCTGCTGCGTTCGGATGCCGCCGACTTCGCGTTCGGCTCGATGCTGGACGTGCCGCGCGACCTCGATTACGCCCCGGTCTACACCTTCGACGCGATGCTGATCACGCCGCCCGATCACCCGCTGGCCGGCAAGACCGATCTGCGCCTGGAGGATCTATCGCCATACGGCCTGATCCTGCCGCCGCGGCGGTTGACCACGTACCGGCTGGTCGATCTGGTATTCCAGCAGAACCGCGTGCCGTACACCGTGGCGCTGGAAGTCGGCGGCTGGGAGGTGATCAAGCAATACGTGGCGATGGGCCTCGGCATTTCCATCGTCACCGGCTTCTGCCTCACCGATGCCGATCGCGAGCGCCTCGCGATCCGCGATGTCAGCCAGTATTTTCCCGCGCGCAGCTACGGCGTGGTGATGCGCAAGGGCAAGTTCCTCAGCGCACAGGCGCGGGCCTTCATCAACCTGGTGCAGCCGGGCTTGTTCGAACGCGCCAGCTACGAGGCAACCGGCCACTCGGCGCGGTGAGTGGCCGTCGATCATCGTACGCCAGCGTGTAACCCGGGTTAACGCGCAGCGTAACCCGGGATTGCCAAACACGACGCACCTCGTCACCTTTTGTAGCTCACGACCCCGCATGAGGAGTGTCAGAACGGTCGGCTTCCATGTTGCACACGCGATCGAAGATGGTTGTGGCGATGTGTGAGCACGCCGCCTGCACGTGGCTCCAGTCGTGCCAGCGTGGGTCGAGGTTCTTGTATTCGGAAAGCTCGGTTTCCTCCAGGTCGTAGGGGAGGGCGTTCGCCAACTGCGCCTGCAATTGCTGGAGGGGAGACTCGCCATTGTCCTGCGGGTAAAGGCGGTCGAACGGTCGGAGCGCGAGCGCCGCCTGTTCGTCTCCCATGTGGCTGGCCAGCGCCACGAAGTCGAGGTAGTCGCGGGTCGCATTCCGCTTGAGAATCAACACCCCTTTGATGCGCAGAATCTCGGCTTCGCTAGGCACGACTATAGGCTCGCCGAAGTAATCGAACACGGTCGTTTCCAGAGGCGCGTCGCGGATCAGTTGGCGTATCCCCGTCTCGATCCCATCGAGTCGGCCGAGAATCTGGACCGGGCGCTGAACCCGAGCGGTTTTCCATCCCGCTACCGATTCAAGTTGCGCCAAAACAGCATCAAAGCGCGTGCGCAAATCGGCAAGCACGTGGTCGGCGTCGCGCGAGAACCGGTGTCGTGCATGGATCGCTGATGCAGTGCCGCCGACCAACACCGCGTCAGGCAGTATGCGCTGAAGGCGGGCGGCGGATGACAGGACGAGTTCCCAGTCAGGGAGAGGGGCGATGTGCTTCGGCATAGCGCATCCAGAAGTGGTGACGCTGGGCGTAAGGATCGCAAATGCGCTGACGGCAAATACGCTCCACCTTGTCCAGCACGGAGCGGTCAGCCAGCACGGCGCGGCGAAGCTCGGCCCAGTCGCTCCAACGGCCACGTGAGATCACGTCGTCGATCGCTGCCAGGGTAAAGCGCTGGTGGTTGAGGTGGCGATGCAGCATGGCAGGCAACACGCTCTCGCGAGTTGAATCAGAAGGCGATTGTACGATGAAGTGCGTCGCATCACACCGCCACGCCACGCCGCCACGCCGCGCTCGGTCGTGCCCGGTTAGAATGGCGCAATGAGTTTGCGTCCACGCGCCATCACCCTGGATCTCGACGACACCCTGTGGCCGATCGAGCCGGTCATCGAGCGCGCCGAAGCCGTGCTGCACGACTGGCTGTGCCAGCACGCACCGCGTGCCGCCGAGCGCTATCCGATGCCGGCGATGCGTGCGTTGCGCGACCGGATCGCCCGCGACAATCCGCAGTTGGCGCACGACTACAGCACGCAGCGCCTGTTGTCGTTGCGGTACGCGCTGGCGGATGCCGGCCATGATCCGGCACACAGCGAACACGCTTATGCGGTGTTTTTTGCCGCGCGCAACGAAGTCGATCTGTATCCCGAGGTGCTCGATGCGCTGGATCGCATCGCGGCGCAGGTGCCGATTGCGGCGCTGACCAATGGCAATGCCGATCTTGCGTTGACGCCGCTGGCCGGGCGTTTCGCGTTTCAGCTCGGCGCCCGCGAGCATGGCGCGGCCAAGCCTGCCGCCAGCATTTTCCACGCGGCCTGCGCGCGCTTCAAGCTGGCGCCGGCGGACGTGCTGCATGTCGGCGACGATCCGCATCTGGATGTCGTCGGTGCGCACGCAGCCGGCCTGCGCGGGTGCTGGATCAATCGCCACGGCCATCCCTGGCCGCTGGATGATGTCGCGCCGCACCTGCAATTTTCCGATCTCGCCGCGCTGGCCGACTGGCTTGATCAGCATGACTGGGATTGATGGGACTGCGTTGACGTTTTTACCTGCCATGACACACTTTCTACGGATTTTGCCATGACCCTCCCCACCGGTTTTTCGCGCAGTACCGATGCCACCGCGCTGTATGCGCTGCGTTGCGATCAGTTGTTCGATTTCTTGCAGACCCAGTCCGAATCGGTGCAGCGCTGGGCGGCGGTCAACGCGTTTACCGCTGCGCCCGCGACTGCGCTGGTGGTGCCCGGCGCGCACGGTGAGGCGGCATTGGTGTTGGCGGGCATCGGCGATGGCGACGATCCGTTCGCGTTGGCGCATCTGCCGTGCGCCTTGCCGGAAGGCGATTATCGTCTGGTCGCGGTACCGGGCCAGGGCGTGAACTTCGCCCGTGCCGCGCTCGGCTGGGGCCTGGGCAGTTATCGTTTCAGCCGCTATCGCAAACCGGCGCGCGAGCCGGCGCGACTGGTGCTGGATGATGGCGCGCACACGGACTGGCAGGCGCAACTGGCCGCCTGTTGCCGGGTACGCGATCTGGTCAACACGCCCACCGAGGACATGGGCCCGGATCAACTCGAAGCGGTGGTGCGCGAGATTGCGCAGCGTCATGGTGCCGAGGTTTCAGTCGTTGTCGGCGACGATCTGCTGAGCCAGGGATTCCCCGCGATCCACGCCGTGGGCCGCGCCAGCCATCGCGCGCCGCGCCTGATCGAACTGAGCTGGGGCAATCCGGCGCACCCGGCAATTGCATTGGTCGGCAAAGGCGTGTGTTTCGATACCGGCGGGCTCGACATCAAGCCGTCGGATGGCATGCGCAACATGAAAAAGGACATGGGTGGTGCGGCGCATGCGATCGCACTGGCCGAACTGGTGATGGCGCGCGCGCTGCCGGTGCATCTGCGCCTGTACGTGCCGGCGGTGGAAAATGCGATTGCCGCCAATGCCTATCGGCCGGGCGAGGTGATCGCCACCCGGCTTGGGCTGAGCGTCGAAATCGACAACACCGATGCCGAAGGACGGGTGGTGCTGTGCGATGCACTCAGCTATGCCAGCGAGCGCAAGCCGTGCCTGATCCTGGATTTCGCCACGCTCACCGGCGCCGCGCGCGTCGCGCTGGGGCCGGAGTTGCCGGCACTGTTTGCGAATGATGACGCGCTGGCCAACGACTGGCTGGCTGCCGCTCAGGCCGAGCACGACCCACTGTGGCGCATGCCGCTGTGGCAGCCGTATCAGCGCTACCTGAAAAGCACCGTCGCCGATCTCGCCAACTCGGGCAGCTCACGCATGGCCGGCTCGGTCACGGCGGCGCTGTACCTGCAACGCTTCGTGCCGGCGGAGTTGCCGTGGGCGCATCTGGATGTGTTCAGCTGGAACGACAGCGAGCGTCCGGGACGCGCGGTGGGCGGTGAAGCGCAGGGCTTGCGTGCGGCGTTTGCGATGCTGGATGGCCGTTTTGGGCCGTCGGCTTCGTCATAGTGACAGCGCCCCCGATCGTCCCGGTCAGGCTGGGAACAGCCCTGACGAGCATCACTTGCGGCGGCTGACAATTGATACTGCGAAGGCGCAATGAATTACGGTACCTTGTGTTTCTTTCAGGCTACGCGGCAGTAACGCCGCCTGCATCCAACCGCGCGAGCAATGATGAACCCGTCCCCCGAATTGCTCAACGAATTACGCATCGATCGTACGGTTCGAAGTCCAGTGGACACGCGCCACAACGGTGGGCGCCGGTTGGCGCTGGCAGCCTTGGCGATCGGCGTCATTGCGCTGCTGGCTTGGTGGCTGCTGCGCGCCGAACCGGTGCTGGTACGCATCGCCACTGCCCAGGCGGAAACGTCGGCGGTGGCCAACACGGCGTCCTCGGTGCTTGACGCCACCGGTTACGTCACCGCGCGGCGGCAGGCCACGGTATCGGCCAAGATCACCGGCAAGGTGGAAGAGGTGCTGATCGAGGAAGGCCAGCGCGTCAAGGCCGGCGAAGTGCTGGCACGGCTGGAGCCGACCGATGCCAATGCCCAGCACGCGCTGTCGGCCGCACAGCGCGATGCCGCGCGCAGCGAGGTGACGCGGGTAAGGGCACAACTGCTGTTGGCTGACAAAAACCTGGTGCGCAGCCGTGACCTGGCTGCCCGGCAGTTGGTCGCGGAATCGGCCCTGGACCAGGCGCTGGCCGAGCGCGATGCACTGGCAGCGCAACTGCAAAGCACGCAGCGCAATGTCGAAGTGGCCGAACGCGCGCTGGCGCTGGCCGAGATTGGTGTCGATAACACGGTGGTGCGGGCACCATTCGACGGGGTGATCACGGTCAAGGCGGCGCAGCCAGGCGAAATCATCTCGCCAATTTCCGCGGGCGGCGGCTTCACCCGCACCGGCATCGGCACCGTGGTGGACATGGATTCGCTGGAAGTGCAGGTTGATATCAACGAGGCCTTCATCGGCCGCGTCAAGCCAAAGCAAAAAGTGCAGGCAGTGCTCAATGCCTACCCCGACTGGATTATCCCGGCGGAAGTGATCGCGATCGTGCCCACCGCTGATCGCAGCAAGGCCACGGTGAAGGTGCGCATTGCGTTTTTGGAACGCGACGAGCGGATCGTCCCAGACATGGGCGTGCGGGTGTCGTTTCTCGAGCAGGCGCAAGCGGCCAATACCGAGTCGGCGGCAACGATCACTGCGGTTGTGATTGCTGCCGAGGCGGTGGTCGAGCGCGATGGCCGCAGTGTGGTGTTTGTGGTGCGTGATAACGAGGCGCGGCTGCGCGAGGTGCAGGTTGATGCGGCGCGTGGCGGCAAGCGCCGGGTAACGCGTGGGCTGGCCGTTGGCGAGCAGATCGTGTTGTCACCGCCCGCCAATCTGAGTGATGGCAATCCGGTGCGCAGCGAGGGCTGAGTCGTCTGCGCGATTGTTGTGGCTGATACTTCCGAATAATCGAGTCGAGGCAAGCATATGTCATTGGTAGCGATTCGCGGTCTCACCAAAAATTACACGCGCGGCAAGCAAACAGTCGAGGTGCTGCATGGCATCGAACTGGAAATTCCGCGCGGTGACTTTGTCGCCCTGATGGGGCCATCCGGCTCGGGCAAGACCACCTTGCTCAATCTGATTGGCGGGCTGGATACGCCCACGGCCGGCAGCGTCACCGTCGATGGCCGTCGCATCGACCAGTTGCGCCGCGGCGAGCTGGCGAAATGGCGCGCCGAACATGTTGGCTTCGTGTTCCAGTTCTACAATTTGCTGCCGGTGCTGAGCGCACAAAAAAATGTCGAGTTGCCGTTGCTACTGCAACGGATGTCGGCCGCCGAGCGCAGTAAGCGTGCGCAGGTGGCGCTCAAGCTGGTCGGACTCTCCGACCGCGCCGGCCACAAGCCCAGCGAATTGTCGGGTGGCCAGGAACAGCGCGTGGCAATCGCGCGCGCGCTGGTTACCGATCCGACGCTGCTGGTTTGCGATGAGCCAACCGGTGATCTGGATCGCGAAACCGCTGACGAGATTCTGGGCCTGCTGCAGATGCTCAATCGTCAACACGGCAAGACCATCATCATGGTGACCCATGATCCGAAAGCCGCGGAATTTGCCGGCCATATCGTGCATCTGGACAAGGGCCGCCTCGCTGGCGCGGGCGGGCATTGAGGGGTACGCCATGACCAAGACCGGCTTCGTGCTTGCCAACCTGTTCCACAAAAAAACCCGTACCTGGCTGACGCTGCTGTCGGTCACCATGGCCTTTTTGCTGTTCGGCCTGTTGCAGTCGGTGAATGTGTTGTTCAACGCCGGTGCCGAAATTGTCGGCGCCACCCGCCTGGTGACCCAGGCACGGGTATCGTTTACGCAATCGCTGCCGATGCGCATGTTGCCGGAACTGGATGCCTTGCCGGGCGTGGCGCGGGTGATGCACCAGCAATGGTTTGGCGGGGTGTGGCAGGACAACGAGCAGGTGTTCACGTTTGCGGTCGATCCGCAGCGGCTGCACGATGTCTACCCCGAGTGGGTGATGCCCGAAGAACACTGGCAGGCGTTTCGCGACACCCGCGCCAGCATGATTGCCGGGCGCATCGTCGCCGACAAATATGGCTGGAAGGTCGGCGAGAAGATTCCGCTGAAGTCGAACATTTTCCCGCTCCAGGATGGCACCAAGAACTGGGCATTCGACCTGGTCGGGATCTTCGACGGCAAGGATGCGCAATGGCAGGGGCAGACCGGCAGCGTCTACATCAATTTTGACTACTTCAATGAAGCCAACCAGTTCGGCAAGGACCTGGCCGGGATCTTCGTGCTGAAGCTGGAAAACCCGGACATGGCGCAGCAGATTGCGCAGACCATCGACAGCCGCTACGAAAACTCCTCCAATGAGACCAAGACGCAGACCGAAAAAGATTTCAATATCGGCTTCGTCAAGCAGCTCGGCGACATTGGCCTGATCGTGCGCTGGATATTGTTCGCGGTGTTTTTTACCTTGCTGCTGGTGGTGGGCAACACCATGGCGCAAAGCGTGCGCGAGCGCATCCCGCAATTCGCGGTACTCAAAACTCTGGGCTTCTCCGATCGCAGTGTGCTGACATTGGTACTCGCGGAAACCACCGCGATGTGCAGCATCGGCGGGGTGATTGGCTTGTCGTTGGCGACCTTGCTGGGTTTGGCCGTGCAAAAGAGTGCGGGCGCGATGCTGCCGTTGAGCGTGGACGCTGGAGTCTGGATTACCGGAATGATCGCGATCGTGGTGCTCAGCATTGCGGTCGGCCTGCTGCCGGCATTGCGCGCGCAGCGCCTGAATATCGTTGACGCCCTCGCCGGGCGTTGATCACAAGGAGAGCCTCATGATGCGTCAGATCGTATCAATCACCCTGCTCAACTTGCGAAGCATTCCGCAGCGATGGGGGCCGTCGCTGGTCATCGTGATCGGACTGGCCGGCGTGGTCGCGGTATTCACCGCCTTGCTGGCGATGGGCGAGGGATTTCAAAGCACGCTCAAGGCCACCGGAAGCATTGATAACGCGATCGTGATGCGCGGCGGTTCGGGTGCCGAACTCAATTCCGGTGTCGGCCGCGAGGAAGCCACCTTGATCAAGCTCGGGCCAGGCATCCGCAAAGGCGAAGACGGTCAACCACTGGCAGCGGCCGAGATGATCGTGATCACCGAGCTGTTGAAAAAAGGCGAAACCCGCAACGGTGCCAATGTGACGTTGCGCGGTGTGGAACCGGCATCGTTTGCCTTGCGCCCGCAACTGCGTGTCATCGAGGGACGTGCATTTGCCACGGGCCTGCGTGAAATCCTGGTCGGTGCTGGCGTTGCGCGATTGTTCTCCGGCGCGCAGGTGGGACAGACCCTGCGTATGCGCGGCTCGGAGTGGACGGTGGTCGGCATCTTCGAATCCGGCGACGCCAATGACAGCGAATTGTGGGCTGATGTCGAAGTCGCGCAGTCTACCTTCAACCGCCGTGGCTACAGTGCGATTCGTGTCGGGTTGGACGGTGCCGACTCACTGGAAACGCTGAAAGCTGGCCTCGCCGCCGATCCGCGATTGAATGTCGATGTGCAATCCGAGCAAGATTATTACAACGGCCAGACCGGGCAGTTTCGCGGAACGATCGCAGTTCTCGCCGGCGTGGTGACCTTGATCATGGCGCTGGGCGCCGTCTTCGCTGCGCTCAACACGATGTATGCGGCGGTCGCTTCGCGCTCCCGCGAAATCGCGACGCTGCGCGCGATTGGTTTTGGTGCACTGCCGGTGCTGGCATCGGTGATGATCGAGTCGGTGGCATTATCGTTTGTGGGCGGCGCGCTGGGTGCCGTGTTGGCATGGATGCTGTTCGACAACCTGTCAGTGTCAACGCTCGGGCAGAATTTCACCCAGGTGGTATTCGCGTTCAAGGTCAGCCCCGGGTTGGTTGCCGGTGGCCTGGTCATTGCGTTGATCATCGGCACCATCGGTGGGCTGTTGCCGGCGGTGCGCGCAGCGCGGCTGTCGGTGACGACGGCGTTGCGGACGAGTTGATCCGGTTGCTGCCGCGCGCGCGGTGATGGGTTGCGGTTGCGCCGTCATCGCAGGTCCACCAGCACCGGGGCGTGGTCGCTGGGCCGTTCCCAGGTGCGTGGTTCGCGGTCGATGATCGCGTTGCTGCAACGCGCTTTCAAGGTTTCCGATACCAGTACCAGATCGATGCGTAGCCCGAGATTGCGGCGAAAACCGGCCGCACGGTAATCCCACCAGCTGAACTGCCCGCCATCGTCGTGATGCAAGCGGAAGCTGTCGTACAGGCCGAGCGCAAACAGCTTGTTCAAGGCGACGCGCTCGGCTTCCGAGCACAGGATCTGCTCGTGCCACGCCGCCGGGTCGTGCACATCGCGGTCATCCGGGGCGATGTTGAAATCGCCGAGCACGACCATGTCCGGGTAACGCACGAGTTCCTGCGCCAGCCATTGCCGCAGGGCGTCGAGCCAGGCCAGTTTGTAATCGTATTTTTCATCGCCAACCGCCTTGCCGTTGACCACGTACAGGTTGACGATGCGCAGGCCGTCGATGGTGGCAGCGAGCACGCGCTTTTGCTCATCGGCAAAACCGGGGATGCCGACCTGTACTTCGCTCGCGGGTGAACGGCTGACGATGGCGACGCCGTTGTAGGTTTTCTGGCCAGCGAAGACGCTGCGGTAGCCCAGTTCGGCCAGCTCGCCATCGGGGAACCTGTGGTCTTCGAGCTTGGTTTCCTGCAAGGCCACGATGTCGGGCTGGCACTGGCCGAGCCACTGTTGCAGATGCGGGAGGCGCACCGTAAGCGAATTGACGTTCCAGCTGGCGATTTTCATGCGGTCAGTTTACTGTCTTGGTGCAGTGTTTCGCACTTCGCAGCCGGTCGGGAGCACGTCGCCATCCGTTGCGCGGTTTCGCGGTACCACACACCGGTACTTCGCCTCTATGCGGCTTGCTTGAGCGGTCGCCCACAGGGTGGGCTCCTGCAAAAGCCACGGCACACCCCTGTAGGAGCCCACCCTGTGGGCGACCGAGCGAGCCGCGTAGCGGCGAAGCGAAGGCTTGGGTTTCCTCGCAACGGGTCAAGCCCGAGAGGCTCCTAGCAACGCGCCAGCCAGCGCTCCAGCGCCGGTCGGTCGCGCGCGCGCAGCAGGCTGTTGGCGCGGCGGCGCAGTTTGCCCAGGTGCATGGCACGGATGCGCTCGCGCACTTCCAGCAAGGTGCCCGGATGCAGGCTGAATTCGGTAAGCCCCAGTGCGAGCAGCAGCGGTGTGGACAGCGGGTCGCCGGCCAGTTCTCCGCATACCGATACCGGGATGCCGTGGCGCTTGCCGGTGGTGATGATCTGATGCAGCAGATGCACGATCGCCGGGTGCATCGGCGAATACAGATCGCCCAGCGAATCGTTGCCGCGATCGGCGGCAAGCACGTACTGGATCAGGTCGTTGGTACCGATCGAAAGGAACTCGACGAGATCGATCAGACCATGCAACGCCAGCGCCGCCGCCGGCACCTCGATCATCGCACCCAGCGCCGGTGGCTCGGGCAGATCGTAACCTTCCTTGCGCAAATCGCGGTGGCACTGGAGCAGCAGCTTGCGTACCGCCTGCATTTCCTCGCGCCGCGCGACCATCGGCACCAGCACCCGCAACGGGCCATAGGCGGAGGCGCGCACGATGGCGCGCAACTGGGTGCCGAACACGTCGCTGCGGCTCAGCGACAAACGCACCCCGCGCACACCGAGTGCCGGATTGGGTTCGCTGGCCAGCACCAGGCCGCAGCGGTCGGCCTTGTCGGCGCCAAGATCCAGGGTGCGGATGGTGACGGTGCGGCCGGTCATGCCCAGCACCAGGTCGCGGTAATTGCGGAACTGCGTCTCTTCATCGGGCAGTTCGGAGCCTTGCAGGAACAGGAACTCGGTGCGGTACAGGCCAACGCCGGCGGCACCCAGCGCGTGCGCCTCGGCCACGTCGTCGCGTGATTCGGCGTTGGCGTACAGGCGGATATCGGTGCCGTCGAGCGTTCGCGTCGGCATCCGGCGCAGGCGCTGGCGCTGCTCGCCGGCGCGCTGCAATTCACGCTTGCGCGTGCGGTATTGGCGCAGGTCGCGGCCGGTCGGTTCGCGGATCACCTCGCCGCTGCCGCCGTCCACGATCAGCGCATCGCCATCGTTGACGTGACCGATCAACTCGTGCGCGCCGAGCACCAGCGGCATGTGCAGGCTGCGTGCCAGGATCGCCGCATGCGACAACGCGCTGCCGGTGGCGCTGACAATGGCCACCACGCCTTCGGCTTTCAGTTGTGCCAACTCCGAAGGTGCCACCGCGTCACAGACCAGCACCTCACCGGCCATGCCGGGCCTGGGCGGGCTGGCGTCGCGGTGCAGCGCGGCCAGCACCCGGCCCAATACGTGATCGAGATCCTCACGCCGGCTCTGGAAATACGGATCGTCCATGCTGGCGAATACCGCCGCCAGGCGATCGCGTTGCAGCTTGAGTGCGTACTCGGCAGCGTAATGCCCGACCCGGATCAGTTCCGCCAGGCCCGAGCCCAGTTCCGGGTCATCGAGCAGCAGCGCATGGAAATCGATGAAGTCGCCCAGCTCGTGCGCCAGCGCACCCTGCAACCGGTCGCGCAGTTCGCCAAGCTGCGCCCGCGCCAGCGTCATTGCTGCGTGCAGGCGTTGCAACTCGTCATCGATGCGCTCGGCGGCGATCGTGCGTTCTTCGATATCGAAGGCGCGGCCCAGATGCAGGCGCGCCCGGCCGAGGGCGAGTCCCCGCGACGCACCGGTGGCCTGTATCTGCGCACGCATCTCAGCTCTCCTCGTCGAAGCGGCGCGCGAACAGGCCTTGCGCCGCGGCCAGTGCCGCCTCTTCGTCAATGCCATCGAGCCGCAGCAGCACCTCGCTGCCCTGGCCCGCAGCCAGCATCATCACCCCCATGATGCTCTTGCCGTTGATCTCGCGGCCACGCGCGCACAGCGTCGCATTGGCCTGAAAACCGGACAATACCTGTACCAGCTTGGCCGCCGCACGGGCATGCAGGCCGAGCCGGTTTTCCACGCGCAGGCTGGCTTCACGCATCGTCGGCAATCACGCCCAGGCGAGCGCCCGCCACTGCCGCCTTGGCCATCGCATCGAGGTCGAGGTCGGGGTAGTTCAGCGCACGCAGCAGCATCGGCAGGCTCAGGCCGGCGACCCGTCGCACCGGGCTGCCCAGAAACGCCGCGCGGCGCGCGATGTTGGCCGGCGTCGCGCCGTACAGATCGCTGAGGATCAGCACCCCATCGCCCTGATCGATGCGACGCATGGCGCCGCTGGCCGCAACCAGCATCGCCTCCGGGTCGGCATCGAATGGTACATCCAGCGCCGCGACCGGCAACGGCAGGCCGCCCAGCATGCGCTCGGCGACGGCGATCAACGGGCTACCAAGCCCATCGTGAGTGATCAGCAAGATGGCAACGGACATGCGTGCAACTTAGCAGAATCGAGAAGAGTTGGTAGCTCGGGCGTGGCGCTCAGTCGCCGGCACCAGCACCCGCGGCGGAACGGCGCAGGCGGTCGTTGATGGCCTGCCAGGCGGGGGTGTTGGGGGTTTGCTCGACCACGATCAACGCGCTGCCGCGGGCATCGAGGCTCCGCAGTGCGGCGTACAGGCCGTGCGCATAGGCGTCGGGGTCGGCGGGCAGGGCGATGCCGTCGCTGCCGACGGGTACGGTGCCGAGTGCCAGCACTTGTATGCTGTCGGCGGCATGGATCGCGTGGCGTGGCAGCAGGCGCAACGGGGTGCGCGGTGCGTAATGCGCGGCGAGGGTGCCCGAAGCGCGCGGGCTGTCGGCATCCACGCCGTCGGCGACCGGGCCGATGATGGCTTCGATCTGTGCGCGGGTGATGGCGCCGGGGCGCAGGATGCGCGGTGGCTGCGCACTCAGATCGATGATGCTGCTTTCGATGCCGACCGTGCACGGGCCGCCGTCGAGTACCAGCGGCACCTGTTCGCCGAATTCGTCGCGCACGTGTTCGGCGCGGGTGGCGCTGATGCGGCCGAAGCGGTTGGCCGACGGTGCCGCCAAACCACCATCGAAGGCGTGCAATAGCTGTTGCGCCAGCGGGTGCGCCGGTGCGCGCAGACCGACCGTGTCCTGGCCGCCGGTGACGGCGTCGGGCACGTTGGCCTGCCGCCGCAGGATCAGGGTGAGCGGGCCGGGCCAGAACGCGGCGGCCAGTTGCCGGGCGGCGTCGGGGATGTCGCGGGCGAAGCGCGGCAAGGCCTCTGCCCCGGCGATATGCACGATCAGCGGGTGATCCAGCGGCCGGCCCTTGAGCGCGAAGATGCGCGCTACTGCGGTCGGGTTCATGGCGTCGGCGGCGAGGCCGTACACCGTCTCGGTGGGCAGGCCGATCACCGCGCCCGCGCGCAGGGCGGCGACGGCATTGGCAAGTTCGGTGGCGTTGGTCGATGTGGGCATGGCTTATTCGCGGTGGGTGAAGGAGCCGTCCACAGGGCGCTCCACAAAGGCAGATCACCGCGCCATGTAGGAGCCCACCCTGTGGGCGACCGGTAATTTTCCAACCGTAGCATGTGCTGGTCGCCCACAAGGTGGGCTCCTACAGGGGGACATCGTCACGTTTTTGCAGGAGCCCGGTGTGGGCGATTGGTGTCTCCATTGCGATGATGGGTTTCGAGACGCGGGAATCGGGAGGAGCAAATGGTCCGCAAAGTTCGCAAAGTTCGCAAAGTTCGCAAAGTTCGCAAAGTTCGCAAAGTTCGCAAAGTTCGCAAAGTTCGCAAAGGAAAGCCCATATCCTGATTCGATTTCTTTGCGCTTTTCGCGTTCTTTGCGGACTATCCGCTCTTGCTCTTGCTGGGACGATGGACTTCGTGATTGATGGGGTTATGGCTGACTACGGGCAGAAAACTCGTGAACGGCATCGACCAGTACGCGGACATGCTCGGGGTCCATGTCCGGCGACAGGCCGTGGCCGAGATTGAATACGTGGCCGGGGCCGTGGCCGTAGCTGTCCAGCGTACGGCGCACTTCGCGGCGGATCGCGTCGGGCGACGCATACAGCGTGCTCGGGTCGAGATTGCCCTGGATCGCGACCTTGCCGCCGGTGCGCGAGCGGGCGTCGGCCAGGCTTACCGTCCAGTCCACACCGAGGCCTTCGGCGCCGCTGGCGGCGAGTTCTTCCAGATACGGGGCGTTGCCTTTGCCCAGATGCGGCGACAGCATGCCGCCCCAGGTATCGAACACCATCAGCGCCTGCGCGCCGGCAGCGCGTTGCGCGGCGAGGTAGGCGATCACCGATTCGGTGACCACGTCGAGCAGTCGATGCAACGCCGCCGGGTCGTCCAGCGCCAGCGCCTTGACCCGCGCGAAATTGTCGCTGCCGCCGCCTTCCACCATGTAGCAGGCCAGCGTGAACGGGCTGCCGGAGAAACCGATCAACGGCACCTTGCCGCCCAGTTCACGGCGGATCAGGCGCACCGCATCCATCACGTAGCGCAGCTCGGTTTCCATGTCCGGTACCGCCAGCCTGGCGATGTCGGCGGCGTTGCGCACCGGGCGTGCGAAGCGTGGGCCTTCGCCAGTCTCGAAACTCAGGCCCAGCCCCATTGCATCGGGGATGGTGAGGATGTCGGAGAACAGGATGGCGGCGTCCAGATCGAAACGACGCAGCGGCTGCAAGGTGACTTCGCAGGCCAGTTCGGGGTTGGTTGCCAAGCCCATGAAGCTGCCGGCAACGGCGCGGGTGGCGCGGTATTCGGGCAGGTAACGCCCGGCCTGGCGCATCAGCCACACCGGGGTGCGGTCTACCGGTTGCCGGGCGAAGGCGCGCAACAGGCGGTCATTTTGCAACGTCATGGCGATATCCATTAAGGGTCAGTACGGTGCGTTCGCACCTTGTGCGAACATCACCTGGAAGCCGCGCTTGAGGTGCAGGTCGCGTGCTTTTTCCAGCGCCTTGAGTGCGGCCTCGTGTTCAAGAAACTGCTCGCGTTTGAGCAGGCTGCGGCCACCCACCTGGCCGGTTTCGCGCAGCAAGGTCCAGCCGCCGAGCAGATCCTGCTGCAACGCAAGCTGCACGAAACGCGGGGCCTCGCCGGCGACGGGCCGTTGCTGTAGGTAAAGGCGCATCCGTTCATTGTAGCGGAGCGCGCTTGTGCCATGCGCTGTCAGGCGTCGCGAAGCACCGCCAGCATGGCGTGTTCCGGCGTGTCGGGGGCGATGAATGCCCGGCCGATGCCGCGCCACAGCACCAATCGGATCGTGCCGGAAACGGCCTTCTTGTCCAGCCGCATGCGTGCCAGCAGTTGTTCGGCGCCAAGGCCGGACGGCACCGCGGTGGGCAGATCGAAGCGGGTCAACAGCGCAGCGAGGCGCTCGCCATCAGCGGCCGGTGCCAGCCCGAGTGCGGTCGAACAGCGCGCGGCCAGCACCATGCCCACCGCCACTGCCTCGCCGTGCAGCAGGCCGCCGTAGCCCTGTTCGGTTTCGATTGCATGGCCGAACGTGTGGCCGAAGTTGAGCAGGGCGCGGTCGCCTTGCTCGGTTTCATCGCGGGCGACGATGGCCGCCTTGTGCGCGCAACTGCGGGCGATGGCTTCGACGATTGCGGCGGTGTTGCCGGCCAGCAGCGCATCCACGTGCGCATCGAGCCAGTCGAAAAACGCGGCATCGCCGAGCGCACCGTACTTCACCACTTCGGCCAGACCGGCACGCAGCTCGCGCGGCGGCAGGGTGGTCAGGGTGTCGATGTCGGCAAGCACTGCCACCGGCTGGTGAAAGGCGCCGACCAGATTCTTGCCGCTGGGCAGGTCCACCGCGGTTTTTCCGCCGACCGACGAATCGACCATCGCCAGCAACGTGGTGGGCATCTGCACAAAGGCGATGCCGCGCATCCAGCACGCCGCCGCGAAACCGGACAGATCGCCGATCACGCCGCCGCCAAGCGCGATCACCGTGGCATCGCGGCTGGCGCCCAGTTGCGCGAGCGCCGCCAGTACCTCGCCGAAGCGTTGCAGGGTCTTTTCCTGCTCGCCAGCCGGCAATACCAGCGCGGCATGGATGTGGCCCGACAAGGCGGCCTGCACCCGTTCCAGATAATGCGGCGCTATGTTGGCATCGCTCACCACCAGTACGTGCCGGCCTCGAATCAGCGGCAGCCAACGTGCGCTGTCGTCGAGCAGGCCCGGCCCGATATGGATCGGATAGCTGCGGGCACCGAGCGCCACGTTCAACGATTGCGCTGCGCTCATGCGTGGCGGTCCTTGCGGGCAATCAGGTGTTGCAGGCGGGGCAAGCCGGCAAGCCGTGCGATCACGCGTTCGCTGGCGGCTTCGGCATTCAGGTCGTCGGTAGTGAAGCGCAGGTCGGCAAGCGCCTGATAGATAGGCTCGCGCTGCTGTGCCAGTTGCTGCAAGCGTGCGGCCGGGTCGTCGGTGGCCATCAGTGGCCGGTTGCGGTCGTTCGCCACCCGCTTGATTTGCTGCGCAAGACTGACCCGCAGGTACACCACCAGACCGGCCTGTTTGAGTGCGTACTGATTTTCGACATCAAGCACCGCGCCGCCGCCGGTGGCGATCACCTGGCCGTGCAGCGCGCAGACCTCGCCGATCACGGCTTTCTCGCGGGCGCGAAACCCGGCTTCGCCTTCGACATCGAAGATGATCGGTATGCTGGTGCCGGTGCGTTGTTCGATCAGCGCGTCGGTATCGATGAAGTGCAGGCCGAAGTGCGTGGCGATGCGGCGCCCGAGCACGCTTTTGCCCGCGCCCATCGGGCCGATCAATACGATGTTGGATGCGCCATGCATGGTCTGGAATGCTAACCGCAATGCGGCCTGCTGTGTTATCGAGCGGTGTTACGTCACTCCGGCCACGACGTGAAACAATGCTGCGACGCAGGCGGAGGTGAACGATGGCCACAAATGACGTGCGCGTGGTGGTGGTGATTGGTGCCGGCGATCTCGGCAGCCGCGTCGCGCAGTTGCGTGCGGCGATGGGCGAGCAGGTATTCGCGCTGCGGCGGCGCGTGCCTGGGGCCGACGATGGTGCCGGATTGAACTGGTTGGCTGCTGACCTTGTCAGCGGTTCCGGCCTCGATGCACTGCCCGCGACACCCGACGCGGTCGTGGTGGCAGTGGCGCCGGATGAGCGCAGCGAAGCGGCGTACCGTGCGCTGTATGTCGATGGTGTGGCGCGCGCACTGGCGCGGTTCAGGACATTGCCGCGTCTGGTTTTTGTGTCGTCCACGGCAGTGTACGGCGACGATGCCGGCGAGTGGATCGATGAGGACACGGCGCCATCGCCGCCGGTGTTCAATGGCCAGGTATTGCTCGAAGCCGAGGCCGGCGCGGCGCGGTTCGCAACCCAGGCGACTGTGCTGCGGCTATCCGGGCTGTACGGGCCGGGGCGCGATTTTCTGCGTCGCAGCGCGTTGCAAGCCAGCGCCGGGCGCCGGCATTGGAGCAATCGCATACATATCGACGATGCCGCGGCGGCGGTTTCGCTGTTGCTGAATGTGCCCGCGCCACCGGCATTGCTGCTCGGCAACGACGACGCGCCGGCATTGCAATGGCAGGTGATGAATTTCCTGCGCGCGCCAGCCGGACTGCCGCCACTGCCTGAACCGGACGGCCCGGTCAGCGGCCGACGCATCGCCAACGCCCGCCTGCGCGCGCTCGGCTGGGTGCCGCAGTATCCGAGTTATCGCGAGGGTTATGCGCGCTGACACGGCGCTACGGCATGCCAGTCGCGTCGCAACAAGCCGTACAGATCGGAGTCGGAGACCTCGCCTTCGACGATCCAACGCTCGCGCAGGCGGCCTTCCTTGAGAAAACCCAGCCGCTGCAAACTGCGCACTGACGGTGCATTGCGCGGATCGACGTCGGCTTCGACGCGATTGAGATCAAGCGTGGTGAATCCCCAGTGCAATAGCGCACTGAGCGCTTCGTGCATCAAACCGTTGCCCCAATGCGCGTACGCCATGGCGTAACCGATCTCGGCGCGTCGGCATTGCGGCGCCAGATGGAACAGGCTGCATGTGCCGATAATCTGGTTGCTGCCGCGCAATTCCAGCCCCAGCCGCAGGTGATCGCCAGCGGGCAATTCCCTAAGGTCGGATGCAATCATCGCATCGGCCTGATCAAGCGATGTCCATGGCCGGCTGCTCCAGTAACGCACTACCCGCGCGTCGGAATGGATCGCAAACAGCGCTTCCGCATCGCCCGGTTGCAGCGGACGCAGTTGCAGACGCGGCGTGCTCAACACCACTTGGTCGAATGCGTGCATGGCAGAGCCGAATTCCGGCTGGGTAACCAAAAACTCCATTGTAACGCGCCTGCTTTGGCGTGCCTTGACCGCTGTTAATGCAGGCGTTCGGTCGCGGCGTATAGTCCGACTTTCGCATCTGTGAGCACGTCGAGGCGAACATGCGCATCAGCGAGATTTGCACCCGTCAGGTGGTCGATATTTTGCCTGAAACATCCATCCGTGAAGCAGCGCATCGAATGCGCATTCTCCACGTGGGCTGTCTGGTGGTGGTCGAGCCGCCAGACGGCGAACGCGTACCGATAGGGATATTGACCGATCGCGATATTGTGGTGTCGGTGGTGTCGCCCGGCATCGATGCCGACGTGCTGACCGTTGGCGATGTGATGTCGCAACCGCTGGTGACGTGCGGTGAACACGAAGACTTGTTCGATGCACTCAAGCGGATGCGCGAGACGGGTATCCGGCGGCTGCCGGTGCTCGACGCGTTGGGTGGTCTGTGCGGCTTGCTCAGCGCGGACGATGTGGTGTCGGCGCTGAGCTGGCATTTGCGTGAACTCAGTAGCGCACTCACCAGCGAGCAGGTACGGGAGATGGCGGAGCGCGTCTGAACACCCACGCGAGGAACCACGATGAACGCAAGCAATGAAGTGTCATGGGTCGTTGTCGCCGATGCCGGCGGGGCGCGGATTTTTTCCAGTCGTCGCGGCGAGCCCATGCTGGCCGAGGTGGCCGAGTTGTCCTCGCCCGAGGGAGAAGGCAGCGACGCCCGACGCGCGCAGGTTTCCGAGCGCAAGCCGCGCGTGCATGAGAGCAGCAACGATGCCCGGCACGCCATTGAACCGCGCACACCGTTGCAGGACATTCATGCCGATCGCCTGGCGGCGGACATTGCCAGCCGACTTGCCAAGGGTCTGCGTGCCGGCGCATACACCCGGCTTGTCCTGATCGCGCCGGCGCGCTTTGCCGGCCGCCTCGATGCGGCGCTGGACAAGGCGGTCGCCGAGCGCGTTACCACCCGTCTGCACAAGGATCTCCGGCATGCGACGCCGGCCGAGATCCATTCGCGTCTGATCGACCTGCGTTGATACCGATTCCGGTGTGCTGAATGCACCGTGTCCGCGCGGTTCATGTTGCGTACACGCGCTGGTTTGACGTTGGTCAATATCGCGCAATGCCGCGCTGATAAAATCCTGAAGCCCACCGAGACGGGCCGCGCCGCATGACCGCGCGGTCGATCAGTCAACGCCAACATGTGCACGACCCGCCGCAGGCGAGGCGATCCCCTGGATTGTCAACGACGGAGGTGTGTCATGAGAATGATCAAGCGAGAATCCCCCAGCCTGTTCCCGATGCTGAGCGATGATTTTGCCGGCATGATGGGGCTGCGGCCATGGCGTTGGTTGAACGACATGGAGGACGAGTCGGCGGTGCTCAGCTGGCGTCCACAAATCGATATCAAGGAAGAAGCCGAGCGTTATCTGGTGCATGCCGACATCCCCGGTGTCGATCCCAAGGACATCGAAATCACGCTGGAGGGCGGCATGCTCACCATCCGCGGCTCGCGCAAGGAGGAAGAGAAGGACGAGCGCGAAGGCTATCGCCGGGTCGAGCGTTTCAGCGGCGAGTTTTTCCGCCGCTTCTCGTTGCCCGATGTTGCGGACACCGCGAAGGTTCGTGCCCATGCCGACAAGGGCGTTCTGGAGATCGTGATTCCCAAGGCCGAGGTAAGCAAGGCGCGACGGATCAAGGTCGATTGAACGCGATGCGATTGCACAGCGCAGAACGCGGGCGAGCCATCATCGGTCTCGCCCGCAGGCCGGCCATCGACAGGAGTGCAGATGATGAGCGTTGCCAAGATTATCGAGATATCGGCGGAGTCCGCAAAGAGTTTTGAAGACGCCATGGCGCAAGGCATAGCCACCGCCAGCGAGTCGCTGAAAAACATCCGCAGTGCGTGGATTTCCGATCAGAAGGTGTTGGTCGACAAGGGCCGGATCACGGCTTACCGGGTGGTGATGCGGGTCAGCTTCGTGCTCAGCGAGTGAAATTTGCCGGTTCGCGCCGAGGACGCGATCAACCGGTTTCGTTCGAGCGATCGCAGCACGCTGCCGATTCGCGGGCGGGTTCGCGCAGGATGGCGCCGATGACAGGGTTGGGCCGGAACACGGTGCAACCCTTGAGTCCGAGCGCGTGCGCTTGCTGGTAGAGGTTCGCGAAGTCTGCAAACGCGGTGTCTGCGGCCACGTTGATGGTCTTGGCGATGGCGTTGTCGACAAAGGGCTGTAGCACTGCCTGCATCCGAAGGTGCTCGATTGGCGCGATCTGGCGGGCTTCGATCAGCGCTGGTGGCAAGCCGGCGTGGCCGGTTCGCCGCCACCGATCGGTTGCATTGTCGAGCACCTGATGTTCGCGGTAGCGGCCGTCTGCGTCCAGCACCCGGCGCATCGCTTCCGCGGCAAAAACCGGTTCGATGCCGCTGGATAGATTGTTGGCGAGCAGGCTGATGGTCCCGGCCGGGGCAATCGCCAGCAGATGGCTGTTGCGGATCCCATAAGTGGCGATGGCGGCGCGAATGTCGTCCGGCAGACGGCGGGCAAAGCCACTGACCAGAAACGCGTCCCGATCCAGCGCCGGGAATGCGCCTTTGCTGCGTGCGAGCGCGACCGATGCGCGATAGGCGGCGTCGCGCAGCGTGCGCATCGCCTGCGCCGCCAGTTGCCGCGCGGCATCGCTGTCGTAGCGCACGCCGAGCAGCACCAGTGCGTCGGCCAGGCCGGTAATGCCGAGGCCAATACGCCGCTTGTTTCTGGCCTCGCGGGCCTGTGCCGGCAGCGGGAAGTGCGACACGTCGATGACGTCGTCGAGAAAGCGCACAGCCAGGGTTGCCGCATCGGCCAGCGCACCAAGATCAAGATGGGCATCGGCAGCAAATGGCGATACCACGAATGCGGTCAGGTTCAGCGAGCCGAGGTCGCAGGCACCATACGGCGGCAGTGGGACCTCGCCGCAGGGATTGGTGGCGGCGAGTTGTTCCTGGCTGCGCAGGGTGTTGTCGCGGTTGATGGTGTCGATAAACAGCACGCCGGGTTCGGCGGTGTCGTAGGCTGCCTGCACGAGCCGTTGCCACAACGCGCGCGCCGGCACCGTGCGCGGCTCGGTCAGGCCGGGAAACGCCAGCGGCCAGTCGCACGAGTTGGCCACCGCGGCCATGAAGGCATCGCTCACCAGTGCCGACAGGTTGAAATGCCGCAATACGACGGGATCGCGTTTGGCGTCGATGAACGTTTCGATGTCGGGATGATCGCAACGCAGTGTCGCCATCATCGCGCCGCGGCGGGCGCCGGTCGACAGCAGGGTGGCGCACATGGCATCCCAGATGTGCATGAACGACACCGGTCCGGAGGCGATGCTTCCAGTCGCCGCTGCCTCCATGCCGGCTGGGCGCAGGGTGGAAAAGTCGTAGCCCACACCGCCGCCCTGTTGCATGGTGAGCGCGCCTTCCTTCAGCGCATCGAAAATATGCGCGATGTCGTCGGCGATGGTGCCCATCACAAAGCAATTGAACAGCGTGACCCGGCGTCCGCTGCCGGCGCCAGCGAGGATGCGTCCACCGGGCAGGAAGCGGAAATCACCCAGCAGCGCGTGGAAGCGGCTTTCCCAGTGGGCGCTACCTTCACCTTCGGCCTGCGCAATCGCGTGCGCCACTCGTCGCCAACTGGCGCGGATGTCGGTCTCGCCTTCGGCACGGTAACGGGTCTCCCAGATGTGGCGGGAGATGTCCATGCGCAATGGGGAGTTGGCGTGCATGGCCGTGTCGAAACGACGATGTCCTCGGTCAGGTCGGAAAGGCGCCCAGAAACCGCACGAACCAGGCGCTGGCCAGGTGGCAAACCTCGTCGAGTTTTCCCGGTTCTTCGAACAGGTGGGTGGCTTCCGGAACGATGGCGATGCGATGCTCGCAGGCGAGTTGTTGTGCGGCCCGTTGGTTGAGCGCGACCACCTGCGTGTCCCAGCCGCCGACGACGAGCAGGGTCGGCGCACGTACGCTGGCGAGCGCCTTTCCTGCCAGATCGGGACGGCCTCCACGCGATACCACCGCACCAACCCGTTGCGGGCGTTCGGCGGCAGCAATCAACGCCGCGGCGGCGCCGGTGCTGGAGCCGAACAGGCCGATCGTCAGCGCACGGGATGCCGATTCGGTGCCCAGCCAATCCACGGCGTCGGTCAGGCGGCGGGCAAGCAGCGGGATGTCGAACCGGAGTTCGGACGTGACCAGATCGAGTGCGTTTTCGTCCTCGGTGAGCAGATCGAACAACAGGGTGGCGAGCCGCGCCTGATTCAGGTGATGCGCCACCCGCTGGTTGCGGCGGCTGAAACGGCTGCTGCCGCTGCCGTGGGCAAACGCGACGATGCCGAGCGCGTCCGCCGGGATCGTCAGCTGCCCCTGCAACAGGGCATTGCCGGAGGGAATGGTTACCTCGTTGGAGCGCAATTCGGGGATCATCGGCACAGTCCCTCAGGCCGCCTGATCGGCTTCGGGGTAGTGCCAGCGGCGCGGCGCGTCCAGCGGTTCCAGTGCCGTGGTTTCGTCCAGATGGAACACGGCATCGAACTGTTGCGCGATCGAGGCAACGAAATAGTGACTCGCGCGCTCGCTTTGCGGCAGATAGATCACGCCGATCGCGCGCTCCAGCATCGGCTCGCGCAAGGCTTCGGCGGCGGGGTCGTCCAGACGCAGGAAAAAGCGATCCAGCCCGGTACTGCGAAACAGGCATTCGTAACTGTCGTGCAATGCCGGGCGCACCCATTTGTGTTCCACTTCGGCATCCCATTCCGATGCTGCCGAAACCCGTCCGGTGTAGGTGGTGAAGCCGACCAGCAGCGCTTTGTCGACCTGTTGCTGGCGAATCAGCTGGCCGAGGTTCCATTCGCCCCGCAAGTGCGATTCGGTTGCCCGCGCGTCGCCCAGATGCGAGTTGTGCGCCCATACCACCACCTTGCCGGTGCCGCCACGACGGATGCGGTAGTCGGCGAGCGCCAGCAGGGTGTCGTGCATGTGTGCATCGCGCAGGTTCCAGGTGTTGACGCGGCGGCCGAACATGCCGCGGTAATAACTTTCCGCGTTGACCACCACCGTCGCGTTGCGCTCCGCAACGAACTGCGCGTCGATTGCCGCCAGGCCATCGTGTTCGAGATAGGTCGGTGCGTCGCGCTGCAACTGCAACAGCTGTGCGACAACCGCGTCGCGGGCAGGTGGCCGCTCGCCGGCAGCCGCCTGATAGCCGTATACCTGCGGCTCGCGCACATGATCGAGTGCGGCATAACGTTCGCATGCGATCTGCGCCTGATCGGGATCGATCTGCTGCAGATAACGGATCACCGCGTCGGCGGAGCGATACAGGCTATACATGTCCAGACCATAGAAACCGACGCGGTGTTGCGGTTCACGCGTGGCGTTGTCGGCACGCAGACGGCCGACGAAATCCAGCACTTCGCGATTGCGCCACATCCACTGCGGGAAGCGTTCGAAGTCGTCCAGCGCCGATTCCGCATCGTCGTCGCCATCGCCCTGCACGTAGCGATTGACACGCAACGCGTCTGGCCAGTCGGCTTCGACCGCCACAGTATCGAAGCCGTGCTCGGCAATCAGCCGGCCGGTGATTTGCGCGCGCATACGGTAGAACTCGCGGGTTCCGTGGGTTGCCTCGCCGAGCAGCACGAAATGCCGGTTCGCGGCCATTTCCAGCAGTTCGTCGTAATCGCCCGCATTCCCATCCAGACGCCGTGCCAACGCGCGCACCGCGAGAAATGGCGTCATCGGCGTGGTCATGGCAATTCACCTGCGCCATCGAACTGCGCCAGCAGGTCGCGCACCTCGTCGTCGCTGGTCTGATCGAAACGCCGATAGAACTGGCCGACCGCGTAAAAGTCGGCCGGGCAGAGCACGCTGACGAACGCATCGGCGACATCCTGCATCCGCCGCGGCGCATCCGCGGGTGCGACCGGCACGGCAGCCACGATTCTGGCCGGATGGTGCGATCGCAGTGCCTTGAGTGCCGCGCGCATCGTCGCACCGGTGGCGATGCCATCATCGACCACGATGACGATGCGCCCTTCGAGCGGGGTCATCGGCCGCGAACCGCGATACAGCCGCTCCCGCCGCTCGAGTTCGACCGATTCCTTTGCCATCACCGCTTCGATTTCGCGCTCGGTAACGCCTGAGCGCGCGATAACGTCCTGGTTGAGATCGATCGCGCCGCCGGAAACGATGGCGCCCATCGCCAGTTCGCGGTGATACGGCAGACCGAGCTTGCGCACTACCAGCACGTCAAAATCGGCGCCGAGCGATTTTGCCACTTCGTAGCCCACCGGAACCCCGCCACGCGGCAGCGCCAGAACCGTCACGTCGCTGCGGCCCGCATATTCGCGCAGCGCATCGGACAGGATACGGCCTGCTTCACGACGATCGCCGAACATGTCCATGGAGATTCCCCAAGGAACCTCCCGTCACCCTAGCGCGATAACCGGCACCGTATTTTGACTTCGATCAGATTGCCGACGCGCATGGAACGTTTTTTGCTTTGCGGTCGCTTCGCATTTCCAACCCCCGCCGCGCCGCCGCACCATGACTTTCGCCATTGCCCGATTCGCAGCCTGCATGCGAGCATGCCGAATCGACAGACAGGAACGGTATGGACGCAAGCGCTTCAGCGATCACGTTGGCGGGTGTCGGCAAGCGTTATGGCGAGCGCGTGGCGCTGGATGCCCTGAGCCTGCAAGTGCGGCGCGGCGAAGTGTTTGGCCTGCTCGGGCCGAACGGTGCCGGCAAGACCACGACCATGCATATCGCAGCGGGCTTGCTCGCCGCCGACTGCGGTTCGGTGCGCGTTCTCGGCGGCGATCCGCGCGACCCGAAAGTGCGGCAGCGCTGTGGCATCGCGCCGCAGAAGTTGTCGCTGTATGAAGATTTGAGCGGGCGCGAGAACCTGGACTTTTTCGCGCAGACCTTTGGCCTTCGCGGTGCGCATCGGCGCGAGCGGGTCGCCGCAGCGCTGCGCTTTGTCGCCCTGGAAGATCGTCAGCACGATCGCGTTGCCACCTATTCCGGCGGCATGCAGCGGCGCCTCAACATCGCGGCCGCGATCGTGCACGAACCGGCATTGGTGTTGCTCGACGAGCCCACGGTCGGGGTCGATCCGCAATCGCGCAACGCGATTTTCGACAATGTGCTCGCGCTCAAGCACGCTGGCCACACGGTGCTCTACACCACCCATTACATGGAAGAAGCCGAGCGCCTGTGCGACCGCATCGCCATCGTCGATCAAGGCCGCGTGCTGGCCATGGGCACGCTTGATGATTTGCTGCGTGCGCATGGCGGTGATGCCCGGCTGAGCGTCGAACGCGCCGGCCACAACGAATTCCTGCACGGCGATGACCCACTGCAATTGCTCGCGGCCGAACTGGCCAAGGGCCCGGTCGATGCGTTCCAGTTGCGTAGGCCTTCGCTGGAACAGGTGTTTCTTGCGCTCACCGGTCGCCAACTGCGGGATGAAGCCTGATGCATGCCATCGTTGCGATCGCGATAAAGGATTTGCGCCTGTTGCTGCGCAATCGGGGCACGTTGTTTTTCACCTTCGTCTGGCCGGTGCTGATGGCCGTCGGCTTCGGCCTGATGTTCGGCGGCGATGGCGAGCGCGCAAAAATGCGGGTGCTGGTCGATGATCACGACCGTACCGAAGCATCGCAGGCGCTGGTCGCCGGATTGCTGGCGCTCGATTCGGTCGACGTCGAGCGCGCAGAGGGCAGCGATGCCGCGGCACAGGTCAAACGCGGTCGCGCCATCGCCCTGATCGCCATTCCCGCCGGTTACGGCGTCGCCAGCGAGCGCTTGTTTTATGGCGATCCGGCCGCGGTGGACGTGCTGATCGACCCCAGCCGGAAAGCCGAGATCGGCATGCTCGAAGGCCTGTTGCTGCAGGTGGCGTCGCAGGACATGGGTCGCAAGCTGACGCGGGTGAACAAGGATTCCGCGTGGTTGCGCAGCGCGCGCCGCGACACGGCAGGCATGGCCGATGGCGAACGGCAGCGCTTCGATGCCCTGTTCGATGCGCTGGAAAACCTGCAACCGGATGCGCTCGCAACATCGTCTGCGGCTGCCGACGATGCCACGGCGGGTTGGCAGCCGCTGAAGGTGCAGACCCGCTCCATGCAGAGCGAGCGACGCGGGCCGCGCAACCCCTTTGCGATCACCTTCCCGCAAGGCATGTTGTGGGGGCTGGTCGGCTGTCTGATGGGCTTCGCCAGCGGATTCGCCCAGGAGCGGGAAAAGGGAACCTGGTTGCGGCTGCGCACTGGCCCGCTGAGCACGCGCCGATTGATGGCCGGCAAGGCGTTGGCCGCGATGATCGCGCTGCTGGTCGTGCAACTGGTGTTGTTGTTGCTGGCACGGCTGGTATTCGGACTGACGGTGGAATCCATGCCGGCGCTGGTGATGGTGGTGGCGGCGAGCGCGTTCGCATTCACCGGCCTGATGCTGCTGATCTCCAGCGCCGGGCGCACCGTGCAAGGGGTGTCCAGTGCCGGCTGGGCGGCATTGATGCCGCTGATGATGGTGGGTGGCGGCATGATTCCATTGATCGCGATGCCCGCCTGGATGGCCACGGTTTCCGCGTTCAGCCCGGTCAACTGGTCGCTGCGCAGCCTGGAAGGCGCGATCTGGCGCGGTTACGCATGGTCGGATTATCTGTGGCCGGTCGCCGGCATGGTGTTGCTCGGCGCGGTGGCGTTCGTGCTCGGCGCCCGCCGCCTGTCGCGCATGATCGACTGACCGCTGCCTGCGGTCAGGCCGACGACGTTGCGGTGGGTGTTCGGTAACCACGCCACCGACATCCGCGCGGGCACATTCAACCTTTCGGAACGTCGCGACCAGTATCCCGTTCCAAGCGGCTTTGGACGGCAGTCGCGTAGATGCCAGGGTTGTAACGCTCCATGAATGATTGCGGATACATCGGGGCCGTAAACCCGAACTGGGCATACAGCCCGTGCGCATCGCCCGTTGCCAGGGTGAAACGACGCAACCCCTGAAGCTGCGGGTGCGCAAGCACGGCAGTCATGAGCGCCTTGCTGTAGCCCTTGCCGCGATGCTCGTGAAGGACGAAGACGTCCACCAGGTTGGCAAAAGTCGTGTAGTTGGAGATGACGCGCGCAAATGCGACTTGGGAATCACCGATGAAGCCGCCGAAGCAAAGCGAATGATCGATGGACTTTTGAACCAGTGCGAGTGGAATGCCTTTGGCCCAACTGGTGTGTTCCGAGAGGAAGCGATGGATGAGATGAAGGTCCAGCTCGGCCTTTTCTGTGTTGATGCGAAAACCGTTCATTGAAACCCATCGTCCGAGTCGCGCCGGGCCGCGATGCGGTTTCGGCTTGATAGTTACGCCGCGACCCCGTTGCGTGCGAGGATCAGGAACGCGGCACCAAATACGGCCCAAGCGGCCACCGTGGCAATTATCGCCCCAAGTGACAGACGACTGGCTAGTGCAACGGTGCAAAGAGTTGCCCGACGCCAGATGAGTGCTGCGGCGACAAGAACAGTCAGCGATGCAAGTGCGATCACAGCGCAAAGCCACGGCGATATGATGACGTACGTGCGGCCGTAACCATCGACCAGTGCGACGTGCCACAGCGCCAGCGCCAGGAAACAGGACGCCGCAACGAAGATCAGGGCGCCTCCGGTTGCGAGAACGCCGGCCCAGCGGATCAGAGAATGCGAGTTGCGGCTATCTTCCATAGCGGCAAATGCAGGCGTTCAGGCGCCGCCAGCCAGCAGCGGTCGGCTTGGACACATAGTCATTGCCTGCCACCAGGAACGGAAGGACGAGATTCGAACACCCAGGCGGGCACAACAAACGGCACGCCGAGTTCAACTGGTTTGAGATGCGGGTGGGCTCGATAGAGGGGTTGGCGATGTCGAGAAGCGCTGGATTGCCACGTCGCTGCGCCGCACAAGGATGTGCAAGTGCCGCGAGCGCATGGATGCGCAAGAGCGGCCGCTCCTCGCAATGACGGCAAAAATTTCTGCGGCGCGTCGCTCCTCTCCATCACCCTCACCTCGGTTCATGGTCTCAGCAGTTTCGGTCCGAAACAGGCGGCTCGCAATGACGTTGAACGGGGCTTGTTAGTCTTCGATGTCTCGGACGGGTGGCTTGCGACGCATCTGAGCGCCGAATAGACGCCACTGGTAGTGGCACCACACCCAACGGGCCGAGTCTATTAGAAGCGCCACAACCAAGCACACTGCGAGCACGAGCACCGACACGTACCAACCTTGCAAGCCGCGACCACCAGTGTATGTCGACGCAGGCGAGACGAAGAAGACTTGATAGGCGGCCCGCGCGACGAAGGCTACGAACGCAAACGCAATAGCGCCACACGCAGTGAGGCGAAACGCGCGGGTAGCAAGAATGGTCATGAACGAAGGCTAACAGCAAGCAGCCCCGGAATCGGGGCGTAGCGTCGCATGGTCGCGCTGGCGGGTGGCGTGGTCAAGGGCAAGACACAGCCTACGCGTATTGTCGAACCCTCACCCCAACCCCTCTCCCGGCGGGAGAGGGGCTTCAACCACTGAGATATAGCGCTATCAGATCACGGGAAGGCCGACCACGGTAAGAGCCTCCATTTCGACGATTTCCATTCAAGCACCCGCAGCTTTTCGATGTTGCTTCCCGTCGGGTGGTCCGGCGATCTAACACTTTGGTGAACGGCGGGTCGGCGCGATGCTTGATGAACGCCAGACTCCGGCAGCTCGTCCGTTCCACTCGGTGTTATCCCCGGCGCCGCCAGATTGCCGGATCGCGCCGACCGTGAAATACGGCAAGGACAACCAACGTGGTCTGGCGAACGCGGAAGTACACGGAGAACGGAAATCGACGTGCGACGGTGCGACGAATATCGCCGAAGACAATTGGATGGCGCTTCGGCGCCGCCGCGGCGTTCGCGATGGCTTGCTCGATCTCGATAATGAACTCCTCGCCGAGGCCAACACGCTGTTCGTCGTACCAGACGGCTGCATCCTCAAGCTCGCTTTGTGCCGCACGCCGGAAGACGATGCGAAGCGTCATCGCCCCAGTCGCGCCCGGGCTGAAGCCTTGGCTTCGTCCCAAGGCACCACCTCATCCGGAAATGCATCGTCGTCCGCCACACGGCGATCCAGTTCTGCGCGTTGCGCATCGGTAAGAGGAAACGCTTTGGTATCGACGCAGATGGTCGCCCATATTTCCTCAACGAGCGCGAGCCTTTCGTCGACATTGAGTCGGTCGATGCCCAAAGTCTTAACGGAAACACCCATGGCTACCTCCGCCGATAATATCGATTCGACACGTGTAGGCGCTTGACGCTCTGAAGGGTTCAACGCCAGGTAGCCCCGGACTCGGGGCGTAGCGCCGTATGGTCGCGCTGGCTGGTGGCGGGGTCAAGGACAAGACGCAACGTTGACCCTGTGAGCCGAGAAACCGGCTACCCATGCTCGCCACGCAACGCAGCATCCAGTACCGCCAGCCGTTCCGGTGTGCCGACATCGGCCCAGCGGCCGCTGAAGTGTTCGCCGCTGACGGCGTTGCGCGCCATCGCGGCGCGCAGCAACGCAGCGAGGCGGAATGTCGGTGGTGTGGTGTCGGCACCGGCGGTGCCGGCGACGTCGCGTTGCCAGTGCGCGAACAGTTCGCGACGATACACGCCGATGCCGCTGTAGGTGAGCAGGGTTTCGCCGCTGGAATGCAGCAGGCCGCCGCTGCCGAGCGCGAAATCGCCTTGTGCGCTGTGCGCGGGCGGATCGACCATGACCAGATGCGCGAGTGTCGGCGGGGTGCGCGGGAGCGCGGTGAAATCGACATCGCAGTAGACATCGCCGTTGACGACGAGGAACGGCGCGTCGCCGAGCAGGGGCAGGGCGTGCAGCAGCCCGCCGCCGGTTTCCAGCGGTTCGGCGCCTTCGTGCGACCAGACGATGCGCACGCCCCAGTGCGCGCCGTCGCCCAGCGCGTCGTGCAGGCGCGATGCCAGCCAGGCACTGTTGATGACGATCTCGCGGATGCCGGCGGCTGCGAGTTTTTCCAGATGCCAGGCGATCAGCGGCTTGCCGCCGACGCTCAGCAGCGGCTTGGGCGTGTGCTCGGTCAACGGGCGCATGCGCTCGCCCTTGCCGGCGGCGAAGATCAGCGCTTTCATGGGTTGCCCTCGTCGCGGGCGGCGCTGATATCGCGCCGTCCGATGGCGCGTTCCAGCAGCGCGATCAGCGGCGCGGTGGCGTCGTATTGCCGGCCGACGTCGCGGGTGTAGCGCCACACCAGCGGCAGGTCGTCGAGGTAGGCGCGCTTGCCGTCGCGATACCACAGCCGACAGAAGATGCCGAGCACCTTGAGG
>PGZC01000043.1 GCA_002839995.1 Gammaproteobacteria bacterium HGW-Gammaproteobacteria-4 | reverse complement strand
CGGTGAAAATGCACGAAACTACCCACACGACTTCACGAAGAGCCACAAAAAGACGCGCTCGTTCATCCCGGTCGCCCACAGGGTGGGCTCCTACAAAAAAACGCGCTCGTTCATCCCGGTCGCCCACAGGGTGGGCTCCTGCAAAAAGACGCGCTCGTTCATCCCGGTCGCCCACAGGGTGGGCTCCTGCAAAAAAACGCGCTCGTTCATCCCGGTCGCCCACAGGGTGGACTCCTGCAACAGCACGCTTCCTGTAACCGCGACACCCACAACGCTGCACTATAGAATCAGGTATCTTCCGGAGATCAACATGAGCGATATTTTTCTTGGCAAGGGCGAGCACGATGTGTATCTGCTCAGCCGTTACGGCAATCGCCACGGCTTGATCGCCGGCGCGACGGGTACCGGGAAGTCGGTATCGCTGATGGTGCTGGCGGAAGGGTTTTCGCGCCTGGGCGTGCCGGTGTTCATGGCCGATGTGAAGGGCGATATCGCGGGCATGGCGGCACCGGGCACGCTGAGCGACAAACTGCAAAAGCGCATCGATGCACTGGGCATCACCGGCTATGCGAATGACCGGTGCGCACCACGGTGTCGGAAATGGGCCCTACCCTGCTGGCGCGGGTGCTGGAATTGAACGATGTGCAGGAAGGCGTGCTGGAAATCGCGTTCCGCTTCGCCGACGATCAGGGTTTGCTGCTGCTCGACCTCGACGACCTGCGCGCGTTGCTGAACCATGTGCTGGAAAACGCCAAGGCGATCTCCGCGCAATACGGCCTGGTCAGCAGCCAGTCGGTATCGGCGATTTTGCGTTCATTGCTGCGGCTGGAAGCGGACGGCGGCAAGCATTTCTTCGGCGAGCCGGCGTTGGCGCTGGACGACATCATGCGCCAGGACATGAGCGGGCGCGGCATCATCAACCTGCTCGCGGCCGATCAATTGATCCTCAAGCCGCGGCTGTATTCCAGCTTCCTGCTGTGGTTGCTGTCGGAGTTGTTCGAGACCCTGCCCGAAGTGGGCGACCTGGCGCAACCGAAACTGGTGTTTATTTTCGACGAAGCGCATCTGCTGTTCGACGATTGCCCGCCGGCATTGCGCCAGCGCGTGGAACAGGTGGTGCGGCTGATCCGCTCCAAGGGCGTGGGCGTGTATTTTTGCTCGCAAAACCCCGACGACGTTCCCGAACAGGTGCTGGGCCAGCTCGGCAACCGTATCCAGCATGCGTTGCGCGCGTTCACCCCGCGCGATCAGAAGGCGGTGCGCAGCGCCGCCGAGACGTTTGTCGCCAACCCCAAACTGGACGTCGCTACGGTGATCGGCGAACTCGCGGTCGGCGAAGCGCTGGTTTCGACCTTGCAAGACAAGGGCATTCCGATGCCGGTGCAGCGCACGCTGATGGCACCGCCGCGCTGTCGCATGGGCACCCTCAGTGACGCCGAGCGCGCCACCGTGCGTGCGCGCAGCCCGGTCGGCAGCCGCTACGATACCGCGCTCAACCGCGAATCCGCGTACGAAGTGCTGGCGCAGCGCGCAAACGCGCTGCCGGAGTCCGCGCCGGCCGCCAGCAACACACCACCGCCTGCCGTCACCGCAAAACACGAGCAGGCCGCCAGCGGCGGCATCGGCGGCTGGTTCAAGGACATGCTGTTCGGCACGTCGCGCCGACAAGGCGCAATCGAGGCAGTCGCCAAATCGACCATACGCAGCATGGGCAATCAGGTCGGCCGGCAGATCCTGCGTGGCGTGCTGGGCGGCATGGCCGGCGGCTCGCGCCGACGCTGACCGGAGTCATCGATGTCCATGCGATCGATAACCGTTGCAACCCCGTTCTGGCACGCGTTGCCGCACATTGCCGGGTATCCGCGCAATGTGCGTACGGCGCAATGGGCACTGGATGCCGACCCCGGCCGTGCGCAACCGGATCGAACAGACCCGCGCGCAGTGGGCAGGCATTTTGGGAGCCCCTGAACAAGCTGTCTTTGCGAGGAGCGAAGCGACGCGGCATACGATTCCGCATGGCCTTCAGGCCATAGCGAATCGGAGTCCTTTAGGGCAATCCAGAAATATGCGGAAAAGCTGAGCACTGGATTGCTTCCCGCCACGGCCTTCGGCCTCGCGGCCAAAGGCTTGAGCGCTCGCAATGAAGGCGGATGGCGGTTGTTCAGAGCATCCTTGGACGCAACCAGACTCAACGCCCCGGCAGCCCGAACATCCCCTGCGGCGGTTTGGCCAGTGTCGCGATCTGCGCGCTGAGCTGCTGCCCCAGCGCCAACTCCAGTTCGCTCAAATCGCTGAGCACCTGCGATCCGCTGCCGTGATACCAACGCACCCGCGACGCAAAGGTGCTGGCCGCATCCGCGCCCACACTGCTGACGAAACGCCTACTCCAGGCAGCGCTCGCGTCCAGCGCCATGGCATGGGCAAATCGCGCTCGATAATCGTCGGCGTCCAATGCGCCATCGACCTCAGGCGACGCGTCGCTCGCAAGATACGCGGCAAATGCATCCACCCGGCCGCGCCACCGCTGGATCTCGCGTGCAGGGAACTGCTCCAGCAGCATCTCCTCGTAACCCTCGCAGGCGTGCGCCATGCGCCGGGCGTTGTTGTCGGTGAGCTCGAATACCTGCGCGCCGCGCACGAAGAGCCGTTCGGCCAACGCACGCTGGATCGGCGTCAAGTCCTCGTCGGTGGCCTCCGGCTGGCGTTGCAGCCGCCAACGAAATCCGACGACGCGGGCCTCGCGCCCGATCTGCAAATAACCGCGAATCGCCATATCGACCAGATCGGCGGCCAGGCAGCGGGCGTCGTAACCGCCGCGAAAAACAAAACGTGCGCTACCCGGCGACAGGCCAGCCGGCGGCAGGCTCGGATCGGTTGCCACTGTCGCGCGATCCGGCGCCTGATGCGCAGCGCGTTTGCGCCACAACCACCAACCGATGATTCCGCCCAGCGCCAGTAGCGCCGGCAACCACAACCACACTCCCATCCGCACATCCCCGTTGCATGGCTTGCGAAAGCCTGATTCAACCCGAAATCGTCGTGAACCGCGACCCGCAGGGAACCCCGACCCGGCGCCGCGTGCTTCGCTCGCAGTTTACCCGCAGACGCGCGGCAATCGGCACGCCGTATCGCACAAGCAATCGGCCACGCGGCAGGTTTTGCCGGGCTTCCTCAGGTATATTCGCCCGCCAGACCCAATGAAAGGCCATGGCGAATGAGCGACATTCCGATTGCGAAACGCAGCATGCTCGACCGTTTCCTGAGCGTGGTCGAACGCGGTGGCAATGCGCTGCCGCATCCGGCCACCCTGTTCGCGCTGCTGGCGCTTGCGGTGATCGTGATGTCCTGGCTCGCCTCGCTGGTCGATCTGAGCGTTGTCCACCCGGCAACCGGCGAGGTGGTTCGGCCGGTCAATCTGCTCGGCATTTCCGGCCTGCACCGGATCCTGACCAGCGCCGTCACCAACTTCACCAGTTTTGCCCCGCTGGGCACGGTATTGGTGGCGTTGATCGGCATTGGCGTGGCCGAACACAGCGGCCTGATTGGCGCGGCATTGCGCTTGCTGGTGTTGTCGGCACCACGCACGTTGTTGACGCCGATCCTGGTATTTGCCGGGGTCATGTCGAACATGGCCAGCGAGATCGGCTACGTGCTGCTGGTGCCGCTCGCCGGGCTCACCTTCAAGGCGGCGGGGCGCCATCCGATCCTGGGCATGGCCGCAGCCTTCGCCGGCGTTTCCGGCGGCTACTCGGCCAATCTGCTGATCGGCACCATCGATCCGCTGCTCTCCGGGCTGTCGATGGAAGCGGCGCGCATCGTCGATCCGGCCTACAGCGTCAGCCCGCTCGCAAACTGGTACTTCATGATCGTATCGACGCCCATGATCACGGCACTGGGTTGGTTCGTCACCGAGCGCATCGTGGCGCCACGATTCCCCGATGCGCCGAGCACCGACAGTAGCAACGATGCCGACCCGCAATCGCAGCGATTGAGTCCACCGGAGCGACGCGGCATCCGTTACGCGTTGATCGCGACCGCGGCGCTGTCGCTGCTGTTGCTATGGTCGGCGCTACCGTTGGGTTCGCTGCCGGGCGCCGGCTTTCTGCGCGATGCCGGCACCGGCGACCTGCTCAAGTCGCCGTTCCTCAGTGGCGTGGTCGCCATCATTTTTGCCTATGGTGTGCTGGCCGGCATCGCCTTTGGCATCGGCGCGGGCACCATCCGCAACGACTCCGATGTCATCAATGGCATGAGCGCCAGCATGAGCACGCTGGGCGGCTATCTGGTGCTGGTGTTTTTTGCTGCGCAATTCGTGGCGTTCTTCAACTGGACCCAATTGGGACTGGTGTTCGCGGTGGAGGGTGCCGAAGCGCTCAAAGCCATGGGCATGCCCACCATCCCGCTGTTCATCAGCTTCATCCTGCTGACCGCGACGGTGAACCTGTTCATGGGCTCGGCTTCGGCCAAGTGGGCGTTGATGGCGCCGGTGTTCGTGCCGATGTTCATGCTGTTGGGCTATTCGCCGGAAATGACGCAAGTGGCGTACCGCGTTGGCGACAGCGTCACCAATATCATCTCGCCGATGATGAGCTATTTCGCGCTGATCATCGCATTCTTCCAGCGCTACGAACCCAAAGCCGGCATCGGCACCCTGGTCGCCACCATGTTGCCGTATTCGCTGGTGTTTGCGATTGGCTGGAGCGCCATGTTCGGCATCTGGATCTGGTTGGGTTTGCCGATCGGGCCGAATGCGCCGCTGTTGTACGCGCCGGCCGCCGGATAATTGAGCCGATGTCGCGCTGGCGCCCCGCCACTGCCGCTGCCACCGCGTTGATCACCCGCGCGGGACTGGTGCGCCTGCGTGCCGAACTCGACGAACTGTGGCGGGTGCGCCGGCCCGAGGTGGTCAGCGCACTGGCAGCGGCTGCGGCCGAGGGTGATCGCTCGGAGAATGCCGAGTACAGCTATCGCAAAAAGCAATTGGGCGAAATCGATCGGCGGCTGCGTTACCTGGGCAAGCGCCTCGACATCCTGCGCGTGGTCGAAGGCGTGCCCGCCGACCCCGGCGCGATCTTCTTCGGCGCCTGCGTTGAGATTGAAGACTGCAACAGCGGCGAACGGTGCGTCTATCGCATCGTCGGCCCGGACGAGGCCGACGCCAGCCAGGGCGATATCAGCATCGACTCGCCACTGGCACGCGCGTTGCTCAAGCGCCGCGTTGATGACGAGGTGCGCGTAGAACTGCCAACCGGACCGCTGCATTTGCTGGTGCTGACGATTCGCTATCCGCGGGATGCGCCGTGAAATCGTTGGTCGCCCACAGGGTGGGCTCCTACAAAAGCCCGCCCGCACCGGTTTGAGCCCAGCCTGTGGGCGACCATGCGTAGCCAACTCCCTCACAATGTAGGAGCCCACCCTGTGGGCGACCTGCCTGCCGGCAGGCCAAGCGCAGCGATGCGCTGTTGCGAAGCACCAAGCCCGCGCAACCCGCGAATTACTCGATGTTGTCGTTCACCAGCGCATACAGGTCGTGCTCATCGCTACCCATGATGCGCACGTCGGCGAAATCGCCCGGCTTGAGGCCGGCGTCAGCGCCATCCTGGATCTGCACCAGGCCATCGATTTCCGGTGCGTCAGCCATGGATCGGGCGATTGCCAGTTCGCCGTCGATCGAATCCACCAACACGCGCTGCATCGAACCCACCTTGCGCGCCAGCTTTTCCTCGCTGATTTCCGCCTGTAGCGCCATGAACCGTGCCAGACGATCGCGCTTGACCTCCTCGGGCACCGGATCGGGCAACGCGTTGGCAGCGGCGCCCTCGACCGGCGAATAGGCAAAGGCGCCGACGCGGTCGAGTTCGGCTTCATCGATGAAATCCAGCAACTCCTCGAACTCGGCATCGGTTTCGCCGGGAAAGCCGACGATGAAGGTGCTGCGGACGGTAATGTCCGGACACATGTCGCGCCAGCGAACGATCCGTTCCAGCGTCTTGTCGACGGCGCCGGGGCGCTTCATCAGTTTGAGGATGCGCGGGCTGGCGTGCTGGAACGGGATATCCAGATACGGCAGCAGCTTGCCTTCGGCCATCAGCGGCACAATCGCATCGACGTGCGGGTACGGATAGACGTAATGCAGGCGGGTCCAGATGCCGAGTTCGGAAAGCCCCTCGCACAGCGCTTTCATGCGCGTCTGATACGGCTTGCCGCGCCACTCGCGCTCGGCGTATTGGAGATCGACGCCGTAGGCACTGGTGTCCTGCGAGATCACCAGCAACTCCTTGACGCCGTTGCGCACCAGCTTCTCCGCCTCGCGCAGCACCTCATCGACCGGCCGCGATACCAGATCGCCGCGCATGCTGGGGATGATGCAGAAGCTGCAACGGTGGTTGCAGCCTTCGGAAATCTTCAGATAGGCGTAGTGTTTCGGCGTGAGCTTGACGCCGACATCGTCATCGCGGCGCGGCATCAGGTCGATGAACGGATCGTGCCGTTGCGGCAGCGCCGCATGTACGGCACCCATCACGCTGGCGTAATCCTGCGGCCCGCTGATCGCCAGCACATCCGGATGCACCGCGCGGATCTGCTCCGGGCGCTTGCCGAGACAACCGGTGACGATCACCTTGCCGTTTTCGGCCAGTGCTTCGCCGATCGCATCGAGCGATTCGGTCACGGCCGAGTCGATGAAACCGCAGGTGTTGACCACCACCACATCGGCGGCATCGTAGCTGGGCACGATGTCGTAACCCTCCGCGCGCAACTGGGTGAGGATGCGCTCGGAATCGACCAGCGCCTTGGGGCAGCCGAGACTGACGAAGCCCACTTTTGGATTGGGTGCTGCCATGGGGGAAATCGCTGCGACGAACCGGGGCGGCGATTATACGTGCTCGGCCGGGCCATCGTCTGGCCGGCTTGGCGGCGTCGCCACGTTGTTCCAGTAAACCCCGTTCACAACGAGCGGCAATGCTTGATTCGCGGGCGTATCGGCGCGATGCTGGCGCCACAGTGCATCACGACGGAGGCCATCATGCGTACCGTTGCCCAGTTACTGCAAGCCAAGCCCGATCGCATCATCGACGTCAATCCGGACGATACCGTGCTGCAGGCCGTCCAGCGCATGGCGGACACCGGGGTCGGAGCGCTCATGGTGATCCGCAACCGCTGCCTGGTCGGCATCGTGTCCGAGCGCGACTACTCGCGCAAGGTGATACTCAAGGGTCGCACGTCCAGCACCACCCAGGTCCGCGAGATCATGAGCGCGCCGGTAATCACCGTGGACCCGAACATGACGGCTACGCACTGCATGCAGGTGATGACCGAGAAGCGGGTACGCCACCTGCCGGTGGTCGAGAACGGCACCGTGCTCGGCATGGTGTCGATTGGCGACCTGGTGCGCGCTGTCATCGAAGATCAGCAAATCGAAATCGAGCAGTTGCAGCACTATATCGCCGGTTGAGGCTTCACCAATTCCGGCCGGCGGCGCGTCGCCGGGCGTCGACAGGCATCGGCTGCGCGTCAACGCAGGCCGGCGTAGACTGGACTGCAAACGAACCGATGGGGACCGCTTGTTCCAACCCGGAGCGGCCCGAGCGAGCCGGAGCAAACGCGCGATGGGGCACCCGATTTCGATCGAAACTTCTGCTGGCCGCATCGGCGGCTGGCGCGCCGACCCACCCATTCCGGCCAAGGGTGCGCTGGTGGTGGTGCAGGAGATATTCGGCGTCAATGCGCACATGCGCCAGGTGGTCGAGCGTTTCGCGGCGCACGGGTTCGTGGCGCTTGCGCCGGCCCTGTTCGATCCCGTAGAGCGCGACGTCGAACTGGAATACACCGCGGAAGGCGTCGCCCGTGGCCGCGAACTGGTCGAACGACTCGGTTTCGACCGCGCCGTCGCGATGATCCATGCCGCCGAGCGCTCGCTTGCCGATGTCGGCAAGGTCGGCGTCGTCGGTTATTGCTGGGGCGGCACGATCGCCTTTCTCGCCAATACCCGCCTCAACCTGCCGGCAACGAGTTATTACGGCGGACGCACGGTGCCATTTTTGCATGAACGCCTGAGCGCGCCGATGATGTTCCTGTTCGGCGACAACGATCCGATCATCAGTGCCGACGATATCGCCCTGCACCGTGAACACCACCCGGACGCCGTTGTTCACGTCTACCCGGCCGGCCACGGCTTCAATTGCGATCAACGCGCCGATTACAATGAACCCGCCGCAGACGATGCACTGGCACGCACCCTGGCTTTCTTCGAACGGACACTGAAATGAACGCCTGGCAGCTCGATCCGCAACTGGCAAACGACAGCCACCCGCTCAGCAACGGCGCCCTGTGCGACATCCGGCTGATGGACGACGCCAATTACCCGTGGCTGATCCTGGTGCCACGCGTAGCGGGGGCCTGCGAATTGTTCGACCTCAGTGCCAGCCAGCGGCGCACCTTGATCGAAGAGATCGTGGACGCCGAGACCGCACTGAAGGGTTTGTTCCGTCCGGACAAGCTGAATGTCGCGGCGCTTGGCAATGCGGTGGCGCAACTGCATGTGCATGTGATTGCCCGCTACACCACCGACCCGGCGTGGCCGTTGCCGGTATGGGGGCGAGTACAGGCGCGGCCGTATTCCCCCGAGCAGTTGAGCGAACGCTCGCGTGCGTTGATCGCACGGCTGGCAGCATCTCGTCAAACTTGATTGGGGGGGCTGACCGGGGATAGGTCGAGCGCAGCGAAACCCATCAATCTCGGGACTCGGGAGAAACAATTGGTCCGCAAAGGAAAGCCCACATCTTGATTCGTTTTTGTTTTTTTGCGTCTTTTGCGTCCTTCGCGGACCCAATGCTTTTCAAGGACTGAGCTGCGCAATCATCAGCCACGGGGCCGGTCGCAGGCCCCGTGGCGATCGCGTGTCAGAAATCGAAATCAAACGAAGCGGTCAGCACCACGCGGGCATTGGCCCAGTCCTTCGGCGCAATCTCCTCGCTCATGCTGGCGGTATCGAAGTACGACAGATCCAGATTCACCGGGCCGAAATCCTTGCTGAACCCGGCATGGAAATCGTAGTAGCTGGCACCGGCGTAATCGGAGAGATCGTAATACGCCGCGCTCGCGGCAAACGCGACTCCGGTCTCACCGATGTCCCAACCGCCACCTACCTGGTAGTAGATACCTTCCTGATCGGAGTTGACGTAATCATCGGTGTATCCCACCGTGGCATACCAGGTTTCGGACAACGTCACTGTGGCAAGGTATTCGTTGTAATCGATGCCAAACCCGCTGTTGGAACCCGGATAGGTGTAGCGCACCGCCGACAGGTCGAGGTTCACACCGTCGGCCACATCGGTGTTCCAGCCCAGGCCATAATCGACCTCGACATTGATGCCGTCGCCGGCGGTGTCGAAATCGACGTTGGAAGCCCACACGTAGCCGTAAAAGCCGCTCTCGTGCTCCACGTTGAACGACGGTTGCAAGGCAATCTTCTCGCTGCTCTGCGAAATGCCACGGAACACGTAGTCGCTGGTTGCGGTGATGTTGCCGCTGACGCTCCAAGCGCTCTCGCTTTCTTCCTGCGCCATCGCCGGCATGGCAGCGATCAGCGAAACGGCCAGGCCCAACTTGATCAAGTGCTTCATGGTTTTCACCCCTTTGGTTGAACTGCAAAAAAACCCGGAATCGACGGATCGGGTTGGTTCCCGGATCGCGTCGCCCAATCTCCCTCCCGGCTTCGTCGGCGAATCAATCCACCCACACACTACGGATGTTGACGAACTCGCGAATGCCATGTTCGGCCAGTTCCCGGCCGTAACCCGATTGCCTGGTGCCGCCAAATGGCAGGCGCACATCCGAGCGCACCAGCGCATTCACGAAAACGGCACCTGCCTGCAACTGACGCGCGACATGCTCTGCACGGCTGCGATCCTCTCCCCAGACACTCGCACCGAGCCCAAAACGGGTGTCGTTGGCGATCCGTACCGCATCCGCATCATCGTTCGCCGCCAGAATGCTGGCCACCGGCCCGAACAATTCTTCGTCGTAAGCCGGCATGCCCGCAACGACCCCCGTCAGCACACTCGCGGGATACGCGCAGGGATGATCCGGCAGTCTGCATCCCACCAGCGCCACCGCACCGGCCGCGACACTGCGCTCGACCTGGGCATGTACCGCGTTACGCAAATCCGCGCGCGCCATCGGCGCCAGGCCAGTGACATCGCGCATTGGATCTCCCACAACCATATCCCGGGCCGCGGACAGCAACCGCTCACTGAACGCGCTTAACACTTTTTTTACCACAATAAAGCGCTTCGCTGCAATACAGGTCTGCCCGGCGTTGCCAAATCGCGACAGCACCGCCACCGCGATGGCGCGATCCAGATCGGCATCGTCGAGCACCACGAACGGATCGCTACCGCCCAGTTCGAGCACGCACTTTTTCAGGTGTTTGCCGGCAGTGGCGGCGACGGAGCGACCGGCACGCTCGCTGCCGGTAAGCGTCACCGCGGCGATGCGCCCATCGGCGATCACTCGTGCGGTCGCATCGTTATCGATGTGCAACACGCCGAACGCACCCGCCGGCACGCCAGCGCCGTGCACGATGCGCGCGATGGCATCGGCACAGCGGGGCACCGTGATCGCGTGCTTGAGCAATGCCACGTTGCCGGCCATCAACGCCGGCGCAAGAAAACGGAACACCTGCCAGACCGGGAAATTCCACGGCATGATCGCGAGCACACAGCCGATCGGCTCGTAGCTGACGTAGCTTCGCCTGGCCTCGGTTGCGACCGGCTCATCGCCAAGGTAGTCGCCCGCGCGCTCGGCGTAGTAATCGCAGGCGGCCGCCGACTTTTCGATTTCGGCCAACCCCTCGCGTCGCAGCTTGCCCATTTCCGCGCTCATCAATTGCGCCAACAGTTCGCGCTCGTTGCGCAGTCCACAGGCAACCTGACGAAGCACTGCGGCGCGCTCGGACAGCGTCCGCCGCGACCAGTCGGCAAAACCGCGCGCAGACGCCGCAAGCAACGCCTCCACCTGCGCGTCGCTCATGTAGTCGTAGCGGTAATCGCAGTTTCCCGTCCACGGATTGACGATTTCGACATCCATAACCTGCCCCTCAATCGGTCTGCGCAATCGCCATGCGCATGTCGCGTTGCCGTTTGCGCTCTTCGCGCGCCATCAACGACCACGCAATGGCCGCGGCAATCGACACCGCTACGATCAGTAGCGACGCCAATGCATTGATCTTCGGACTCACGCCAAGCCGCACCGACGAAAATACCTTCATCGGCAACGTGGTCGACGATGGCCCCGACACAAAGCTGGCAATCACCAGATCGTCAAGCGACAAGGTGAACGCGAGCAACCAGCCGGAAACCAGTGCGGGCGCAATGATCGGCAAGGTAATCACGAAGAACACCTTGAGCCGGTTGGCGCCCAGATCCATGGCCGCCTCTTCAAGCGAACGATCCATTTCGCCCAGACGCGAGGTCAGCACCACGGTAACAAAGGCCACGCAGAAGGTGACGTGGGCGATCCAGATCGTGGTCATGCCGCGCGGAAAATCGATACCGAACAGATCGCCGAACGAAACGAACAACAGCAATAGCGACAAACCGGTGATCACTTCGGGCATCACCAGTGGTGCAGTGATCATCCCGGCGAATACCGTCTTGCCGTTGAACCGGCGCATCCGCACCAGCATCAATGCCGACATGGTGCCCAATACCACCGACGCACACGCGGTGTAGAACGCAACCCGCAGGCTGGTCCAGGCCGCATCCATCAACTGGGCGTCGTCGAACAGCTCGACATACCACTTGAACGAAAATCCCGACCAAACCGTCACCAGGCGCGACTCGTTGAACGAGTACACCATCAGAATGGCAATCGGCGCGTACAAAAAAACGAACCCGAAAATCAGGAAGCCAAGGCTGAGCCGGCTGCTTTTGGCGCTCATGACAGTTGCCGCTCCAATTCCCTGGCCTGGAAGTGATGGAAGATCGTGATCGGCACCACCAGCAACAACAGCATCACCGTGGAAACGGCGGCTGCGACCGGCCAGTCGCGGTTATTGAAGAACTCCTCCCACAACACCTTGCCAATCATCAACGTGCTGGGGCCACCCAGCAACTCTGGAATCACGAACTCACCGACCACTGGAATCAACACCAGCATCGAACCGGCGACGATGCCGGCCTTGGTCAGCGGCAACGTGATCGACACGAACACGCGCCACGGCTTGGCGCCAAGGTCGTAAGCGGCCTCCTCCAACCGGCGATCGAGCTTCACCATGTTCGAGTACAGGGGCAGGATCATGAACGGCAGATAGGCGTAGACAATGCCGACATACACCGCAAACGGGGTATGCAGCATTTCCAGCGGCGCATCGATAGCGCCGATCCACATCAGGAAATTGTTGGCCAGGCCATTGCCTTTGAGTATCCCGATCCAGGCGTAGATTCGGATCAAAAACGAGGTCCACGACGGCAGCACCACCAGCATCAGGGCGACATTGCGCGTTGCCGGCTCCATCCGCGAAATCGCATAGGCCATCGGGTAGCCGATCAGCAGGCAGATCGCCGTCGAAATCAACGCGGTCTTGAGCGAACTGAGATAAGCGTTGACGTACAGGCTGTCGCGCAACAGGAACAGGTAGTTGCCGATGTTCAGATGCACGCTGAGCTTGTCGCCGTCCCAGGCCAACAAGTCGGTGTACGGCGGCATCGCGATTGCCGAACTGGCGAACGAAATTTTCAGGGTAATCGCGAACGGGATCGCGAAAAACAGCAGCAGCCAGGCAAACGGGATCGCGATCACCGCCCAGCGCGCGCCCGGCAACCAGCGGGTGAAGGCCGGCTTCATGCGGTCAGCACCACGCCGGCCTGATCATCCCAGCTTAGCCATATGGCGTCTTCCCAGGTAAAACGATCCGCCGCCCAGCGCTGCGAGTTGGCGCTGTTGGCCATCAGGCGTTCGCCGCCCGGCAGACGCACGTGGTAAACGGAGTGGCTGCCGAAATAGGCGATGTCCTCGATCACGCCGCGGGTCTTGTTGTAGGGTTGCGCCGGTTCCTCTTTGCTGAGAACCAGCTTCTCCGGGCGCAGTGCCAGCGCAACGTCCTGCCCCTCATAGCCGGTCACGCCGTGTCCGACATAGATCGCATGTTCCAGAATCGGCGCGCGGATGGTGATGTAATCCTTCTGGTCCTCGTCGATCTTGCCTTCGACCAGGTTCACCGAACCGATGAACTCGGCGGTAAACCGATTTGCCGGCTGTTCATAGATTTCGTCCGGCGTGCCGACCTGACGGATGCGCCCGGCATCCATGATGGCGATACGATGGGCCATGGTCATCGCCTCTTCCTGATCGTGGGTCACCATCACGCAGGTGACCCCCAGGCGCTCGATGATGTTGACCACTTCAAGCTGCATCTCGCCACGCAATTTCTTGTCGAGCGCGCCCATCGGTTCGTCCAGCAACAACAGCTTGGGACTCTTCGCCAGCGAGCGCGCCAATGCCACCCGCTGCTGCTGACCGCCGGAAAGCTGGTGGGGTTTGCGCTTGGCCATGCTCTCCATGTGCACCAGCGCAAGCATCCGCGCCACCTTTTCCGCGATCTGATCTTTCGGCAACCCGTCCTGCTTCAGACCGAACGCCACGTTTTGAGCGACCGTCATATGCGGAAACAACGCGTACGACTGGAACATCATGTTGACCGGCCGCTGATACGGCGGGACGCCGTTGAGCACCACACCATCGAGTTCGACGGTTCCGGCGCTGGCTTGTTCAAACCCCGCCAGCATGCGCAGCAGCGTGGATTTGCCGCATCCCGACGCACCCAACAACGCAAAAATCTCACCGCGCCGGATCGACAGGCTGACATCGTCTACCGCGACGAAGCCGTCGAAGTCCTTGCGCACCGAATCGATGCGCAGGTAATGCTCCTCGCCGAGGCGCTCGGTCCGGTTGGCAGTGCTGCCCGCCACCGGACCCGCCGACGCAACCGCCTGCTCGTTCACTGCCGCCATGCTGTCCGCTCCACACTGGCATGAGCGGGGTACAGCCCGCCCTTGGAAAACTCAACGACTGTCATTGAGGAGCGAAGCGACGTGGCAATCCAGAACGGCTCACGGAATCAAACCACTGGTTTGCTTCCCGCCACGGCCTTCGACCTCGCGGCCAAAGGCTTTAGCGCTCGCAATGACACCGGACCGGCGTTGTTCAGGCCTGCCCTTGCAACACGGCTACTGACCGGTTTTGAGGGTCGTCCAGATACGCGTGTACAAACGATCCACTTCCGGCGGCAACACCGCAAAGGTGAACAGCTTGGCGCGCGTCGCGTCATCCGGATACACGCCGGGATTTTCGAGCACTTCCGGATCGACCATCGGCAACGCCGCCTTGTTGCCGCTGGCATAAGCGACATAGCTGGAAATGGCCGCCGAAACGTCGGGCTTCAACAGGTAATCGATGAACAGGTAGGCATTGTTCGGGTGCTTGGCGTCCTTGGGCATGGCCAACATGTCGAACCACATCGCTGCGCCTTCCTTCGGAATCGAGAACGCGATTTCCTGCCCGTTTTCCGCCTCGTCGGCACGGTCGGCGGCCTGGAACACGTCGCCCGACCAGCCGATCGCGACGCAGATATCGCCATTGGCCAGATCGTTGATGTATTGCGACGAATGGAAGTAGCGCACGCTGGGCTTGATCGCGGCAAGAACGGCCTCGGCCTTGCGGATCACGGCTTCGTCGAAGCTGTTGGGATCTTCGCCCAGATAATTGAGCACGCTGGGGATGATTTCCTGCGGAGTATCGAGCATGACCACGCCGCAGCTCTTGAGCTTGGCGATGTTCTCGGGCTTGAACACCAGGTCCCAACTGTTGACCGGGGCATCCTCGCCGAGCGCTTCCTTGACCTTGGCGACGTTGTAACCGATGCCGGTGGTGCCCCACAGATACGGCACACTGTGCGCATTGTCCGGATCGCTGTGCGCGATGCGCGCCATCAGATCCGGATCGAGGTTGCCATAGTTGCTCAGTCTGGATTTGTCGAGCGGTTGAAACGCACCGGCCTTGATCTGGCGCGCGAGGAAGGAAAGCGACGGCACGACGATGTCGTAACCGGTGCCGCCCGCCATCAGTTTGGCTTCCAGCACCTCGTTGCTGTCGAACACATCGTAGGTCACCTTGATGCCGGTCTCGGCCTCGAAATTGGCGATGGTGTCTTCGGCGATATAGTCCGACCAGTTGTAGATGTTCAGGACTTTCTCTTCTGCCGCCGGCGCCGCCGCGGATTGGGTCGCCTCGGGCGCTGAAGCATCTTTGCCGCAGGCCGCCAGAATCAGCGCGGCGGCGATACACGCAGTCAATCGAACAGTGTTCATCTCAATTCCTCCGGGAGCATTGGTGCGGATGGGCAAGGAAGTCGGGGCAGGACACGGAACCGGACTGCGGGCACCGCCTGCCACGGCGTCCCGGAAGCGATATTACCTGCAGCACGATGACTACGACAGGTCATTTGCCAACGCCCATCGCGGCAGCGGTCTGATCGAGCGCGGCCCAGGTCTTGGCGAACAGTTCGTCGATCTGCGCGCGCGAAATTACCAGCGGCGGCGACAGCAGCATCGAGTCGTTGGTGGCGCGCAGGATCAGCCCATTGCGCAGCGCCATGTCGCGGCATAACGTACCGACCTTGCCGCGCTCGGGGAAGAATGCGCGTCGCTTCTTGTCGGGCACAAGCTCCAGCGCACCGACCATGCCGACGATGCGCGCTTCACCGACCAACGGATGTTCGCCCAACTCCTGCCAGCGTTGCGCCAGGTACGGCGCGGTATCGCGCTTGCAGTTCTCGACGATGTTTTCGTCCTCGAGGATACGGATGTTTTCCAACGCCACAGCGGTGCACACCGGGTGCCCCGAATAGGTATAACCGTGCGCCAGCTCGCCGCCCTGCTCCATCAGCACTTTGGAGATGCGGTCATTGAACATTACCGCGCCAAGCGGGATATAGCCCGAGGTGATGCCCTTGGCCAGGGTCATGATGTCGGGCTGGAAACCGAAGTGCTGCGCGGCAAACCAGTCGCCGGTGCGGCCGAAGCCGCAGATCACCTCGTCGGCGATCAGCAGCACATCGTACTTGCGGCAGATGCGCTCGATCTCGGGCCAGTAACTCATCGGCGGGATATACACGCCGATCGCACCCATGATCGGTTCGCCGATGAACGCGGCGACCCGCTCGGGCCCAAGCGCCAGGATCTTGTCTTCGAGGCGGCGTGCCGCCAGCAATCCATATTCTTCCGGCGACAGATCGCCGCCATCGGCGAACCAGAACGGCGGCTCGATGTGATGGATGTCCGGGATCGGCAAACCACCCTGCGCATGCATGCCTTTCATGCCGCCGAGGCTGGCGCCGGCCACGGTGGAACCGTGATACCCGTTGTGCCGGCCAATGACGATGTTGCGCTGCGGATGACCCTGCACCGCCCAGAAGTGACGCACCATCCTCAAGATGGTGTCGTTTGCCTCGGAGCCGGAGTTGGCAAAGAACACGTGATTCAGATCGCCCGGCGTCAGCTCGGCCAACTTGGCGGCGAGGCGGATGGTGGGTTCGGTGGTGCACTGGAAGAAGCTGTTGTAGTACGCCAGCTGCGTCATCTGCCGCGCAGCGACTTCGCCCAATTCCTTGCGGCCATAACCGATATTGACGCACCACAGGCCGGCAAACGCATCGAGCAGCTTGTTGCCGTCGGCGTCCCAGACGTACACGCCCTCGCCATGGGTGAGGATACGTGTACCCTTCTTCGCCAGCGCGGCGTTGTCGTTGAACGGATGCAGGTGATGCGCGGCGTCGAGCGCTTGCAGGTGTTTGATGTCGAGTTGGGGCATGGTGGTCCTTGGTGCTTGGTGATGGCGCGTATCGTCTATCGCATTCAACGATCAAAATCGAACAGCAGAGTCGTAGGTCGGCTCAACCCGCGCAGCGGTGGAGCCGACATCGTCAACACCGGACGCTTGCATCGCGCGCAAGTCCCCGTCGGATCCGCGCCTACGGCGCTTGATCCGACCTACACGAGCTGCGCAAGCCCCCGTCGGATCCGCGCCTACGGCGCTTGATCCGACCTACACGAGCTGCGCAAGCTTGTCGTCCCGAGTCGTAGGTCGGCTCAAACCGCGCAGCGGTGGAGCCGACATCGCTAACGCCGGACGCTTGCATCGCGCGCAAGTCCCCGTCGGATCCGCGCCTACGGCGCTTGATCCGACCTACACGAGCTGCGCAAGCTTGTCGTCCCGAGGTCATGAGGTTCCGGCTTCTCAAACTGTCAACAACAAAAATTCGCGTTCCCATGAACTGATCACGCGCAAAAATGTTTCGTACTCGCGTTTCTTGACCGCGGAGTAGGCGCGCACAAAGCGTGCGCCCAGCACCTCGTGCAAGGCGTGCGCATCACGCAGCCACTCCAGCGCTTCTTCCAACGAACGCGGCAGGTCTTGGCCCAAGGTCTTGGCACTGATGCTGACCGGCTCGCTGGGCAGCAGCTTTTCCTTGATCCCGAGGTAGCCGCAGGCCAAGGTTGCGGCCATCGCCAGATACGGGTTGGCATCGGAGCCGGCAAATCGGCTCTCGACACGGGTGTTCTCGGGGGTGTCCATCGGCACGCGCAAGCCGCAGGTGCGGTTGTCGTAGCCCCATTGCACATTGATCGGCGCCACTTCGCCCATTGCCAGGCGCCGGTACGAGTTGACGTTGGGCGCCAGCAACGCCATCGCCATCGGGATGTATTTCTGCAACCCGCCCAGATAATGCGAAAACAGGTCGCTGTGCTGGCCCGGCTTTTTGCCCATGAACAGGTTGCGGCGCGTTTTGACATCGACCAGGCTCTGGTGAATGTGCATCGCGCTGCCCGGTTCGTTGCTCATCGGCTTGGCCAGGAACGTAGCGTAGACGCCATGGCGCATCGCCGCTTCACGCATGGCGCGTTTGAACAGGAACACCTGATCGGCACGCGACAGCGCATCGGCGTGCTCGAAGTTGATCTCCAGTTGCGCCGCACCGCTTTCGTGGATCAGGGTGTCGACATCCAGCTCCATCGCGTCGCAGAAGTCGTACATGAGATCGAGAATCGGATCGAACTCGTTGACGGCGTCGATGGAATACGATTGCCGTGCCGTCTCCGGCCGCCCGGAGCGACCTGCTGGCGGCTGCAACGGCAGATCCGGATCGGTATTGCGCTGCACCAGGAAAAATTCGACTTCCGGCGCCACCACCGGCGCGATGCCCAGTCCCTCGTACAGCGCCAGCACGCGCCGCAACACATTGCGTGGCGCCAACTCGTGCGGACGGCCATCCTTGGTACAGCAGTCGTGGATGATCTGCGCGGTGGGATCGGTGGCCCACGGCACCATGCGCACCGTGTCCGGATCGGGGTGCAGGTACATGTCGGAGTCCGACGGCGACACCAGATCGTCGTACTCGTCCGGAAAGTCGCCGGTAACGGTGGTGACGAAGATTCCCTCGGGCAACCGGGTGCCGTAATCGTGCGAGAACTTGGCTGCCGGGATGATCTTGCCGCGCGCATTGCCGGTCATGTCCGGCACCAGGCATTCGACCTCGGTGATGCGCCGCTCCTTGAGCCAGCGCTTGAGCGAGCTCTCCAGTTGCTCCGGGTCGGCTTGAAGTTTGGAAACGCGTTTCTTGGCCATCGCTCAGACTCGTTGATTCATGCGTTGCCGACAGGCGTCGGCAAAGGCATGGAATATCGCAAGGTAAAACGGGTTTTCCGCCACCTTCCACTCGGGATGCCACTGCACCGCGAGCAGGAAGGTATCGCCACGATCCAGGCGCACCGCCTCGATCAGGCCATCGGGCGCAGTCGCTTCCACGACCAGGCCGGGCGCCAGCGCGCGGATCCCCTGCCCATGCAGCGAATTGACCATCACGCTGTCGCTACCCGCAAGCTGTCGCAAAATCCCGCCTGCAGCCAGATGCACCGCGTGCGACGGCGCATATTGCCGATCCAGTGGATCGTCCTTGTTTTCACGGTGATCGTCGAAGCCCGGTTGTTCATGCACCTTCTGGTGGAGGCTGCCACCGAGCGCGACGTTGACTTCCTGCAAGCCACGGCACAACGCCAGCACCGGCACCTGGTGCGCGATTGCGAGCCGCACCAGACCCAGCGTATTGGCGTCGCGCGCCGCGTCGTGCAGGTTGCCTTCGTAACTGACCTCGCCGGAATAATGATGCGGTTCGATGTTGCTCGGCGAACCGGTCAGGATCAGGCCATCGAGTCGATCGAGCATCTGCGCCCAATCGAGCGCCGGTTGCAGCGACGGCAGCAACACCGGCAGCGCCTCCGCTGCGACCACGGCGGCACTGATGTACTTCTCACCGACACATTGGAACGGGTGCGCGCCAACCATCTTGCGGTCGGACGGCAACCCGATCAGCGGGGCACGAGGCATAGGCAAACCTGCGATGGACTCAGCGCCCGACACTACTCCAGCCGTTTGATTTTATCAACGCGCGTTGCAGCAATTCACACCGACCAATGGAGCGGAGCGACAATAATCGCCGCGCTCGCGGCCGACATGTGCCATTCCGCTGCGCCATCGGATCGCGCGTGAACGTGCCGATATGTTGAGTATTTTTTACACTCTCGGGCCGCCTCTGCTAGTATCCGGCAACACCCCGAGCGACCATGAGCCATGAACCAGTCCGATCTGCCGCCCGCCGACGCCACCACCCTCGCACGGATGCCGGAGTGCGCCGCGATCGACCTGATCCTGCCCGACATGAACGGCCTGTTGCGTGGCAAACGCATCACCCGCGACGCACTGGAAAAAATATACGCGGATGGCGTGTGTCTGCCGATGTCGCTGATCGCCACCGACATCACCGGCAACACCGTGGAAGAGACCGGACTGGGTTACGACATCGGCGATGAGGATCGCATCTGCCGGCCGGTGCCTGGCTCGCTGCGACCAGTGCCGTGGCAATCGCGGCCAATGGCGCAGCTGCTGCTGGCAATGGAAGACGCCAACGGCGGCATGTTCGCCGCCAATCCGCGCGAAGTGCTCAAGCGCGTGGTGCAGCGCTTTGGCGAGCGCGGCCTGACCCCGGTGGTCGCGGTAGAGCTGGAGTTCTACCTGCTCGATGGCGAACTCGATGCCAGCGGCCGGCCCACGACCTCGCGCAACCCCGCCACCGGTGAACGCAACACCACCACGCAAGTCTATTACCTGCAGGATCTCAACGATTACCAGCGGTTCACCGACGCGGTCGCCGACGCCTGCGCCGCGCAGAACATTCCTGCCGACACTGCTGTCGCCGAATACGCGCCCGGCCAGTTCGAGATCAATCTCAAGCATCGCAACGACGCGGTGCTGGCCTGCGACGACGCGATCTATCTCAAGCGCGCGATCAAGGCGATTGCCGAGCAGCAGGGCATGATCGCCAGCTTCATGGCCAAGCCGTTCGTGGACCAGGCCGGCAGCGGCACCCACATCCATGTCAGCGTGCTCGACCGCGACGGCAACAACATTTTCGCCTGCGCCCCGGATGCCCCGGCCGATACCCTGCGCCACGCCATCGGCGGTTTGCAGCAGGTATCGCGCGATTGCATGCTGATGTTCGCGCCGCACGCCAACAGCTACCGCCGCTTCGTACTCAACGCGTTTGTGCCGCTCAACGACTGCTGGGGCTTCAACAACCGTACCGTGGCGATGCGCATCCCGCACAGCAACGCGGCCAACGTGCGCATCGAACACCGCATCGCCGGTGCCGACGCCAACCCGTATCTGGTCACCGCCGCGGTGCTCGCCGGTATCCTGCACGGACTCGACCATCAACCCGACCCGGGCCCGCCCATTGTCGGCAATGCCTATGAGCAGACCGCGCCGCGCACCCTGTTCTGGCGCGATACGATCCAGGATTTCATGGCCAGCGATTTCATCGCGGAAACCTTCGGTAGCGATTTTCGTCACATCTACGGCCAGCAAAAACTCAAGGAGATGCGCAGTTTCCATCGCGAAGTCACCGACCTCGAATACGCGTGGTATCTGCGCCCGGTGTGACGCGACACCAATGGCCCCCACGCGCATTCGCAGTCAGCCATAAAGCCCGTCGATGGCTGAGTCCCTCGCCCCGGCAAGAGCAAGAGCGGATAGTCCGCAAAGGGCGCAAAGGGCGCAAAAAAGCGAATCGTGATGTTGGCTTTCCTTTGCGAACTTTGCGAACTTTGCGTCCTTTGCGGACCGCTTGCGTCTTCCGGGGTGGTTTCCACAAATGAGATGCCACCAACAACCCGGGAACGCACATGTCCGACAACCCGACACATCCCGCATCCTGGTACGCCGCCAGCGCACAAGCGATGCCAACGCATCCGCGCCTTGAAGGCACGCAGCAGGCGGATGTCTGCGTACTCGGCGCCGGCCTGACCGGACTGAATGCCGCACTGGAACTGGCCGAAGCCGGCTACAAGGTCATCGTGCTGGAAGCCGAACGCGTCGGCTGGGGTGCATCGGGCCGTAACGGCGGCCAGGTGATCTTTGGCTTCGGTTGCGGCGAAGGCAAGCTCGAAACGCTGGTGGGACGTGCCGATGCGCGGCACCTGTTCGACTGGTCGCTGGAAGGCGTGTGCATGATCCGCGAGCGGATCGCCAAACACGACATCGCCTGCGACTGGCGCGATGGCCACGCCCATGTCGCCATCCGGCCGCGCCAGGTTGCCGAACTCGGTCACTGGCAACGCGAACTCGGCGAACACTACGACTATCCGCTAACCTGGTGGGATCGCGAACAACTGCGCGCCAGCCTCGCGTCCGATCGCTATCTCGGTGCCTTGTACGACGCCCGTTCCGGCCATTTGCATCCGCTCAACTACACGCTGGGTCTGGCGCGCGCGGCGGCGACAGCGGGCGTGCGCATCTGCGAGCGCAGCACGGTGCTACGGTTGGAGCACGGCGCCAAGCCGGTGCTGCATACCGCACACGGCAACGTGCAGTGCGGTTTTGTAGTGCTGGCCGGCAATGCCCTGATAAAGGGCATCGCGCCCGCTCTGGATCGCAAGATCATGCCGGTCGGCACCTATGTCGGGGCGACGCCATCGCTCGGTGCCGAGCGTGCGCGCGCGTTGATCGGCAACGACATGGCGGTGGCCGACATGAACTGGGCGCTGGATTATTTCCGTCTCAGCGCCGATCACCGGCTGCTGTTCGGCGGCCGCGCCAGCTATTCCAACCTGCCGCCACCGAACCTGCGCCGGGTGATGCGCACGCGCATGCACCGGGTGTTTCCGCAGCTGCGCGGGGTCGATTTCGAATACCTGTGGGGCGGCGTGATCGACATCAGCCGCAATCGCGCGCCGCACTGGGGGCGCTTGCGCGACAACGTGTATTTTGCGCAGGGTTTCTCCGGCCACGGTGTCGCTGCCACCGGCTTGGCCGGACGCGTGATCAGCGAAGCGATCCGCGGCCAGGCCGAGCGCCTGGACGTGTTCGCACGCATCCGCCACCGCGACTTCCCCGGCGGCCGCGCGCTACGCACGCCGCTGCTCGTCGCCGCGATGGCCTGGTTCAAATTGCGCGACGCGCTGTGGTGATCGGCTCGCGCCGATCATTCAGTCCAGGCGGTAGGAAAGCGCCAGACCGAGCCGCCATTGATCGGGATCGCCACCGAACCGCACTACCGGGCTGTCGCGGGCATCGCCGGTGAGCCGGGTGTAAGCCACTTGCCCGAAAATGCCCCAGCGACGCGTGAACTGCATGTTGAGCCCGGCCGAAGCCGACACCTGCTGGATGCCGGCATCGGCCGCGAATGTCGGCAACCCGCTCGCCAGGGAGCCGCGTTCATCCACACCGAACTGCGTTTGCATGAAACCGTTACTGGCATACACCGTGCCAAGGTTGATCAGCGCACGAACCCGCCTGGACAATGCTGTGCTGTAATCCAACCCGAGGTCGAGGGTATGACCATCGTGAACGCCGCCAATGTCCGCCATCGCGCCAAGCGACACCGACACGAAGTCGGAGCGATTGAACAGGTGCCGAAAACGGCGACCGACAAAGGCACCGACTTCCGCTGTGCCGGCGATATCGGGCAACCGGTCAACCAAAGGATTATCGACATCGTGACGGCCCGGCACATACGCCGAACTGAAACCGCCGACCCAGTTGCCGCCACTGCGCAATTCCAGAAAATCGGCCTTGAGCGACAACCCCTGCCACGTATAGCGCACATCGCCGACGCGATAGCTGGCAAACCCGAACGGCACCAGTCGATAGTCGTTCGAACCGAGGTAGTCGGGCGTGGCGCCGACACCGAGCGCAACAAAATCGCGGCCGCGACCGAGCTCCGGCTTGCCCTCGGCAGCACAAGCCATGGACGGAAACACCAACAGGCAGCTCGCTGCCAGCACGATCCAACGCATCACGCCACCTTTGCAGAGTGCAGGTCACATAGTGTGCGTTGGCTTGTCTGAATCCAGCATGCCCGCCAGCAGGGTCTCGATCTTGCTGCGCACGGTCTGTCCTTCATTGGTGTCGGCGATCTGGACGCCGATACCCGCACTGCGATTGCCCTGGGCGCCGGTCGGCGTCACCCAGATCACCTTGCCGGCAACCGGCAGGCGATCCTTGTCGTCGGGCAGGGTCAGCAGCAAGAACACCTCATCGCCAAGGAAGTAGCGTTTGGGGGTCGGCACGAACACACCACCGCCCTTCACAAACGGCATGTAGGCGCTGTACAGCGCATCCTTGTCCTTGATGGCGAGCGACAAAATACCCTGTTTTGCACCTGGGCCAACTGACATTGCGATCTCCTGTCGGACACCCGAGCGCAAACGCCCGGAGACGCGTCGCCACACGACGCGGTTACGCGAAGCTTAGCGTGAATTCCGGACGATGGGACAGCATCGTGTCACGTTTGCAGCGATGGCAGCGCGGGATTGACCACGACCCGGCAATACCGGCACACTTTGACCATGGCATCTCCCGATAAAACCGAAGCGCTCGACAGCCCGGTAGCGAACTTCGAACAGGCGCTGGACGAGCTCGAAACGCTGGTACAGCGCATGGAGTCGGGCGATCTGGCGCTGGAAGACTCGCTCACCGCGTATGAGCGCGGCATCGCGCTGTATCGGCAATGCCGGGGAGCGCTCGATGAAGCCGATCTGCGGGTCAAGTTGCTGTCCGATCCGATGGATCCGGACAGCGCCGACGACTTCAAGCCGGATGCAAGCTGAGCTCTCGGGCTGTAGCACGCACCGAGTCGTGTCGTGCAGTCGCCCATGCTGAATCATCCTTCCTTTGCGGTCTGGCTGGCGCGTATCGAGCGCGCCCTCGATGGCACCTTGCCCGCAGCCGAACGAGCGCCTGCGCGACTGCATGCGGCAATGCGCCATGCGGTTCTGTCCGGCGGCAAACGCCTGCGCCCGATGCTGGTCTATGCCGCGGGTGCCGTAAACCACGCCGATCCAGACGCACTCGATGCCGCCGCGGTGGCGGCCGAACTGATTCACGCCTACTCGCTGGTGCACGACGATCTGCCGGCAATGGACGACGACGACCTGCGCCGGGGCCGGCCGACCGTACACATTGCCTTCGACGAAGCAACCGCGATCCTCGTTGGCGACGCGTTGCAGGCGCTGGCCTTCGAGTGCCTGGCGCAGGCACCAGCCCACCCGAAGATTCGCGTGGAACTGCTGCGTACGCTGGCGGCGGCTGCGGGCTCGACCGGCATGTGTGGCGGCCAGGCACTGGATCTGGAAGCGACGGGCCGGCAGCAGTCGATCGATGCTCTGCAACGCATGCACCGCGCCAAAACCGGCGCCTTGATTCAAGCCAGCGTGCGCATGGGCACGCTGATCGGCGGCGCCGACCCGGATACCCTCGCCCAGTTCGATGTTTACGCCAGCGCGCTCGGCCTCGCGTTCCAGATCCGCGACGATCTGCTCGATGTCGAAGGCGATTCGGCGCAACTGGGCAAGACCGCCGGCAAGGACGCCGCACAGAACAAATCCACGTTCCCGTCGGTACTCGGCATCGACGCCTCGCGCCGCCAACTCGATGCGCTGGCCGCACAAATGCAAGCCGCGCTGGGCGCCATGGATGAACGCGCGGAGCCGCTGCGCCAACTGGCCCGCTTCGCAGTGCAGCGCGGGCACTGACCCGAGCGAACCGCGCAAGGACACTCTGCGGCTGTCATTGCGAGGAGCGGCCGCTCTTGCGCATCCATGCGCCTGCGGCACTTGCACGTCCCTGTGCGGCGAAGCGACGCGGCATTTGCGAGCGTAGCGAAGCAATCCAGTTTTTTGTTTTCCGAACATTTCTGGATTGCCGCGTCGCTTCGCTCCTCGCAATGACAGCTTGTTCAGAGCATCCTTAGGGCAATTCAGCGTGTTAAGAGAATCAAGGCACTGGATTGCTTCCCGCCACGGCCTTCGGCCTCGCGGCTAAAGGCTTGAACGCTCGCAATGACGTCGAAGAGGGATTGCGGTTCCGCAATACGCGCAGCGCGCAGCGCACAGCCCTACTTGATCAACCGCAGCGCGAACGGATAGCGATAGTACTCGCCATCGTTGGCCTTGATTGCGGCAACAATGGTGACGATCAACCATACCAGGCCGATCACAACCATCAATGGCACCGCGATCAGGGCACCGAGCCCAAGCGTTATCAACGTGAACGCCCACAGCACGGCGCCGACGATGAACAGGGTGATGTTGAAGTTCAGCGCCTCCTTGCCCTGATCGTTGACGAACGGCATTTCGTCGCGCTTGATCAACCACACGATCAACGGCCCGAGCACAAAACCGATACCGCTGAAAAATGCCGACAACGACGCCAGATGGCAAAGCATGCCCCAGGTGCGCTGTTCGGCGCTTGGCGTGTCGCCACTTGCCGCCGGTGCCTCGGTGAGCTTGTCGAAATCGGTCATGGCGCTTCCCCCGAAACCGTGGATGAAGCTGCTACAGTCGCGCTATGCGCCGCGCATGTCAACCCGAACCGGCCACCGTGAGTTTGCCGAGCAACATCGAGCCGGTGAGGATGTGCGAGCGCTGATCGACATCGCTGCCTACCGCCTCGATCGCAGCAAACATGTCGCGCAGATTGCCGGCCAACGTGATTTCGTCCACCGGGTAGGCGATCACCCCGTTTTCGATGCGGAACCCGGCGGCGCCGCGCGAATAATCGCCACTGACGATGTTCACGCCCTGCCCCATCAGCTCGGTGATGTACAGGCCACGCCCCATCTGCCGCAGCAATGCGGCCTGATCGAACAAGCCCGGCTCGACCAACAGGTTGTGGATGCCACCGGCGTTGGCGGTTGAGCTCAGGCCGAGCTTGCGCGCCGAATAACTGCCCAGCACGTAGCGCGCCAGCACGCCGTCACGGATCAGATCGTTGTCGCTCGTGGCAACACCCTCGGCATCGAACGCCGCCGAACGAAAGCCACGGTGCAGATGCGGCCGCTCGCGGATATTCAGCCAGGCTGGGAAGATGCGCTGGCCGGCGGCATCGAGCAGAAAGCTGGCCTGCCGGTACAGGGAACCGCCGGAGACCGCAGCCAGCAGATGGCCGATCAGGCTGCGTGCCGCTTGCGGCGCAAACAGCACCGGGTAATCGCCGGTCTTGACGTGGCGCGGTGCCAGACGCGCCACCGTTTTTTCCGCCGCGCGACGCCCGATCCGATCGACCGGCTCCAGGTCCTCTGCGGCAACCGCTGCGCTGTACCAATCGTCGCGCTGCATGTTCTCGCCATTCCCGGCGATCAGCGACAGACTGATGCTATGACTGGTGCCGCACTCGCGGCCGATGAAGCCGTGCGAATTGGCATAAACGCCGAGGCTCCGGTTGGTGTTGACCGACGCCCCTTCCGAGTTGCTGATCCGCTCGTCGGCATCGCGACCGGCGGCTTCACAGGCGATGCCCAGCGCTATTGCCTGCTCGGCATCGATCGCCCACGGGTGCCACAAGTCCAAATCCGGAAACTCGCGCGCCATACACTCGATGTCCGCGAGGCCAGCCGCAGGATCGTCTTCGGTGTGCCGCGCAATCGCGCAGGCCTGGCTGACCGTCTGCTCGATACTGCCCGGCGCCAGATCGGCGGTACTGGCATTGCCCTTGCGCTGGCCGAAGTAGACCGTGAGCGAGAGGCCACGGTCGCGGGTATCCTCGACCGTCTCGACCTCACCCATGCGCACGCCGACCGAAAGCCCGTGACTTTCGCTGACATTGACCTCGGCCGAACTGGCACCCTGGCCACGACAGCGCTTGAGCACCGCTGCCGCAATGTCCGCCAGCTCGTCGAGACGCGCCTGCGGCGGGTGGATGTTTTTTGCGGAATGCTCGCTCATCTGCGTATCCTTGGGCACCGCAACGAGGTAACGCCATGACTGAAGTCACTGACAGCGACAACCCGGAGTTCGAAGGGCCCAGCCGCAGCCAGCAGCGGCGCGAGGCCCTGGCCATATTCGAACTGGCCGAGCGACTGGTGGCGCTGAAACCGGCCGAACTGGAGGCGCTGCCGATCCCGCAACCGGTGCGCGAGCAAATCGCGCAGGCGCAGGCGATCCGCACCCATATCGCGCACAAGCGACAGGTCCAGTTTCTGGCCAAAACCATGCGCCGCGAGGACGAGGATACGCTTGCAGCGATCCGCGCACAGATCGAGCACAGCAAGGGCGCCAGCCGGCAGGAAACCGCGATTTTGCATCTGGCGGAAAACTGGCGCGAGCGCCTGCTGGCCGAAGGCGATGAAGCACTGGCCGAGTGGTTGCGGGAATATGCGCACAGCGACCGCCAGCAACTGCGTCAACTCGTGCGCAACGCCCGCGACGAACGCGCCAAAGCCAAACCGCCACGGGCGCAGCGCGAACTGCTGCGCGCCTTGCGCAACACGCTTGGCGGTGGTTGAGCGGCGGTGGTTGACGGCGGCGTTCACGACTGGGTTCCACCCACCGTCAGGGCATCGACCAGCAAGGTCGGCTGCCCCACACCGACGGGAACGCTCTGTCCCTCCTTGCCGCACACGCCAACGCCTTCATCGAGTTTCAGGTCCGAGCCGATCATGCTGACCCGACCCATGGTTTCCGGGCCGTTGCCGATCAGCGTGGCGCCCTTGATCGGGCGGGTCACCTTGCCGTCCTCGATCAAATACGCTTCCGATGTGGAAAACACGAATTTGCCGCTGGTGATATCGACCTGGCCACCGCCAAAATTGACCGCGTACAGACCGCGCTTCACCGAGGCGATGATTTCCTGCGGATCGTGCGCGCCGGGCAACATGTAGGTGTTGGTCATGCGCGGCATCGGCAGGTGGGCGAAACTCTCGCGGCGGCCGTTGCCGGTCGGGCCGACGCCGGCGAGACGGGCGCTGAGCATGTCGTGCATGTAACCGCGCAGCACCCCATCCTCGATCAGTACATTGCAGCGGCTCGGGTTGCCCTCGTCGTCGATATTCAACGAGCCCCGGCGCTGCGCCAGCGTACCGTCGTCGACGATGGTGACGCCGGGCGCCGCCACCCGCTCGCCGATGCGGCCGGCGTAGGTGGACGTGCCCTTGCGGTTGAAGTCGCCTTCCAGGCCATGGCCCACCGCCTCGTGCAGCAGCACGCCCGGCCACCCCGGCCCCAACACCACCGGCATGGTGCCGGCCGGCGCCGGGCCAGCCTCCAGATTCACCAGCGCCTGGCGCAGGGCTTCGCGCGCCCAGTGCTCGGGCTTGCCCTCAGCCAGAAGCTGCAGGTAGTCGTAACGGCCGCCGCCGCCGGCGTAGCCGGTTTCACGACGACCGTTTTGCTCGACGATCACCTGCACGTTGAAACGCACCAGCGGCCGGACATCCGCCGCCAGCAGACCATCGCTGCGCGCTACCAACATGGTCTCGATGCTGCCGGTCAGGCTGACCATCACCTGCTTGACGCGCGGGTCGAGCGCGCGCAGCAACTTGTCGGTGTCGCGCAGGGATGCCAGTCGCTGCGCCACGGCCATCACCTCGATCGGATCGGCGGCCGAATACAGTCCGCGCGTGTGGCCGCGCAGCAGCGGTTTGGGATTGGCGCTGAGGCCGTCGCGGGCGATCGCGCGCGCCGAACGGGCCGCCGTGGCGAGCGCTTCCGCGGTGATGTCGTCGGAATACGCGAAACCGGTCTTTTCGCCACTGACCGCACGCACCCCCACGCCCTGCTCGATGGCATGGCTACCCTCCTTGACGATGCCATCCTCCATCGCCCAGCTTTCGCGGCGGGCATGCTGGAAATACAGGTCGCCAAAATCCACGCCCGGCCCCAGCAGCACGGTGAACACGCGCTCCAGGTCCGACGCCGCCAACCCGGCCGGGGCCAGCAGGATCGTCTCGGCGTGGGTGATGCAATTGGTCATCGACAGAAACTCCGCAGTGCTGCATGTAGTCGGGAAAAGCGTGGAAGACGGCAAACGTCTTGTCCGTTGCCGCGTTCGCGCAGCAAACGTCGATGCGAAAATCGTGAAGACGAACGTGGATTATCGGCCAGCCGTGCCGCATACGCCAAGGTTACGGCATTGCGGGATCAATCATCGTCAGGCCAGCGGATTGCAGGCGCCCTTGTCGCAGCGCGGTCAGGCAATGCGTAACCCCGCAGCGCCCAGGACACGGCCAGCGCGTCCACGGTAGCGGCCACATCATGAACACGCACGATACCGGCGCCGCGCTCGACCGCCAGCAACGCCGCAGCGACCGAGCCATGCACCCGTTCCGCCAGCGCCCGCCCAATGATCTCGCCGATCAGCCGCTTGCGCGACAGGCCGGCCAATACCGGCACGCCCAGATCGGCAAAACGTTGCAGGTTGGCCAGCAAAGCCAGATTGTGTTCGCGTGTCTTGCCGAAGCCGAAACCCGGATCGACGACAATCCGCTTCTTGTCGATGCCCGCCATCTCACAGGCAAAAATGCGCTGTGCCAGAAAGCCGTGCACCTCGGCGACGACATCGGCGTAGTGCGGTGCGTCCTGCATGCTGCGCGGCTCGCCGCGCATGTGCATCAACACCACCGGCACGTCCAGTTCGGCTGCCGCAGCGAGCGCACCGTCGCCGGTCAACGCGCCGACGTCGTTGATCATGCCGGCACCCGCCGCCACTGCTGCGCGCATCACCTCGGACCGACGCGTATCCACCGATATCGGCACGCGGCATTGCGCGGCCAGTCGCTCGATCACTGGCACCACGCGCGCCAGCTCCACATCCAGCGGTACCGCGTCGGCACCGGGACGGGTCGATTCGCCGCCGATATCCAGCAAGTCCGCGCCTTGATCGATCAAACCCAGTGCGTGCACTACCGCCGACTCGGTGTCGGCGTGGCAACCGCCGTCCGAAAACGAGTCCGGGGTGACGTTGACGATACCCATCACCCGCGGGCGATCCAGGCTCAGCACGCAGCCGCCACAGTTCAGGGTGCGAATGGAAGGATCATTGAACATCGTGGCTCGTCAGTAGTGAACAGGGGGCAGCGTCGAATGACATCGCGTTGGCGTCGTAGGTCGGCTCAAGCGCAGCGGAGCCGACAACGTTTTCCCGGTAGTGCCATGTCGGCTCCGCTACGCTTGAGCCGACCTACATCCAGTCGAGCAAGTGCCATTCGACCCCAACCCTGTTTTCTCCATTTTTCCTCAATCCAACACTGGAGTGGATGCGTTACCGCGAAAACGCAGCGGCGGCAACGGGCACTGTAACAGCGCGCAGACCGTGCGCAGCAATTCGGCCTCGGCCAATGTGATCCGGTCATCGTGGGCGGCAGCTATCGCCATCGCCTCGATCAGCACCGTCTTGCCGGCCGGGCCGAGGCGAACCAGTTCCGGCCAGGCGGCATCCAGTGCGCGCACGGACACCGCGGCCGCCGGGTATTCGACCTGCACCTGCGGCAACAGGCGATGCCAGCCAGCGACAAATGCACGGCGCGCGGAGCTGGCATCGGCATGGCCTTGTTGCGCCAGCACCGCCAGCAGATCGCGCAGGGAAACGATGCATTCGACCAATTTTCGCTTGCCCGCCTGCCAGTGCTGCGACGGGTCCAGCGCCTGCATCACCTGGGTACGCAACAACGTGGCCAGGCAATACTCGAACAGGTCGAGCTGGCCATCGATATGAATCAATGCGTCCACCGTGGCATTGAACATGTCCAGCTCCGGGCGCGGTCTGCGCCGCAATGCCGGAAATGCCAACTGTGCCAATGGCAGGCGCAGCAGCGGGTGCAGGTCGCGCAACGCAGCGACCTGCGACGCGACCGTTTCGGCGACATCGGCACCATGACGCTCGGACACCAACGCCAACTGACGAGCCGCCAGCGACGAATCGTGCGAATGCAGCAAAGCCAGAACCAATGCGACCACGTGCTCGTGCGAACGCGCCGCTCTCGCCAATGCTTCGGGCATATCGGCGTGGATCGTGGCGGCGCGCCGGTAGTCGTCAAGCGCCGGGCTGCCGACATGCGCCGCCATCAGCGCCGGGCGCTCGGCAATCAGCGCATCCGCAGGCGGCAAATCCGCCACCGATTCGGCCAGACCCAGCGCCCGATCCTCGGCCAGGCCATCGGGTGGATGGAGTTCCCAACGTTTGCGCATCGGCACCAGTTGCGCCGCGACAAAGCCCGGTTCCAGTGCCTTGATGCGCTCGTTCAGCGGCGGATGACTGGACAACCACGACGCGTAACCGACGCCATCGCCGAACAACATGTGGCTGACCTGCTCGGTCTGATCGCTGACCAGACGCGAACCGTCGGCCACGCCGCCGACCTTTTTCAAGGCCGAGGCCAAGCCTTGCGTCTGACGGGTAAATTGCACCGCCGAGGCGTCGGCGAGAAATTCGCGTTGCCGGCTGACCCCGGCTTTTATCAAGCGACCGACGAACAAGCCGATGCCGCCGAACACCATCAATGCCAGTGCGGCCAACATGACCTGCGAGGAATTGCGGGAACGGCTGTAGCGCGCGTGCTGCAAGACCTTGCGGCCAATCAGACCGAGCACCAGGATGCCGAAAAGAACCCCCATCAAACGGATGTTCAGGCGCATGTCGCCGTTCAGGATATGGCTGAACTCGTGCGCCACCACCCCCTGCAACTCGTCACGATTGAGCCGATCCATGGCGCCGCGGGTTACCGCGATGGCGGCATCGGACGCGCTCCAGCCGGCGGCAAAGGCGTTGATTCCGGCTTCCTGCTCCAGCACGAAGATCTCCGGCACCGGCAACGCCGATGCGATGGCGACTTCCTCGACCACATTGCGCAGGCGTCGATAACCCGGATCGCGGGTGTCGCCCGTCACCTGGGTGCCGCCCAGTTCACGCGCCACCGCCGCACCGCCACCACGCAGTTGCAGCATGCGGCCCAGCGAGGCAACGCCGATCACCGCCAACACCAGCGCGCTGGCCACCGCCAACACGCCGCGATGCGCTACCAGGTTTTCCCAGAAGCCCTGCGGCCCCTCATTGAACACGCCGAACACCATCAGCAGCGACAGATCGACGACGAACACGATACCGGCCACGGCCAGTACGAACAGCGCAATCAGGCGACGCGACTGCGCGCGGACCGCTTGCTGCCGCTCGAAAAAGTTCATTGCCGATCAGTCCGAGCCGCGGTGCGCTTAAAAAGCCACCTTGGGCGCCACCCGCGCATCCGGCGTCGTGATCTCCAGCAGGCTCGCCGGCTGGAACTGGAACATGCCGGCCAGGATGTTGCCGGGGAACACCTCGCGCCGGTTGTTGTAGGCCATGACCCCATCATTGAACGCCTGTCGCGCGAACGCAACCCGGTTCTCGGTGGAACTCAGCTCCTCGGAGAGCTGCATCATGGTCTGATTGGCTTTGAGATCGGGATAGGCTTCGGCCACCATCATCAGGCGACCCAGCGCGCCGGTAAGGGCGCCCTCGCTGGCACCCAGGTTCGCGATCGCCTCGGCGTTGCCCGGATCGGCCTTGGCCGCGCCGAGGCCACTGACCGCTTTCGCGCGCGCCGAAATGACAGCATCCAGCGTTTCACGCTCGTGCTTGAGATAGCCCTTGGCCGTTTCGACCAGATTCGGAATCAGGTCGTGGCGTCGGCTGAGTTGCACATCGATCTGCGCGAACGCGTTCTTGTAGGCATTGCGGGCAGTAACCAGCCCGTTGTAAATACCTACCGCCCAGACCACCAACACCACCGGTAGCAGCAATGCGATCCAGCCCATGAACTTTTCTCCCGATAGATAGCCAAACGAAGCGTTGCCACGCGCGCCATGGTACCCGAGCGAAACGCGACATGACATGACATGACTACGCGAGACGTTCCGACCGCCAGCAGCACCACGTCCGACGAATGCGCGTTCAGGCAAGCCGGCAATCGCGCCCTATACTGTAAATCGTAATTCCAGCCAGACCGCCATGCCCGCCAGCCCCCCCACCTGCCGCCAACTGCTCATCGCAATCCTGTGCGGCACTGCCACCATCGCGATGAGCGCATCGACAGCACGCGCCGACAGCGTCGAGTCCGGTGAAGCCAGACCCTATGACGTGCACGCCGACGCGCGTCGGGTGGAGCGACTGGCCAGACGCGTCGTGGACGAAGCGCGGATTCCCGGCCTGGCGATGGCCGTGGTACAGCATGGCAAGATCGTCTCGGCAAGTGGTTTCGGCGTGATTTCCACCACCGACCGGCAACCGATCACCGCCGACACCACGTTCCGGGTCGCCTCGCTGTCGAAATCCTTCGCCGGCACGCTCAGTGCCATGCTGGTCGGCGATGGCGTGCTGAAGTGGGACGCTCGCATCAACACCTACCTGCCCGCGTTCAAGCTCGCCGACATGAAATCGGCCGAGAACCTCACCGTGCTGGACATCCTCAGCCATCGCGTCGGCTTGCCCTACAACGCACTGGACCGCAGCCTGGAGGCGGACGAGCCGTTCCCGCTGCTGGTGGCGCAGCTCGACAAGGCACCGGTGGTCTGCGCGCCGGGCGACTGCTACGCCTACCAGAACATCGCGTTCAGTCTGATTGGCGACGTGACGTTTGCGGTGACTGGCGATTTTTATTACCACCTCGTCGAGAAGCGGCTATTCCATCCGCTCGGAATGCTCGGTGCCACCTATGGCCGCGACGCACTGGAAGCCAGTCCCCGTTGGGCACGCCCGCACGTGCGCTCGCGTGGGCGCTGGACCCCGGTTCGCCCCAAGGAAACGTATTACCGGGTTCCCCCGGCAGCCGGCATCAACGCCAGCGTCAACGACCTGGCGCAGTGGCTGATCGCGCAATCCGGCCATCGCCCGGACGTGTTGCCACGATCCGTGCTCGACACCATCCACACGCCCCGGGTACGCACCACGGACCAGTTGCGCGGCGCGCGCTGGCGCCGTGAACGCCTGCGCGATGCGCACTACGCAACCGGTTGGCGGGTGATGGACTATGCCGGGCATCCGCTGCTGTACCATGCCGGCGCGGTGCAAGGCTATCGCGCGATCATGGGCATCCTGCCGGAGCGCGACATCGGCGTGGTGATCTTGTGGAACAGCGAAAGCGGCGCACCATCCGGCCTGTTTCCGACCCTGCTCGACAAGGCCCTGCAACTGCCCGCCACGGACTGGCTGGAGTTCGAGAAATACAACCGGCTACGTTGATGCACCGCCGCGCCCATCCATGCATGGCGCTCCCGGGTTTCGGCCCGTTGGGCCGGTAACCCGGGCTACAAAACACGCGCTGTCGTAGCCCGGGTTATAGCCGCGCAGCGGCGAAACCCGGGGCACCGCGCAGCGGCGAAACCCGGGACACCGCGCAGCGGCGAAACCCGGGGCACCGCGCAGCGGCGAAACCCGGGGCTGCGACGAGACCGGTGTAGCCCGGGTTGAGGCCCAACGGGCCGAAACCCGGGGCCCTGGCGCTGCGCCGCGAGACGTCTACCCTCAGCCACCCGCACCCGGCCAACCGCATTCCTGACCCTGGTTTTTCTGTTCAAGCCAGGTCTGGAGCGGCGCGAAGTAATCGAGAATGGCAGTCGCATCCATCTGCTCGGAGCCGGTCAGTTCCTTGAGCGTTTGCGGCCACGGCTGGCTCTGGCCCTTTTGCAGCATCGCCCAGAACTTTTCGCCGGCCGCCTTGTTGCCGTAGAAGCTGCACTCATGCAGCGGCCCGGTGTGACCGGAGGCATCGCACAAGGCCTTGTAGAACTGGAACTGCAGGATGTGCGCGAGGAAATAGCGGGTATAGGGCGTGTTACCCGGCACGTGGTACTTCGCGCCCGGATCGAAGAACTCCTCGCCGCGCTCGCCCACCGCGGCCACACCCTGATACCTGGCGCGCAGTTGCCACCAGGCGGCGTTGTAGTTTTCCGGCGCGATCGAACCGTCGAACACGCCCCAGCGCCAGCGGTCGATCATCAGACCAAACGGCAGGAACGCGACCTTTTCCAGCGCCATGCGCAACTGGCCATTGATCAGCGCCTCGTCGGAAACCCTGGGTTTGTCGACCAGGCCGATCTCGCCGAGATAACCCGGCGTCATCGCCAGCACCATGGTGTCGCCGATGGCTTCATGGAAGCCATCATGGGCGCCGCTCTGGAACAGCGGCGGCAGATGGTTGTAGGCGAGATAGTAGAAAATGTGCCCGAGCTCGTGATAGATCGTGGTGAACTCGTCCGCGGTCGGCTCGATACACATCTTGATCCGCACATCGCCCTGATAGTCCATGTCCCAGGCGCTGGCATGGCAGACCACGTCGCGATCGCGCGGCTTGATCAGTTGCGAGCGCTGGTAAAACGTTTCGGGCAGGGCCGGCATCCCGAGCGAGCGGTAAAAATCCTCCGCGCGCTGGGTCATTTTGGTCGCCACCGCCAGATCGGCCTGATGACTCAACTCGGCCTGTTGCAGTGCAGTCGGCGAGCCCTTGAACTCACCGAGCAGACGCTTGAATTCGGCATCGCGCTGCGCGCTCAGGGTGCTGCCGACATCGAGACTGCCGGCACCCTTGTAGGGCTCGACCAGATCCCAGATATTGCCCCATTGCTGCGCCCACATATTGCCGGTGAGATGCGCCGGGATCATGCCATCGACCTGACCCTTGTCGGCGCCGTACTGCTGCACCAGCTCGCTGCGCACATAGCAGTGCAGTTGCTTGTACAAGGGTTCCACCTGCCCCCACAGGCGGTCGGTCTCGACCTGGAAATCGGCCGGACTCATATCGTAACCGGCGCGCCACATTTCGCCGGCATTGGCGAAGCCCAATTCCGCGGCACCTTCGTTGAGCAACGCGGCGAACTGTTGGTAATCCGCGCGCATCGGCACCGAAATCGTGCGCCAGCCACGCCAGGCGTCGAGCTGGGCATCGTAATCGCGACTGTTGGCCAGCGTGCTGGACAGCTCACCCAGATCGCGGCAGGTTTCCGGCTTGCTGGCATCGGTGCAATATTTGCCGGCACCGTACATGCCTTCCATCTTGGTCGCCAACTGCGTCAGCTCGGCTAGCTTGGCCGGGTCCTTCGGCGCCGGCATCGCGGTGCTGAGCTTCAGCAGTGCGATGGCACGTGCCGTTTCCGGCTTGAGCTCCAGGCCATCGAACTGCTTCGCCTCATCGACATACACGCCCAACTGTGCCAGCGCCCGCTCCAGTGCCTTGGCCGAAATCCGCTGGCTGTCGGTATTGATGTAGGTGGAGGCGAGCCATTGCGCCGAGGTGATCTCGGGGTAATCCTTGCGCAATTGGTCGTTGACCCGTGCGACAAAAGCATCCGCATCGGCCGCGGTGGGCTTCGCCGGCTCGGGGCTTTGGCTACAGCCGGCAGACAGGGCAATGGCGATGGATAGCGACAGCGCGGTCAATGCGCGATGGGTATTCACGAGAGCATTCCTTTTTTTGGCGCAGGACAAGCGCTCAGGCTATGCTGCCCCGATGCGCAGCGCAAGGCTCGAGCCACGACAGCGGCGACTGCGCCCGGCACTTGCAACGGAGAACGCCATGAAAAAGCTGATCATCGCAATCGTATTGTTGGTCGTGATCGCCATCGGCGGCCTCGCGGTCGCGTTGATGAGCGTGGACGTCGATCAGTTTCGGCCGCGAATCGAGGCCAGCCTGAGCAGCGCGCTGGGAAGACCGGTCAGCATCGGCAAGATGGCGCTGTCGCTGCGTGAATTGGCGTTTACCGCCGACGCCATCGCGATCGGCGACGACCCGGCATTCGCCCAGCAGCCGTTCGTCAAGGCCGAGCGGCTGGCGGTGCAGGTGGCGCCGTGGCCGCTGCTCAGCAAACGTGAGCTGCAAGTCACACAATTCACTCTGGACAAGCCCGCGATCCGTCTGCTGCAAAACCGCAAGGGGGCCTGGAATTTCGCTTCGCTGACCCCAGCTGAGACCGAGTCAAGCAATCAGGCTCCCGCCCTGCGCATCGATTCGCTGCGCATCGACGATGGCCAGGTAACGATCGTGTATGCCGATGGCGAAGAAGACACGTTGTCGGATCTGGACATCACTATCGACAATTTGAGCATGGACGCGGCATTTCCGCTCAAACTGTCCGGCACTGTCCGTGGTGGTGCGCGCGTGGCGATCGACGCCCAGGTCGGGCCGCTGCTGACCACCGACATGGCCAGCTCGCCACTGAGCGCGCACCTATCGCTTGATGGCTTCGACCTCGCCTCGGGGCTGCCGGGCGGCGGCTTGGCCGGCAAGCTGGGTTATCGCGGCGAACTCACCGCGACGGCCGGAAAGCTCGATCTGGATGGCACCGCAACGCTGGATGGCTTGCGTCTGTTCCCCGATGCTGCCGTCGCGCCGGCACCGGTCCGTTTTACCCATCGCAGCAATTACGACCTCGCCAGCCAGCGCGGCCAGCTCGGCAACGGCGAGTTCAGCCTCGGCGGCGCCGTCTTGGCAATGGCAGGCCAACTGGACAACCGTGGCAAGCAGATGCGCGTCGATCTGAGCATCGATGGCAAGGCGCTGGCGGTGGATGAGGTGCAGGGACTGCTGCCAATGCTTGGCATTGCACTGCCGGAAAATTCGCAGTTGCAGGGCGGACAGTTGAACCTCAACCTGCGTGCGAGCGGCGCCCTCGATGCGTTGGCAATCAGCGGCCCGGTCAAGCTCGAAGGCAGCCGACTCGCGGGCTTCAGCCTAGGCGACAAGCTGGCGGGCGTGATGGCATTGGCCGGGATAAACCCGCCGGCCGATACCGAAATCAAATCCGCGAGCACGCGCGTGCGGATCGATCCCGCGGGGGTGAAACTCGACGAGATCCTGGCCATCATTACCGATATCGGCCAGGTAACCGGTGCCGGCACCATCGATGCCGAGCAGCGTCTCGATTTCAATCTGCGCATCGTCCCCGACGCCGCGCTCGCCGCGAGCGGCGATGCCGCCGGCAGCGGTTCGGTTGCGCTGGCACTGCAAGGCGCGCTCGGCAAGAGCAGCCGCGATGGCATCGGGCTGAAGGTTGCCGGCACCGCCGACAACCCGAAGTTCAAGGTCGAAACCCGAGCGGTGGCAGGTGCTGTGCTGTCCGGGCTGTTGGCCGGCAAAACCGGCGATCCGGCCGCAGCGGCTACTCTCGACAAGGATGCGTTGCAGGAAAAGGCAGCCGATGCGGTACTGAAAGGACTGTTTGGCAAGAAGAAAAAGGAGGAAGAGCCAACGCAATCCAACGACGACGGAAATTGACGGTTATCAAAACGCGTGTTCATCGATCGGAACATGCTGTCCACCAGGCGCACTGGCCAATCGACCCGAGCGCACCACTCGCAAAACGAGGAGCCTTGTCATGTATCAGGATCGTTCCGAGCCAGTCACGCCGTCGATGCCGGCACCCATGTTCGACGCCGTGCCACGGCAGGGCAAAAACTGGATGTACGGCATTCCGCCGCGAATCGTTGCAACGGATACAACGACAGGCGATGCCCTTGCGCTGCCCGATTATCTGGTCAAGCATTACTGGTGGGCTTACCTGTGGCGCCCGGCGGTGTGGTTTTTCGATCACCAGCCGATCATCAATACCATCGTCTTTGGCCAGTACCGCAAACTGACCGAGGCGACGGTGCGTCTGTTGCATCCGCAACAGGCTGGATCGACCCTGATGATTGCATCGGCCTACGGCAACGTGATCACCAAGGCCGCCAAAGCGCTCGGCGACAACCCGTTGACGGTCATCGATATCGCGCCGATCCAGTTGGAGCGTGCGCAGGTCAAGCTGGAGAAACTCGGCCTCGACGGCAATGTGACACTGACCCGGATGAATGCCGAATCGCTGGCTTGGCCCGGCGACAGTTTCGATACCGCGTTCATGTTCCTGCTGTTGCATGAGCTGCCGGTGCCCTCGCGTCGCAAGGCGCTGATCGAAGCGCTGCGCGTCGTCCGCCCGGGTGGCAGCCTGGTGCTGGCGGAGTACGGCGGCTTCACCAAGACCCATCTGTTCCACCGTGTGCCGCTGCTGCGCTGGATCTTCGGCACGGCCGAACCGTTCCTGCCCAGCCTGTGGCATACCGATCTCGACGCCCTGTTGACCGAATGCGCGGCAGTCACCGGCAAGCGCATGGTGTGCGAAGACAAGGTCTGGCTGTTCGGCGGTTTCTATCGGGTGTGGCGCTATCGCGTCGAGCAGGCTTGATCATGCGCACGGTACATGCCGATGTGGTCATCGTGGGCGCCGGCGGCGCCGGGCTTCGCGCCGCGATTGCGGTGGCGCAGAGCGATCCGAAGCTGCGCGTGGCGCTGGTGTCGAAGGTCTATCCAATGCGCAGCCACACCGTGGCTGCCGAGGGCGGCGCGGCCGGCGTGATCAAATCGCCGGACACGCTGGATGCGCATTTCAACGACACCGTCAGCGGCGGCGACTGGCTGTGCGATCAGGACGCGGTCGAACGTTTCGTCGAACAGGCGCCCAAGGCCTTGCGTCAACTGGAGCATTGGGGCTGCCCGTGGAATCGCGATGATGCCGGAGGCGTGCAGGTGCGCTCGTTTGGCGGCATGAAGCACCAGCGCACCTGGTTCGCCGCCGACAAGAGCGGCTTTCATATCCTGCATACCCTGTTCCAGACCTCGCAACAGTTCCCGAGCATCCAGCGTTTCGACGAAGTGTTCGCGCTGGATCTGTTGTGTGCCGATGGCACAGTCGGCGGCATCACTGCATTGCACATGCAGTCGGGCGAGCCGATCGTGTTCCTCGCCGGATCGGTGATCATCGCCACCGGCGGCGCCGGCCGGGTGTTCCCGTTCACCACCAACGGCGCGATCAAGACCGGCGATGGCATGGCGATGGCCTATCGTGCCGGGGTGCCGCTCAAGGACATCGAGTTCGTCCAGTACCACCCAACCGGCCTGCCCGGCACCGGCATCCTGATCACCGAAGGCGCGCGCGGTGAAGGCGGCCTGCTGGTCAACAAGGATGGCTACCGCTATCTGCAGGATTACAATCTCGGCCCGCCCGAACCGCACCCGCGCCCGAAAGCGATGGAGCTCGGGCCGCGCGACCGGCTCAGTCAGTCGTTCTGGCACGAACAGCGCAAGGGCCGCACGATCAAGAGCGCGTTCGGCGATGTGGTGCACCTGGATATCCGCCATCTCGGCGAAAAGGTGATCGACGAGCGCCTGCCCATGGTGCGCGAACTGGCCCGCGCCTACGTCGGCGTCGATCCGGTGTACGCGCCGATCCCGGTGCGGCCGGTGGTGCACTACACCATGGGCGGCATCGACACCAGCATCGATGCGGCGACCCGGATCGACGGCCTGTATGCCGCCGGCGAATGCGCCTGCGTCAGCATCAATGGCGCCAACCGCCTTGGCTCCAATTCGCTGACCGAAATCCTGGTGTTCGGCGAACACGCCGGCCTGCAGGCGGCGCAACATGCGCGCGCCGGCAAGCAACGCGACGAGGCCGCATGGGAACCGGCAATCGCCGAGTCCTTCGCCACTGTGCGTGCGTTGCTGGAACGCCCGAAGTCGAGTGAAACCATCGTCGGCCTGCGCACCGAGTTGCATGATCTGATGGAAAGCGCGGCGGGTATTTACCGCGAGGATGCCCTGCTGCGCGCGGCGTGCACGAAAGTGGCGGCATTGCGCCAGCGCTATCGCACGCTCGCCATCGACGATCACAGCATGGTGTTCAACACGCAGTTGTTCCAGGCGCTGGAACTGGGTGCGATGCTCGATGTCGGCGAAGCGATGGTACATGCCGCGTTGGCGCGGCGTGAATCGCGCGGTGCGCATCAGCGGCTCGATTTCCCCGAACGCGACGACCGGCAATTCCTGCATCACAGCTTGGTGCATTACGGCGGCGAGCAGCCGCCCAGCCTCAGCACCAAACCGGTAACGATCACGCGCTCGCCACCGGCTGCGCGCGTCTATGGCGGAGCAGCGACATGAATGCGCTCAATCCAAACACGGCCGACCCCAACGAAGCCGGCCCAAGCAAGGTCAATGGCGACAAAGACGCCCGTGTCGTCACCATCGACGTGCGCCGTTTCCGGCCGGAGCAGGAATCGACACCGAGCTGGCAGAGCTACGAGGTGCCGTGCAGCGAAGAGTGGACGGTGCTCGATGCGCTCAACCACATCAAGGATCATCTCGACGGGAGTCTGAGCTATCGCTGGTCGTGCCACATGGCGGTG
>PGZC01000096.1 GCA_002839995.1 Gammaproteobacteria bacterium HGW-Gammaproteobacteria-4 | reverse complement strand
ACGTACTCGGCGTCACCAAAGGTCAGCTGCGTCATCGATGCGTCTCGCGTTGGCCGTTGCGCTACTCTACCAAGAACGACTTGTTCAGAGCATCCCTAAAAGAGCGTGCGCGCAGGTCGGATCAAGCGCCGAACTCACACGTCCATGTGCTCGGTCGCTTCCGTCGCCCACAGGCTGGGCTCCCACAGAAGCCCATCAATCCCGTGGTCCCGGTTACACTTCGGCAATACCACTGGACCGCACACATGTCCCACACCTACCCCGAACACATCTGGCATAACGGCCAACTCAAACCCTGGGCGCAAGCCACCACGCACGTCATGGCGCATGCCCTGCATTACGGCTCATCGGTTTTCGAGGGCATTCGCAGCTATCAAACCGCCAATGGCCCGGCCATTTTCCGGCTCACCGACCACCTGCGGCGGTTGTTCCAGTCGGCCAGGATCTATGACATCGCAATGCCGTACTCGCTTGCGCAACTGACTGCTGCCAGCCGCGAAGTGATCCGCGCAAATGGTTTGACCAGTGCCTACCTGCGGCCGGTCGCGTTTCGCGGCCTGGGTGGCTTTGGCCTGAGTGCCGACTGTCCTACCGATGTTGCCGTGGCGGCTTGGCCGATGGGCCCGTACCTGGGTGAAGGCGCGCTGGAAGCGGGTATCGATGCCTGCGTATCGAGTTGGCAGCGGATGGCGCCCAACACCATCCCCACCGGCGCCAAGGCCGGTGGAAATTACCTGTCCGGGCAATTGATCGCGCGCGAGGCACGGCGTCTGGGTTTCGGCGAAGGGATTGCACTGGCGCATAACGGCCTGTTATCCGAAGGCGCGGGCGAAAACCTGTTCCTGGTGTTCGATGGCGCATTGCATACCACGCCGGTCAGCTCGGCGATCCTCAACGGCTTCACCCGCGATTGCATCATGCGGCTGGCGCGCGATGCCGGCATCGATGTGGTGGAGCGCGAAATGCCGCGCGAATACCTGTACCTGTGCGACGAGTTGTTCATGTGCGGCACCGCCGCCGAAATCACGCCGATCCGATCGGTCGATGGCAAACCGGTCGGCAGCGGCAAGCCCGGACCGCTGACCGGCAGGATGCAGGAGCTGTTCTTCGGCCTGTTCTCCGGCAAGACGCCGGATCGTCATGGCTGGCTGGAGTTGCTGGACGACGCGTAACGCGCGCGGCGGGAAGTGGCCGTCGGTGTTTCCGCGCTGCACTGCGAACACCGACCAGCCAAGCACAACAGCAGTCCGCAAAGAACGCAAAAGACGCAAAGGATCATGATGAGTTTCGCTGCGCGATGGGAGCGACGCCCGAGTGCCGCGTGGCACATGGATGTGCGAGAGCAGCCTCTACCCGCGCCGTGGGCTTTTCCGTTTCATTCCTCAGAAGCAAATCGTTTCATGCTGCCGCTATTTTGACGTGCTTTCATTTGCGTCTTTTGCGTCCTTTGCGGACCCAATCTGCGCCAACGGGTTCTCCAATTGCTGCTGGATAGCGCGCTTGAGCGGGCGCGCACCGTAAACCGGGTCGAAGCCGGCATCGCCGAGCAGGGCGAGTGCAGCATCGCTGAGTTCCAGCTTGATCTGGCGCTCGGCCAAACGCTTTTGCAGGTGCTGGGTCTGGATCGCGGCGATGGCGCGGATCTGATCCTTTGCCAGTGGATGAAACACCACGATCTCGTCGAGCCGGTTGATGAACTCGGGCCGGAAGTGGCCCTGCACCGCGCCCATCACTACCGCCTTCATCTGGGTGTAGGCCTCGGGTGCGCCGGATGGCTTGCCATCCGGCACAGGCACGCTGTCGCCGGACAGCTCCTGGATCAGGTTGGAGCCGAGGTTCGAGGTCATCACGATCACCGTGTTGCGAAAATCCACGGTACGGCCCTGGCCGTCGGTGAGACGCCCATCATCGAGTACCTGCAGCAGCACGTTGAACACGTCGGGGTGCGCCTTCTCCACCTCGTCGAGCAGCAACACCGAATACGGCCGGCGCCGCACCGCCTCGGTGAGGTAGCCGCCTTCCTCGTAGCCGACATAGCCCGGCGGCGCTCCGATCAACCGCGCTACTGAGTGCTTCTCCATGAACTCGCTCATGTCGATGCGCACCATCGCTTCCTCGGTATCGAACAGGAACCCGGCCAGCGCCTTGCACAGCTCGGTCTTGCCGACACCGGTCGGACCGAGAAACAGGAACGAGCCGTTCGGCCGGTTCGGATCGGACAGGCCGGCGCGCGAACGCCGGATCGCGTCGGACACCGCCTTTACCGCTTCGTTCTGGCCGATGACGCGCGCATGCAAGGCATCTTCCATCTTCAGCAGCTTCTCGCGCTCGCCTTCCAGCATCTTGCTGACCGGGATGCCGGTCCAGCGACTCACCACTTCGGCGATTTCCTCGGCGGTCACCTTGTCCTGCAACAGCGTGAAGCCCTTGGTCTCGGCTTCCTGTGCGGTCCTGAGCTGGCGTTCCAGTTCCGGCAATTTGCCGTACTGGATTTCCGAGGCGCGCGCCAGATCCTGATGCCGGTGCGCGGCATCCAACTCGATCTTGAGTTGTTCGATCTGTTCCTTGATCCTGGTCGCACCGGTAAGCGATGCCTTCTCCGCCTTCCACACTTCTTCCAGATCCGAGAACTGCCGTTCCAAGGTGTCGATCTCGGCTTCCAGATCGGCCAGCCGCTGCCGGGATTCGGCATCCTTCTCTTTCTTCAGCGCCTCGCGCTGGATCTTGAGCTGGATCAGCCGGCGCTCCATGCGATCCATTTCTTCGGGCTTGGAATCGATCTCCATGCGGATGCGCGACGCCGCCTCGTCCATCAGGTCGATCGCCTTGTCCGGCAATTGGCGGTCGGCGATGTAGCGATGCGAGAGCGTGGCCGCGGCAACGATCGCCGGGTCGGTGATCTCCACCCCGTGGTGTACGGCGTAGCGCTCCTTCAAGCCGCGCAGAATCGCGATGGTGTCCTCGACGCTGGGCTCGCCCACCAGCACCTTCTGGAAGCGCCGCTCCAGTGCGGCGTCCTTCTCCACGTATTTGCGGTATTCATCGAGCGTGGTGGCGCCGATGCAGTGCAGCTCGCCGCGCGCCAGCGCCGGCTTGAGCATGTTGCCGGCGTCCATCGAACCCTCGGCCTTGCCAGCGCCGACCATGGTGTGCAGTTCGTCGATGAACAGGATGACATTGCCTTCCTGCTTGGCCAGATCGTTGAGTACGCCCTTGAGCCGTTCCTCGAAATCGCCACGGAACTTGGCACCAGCGATCAGCAGGCCCATGTCGAGCGACAGCACCCGCCGGCCGCGCAGGCCCTCCGGCACTTCGCCATTGACGATGCGTTGCGCGAGCCCTTCGACGATGGCGGTCTTGCCGACGCCGGGCTCGCCGATCAGCACCGGGTTGTTCTTGGTGCGCCGTTGCAACACCTGGATGGTGCGGCGGATTTCCTCGTCGCGACCGATCACCGGATCGAGCTTGCCGCTCTCGGCGCGGGCGGTGAGATCGATGGTGTATTTCTCCAATGCCTGACGGTTCTCCTCGGCGCCCGGATCGCTGACTTTCTCGCCACCACGCAGGCCGTCGATTGCGGCT
>PGZC01000095.1 GCA_002839995.1 Gammaproteobacteria bacterium HGW-Gammaproteobacteria-4 | reverse complement strand
TGGCTTCCGCGATGAGAGCCAACGCTTCCGGGCTGCCAATGACCAGTGCGTCGGGGCCGTAGTCGCTGCGCGGCCTGCCGAGTACCGGGTTGCTGGAGCTGTCGCTTTGGAAATGGTGGCGCCAGCCATCGCCGCTGCGCTCCGATCGCACGATGCCATACAGCTTGAAACCGGTTCCGGCGCTGTGCACGGGTTTGAGCAGGCGCTTGCCATCGGTCACAGTTTCGATGTCGAAGGTGTCCTCGCGGGTAGCGACTTCGGCGGTATAGCGCGCGAGCCAGGTCGGGTCGTCCTTGCTGCCGATATTGCGTGGCGATTCCACTGCGAACGATTCGAGCTCCAGCAAGCCGGGCAACTCGGTGGCGCGGAATTCGGCGCTGATATCGCTGTTGGATGGGGTGTTGCTGCTGCACGCGGAAACCACGGTGGCCAACAGCAATATGACAACTGACTTGAACATGGCGTGCTCCGGTTTGGCCGCACGGGACGCGGCCCTCATGGACTGATGGCGAAAAAAGCGGCGAAACCGGCTCATCCCGGTTTCGACCGACTACGGAATGCATCGCACGGGGTTTTGTGCGCCTGTCCGGGAAACTTTGTGTGTCGGGTTTGCCGTGATAGCCTTCGGGCTGGGACGCACTGGGGGGTGTGGGTGGCTGGCGATGCGCTGACGCATTGGTTACGCGCGTGGCAGGACGCGCCGGACGACGCGCAAGCGGCCGAACACGTCGCGCGCGGTGCCTATGCGGCGCTGCACGCGGTTGCAGTGGGGCGTCTGCGCCGCGAATCCTCGCAGGCCTTTTCGCCGACCGAGCTCGTGCATGAGGCGTGGCTGCGGCTCAACCCCAATGGCGACACGATTTGCGATCGCAGTCATTTTTTCCGTCTCGCCGCCACCGCCATGCGCCGGGTGCTGGTCGATCAAGCGCGCGAACGCCTGGCCGCCAAACGAGGCGGTGGCGATGTTCGTGTAACCCTGTCCTTGGCCGATAACGATGGGGCAGCCGACGCCGGACTGAGCGACTGCGACCTCATCGACTTGGATCGCGCGTTGACCAGGCTGGCCCAAGAGCACGCGCGGCCGGCCCGGGTTGCGATATTGCGCGGTTTCGCGGGCCTGACACTGGAAGAAGTCGCTGAGGCGATGCAATCGAGCCTTGCTACGGTAAAGCGCGATCTGGCGTTTGCCCGTGCGTGGCTGGCCCATTCCCTGAAGGAGCGTTCCGATGGCGGTGAACCCGGAAATTCTTGAGCAGCACTTCGCACAACTGGCCGAGCAGTCGGCACAACACCGTGTCGAGGTGTTGCAGGAACTTGCGCGTGAGCAGCCCGAATTGGCACAGCGGCTGGCTGCACTGCTCGATGCACATGACCGCGATACTGCTGGCCTGGGTGCGCTCGGTGCGGAAGCGCTACGGCGTGTCACTGCATTCGACCCGGATTCGTTGAAGGGACGAAAGCTGGGCCGCTATCGGCTGATGGAGCCCATCGGCCGTGGTGGCATGGGCGTTATTTATGCCGCCGAGCGCGACGATGACGGCATCGTGCAGACGGTGGCGGTCAAGCTGTTGTCCAGCCCGATATTCGACCCGGCCACGGCGGAGCGGTTTCGCCGCGAGGCCAACGCCCTCGCACGTCTCGATCACCCGGATGTTTGTCGATTGCGCGACTGGGGGCGTACCGAGGAAGGCTGGGCGTATCTGGTGCTCGATCGGGTGCATGGCGATCCGATCGATCGGCATGCAGCCAAACTGCCAGTAGTTCGTCGTCTGGCATTGATGGTTCGCGTCTGTCGCGCGGTGACTGCCGCGCACCGGCAACTGATCGTGCATCTGGATATCAAGCCTGAAAACATACTGGTCGACGATGCAGAGCACCCGGTGTTGCTCGACTTTGGGGTGGCCGGCATTCTCTCGGCGGAAACCGGCGCGGCGGCTACGATGACGCGCTGGATGACCCCCGACTATGCCAGCCCGGAACAATTGCGTGGTGAGCCGGCGACAGTGGCAGCCGACGTCTATGCGCTTGGCGCGTTGTTGTATCGGTTGCTCACCGGCAAACGTGCATTTGAACTGAGCGGCGTACCGCTGACCGACGCCATTGCCCGGATCGAGCATGGGGCGATGCCACCGAGTCGTGTCATCAACGGCATATCGCGCGATCTGGACGCCG
>PGZC01000042.1 GCA_002839995.1 Gammaproteobacteria bacterium HGW-Gammaproteobacteria-4 | reverse complement strand
GCGACCAAAAAAGCGGTTGTCCTCACCTGTAGGAGCCCACCCTGTGGGCGACCAAAAAAGCGGTTGACCTCACCTGTAGGAGCCCACCCTGTGGGCGACACCACGCATGTGCCGCCACACCGGAGCGCAACACCGGATCAGTCGTTGTAGAGCTGGTACAGCAGCAGATAGACCACGACGCCGGATACCGAGACATACATCCACAACGGCCATGTCCAGCGCGCCCATGCGCGATGGCGCGCGTCGCTGCGTCGCAGCGCAAGCCCGACCGTGGTCAGGATCAGCGGAATGGCCAACGCCGCCAGCAGCACATGGCTGATCAACAGCGCGTAATAGACCGGCCGGATCCATCCGTAGCCGCGGAATACGTAAATCGGCGCGACGTAGTGATAGGTGACGTAGGTGATCACGAACAGCGCCGACACCGCCAGCGCGGCGAGCATGGCACGTTTGTGCGCAGCAATTCGACCTCTGGCGATCATTACCCGCGCGACCAGCAGCAACACCGTTGCGATGGTGTTGAGTGTCGCGTTGACGTGTGGCAGCAGGTTGGCGAGATCCATGAGTCACCGGTTCAGGCATGGCATACCCTCGCAGGGTCGGGCACGCACGGCCTTGACAGGCGTCAAGCCGAGCGTCTGGCCGGAACCACGCCGCGCGGGGAACCCGGGCGCTGACGCATCGCCGATGCGGGCATCGATCGCGTTGCCCGTGGACTGCCCGCCGCGTCCATCGCCATGTCGCGCCGAAAGCGATCGCAAATCCCGTCGATCCGTGGGGTTTGACGGGTTTGTGCGGCCCACTTGATCCAGGTCATGGACGCTGCGAGGCAATCGGCCGCCAATGCCGGGTAGATGTCGGAGGGGTCTGGCATCAGCAACGGCCAATGGGGAGCAGGCGCGATGGACACCGATCGGACAAACGACGAGCAGGAAAAGATTCCGATGATGCAGCAATTGCTCGACAACCCGTTTTTGCTGCTGTTCTTCGGGGTGATGATTCCGATGGTGGTGTACACCCTTTGGGGCGTGATCGACATTCTCACCATCCCGCTCGCGAAATAACCCCCCCAGCGCAATCGCCAACGAGGAACTACGCATGAGCGCCATATTGCCGCCTGCAGAACGACTGTGGTGGAAGCATCCGCTGGATCGCGTCGAAGGAACCTGGATCGCGATCGCTTTTGTCTGGTGCATGGTCATGTTTTTCATGATGATCTACTGGCACGCCTACGGCCAGCAGAATCTCTCCACCGAAACCTATCGAACCACGAACGAGCAGTTCGCCGGCAAGGCACAGGCGATGGTCGATCAATACACGGTTCGTACCGAAACCGATGCGCAGATACCGGTGGTGGCGCCGCCGCCCGGCAGCGATGTCTACCTGACCGCGCGGCTGTGGAATTTCTGGCCGATCCTCGAGTTCGAGAAGGGCAAGACCTATCGTCTGCATTTGACGTCGATGGACTACAACCACGGGTTTTCGTTGCAGCCAGCGAACATCAATATCCAGATTGTTCCGGGCTATGAGCACGTAGTGACGATCACGCCGAATCAGAGTGGCGAGTTCTCGGTGGTATGCAACGAATATTGCGGAATCGGCCATCACATGATGGTCGGTCGCATCTACGTCAAATAGCGGAGGCCGATCATGTCTCAAGCAACCACTTATCGGACCTGCCCACGATCCGGGCTGCAGTTCGAAGCAAATGCCGAAAAGTTGATGGTCGCCAACGCTGTTGCCGCAGTGGTGTTTCTGCTGCTCGGCGGCATTCTCGCGATTGGTGTCGTGCTGACGCGTTGGCCGGCAATCCATTGGCTCGAAGCCAGCACCTTCTATCAGGTGTTGACAGCGCACGGCATCGACATGCTGATCTTCTGGATCATCTTCTTCGAGATCGCCGTGCTGTATTTTTGTTCATCGACCCTGCTGCGCTGTCGATTGGCGACGCCAAGGCTTGCCTGGCTGGCATTCGCGTTGATGCTGATCGGCGCGGTGACCAACAACATTGCGGTCTACCAGGGCGCATCGAGTGTGATGATGACCTCGTACGTGCCGATGATGGCGGCGCCGTCGTTTTATCTTGGCCTGATCCTGTTTGCGGTCGGCGCCCTGGTGGCCTGCTTCGTTTTTCTCGGCACGCTGGTGGTTGCCAAGCGCGACAGGACGTATCAGGGGTCGGTGCCGTTGGTAACGTTCGGTGCGATCACCGCCTGCATCATCGCGGTATTCACCATCGCCTCCGGTGCGATCATTCTGGTTCCCACCTATCTGTTGTCGGTGGGGTTGATCGACCGCGTCGATCCGCTGGTTTACCGCACCATCTGGTGGGCGTTCGGCCACTCATCGCAGCAGATCAATGTCGCTGCGCATATCTCGATCTGGTACGCGGTTGCGGCAATCGCCTTCGGTGCCAAGCCGATGTCGGAGCGGGTCAGTCGCGGCGCGTTCCTGCTGTATATCCTGTTCCTGCAACTGGCCAGTGCGCACCATCTGCTGGCCGACCCGGGCATGAGCACCGAGTGGAAGATCGTCAACACCAGCTACTTCATGTATTTCGCGGTGCTGGCATCGATGATCCATGGCCTGACCATCCCCGGTGCGATCGAAGTGGCGCAGCGCGCCAAGGGGTACGACAAGGGTCTGTTCGAGTGGTTGCGCAAGGCACCATGGGGCAATCCGACATTCTCCGGCGTGTTCATTTCGATCATCGGATTCGGATTCCTCGGCGGCATATCCGGGGTGATGATGGGCACCGAGCAGTTGAACATGATCATCCACAACACGATCTACGTGCCGGGTCATTTCCATGCCACCGTGGTCGTCGGTACCACGTTGTCGTTCATGGCGTTGACCTATTTCCTGATCCCGGTGCTGTTCAAGCGCGAGATGATCAACCCGGGTTTGGCCAAATGGCAGCCGTACCTGTTCGGGTTTTCGATGTATTTCTTCTGTCTGGTGATGATGGGCGCCGGCACCCTTGGCGTGTCGCGGCGGCATTGGGACATGGCTTTCGGCGGCAACGCGCTTGCGTATGAGTGGCCCGGCGCGGCTTACCTGATGATGGGATTGGTGGGCATTGCCGGCGTGGCGGCAATCATCGGCGGTGCGATTTACATCTATATCACCGTTGGCTCGTTGTTGTGGGGCAAGCGTCTGGAGCGCGGTACCGCCAGTGCGCAGGCCACGCCGATTCCGTTGACCGCGCCGTCCTCGGTGGCCGTGCAAAGCTATGGTTCGATGGGTTTTGCCGCACCCGGCACATTCGTGTTGGCGATGGTGTTCCTGGTGTCGTTCGTCCTGTATTACTTCATCAACTGGAAATATCTCTCGACGCTGTGGGGCTTGAGCTGATGCGGGCAGCGGTTGCACAGCGTGTCGTGCCGGGCAACCGCTTGCGGCTGAACATTCGTTACGGAGGCGCCATGTCATGAATACCGTGCTGGCGGTACCCGAGGCTTCCGCGCCGGGCCTGGTGCGCGCGGTGATCGGTTTGTTCAAGCTGCGCATTGGCACGTTGATCGCGATCACCGCGCTGGTGGGTTTTGTGGTGACTCCGGGCGGGGACGCCGGCGCGATGCAGGCTCTGGTGCTGACGTTGGGCACCTTGATGGCATCGGCCAGTGCCGGCGCGTTCAACCAGTATCATGAACACGCCACCGACCGCTTGATGCTGCGTACCCGCAACCGCGCGTTTGTCACCGGTGTGTTGCCGCGGCACCGTGCCTGGTTGTTGCTGTTCGCGTTGATGCTGGCAGCGGGTGTGGGAACCGTCTGGCTGCTGGTCAACCCGCTGGCGGCGATGTTCGTGTTTCTCGGTGCGTTTTTCTATGCCATCGTCTACACGGTGTGGTTGAAGCGCCGCAGTTGGCTGAATATCGTCGTCGGTGGGCTGTCGGGCAGCTTCGCGGTGCTGGCTGGCGGTGCTGCCGCCAATCCCGCGTTCGGCCCGTTGCCGTGGCTGTTCGCGCTGATCCTGTTCCTGTGGACGCCGCCGCATTTCTGGAGTCTGGCGATTGCCGGGCAAAGCGACTACAAGGCGGCCGGAATACCCATGTTGCCGGTGGTGGTGGGCAGCAGGCGTGCGGCGCGGGTGGTGTATCTGAGCACATGGGCGCTGGTGCTGGCCTCCATTGCACCGGTCGGTTTCGGGATGGGCGCGCTGTACCTGGTGGGTGCCGCAGTGGGCGGTGCCTATTTCATATGCCGGGCTGCACAACTGGCCCGGCTGCAAGATCGTCAGACCGCGATCCGCTGCTTTCTCGCATCACTGCTGCAACTCAGTGCGGTGTTGATCGCTGCCTGCTTTGATGCGGCATTGCGCTAACCGCCGATGTGCCGTCTGGCCTGCCTGCTCGCATGGTGGTTATTCGCCGCATCGAGGCTGTACGCGGCGCCGGTTGAGGCGAGCGCGTTGCCGGCGTTCGGCCTTGATCAGGCGGCGGCGTTGCGCACCAGCCAGCAAGCGATTGGCCATCAACCCGCCGATTACACGCTGCGCGATCGCACAAATCAGCCACGCTCGCTGGCGCAGTTTCGCGGCAAACCGCTGTTGGTCAACTTCGTCTACACCGGCTGTTTTCGGGTCTGCCCGACCAGCACTCGCGCATTGCACCGCGCGGTTGCCGCCATGCGCGATCGGTTCGGGGTCGATCAATTCCACGTCATCAGCATCGGCTTCAACCAGCCAACCGATTCGCCGATGGCGATGCACGCGTTCGCTTTGCAGCAGCAGATCGATGACAAAAACTGGGAGTTCCTGAGTCCGCGCGCGTCGGATGTTGCCGCGCTGGCGCGCGATTTTGGTTTCAGCTATGTGGCCACCCCGATCGGCTTCGAGCATACGCTGCAGGTCAGTATTGTCGATGCCGAAGGCCGGATTCAAAATCAGGTCTACGGCGATGCCTTTACCGCCGATTCGCTGGGCGAGCCGTTGCGGCGGTTGCTGTCCGGGTCGTTGCTGAGCACGTCGGTACTCGCCCGCAGCAGCTTTTCCGATGTGCTGTCCAAGATACGCATCCTGTGTTCGGTGTATGACCCGCGCACCGGCAAGTATCGGGTCGATTATTCGTTGTACATCGAGATTGCCGGTTTTCTCACCTTTGTATCGACCCTGTTGATCCTGTTGCTGCAGGAGTGGCGCGCGCGCCGGGCCATGCGCCGGGAGCGTGCATCATGATGGCGCTGCCGGCCCTGCGCGCAACTCCGCGCGTCGCGTGGATGCGCCTGGAGCGCATTCTGGCGCGTGTGTTCGCGTCTGGCGCCAATCCGCTCGCCCAGCTTGGCGCGGTGGCTTGCCTGCTGTTGCTGCTGTTGCTGATCAGCGGAGTTTATCTGTATGTGGTATTCGAACCCTCGGCGACCGGCGGTTGGCGGTCGATCGATACGTTGTCGCGCCAGCAACCGTTTCCCGGTGGCTGGCTGCGCAGCATGCATCGTTATGCGGCAGACGGATTCCTGCTGATCGCCGTATTGCATCTGCTGCGCGAGTGGGTGCTTGGCCGCAGCACCGGTTTTCGTCGTGCCAGTTGGCTGACCGGGGTGCCGTTGCTGGTGTTCGTGTACATCAGCGCGATCGGCGGATTCTGGCTCAACTGGGACAAGCTCGGCCAATACTCGGCAGTCGCCAGCGCCGAATTGCTGGATCATGTGCCGTTGCTGGCTGCTTCGCTGACCCGCAATTTCGTCAATGCCGATGCGGTTTCCGATCGGCTGTTTTCATTGCTGGTGTTCATCCATCTGGGCGTGCCGCTGCTGATGCTGTTCGGTCTTTGGTTTCACCTGCAGCGCATACATCGCCCGACGATGGTGCCGGTGCGATCGCTGTCGCTGGGTGTCATCGCGACGTTGATGTTGCTGGCGGCGTGGCTGCCGGTGTCGAGCCAGGCGCCGGCGGATATGGCGGTTGCGCCGACGGCGCTGGCGTTCGACTGGATATTGCTGCACTTGCATCCCCTCGCCGATGCCACTTCCCCCGGCGTCGTGCTGGTGCTGGTGATCTTCGTGTTGCTGATCCTGTTGGCGTTGCCGTTGCGTATTCGCGCATCGCAGCCGGTGGCGGTGGTCGACCCCGGCAATTGCAATGGGTGCCGGCGCTGTGTCGATGACTGCCCGTACGTCGCGATCACGCTGCAGCCGCACCCGAACGCAAAGCCCGGGATGCAACTGGCTGTGGTTGCGGCGAACCGGTGTGCCGGTTGCGGCATCTGTGCAGGCTCGTGTCCTTCGGCGACGCCGTTCCGCAGTTTGCAGCGATTGGCGCCCGGTATCGACCTGCCGCAGCATCCGTTGGATACCTTGCGCAGGCAACTGCACGAGGCACTGTCGCAGGCATCGGACAAAGGCAAGATCGTGGTGTTTGGTTGTGCGCGTGGCGCACGTGTTGCCGCAGTCGAGAGCCATGATGTCGTCAGCTTTTCGCTGCCATGCACGGGGCAGTTGCCGCCGGCGTTTGTCGAGTTTGCTCTGCGTTGTGGCGCCAGCCGTGTGGTGATCAGCGCCTGCAGCAATGGCACTTGCGAATTCCGATTGGGCAGTCGTTGGACAGCCGAGCGACTGGCAGGCAGCCGTGATCCGCATTTGCGACGACATGTGCCAAAAAGTCGCTATCGGCTCGTTTTTGCCGACGTGGGCGACGAACCATCGGTGGCAATGGCGGTACGCGCGATACGCGACGATCGTGTGGTCGGAGTCCGGCCGTGAACGAGATCGTGAAATGGATCGGCCAGGGATTGTTGTACCTGGTGTTCGCCGCGACGCTTGCCACCTTTTCGCACTGGCCAACGTACCAGCATCTGGTGCCAGACAAGGCGGTGATCAAGCTGAGCTTGAGCCATCAGGGCAAGCTGCTTGGCGATTGTGAAACGCTGAGCATCGACGAACTGGCCAGGCTGCCGCCGAACATGCGCGCGCCGGTGCGCTGTCCGCGCGAGCGCTCGCCGCTGATCGTGGAGGTGGACATCGATGGCGCGCTTGCGCATCGGCAGATCGCTGCGCCATCGGGCTTGTCGAGCGACGGTGCGGCAACGATCTATCGGCGCATCGAAGTGGATGCGGGGCCACATCACATCGCCGTACGGCTCAAGGACGACGCGCGCAGCGAAGGCTTCGATTACCGCCATGAGGCGGACATCACCCTGACGCCCGCCGAAATCCTGGTGATCGATTTTGACGCTACCCTGCATGAGATAACCTTGCAATGAACCTGAGTTCAGCGCCCGCATCGGCCGACCTCGCGATTTCAGCGGCAAGCCCTTCCGATTACCTGCTCGGCATTCCGCCAGGCGGTCGTCGCGCGCTGGTGCTTGGCTGGTTGCTGCTCGGGCTGTTGGCGCTGGCCGGTGCCGGGGTTTATTCGCTGTTGCTGGTGCTTTCGCGCACACCGGGCATCAACGCGTGGTTCCCCGTTGCCGATTTTTTCCGGGTTGCGCTGGTCGTGCATGTCGATCTGTCGGTGCTGGTCTGGTTTGTCGCGCTGGCCGGCATGCTGTGGAGTCTCAACAGCCGATCCGCGGCGATGGCTGTTGGCTGGTCGGCACTGGCGTTGGCGGTTGTCGGCACCCTGTTGATGGTGTTGGCGCCGTTTGTCGAACACGCCAAGCCGGTGATGGCCAATTACATCCCGATGCTCGATGGCTCGGTGTTCCGGTTCGGCGTCGCCATTTTCGCGGTTGGTTCGGTGTTGCTGGTGCTGCGAGGGTTGCTCGCGGCGCCGCAATTGGGGTTGCGCTTCGATGGCAGCGGCGCGTTGCGTTTCGGGCTCAATGCCAGCGTGGTTGCAAGCGCGGTGGCGCTATTGGCATTCGCGGCCTCGTTGCTGTTGACGCCGCGCAGCCTCGACCCTGCGGCGTACTACGAGATAGCGTTCTGGGGCGGCGGCCATGCGCTGCAGTTCGTATGGACGTTGCTGATGCTGGTGGCATGGTTGTGGCTGGCCAGTGCGATTGGCGCGCGGGTACCGCTCAGCCCGCGCATCGCGTTGTTGATGCTCGCGCTGGCATTGGCCAGCGTATTCGTAACGCCGTACGCTTACCTCGCGCACGATGTCGCCAGCGTTGAGCATCGCAACCTGCACACCTGGGCGATGCGGCTGGGCGGTGGGGTATCGATCGTGCCGATCGGGTTTGCGGTGGCGGTCGCGCTGTGGCGCCGCCCGCGCATCGTCGAATCGGCGCGTTCGCCGGCGCATGCGCCGCTGCGCGCGGCGTTGCTGGCCTCGATGCTGCTGTTTGCCGCCGGTGGCGTGATCGGCGTGTTCATCAGCGGCAGCAATGTCAAGATACCCGCCCACTACCATGGTTGTATCGTCGGCGTCACGCTGGCGCTGATGGGATTGGTGTATCTGTTGTTGCCACAACTGGGTTTTCGAACTCCGCGTGGACGCATGGCGAGGTGGCAGCCGGGCCTGTATGGCGCTGGGCAACTGCTGCATATCGTGGGCCTGGTGTGGTCGGGCGGTTACGGTGTGCAGCGCAAGGTGGCAGGCGCCGAACAATCGTTGCGCTCGATTTCCGAGGTTGCCGGCATGGGGTTGATGGGCTTGGGTGGCCTGATCGCCATCATCGGCGGGGTGTTGTTCGTGGTGGTGGTCTGCAATGCCCTGCGCGGTTCCGGGAGCGACACATGTCAAGCCTGCGATAGCGCATGATCGCCTATCTGCAAAGCGTTCTTCGCTGGATGTTCATGCGGGCCGAGGCGCTGTTCAACCGGGCCTTCGGCGAGCGTCTGAATCCGTTCTATCATCTGGGTGCAACCACGTTCTTCCTGTTCTGGCTCGTTGCCGGTAGCGGCCTGTACCTGTACGCGTTTTTCGATACCAGCGTCAGCGGCGCATTCAACTCGGTGCAGGCGCTGAGCGAACGCCAGTGGTATGCCGGCGGGGTGCTGCGCTCGATCCATCGTTATGCTTCCGATGCGATGGTTGTGGCGATGCTGATTCACCTGCTGCGCCATTTCGCGTTCGACCGCATTCACGGGTTTCGCACTTTCTCGTGGCTCACCGGTGTCGGCCTGATCTGGCTGGTGTATGTATCGGGTATCAATGGCTACATGTTGCCGTGGGATCGATTGGCGCAATTCGTGGTGACGACGAGTTTTGAATGGCTCGACTGGCTGCCCGGGTTTGGTGGCAATTTGGTTCGCAATTTCATGTATGCGACCAGTGTCAACGATCGTTTGTTCTCGCTGCTCTCGTTCATTCATATCGGAGTGCCGCTGCTGTTGTTGTTGCTGATGTGGATTCATGTGCAGCGTGTGGCCAAAGCCAGCACCCAACCGCCGCGTGCGATCACGGTTGGTTTGTCGACAACGCTGCTGGCTTTGTCGTTGGTGTTGCCCGTGCGCAGCCAGGGTGGCCCGGCAGATCTCTCCAGTGAAGTTGGTTCGGTCGCTCTGGATTGGTTTTTGCTCCCGGTGTATCCGCTGATCGACCGCTGGCCGCTCGGCGCGGTGTGGGCTTTCATGATGCTCGGCACCGCGGTGTTGCTGGCGCTGCCGTGGCTGGTGCGGGTTCGGCACGCGGCGGGTGCCCAGCGCGGCTATCGACTCGTTTTGCATCCGGGCCCGAAAGACGTTGTCGCACGGGCGGGTGAAACCGTGCTTGAGGCAGGGCTGCGCGCGGGGTTGAAGCTGCCCTACGAATGCCGCAACGGCGGCTGTGGTGTTTGTGTTTGCTCTGTGCTCGACGGCAGGGTGGATCATGGCGAGTTTCAGCCGGCCGTCCTCACCGAGCAGATGCGCGCGCAGGGCATGGCGCTGTCATGCTGTGCCATTCCGTTGGAGGATGTCGAAATCGACTTTGCTGTCGCCAGCCTCTCCCCGGGGGGGGCTGAATCGATCAGGCGTTACCAAGGGCGTGTCGAAGAAATCGAGCGGTTGAGCGATACCGTAATTCGGCTGCGCCTGTCTTTGCCCGATAACCAGCGAATCGATTTTTCTGCCGGTCAGTACCTCAATGTGCTGCTCGAAGACGGTGCGTGTCGATCGTTTTCATTCGCCAACCCGCCGCATGACAACGCACGGATCGAACTGCACGTGCGGCTGATCCCGGGTGGCCGCTTCACCACCCACGTGTTCAACCGGATGCGGGTAGGCGACTGTATCGAGTTCGAGGCGCCGCTGGGCCGCTTCGTTTTGCACGCAGGAGCGCGTCCCATGCTGATGATTGCGGGCGCGACCGGCTTTGCTCCGATCAAGAGCATTCTGGAGGATGCCTTCGAGCGTGGCGTGCAACGCCAGATGCAACTGTATTGGGGCGTGAGCGATGTTCGCGACCTGTACCTGCTGCCATTGGCCGAGCACTGGGCGCGGCAGCATTCGAATTTCAGCGTCATTCCGGTGCTATCGAATACCTCCGGCGCGCCGGAGTGGCAAGGGCGTACGGGTTTGGTGCATGAAGCGATGCTCGCCGACCATCCTGATCTGACCGGCTTTGAGGTGTATGTCTGCGGGTCGGTGAAGATGGTCGATACCGCCATTCCTGCATTTCTGGCCAGCGGGCTTGGTGCCGATGCGTGTCACTCCGACGCGTTTGTTCCGGCAAATCGAGCGCCGAGTGAGCGATAATCCGGTGAGGCTGTCGGCTCCACCGCTGCGCGGTTTGAGCCGACCTGCCACTTGAAACCCGGCGTGTCGTCACGTGGCGAGGCTGGGGAGGTTGAGTTTGGTCAGCGACGTCGCCCCAGGCGGGGCACTTGATTGGAGTAGGAAGGCATGGGTCAGTCGGTAGTGGTACTCGGGGCGCAATGGGGCGACGAAGGCAAAGGCAAGATCGTCGATCTGTTGACCGAACGTGTCTCGGCAGTCGTCCGTTTTCAGGGAGGCCACAACGCGGGCCACACGCTGGTTATCGGCGGCAAGAAGACCGTGTTGCATCTGATTCCGTCGGGCATCCTGCGCGATGGCGTGCTGTGCCTGATCGGCAATGGCGTGGTGTTGTCGCCCGCAGCGTTGCGAAAAGAGATCGACGAGCTCGAAGCGCAGGGCGTTGAAGTACGCTCGCGCTTGAAGATCAGCCCGGCCACGCCGCTGATCATGCCGTATCACATCGCGCTGGACCAGGCGCGCGAGAAAGCCGCTGGCGGCAATGCGATCGGGACCACCGGTCGCGGCATCGGCCCGGCCTACGAGGACAAGGTTGCGCGCCGCGGGATCCGCGTCGCTGATCTGCATTACCCCGAGCAGCTCGCGGAAAAGCTGCGCAATGCGATGGATTACCACAACTTCGTGCTGACCCGGTACCTGGGCGCGGATGCGGTGGATTATCAGCAGGTGCTCGACGAGGCGCTGGCGTTTGCCGAGTACGTCGAGCCGATGAAATACGATGTCGCCGGTTTGCTGCATGAACTGCGTGCGCAGGGCAAGCGCATCCTGTTTGAAGGCGCGCAGGGTGCATTGCTCGACATCGATCACGGCACCTACCCATTTGTCACCTCCAGCAACACCACCACGGGTGGCGCGTTGGCGGGCAGCGGCGTCGGCGCCAATTCGATCGACTACGTGCTGGGCATCGCCAAGGCCTATGCGACGCGCGTCGGCGGCGGCCCGTTTCCGACCGAGCTCAACGACGCGTTGGGTGAAGATATCCGTACTCGCGGCCAGGAGTTCGGCGCTACTACCGGGCGCCCGCGCCGCTGCGGCTGGATCGACCTGGTGGCGCTCAAGCGCGCGGTGATGATCAACGGTATTTCCGGTCTGTGCGTGACCAAACTCGACGTGCTCGACGGCTTGCCCAGTCTGAAAATGTGTATCGCCTACCGCTACCGCGGCAAGGAAACCGAATACCCGCCGCTGGATCAGGCCGGTTGGGCCGAATGCGAGCCGGTCTATCTGGAGTTTCCGGGCTGGAGCGAATCCACCCACAACATCACCGAGTTCGCCAAGCTGCCACCGGCGGCGCGCGCCTATCTGCGCTCGCTGGAAGAACTGGTTGGCTGCCCGCTGGCGATGGTGTCGACCGGCCCGGATCGCGATGCCAACATCGTGTTGCGCGACGCCTTCGCCTGATCGGTTCGTGGAATCCTCGCGCGTCGTGGTCACCGCGGCGCGCGAGGTAGATCGAGATTTCCCCGGCACTCAACCGAAGTCGTAGTTCATCTCCGGACCCGCGGTGGCCAGGAAGTGGCCTTCGACCAGGCTGACGCCGCTGGAAAACAGCACGCTCATGGTGGCGGCGTCCTGCACGAACTCGGCGATGGTCTGCTTGCCGGCATCGGCCGCCTGGCGCGCGATCTCGACGACCTTTTTCTGGTTTTCGGCGTTTTTCCCCAGTTCGGTCATGAACGAGCGATCGATCTTGAGGAAGGCCGGGTCGAAGTGACGCAGCAACTGGAACGAATTGAGGCCGGAACCGAATTGCTCCAGCGCCATGCGCACACCCAACGGTGCAAGCGCCTGCTGAAATTCCTGCGCGGCCTTGAGATTGGTGAAGACCTTGGCTTCCGGGACTTCCAGAATCAGGCATTTGCCCGGCAGCTTGTTGGCTGCCAGTTGCTTGGCAATCAATTTGGGCAGGGCGTCGGAAGCCATCGACAACGGCGATATCTTCACGAACAGCGCAGTTTCGGCACCGGTTTTCTTGCGTCCCGCAAGCGCGGTAATCGCATGGCTTACCACCCAAAGGTCGATCGCTTCGAGCAACCCGTGTTCTTCCGCGATCGGCAGGAACGTCATCGGTGGCACCAGATCGCCCTTTTCGAGGCGCATGCGCAGCAGACTTTCGTAGTGCTCTCCCGGCTCACCCTGCAACGAGACGATGGGCTGGTAGTGCAGTACGAAGCCGTCTTGTGACGCAATCGCCGCCTTGATCTGTTCCACCCATTGCGCAATGCGCTCCTGCTCTTCGCGACCCTGCGCGGCCGGGTCGAACAATACCTTGCGGTTGCCGCCTTGCGTCTGCGCGCTTTGCAGGCATTGGCTGGCCTTGGCCAGAACCTGATTGAGGCTGGCGATCCGCTCGCCGATCAGCACCCCGCCAATGCTGACGGTGACGGAAACCGAGCGATCGCCCGCCTCGATGATTTGGTCGGCGAACGCGTGCCGAATCTTGTCGGCCAGTGCCTGTGTGTTGTCGTGGTCGACGCCATCGCAAAGCAAGGCAAAGCCGTGCTCGGTGAAGCGCGCGGCCATATGCCTCGCGCTGGCAATCGCTTCGATACGCTCCGCCATGGCGGTCACGAACTCATCGATATGGGTGATGCCGATCTCGGCAACCAGATTGGCGATGTTGTCGGGTTCGATCAGCAGCAAGGCATGGTCGGACTGCCCATCGGCGGCCTTGGCAACCGTTTGCTCCAGCTCGGCGAGAAAGTGCTGGCGGTTGTACAGGCCGGTGAGCGCGTCGCGCTCGCGCAGCTCGGCGTATTTGCGTTCCAGCTCGGGGTCGGATGCGCGTTGCCGGAATATGATCTGCAAACACGGCTCGCCTTCGTAGCTGGCCTGGGCAAATTCCAGTTCGGCCTCAAAGGTGCTGCCGTCGCTGTTGCGCGCACCGAGGTGCAGCGATTTCGGCGGTTGCTCGCCCTTGCCCAGATCCTTGAGCAGTTGCTTGAAAGTGTCGGTATGCGCCGGCGCGATGAGATCGAGAACGGAAAGCCCCTCGATCTCCTCGAACGACTCGTAACCGAATATTTCCAGATAGGCGGAGTTCGCGCGGATATGCATGCCCTCGTGGATGTAGGCAATCGGTTCACGCGAGGAGTCGATCAGCGAATCGCAACGGCGCTCGGTTTCGCGCAAAGCAGCCTCGATCCGGCGCAACGCGCGCCGTGCCTGCAAGGCTTCGAATTCGTGCTTGATCACGATCTGCACGTGTTCCGGGCTGGTGCTGACAACGACGTTGCGCGCGCCCGCTTCAAGCGCATTGAGGATGGTGTCTTCGGTCAATGCCAGGCAGGTGGCGATAACCATCAAATCCTTGTTCGAGCCGCGCACGGCGGCCAGCACGGTTGCGAACGGCACGGTTCTGGCGTCGGTTGCTGCCAGCACCAGGTCGGGCGCAAAGGATGCGATCTTGGCAATGAAATCGTCCGGGCTTTCGGCACGCGCCGGGCGCACGGCGATCCCGCCATTGCGCAGAATCGACGTGATCTGTTCGGCATCCTCCACGCGATCTTCGACGAGAAGCACACGCAGAACCGTTTCAGCTTGGGCCATCCGGCTTATTCCATGTGACTATCAGGGGGTTACATAGAGTATCTTGAATCGGACACATGATGTGTGGCTGGGGTAACAGATGCAAGCGGCAGCTTTGCCGCGGCGCCCGCAACTTCGCGCACCAGACGTGGCACCAGGTATCCCGGCAGTTGTGCGCAGAGTTGCTCGTGCAATGCCAACGCCTGCGTATCGCTGACTTCAAAATGTGCCGCGCCACTGACCCGGTCGAGCTGATGCAGGTAATAGGGCAGAACGCCGCCGGAAAATAATCGCTCCGACAGGTCGGCAAGCGCCGGAACCGAGTCATTCACGCCTTTGAGCAAAACCGATTGATTCAGCAGGTTGACGCCGCTGCGGTGCAACCGTGCGAATGCGGAAAACACGTTTTCATCCAGTTCATTGGCGTGATTGGCGTGCACCACCATCGCGCATGGCCACGGCAGGCGGGTCAACCAGGTCAGCAATTCGTCATCCACCCGCTCGGGCAAAACAATGGGCAGGCGGGTGTGAATACGCAGGCGGCGGATGTGCGGCACTCCGCGCAAACGATCGGTGAGTTGTGCCAGTTTTTCCGTGCTCAGCGACAACGGATCGCCGCCCGAGAGCAAAACCTCATGGATGCTGGTGTCGGCGGTCAGTGCCGCGAGCGCCGATTCCCAGTCGTTGGCGGCTGCGGTTTGCTCGGCATAGGGGAAGTGGCGGCGGAAGCAATAGCGGCAATGCACCGCGCAACTGCCGGTTGCGACCAGCAACGCCCGCCCCCGATACTTGTGCAACACGCCGTTGGCGGCGCTCGATGGCAGGTCGCCGACGGCGTCGAGCGCAAAGCCGGGGACGCTGAAGGTTTCCTCGACCAGCGGCAGCACCTGACGCAACAACGGGTCGTCCGGGTCGCCATGCCGCATCCGGGCGACAAAGCCCTGTGGCACACGCAACGCGAACTGCGCGGTCGCCTCGGCGCTGACGCGGTGCGACAGGTGGCCGAGGCCCAACTGGTCGAGCAGGGCTTGCGGTTCACGGATGGCGTCGCGCCAGAGCGCCTGCCAGCGTACCGGCTGCGTTGGGGAGGGGTTAGCAGGTATCATATCCGGTTTAGGTAGAGGGCCGCAGCGGATCGCCGGCTCCGTTCCCATTCTAGCCGCCAGCCGGCGGTAGCGCACAGGAGATTGCAATGGCCAGTTATGGCATGAACGATGTGAAGAACGGCGCCAAGATCATCGTTGACGGGCACCCGTGCGTAATCATCGATACCGATTTCATCAAGCCCGGCAAGGGGCAGGCATTCACCCGGGTCAAGTACCGCAACATCAAGACCGGTCGCGTGGTGGAAATGACCATGAAGTCCACCGACACCGTGGACGCGGCGGACGTGGTCGATACCGACATGCAGTTCCTGTACGCCGATGGCGAATTCTGGCATTTCATGCAGCAAGAAACCTTTGAGCAGGTGCAGGCCGACAAGGCCGCGGTGGGCGATGCCTGGCAATGGCTCAAGGGGGAGGAGGATTGCGTGGTGACGCTGTGGAACGGCGCGCCGATCGCGATCCAGCCGCCCAACTTCGTCGAGCTCAAGATCGTCGAAACCGATCCGGGCGTGCGTGGCGATACGTCCGGCGGCGGTGGCAAGCCGGCCAAGCTGGAAACCGGCGCGGTGGTGCGCGTGCCCCTGTTTGTCGGTCAGGAAGAGATCATCAAGGTCGATACCCGATCCGGCGAATACGTCAGCCGCGTCAAGTGACGTTCCGGCCCGCGCGTGGACGCGCGGCTGTGCCGGAACATTCAGAGCATTGGGATCCGCAAAGAAAGCAAAGTACGCAAAAAGATCATCGCTTTTGCTTTACCTTTGCGTCTTTTGCGCAATTTGCGGACCGCTTTGGAAGCTCTGAACAACCGCTACCCGCCGTCATTGCGAGCGCTCAAGCCTTTAGCCGCGAGGCCGAAGGCCGTGGCGGGAAGCAATCCAGTTCTTTGTTTTTCCGTACATTTCTGGATTGCCGCGTCGCTTCGCTCCCCGCAATGACAGCTTGTTCAGAGCATCCCTTTGCGCCTTTGCCGCACGTGAGATCAGGGTAAAGAGCGAAAATCAGCTTCAAACCGGCTTTCACTCGCTACGATCTCAAGTCCGACAGGCTGCCAGACCCATGACGCCAATTTCCGCCCCCGAGTCCTGCGACCTGCTGATCGATGCGGGTTGGGTAGTGCCCGTGGTACCGACAGGGCAGGTGCTGGACGATCACACCGTCGCCGTGCGCAATGGCAGGATTGTCGCGGTGCTGCCGCGTACGCAAGCGCATGATCGCTTTGTCGCCGGAGAGCATGTTTCCCGACCCACCGCGGTATTGATGCCGGGTTTGATCAATGCCCATGCGCACAATCCGATGACCCTGATGCGCGGCGTGGCCGACGATCTGCCGCTGATGCGCTGGCTTACCGAGCATATCTGGCCGATCGAAGGCGCCATCATGGGCCCGGATTACTGCGCTGCCGGGGTGGAGCTGGCGGTTGCGGAAATGCTGCGCGGCGGCACCACCTGCGTCAGCGAGAATTATTTTTTCCCCGATGTCTGTGCCGCCACCTACCGGCGCCTTGGCTTTCGCGCGCTGGTGGGGTTGCCCGTTATCGATTTCGCGACGGCGTGGGCCAAGTCGCAGGACGAATACTTCGACAAGGCGCTGGAAGTACACGACCTATGGCGCGCCGATGCCCTGGTGCGCACCAGTTTCGTGCCGCATGCGCCTTATACCGTCAATGACGCCGGCCTGGAGCGGGTGCGCATGCTGGCGGATCAGCTCGATATCCCGGTGCACATCCACGTGCACGAGACCGCGCAGGAAGTCGGCGATGCCGTGGCCGCACACGGCATGCGTCAGATTGCGCGACTGGATCGGCTTGGCCTGGTCAACAGCCAGATGATCGCGGTGCACATGACGCAATTGACCGATGCCGAAATTGCGCTGTGCGCCGAGCGTGGCGTGAGCGTGGTGCATTGCCCGGAGTCGAACCTCAAGCTGGCGTCTGGCTTTTGCCCGGTCGAGCGCCTGCGCCGCGCCGGCGTCCGGCTTGCCCTGGGTACCGACGGTGCGGCGAGCAACAACGATCTGGACATGTTCGGCGAAATGCGGACCGCAGCGTTGCTGGCCAAGGGTGTCGCCGGCGACGCCACCGCGCTCGATGCGCCGCAGGCCCTGCACATGGCAACGCTGGGCGGCGCCGAGGCCATGGGTTTTGGCGACCGGGTCGGCTCGATCGAAGTCGGCAAGGACGCGGATCTGATTTGCGTCGAGATGGATACCATCGAAACCGTGCCGATGTTCGAGGTGATCTCGCAACTGGTGTATTGCACCGGTCGCCACCAGGTTTCGGATGTATGGATTGCTGGCGAGCGGCGACTGCGCGCACGCGAGTTGTGTGGTATCGATGCCGACGCCTTGCGCGCCAATGCGCGGCAGTGGCAGGCACGCATTGCAGCGTTGCAACCGTGAGCCGGGGCTCTGCATGGCCGCATGCGGGGCGCGGTTCGCTCGCCGTGATCGCCATATGAATGCTTTCGTGGACCGTCGATGACGGTGCAGGAAAAACCTGATGCGCTCTCGCCAAGGCGCCAAGAACGCCAAGGGGATCCACGCCGATGGCGTTTGATCCGACCTACGTCAGCCACGCGCAGCGCTTGGCGTAGGTCGGCTCAAGCCGCGTAGCGGTGGAGCCGACAGTGCATCCGCCGCGCGTGTTTCGCAGACTGGGCCAGCAGCAAAGCGCGACCGACTTCTGGTCAACCCTGAAGCCTGAAAACCCTTGCCACGCATGAGTCATGGCACGATAAGGCCCATGCAATCACCCACACGTTTCCACGAAGACCCAAAAAAAGTATGGCCGACGACAAAATCGAAAGGCTGGTTATTGACGTATCTTATCAACGACGGTCAATCGCCTTCCCGAATTGGCTGATCGCTTTCTTGGCGTTCTTGGCGTCTTGGCGAGAGCACATGTCTTTTTGTACGCACACTTGCCGATGAGCATCACATGAGCGAATCACTGTTCAACGCCAATCCCTCTGAACTGGCGCATTTCGGTGCACTGGCCAGCCGTTGGTGGGACCCCCACGGCCCGCAACGCGCCTTGCATGTGCTCAATCCGGTGCGTCTGGCCTACGTTGCGCAGCAGGTGCCGCTGGCCGGCAAGCGCGCGCTCGATGTCGGTTGTGGTGCGGGGCTGCTGTCCGAAGCGCTGGCCGCAGCCGGGGCAACGGTGACGGCGCTGGATCTGGCGTCGGAGCTGATCGAAGTGGCGCAATTGCATTTGCTGGAAAGCGGCTTGCAGGTGGATTACCGGTTGGCGCCGATCGCGCAGATTGCCGACGAGCAAGCGGCCAGCTTCGATGTGGTGACCTGCATGGAGCTGCTCGAGCACGTGCCCGACCCGGAGGCCCTGGTGGCTGATTGCGCGCGCGCGCTGGCGCCGGGTGGCCGTTTGATCATTTCCACGCTCAATCGCAACCCGGCGTCGTTCGCGCTGGCCATTGTCGGCGCCGAATACGTCAGTGGTCTGGTGCCGCGCGGCACCCACCACTATGCGCAGTTCATCCGGCCGTCCGAGCTCGCAGCGTGGTTGCGGGCGACAGGGCTGGTGCTGGACGACGTGCAGGGCCTGTATTACAACCCGATTGCGCACAGCGCCCGTCTGGGTCGCTCGCTGGCAGTCAACTACATCGCCAGTGCGCGCCGCCCGGAATGAAGGCGCCCAACTGCGCTGCTGTGCTGTTTGATCTCGACGGCACCCTGATCGACAGCGCGCCGGACCTGATGGCGGCGATGAATCGTTTGTTGGCGCGCGAGGGGCGGGGCGAGGTGGATCCTGCGGTGTTTCGCGCGGTGATTTCAAAGGGTGGACGCGCGATGCTCGCGGTGGCGTTTTCCGATCATGATGCCGAAGCGCAGGAACGATTGCTGCCGGCGTTTCTCGATATCTACAGCGCGCACATTGCCGACTACAGCCACGCGTTCGCCGGAATCACCGACGTGCTCGCGGCGCTGGAGGCGGCTGGAGTGCCGTGGGCAGTGGTGTCCAATAAAGCCGAGGCGATGGTGAGCGCGGTACTGGCGGCAATGCCTTGGGCGAAGGCCTGTGCGGCGGTCGTTGGCGGCGATACGCTGCCGGTAAAGAAGCCCGATCCGGCGCCATTGCGATTGGCTTGTGCGGCGCTTGGCGTTGCCCCCGAAGACTGCGTTTACGTGGGCGATGACGCGCGTGACGTGCAGGCTGCGCGCGCCTGCAACATGAAAGCGGTGGCCGCGCTGTGGGGTTATCGCGGCGCCGATGAGCGTCCGTTCGAGTGGGGCGCAGATGCCGTGGCAGCGCTACCGCAGGATCTGCTTGCGGCCGGGATCCTGGACCGGAAATCTGCCGATGGCGACTGATTCGCCAACCGCGGGATTTGTCGAGAAGTGGCTGCAACGCGAGCCGGCTTTTGTGCAGGCGAGCCTGTTCGTCGCGCCGGCACAGCGCACGCTGTTCGCGCATTGGGGTGCGTTGTTGTGTTGCCTGCGCGAAGCGGCATTCGAGTTGAGCGATCCATCGGTTCGTCTGGCCAAGTCGGGTTGGTGGGCACAGGAGTTGCTCGCCATAACCCAGTTGCAGGCGCGCCATCCGCTGACGCAGGAGTTGATGGCGTATCCGGGCGCGCCGTGGGTCGGTTTGTCGGCGGCATTGTTACAAACGGTTGGCGCCGGCGATCAATCGTCGCTGGATACCGGCGATGCACTGGCGCAGATGATGCCGTTGGCAACCGCAACGGTAGCGGTCGAAGCGGCATTGCTCGGCGGCGAGGCGAATGCCGCCGCGATGCAACTGGCGGCGGTACATCTGCTCGTGCAGCGTTTGCGGGTGGGTCAGGCAGCGGATGATGCCGGCCGCGTGCCGTTGCAGTTGCTGGCCCGGCATCAGGTCTCGCGCAACGCGATTCGCGAGGGCGCTGCCGCAACGGTAATCGTGGAATATGCTCGGGAACTGCTGCTCGCGGCGCCCGAACCGAGTGCTTCGGCGCCACTGTTTCGACGCATGCAATGGGTGCTGGATCGCGATCTTTTGGCGCGAATGGCAGCGGGAAGGCCGCCGCAAAGCGCGCCCGGATTGCGCAGCCTGTGGCGGTTTTGGCATGCCGCCCGCCGCGGCGGATAAACGTCCACAACGCAGTGTTTCATCCGTTTTCCGGCTCCAGCCGATACAATGGCCGTTCGCGACGCCGCCGTCGCTGTTGACGCCGCATGCACGCGATGGAGCTACGCTGTCGCCAGAATCGATGAGGAGAGTCGCCACGTGGCCCCGATCAACCCCGAAAACACCGTTCGGCTGATGCCGGATATCGCCAGCGAGGCTCGGCCCGGTATAGCCGGCCAACTCGACTGGGTCGGCATGGGCGAAATCGAGGCGCCGGTCAGCCTGGCTGATCCGCACGGTGCGGTGGTGACCAGCGTCGCCCGGGTCAATGCGTACGTCAACCTGCGCCGTCCCGATGTGCGTGGCATTCACATGTCGCGCCTGTATCTGCACGTCGATCGCTACCTGTCGGCCGAGGCGCTGAGCCCATGCGGACTCAGGCACCTGCTCAAGGAGTTCCTGGCCTCGCATGCCGATCTTTCCGATCGTGCCATGGTGCAGGTGCGTTTCGATTACCTGCTGCGGCGGCCGTCGTTGGTCAGCGACAACAGTGGCTGGAAATCCTACCCGGTGGTCATCACCGGGATGATGGATCGCGGCCAGTTCACGCTGGAGCTGTCGTTTGCGGTGGCCTATTCGAGTACCTGCCCGTGTTCTGCCGCATTGGCGCGGCAACTGATCCAGGAGCGCTTCCGCCACGACTTCAGCGCCGGTGGCAACGTGGATTTCGATGCGGTTGTGGCATGGCTTGGTACTGAAGAGGGCATTTGCGCTACCCCGCACAGCCAGCGCAGTTCGGCCGAGGTCAAGCTGCGGCTGGTGCCGTCGTTCCAGAGTTTCCCCATCACCGATCTGATCGACTGTATCGAGGGTGCGCTCAAGACGCCGGTGCAGGCGGCGGTGAAGCGCGAGGACGAGCAGGCGTTTGCATTGCTCAACGGCGCCAACCTGATGTTCTGCGAGGATGCGGCAAGGCGCATGCAGGCTGCGCTCGATCAGGACGAGCGCGTGGTCGATTTCTGGTTGCGCGCCTCGCACTTCGAGAGCCTGCATCCGCACAATGCGGTCGCGGTTGCCACCAAGGGTGTGTCCGGCGGATTTTCGCCGCTTGATGGCGTTGCGCATCCACGCGACTGAACGCGGACGGGCTCAGCGTGGCGACAGTGCCTCCGGGTCGAGGCGCACGTCAAACCAGTTCAGTCCCCAGTGCAGGTGCGGGCCGGTAGCGCGACCGGTGGCGCCCACGGCGCCGATGATGTCGCCCTGCTCCAGACGCTGACCAACTCGCACATCCAGCCGGCTCAGGTGCAGAAAACTTGAATTGACGCCGTGGCCGTGATCGATCAGCACAGTGCCACCGGTGAGATAGAGACCGGCGTCGGCGAAAATTACCCGTCCCGCTGCCGGTGCTTTTACCGGCACCCCGCGCGCGGCCGCGATATCCACGCCCGAATGCGGTGATCGCGGTTCGCCGTTGTAGATGCGCTGGCTGCCGAAGTGGCCGCTGATACGGCCGCTCACCGGCCAGATGAAGCCGTGCACGAAACCGGCGAGGTCGCTGTCGAGCGCGCGCGTTTGTGCAACGCGCGCCTGTTCGCGCGCAATGCGCTGGGCAATTTCCGGAGGTGGGCTGACGGTGGCCTGGGGCACCCCGTTGACCCGCTCGATCGCCCAGTTGCGTGTGCGGATCGGTAGCGTCGCCCGGCACGGCTCCGCCCCCGGCGAGCGGATTTCCAGGGTCACCGGCGCGTTGGCATCGCGACCGATGCCGAACGCATACCAGCCATCGTGCGAGACCCGCAATGGACGGCCATCCAGACGCACGGAACTCCCCGCGGCGACCTGCCGGACCACCAGACCGCCCTGGACGAGATCGGTCAGGGCGGTGCAGTTCTCGGCGCCGACACTGGCGGTACCCGCCACGCTCAGCAGCGCAGCGAATGGAACTCGCCAGTCGCGCTTCATGCGTCAGGCCTTGTGATGGCAGCGTGCCGCTCGGGTACCGGATCGTAGCCGCCTTCGCTGAACGGGTGGCAACGGCAGATGCGCTTGAACCCGAGCCAGCTTCCGTGCGAGACGCCGTAGCGATCAATGGCATCGGAGGTGTACTGCGAACAACTTGGGTGGAATCGGCAGCGCTGACCCAGCAATGGGCTGATCAGCAGGCGATAAAAACGCAGCAATGCCAGGGAAATTTTCTTCATAAGCGGGTAGTGTGGCAGCTTTGGTGAAACGCAATGGTTGCTGCACGCGCGCGACTAGGCTATAACACGCGACCTCCCGAACTCAAACCGGAGTAGGGTGGTGGCATGGACGCGACGCATGTCGAGATCAACGCGAGTTTGCGAGTGGTTGTTGGCGTTCGATGCCGAGGTGCTCACGGTGGCCGGGCCGCGCATGTGCGTTGGCTTCGGGTAGCCTGAGCGGTAATCGAGTCGTTCAGTAGCGGTTCGCGAGTCTCCCTTGATGACCGGGGTAAACGGGAGGTCTATGATGACTCGCCCGGGTTGCACCGCCCATTTCGATCCAGAATACAGGATGCATATAACGTGGCTGCGAAGAAAATGGTGAAGAAGGCCGCCAAGGTGGCCAAGGCTGCAAAACCATCCAGGACCACCAAGGTGGTGACGTCTGCGAAGTCCGCCAAAGCCGCCAAGTCGGCAGCAGCGGGCAGGGCCAACAAGGCGCCTGCACGCAAGCCTGTCGTCATGACCAAGGCGGCTGCCAAGCAGGCGCCCGGGAAATCGACTGCAAAGGCGGCAAGCAAGGCCAAGCCTGGGGCGCTGAAGCAGGTCGCCAATGCATTGGCGAAGGCGCTGAAGCCGGCAGCCAAGGCCAGCAAGCCCGCAGCCAAGGCCAGCAAACCGGCAGCCAAGGCCAGCAAGCCCGCAGCCAAGGCCAGCAAACCGGCAGCCAAGGCCAGCAAGCCCGCAGCCAAGGCCAGCAAGCCCGCAGCCAAGGCCAGCAAGCCCGCAGCCAAGGCCAGCAAGCCCGCAGCCAAGGCCAGCAAACCGGCAGCGAAGGCCAGCAAACCGGCAGCGAAGGCCAGCAAGCCGGCAGCGAAGGCCAGCAAGCCGGCAGCCAAGCCTGGCAAGCCCGCCGCCACGCCAGCACCCAGCGTAGCCAAACCGTCAGCCAAGACCTCGCCATCGGCCAAGGCCGAAGAGCACCATTCGAAAGCAGGAAAGCAAGCAGTGAGCAAGACGATCAGCGCAGTTGCAAAGCCAGCCACTCCGCGCCGAACCGGTGCGGTTGGTGTCGCGTCGCCGCCGGGTGCGATCAAACCGGCTCCGGTCAAGGGCAAGATAGCGCCGAAGTACAAAACCGACCCGGCCGGGCGGCCGATCGTGCCCGCGGGTTACCGGCCGGGTGCCGACGAGGAGTACATGAACCCGCTGCACCTGGAATATTTCCGCAACCGTTTGCTGCAGTGGCGCGAAGATCTGGTTGAGGAATCCAAGCAGACGATCGAGAACCTGCGCGAAGAAGTGCGTGACGTGGGCGATGAAGCCGAGCGCGCGACCCGCGAGACGGAAAACTCGCTGGAACTGCGTACGCGCGATCGCTATCGCAAGCTGATCGGCAAGATCGACGACGCGCTCAAGCGGGTGGAGGACGGCAGCTATGGCTGGTGCGTCGATACCGGCGAGGAAATCGGCCTGGAGCGGCTGGATGCGCGCCTGACTGCCGAGCGCACCATCGATGCGCAGGAGCGCTGGGAACATCGCCAACGGCAGATGGGCGATTGATATTTCGCAGGCATGCCGATAACGAAGAAGCCCCGCATCGCGGGGCTTCTTCGTTACATGGCGTCGGGTCGATCGTTCCGCCTTACGGCGTGACCGGCGCCCAGTCCTCAAGGCCGTAGCGGGCGAGAATCTTGTCCAGTTCGCCGGACGCGCGCGATTGTTCCAGTATCTGATCGAATGCAGCAATCAGCTTGCCGCCGCGTGCGTTGGGCGTGCATGCGACAAACAGGTCGTCGGCTTCGGTCAGATTGCTGGAAACCGGAACGACACGATTGCTCAGACCCAGTTCCTTGAGACCGGCCGAGGCGACGTTTTCGTCTTCGATAAGGACGTCGATCTTGCGTGTGACCAACTTCATCACCAGCAGCGGAAAAGCACGGCGGCTGGCCTCGACACGGCTGGTCTGTACGCCGTCCGCTTCCAGTACCGCGTCGATCGCATCACCATAGGCGTAATCCTGGACCACGCCGATACGCAGCGATTTGAGGTCGTCTACCGCGTCGAGAGCGATCGAATTGCCGTCGAGCCCGTAAACCACATTCTGGCTTTTGCCCCAGGCTGCGCTGGTGCGCAGATGTTCCGGCGCATCGCTTGCGATTGCGCCCACCACGCAGTCGCTGGTGCCATTCAAAGACCGCTCCAGGGCCAGTTCCCAGTCCATCAGGCGGTAATCGATGGTGTCGCCGGTGCCGGCGGCGGCGAGGCGAAGCAGCTCGATCATGTAGCCTTCCTGTGCACTGCCTGGCTCGCCGTTGTAGGGGAACCAGTAATCGCTGCGCACGGTGATGGTGTCCGCCGATGCAACAGCGCTGAACGCGAGGATGGCGGCGAACAGCGCGTGGTGGTGATTGTGGTGCGTTGGTTTTTTCATGTAGTCCCCGTTGTGATCGACTCCGGGTGCCGGATGTCGTACGCGATGAAGGTTGTCCTGTGCTGCCGACTTGAATCGCGCCTTCCCGGGTGCCCGGGGAACATACCATGCAGTGCGGTTTTTGTGATGTTGCGACACACCATGTCGTGCCGCGGTTTCGCGAGCGCCACCTTCCTGGCAATCCATGCGATTATCGCCCGTCGTGTTGCGATGATCGTCGGGCACAATGACCTTTGAAATGGTGATAACCCCGTGGCGTCGTCGATGGCTCGGGTGCGCCTCAGGACGCCAGGATCAGACATGGTGAACGAGCGGTTTTCCGGGCGGCTTGCGGCGTGGTTGGCGATGGTCGGAGTCGCCATCGGGCTGGGCAATGTCTGGCGCTTTCCGTACATGATGGGTCAACACGGCGGTAGCGCGTTCTTGCTGGTTTATGCGGCTCTGGCCTTGTTGCTGGCGATGCCGGTGCTGGCCGCCGAATGGGCACTTGGCCGCGCGTTGCGTGCTGGCCCGGTGCCGACCTTTCGCGCTTCGTTCGGCCGCCATGCCGGTCTGATCATCGGTGTCGCGTTGGTATCGGCAATCGTTGTCGCCGATTCGTATTACATCGTGATCATCGCCAACATCGTCCATACCGCTGCTTACGGGCTGGTCATGGGTTTCGATCCGGAGGCCAGCGCGGGCCAGGCTGCCGGTCTCAATGATGGGGTGTTGCAGTACGCATTGGCATTGCTGGTGCTGGCAGCGGTTTGCTGGGTGATGGCGTTGGGCGTGCGTGGCGGTATCGAGCGGTTCAGCCGCTGGTTTGTGCCGGCATTCGGCGTGGTGGTCTTGTATCTGGTTGTCAATGCCTTGTTGCTTGACGGTGTGTGGGACAAGTTGCTGATGTTCTTGCGCCCGGACTTTTCGTTGCTCGGCGCCACCGATGTATTCGCCGCCATGGGCCAGGCGGTGTTTTCGCTCGGCGTCGGCGGCACCATCATGCTGGTCTACGGCGGTTATCTCGACCACGACACGCCAATCATTTCCACCGCGTTGGCAACTGCGCTGGGCGATATGGCGGGTGCGTTGCTGGCGGCCTTGTTCATCGTCCCCAGCGTGTTGTACTTCGGGCTGGACATGGCGGCGGGGCCCGGGCTGGTATTCTCGACGTTGCCCAAACTCTTTGCTGTGATGCCGGGCGGGCGTTGGCTTGGCGTGGCATTTCTCGCCGCATTCGTGCTGATGGCGTTCTTGTCGGCCTTGGCGGCGCTGGAGGTTGGCCTGGTGGGGCTGCGCGATCTCGGTGCCGGACGCTGGTCGCGCCAGCGCATGGCACTGATCCTGTTCGCGGTCGAAGCGGTTTTGATGCTGCCCAGCGCATTATGGCCTTCGATCATCGGCACCCTGGACATGATTTTCGGTTCCGGCATGCAGACCCTGGGCGCGTTGGCTGCGGTGCTGGCGCTGGGTTGGAGCGCGAGTCGCAACAGCGCGATGGAGCAACTGTTTGCGCACGGGGCAGGGCGTTGGCAGGAGGGCTTCGTGTTCTGGCTGCGCTGGGTGGTGCCTGCCGCGTTGCTGGCAATTGCGGTACTGTTCGTACGAGAGCATCTGCGCCAAGGGGGCGCGTGAACCATGCCCAATACCCAGGATCAAGGCGTGAACGCATTGAATCGCGATTTCAGCCAGTTCGATCAGGTCAACAAGCCGCAAAGCTATCGTTTGTCGGAAGCGGCCGAAGGCGAAGCCTTCGATGAGGATTTCGTCATCCGCACCTGCGACCTGTCGGACTTTTTCAACGGCGGCGACGCGGGCAAGCAACGCTTCGCGCAATCGCTCGGCGAAGCGATGGAGGAGATCGGGTTTGCGATCCTGGTCGGCCATGGCGTTCCGCAATCGCTGTACACGCAGGCGGAGCAGGCCTGCGCCCGGTTCTTCGAAACCATCCCCATGGCCGAACGCCTGCCGTATCTGGCCAAACGCCATGGTTCGGTGAACCAGGGCTATTTCCCGATCAAGGAAACCACGATCATCCATCCGGATCTGGTCGAGGGTTGGGTGTTTTGCCGGCGCGCATTCGATCTGGAGCGAAAGCCGGATTTCGATGTCGGTGCGTTCTGGCCGCGGCCCGAATACGAGCCGATCTTCCGGGCGCTGGTGCAGGCGCAGGAACCGTTGATCGCGCCGATCATGCAAAGCATCTTGCGCTATCTGGGCTGCGATCCGCACCTGTACGACAAGCGGCTGACGGCGACCAACTTCGGTTTCCGGCTCAACTACTACCCGAGGCCGGATCCGTCCGCCGCGCTGCCGCTTGGAGGCCGCATGCTCGGCCACGAGGATGTCGACCTGTTCACCTTGCTGCCGGCGCCAGCGGTGGAAGGCTTGCAGGTGCTCAACCGGCGCAACATGAAATGGATTCGTCTCAAGGCGCCGCCGGGCAGCATCATCCTCAATACCGGCGATTACATGCAGCGGATCAGCAATGACCGCCTGCCATCGACCACACATCGGGTCAGCCAGCCGCGCGACCCTTCCGCGCGCCTGCAACCGCGCATTTCATTGCCGATGGCGATCTATGTCTGGGAGGACGAGATCCTGGAGGTGTTGCCGGGCTTGGGCGAGCCCAAGTACCCGCCGGTCTCGGCACTCGCCTTTCACACCCATACCACGGCCAAATATTACGGCCCGGATTACGCAGTATCCGGTTGATGCCGGCACTGCGGAAAACGGCCCAGGCGGTGTAGGTCGGCTCAAGCGCAGCGGAGCCGACGTTGCGCTGTCCGTGTTGATGTCGGCTCCGCTGCGCTTGAGCCGACCTACGTAAAGATGATGCTGAACCGGGCGCGGTACCGCGTGAGGAGCATCATCAGGCATTGCGCCGAGTTTACAGCGCGTCCCAACCCTGGCGCGGCGCGAATCGCGGCCCATGCTGCTGTGCCAGTTGTTCCAGACGGGCCTTGAGTTGGGTCGGGCCGGCGGCACGGGCGTAGCTGATCGGACCGCCACGGAAGGGCGCAAAACCGGTGCCGAAGATCACCCCGGCATCGAGCAGGTCGGCATCGGCGACCACGCCCTCATGCAGACAGGCCACGGCCTCGTTGACGAACGGCAGGATCAGGCGGTCTTCGAGATCGTCGGGTGCCTTGTAGTCCTTCGGCACTTCGGGCTTTTTGGCGCGGCCGTTTTCCCAGGTATAGAAACCTTGGCCATCCTTGCGTCCGCGCTTGCCGGCTTGCAACAACGAATCCAGCCCGTCGGGAATGCTCAGGCCCAGGAATGGCGTGAGCACTTTGGCCACTGATGCGGCGACGTCCAGGCCGACGGTGTCGGCCAGCTCGATCGGCCCCATCGGCATGCCGAACTTGACCGCGGCGCGGTCGATCACCGGCCCGGGGATACCCTCGCCATAGCAGGTGATGGCTTCGAGCATGTACGGAAACAGCACGCGATTGACCAGGAACCCCGGGCTGCCCGCCACCGGCACCGGCAGCTTGTCGATGGCACGGCAAAATGCAGCCAGACGGCGTTCGGTTTCCGCGTCCAGGCCATCGTGGCGAACGATTTCGACCAGCGGCATCATCGACACCGGGTTGAAGTAGTGCAGCCCGGCGAAACGCGCCGGGCGCTTGATTCCCGCGCGCAGATCGGTCAACGGGATCGAACTGGTGTTGCTGGCGAGGATGGCGTCGGGCTTGAGGGTTTCCTCAACGGTGGCGAACAGTGCCTTCTTTGCATCCAGATTCTCGAAGATGGCTTCGATCACCAGGTCCGCCGAGGCCACGCCATTGCCGCTCACATCCGCCTGCAGGCGTGCGATCGCCGCCTGGCGCTGATCGTCGCGTTTCACTTTTTTCTCGAACAGACTGCGTGCCCGCGCCAACGCCGGCTCGATGTACTTGAGCTCGCGGTCCTGCAAGGTGACCGCAAAACCTTTCAACGCACACCAGGCCGCGATGTCGCCGCCCATCACGCCGGCGCCGACCACATGCACATGCGAGATACCGTGATCCTTGCCGCCGAGGCCCTTGAGCCGTTCCTGCAGGAAGAAAATGCGCACCAGATTGCGCGCGGTGGGGGTCTGCGCCAGCTTGACCACGCTGCGCGCCTCGGCCTTGAGCCGTGCCTGCATCGAGCCACCGGAGCGGCGCCAGGTTTCGATCAGGGCGAACGGCGCCGGGTAGTGCTCCTTGCGCGCCTTGCGTGCCACCTGCTTGACCAGGATCGGCGCCAGGATCTGGCGCGCCAGCCAGGTGTTGGTTGCCCAGGCCAGCGCCCGTTGCTTGATCGGCCGGGTATGGCCGCGTTTGGCCAATTCGATGGCGGCGTCCAGCAACAACGCCGGTTCGCTGACCTTGTCGACCAGACCGATCAAGCGCGCCGCGTTGGCCGACAAGGCGCGCCCGGTCAGCATCATGTCCATTGCCGCCGGTGCGCCGACCAGCCGCGGCAGACGCACGGAGCCGCCCCAGCCGGGGTAGATGCCGAGTTTGACTTCCGGCAGCCCGATGCGGGTGTTGTCGGCATTGCTGGCAACGCGGTAGCTGCATGCCAGAGCCAATTCCGTGCCGCCGCCCATGCAATGGCCGTGGATGGCCGCGACGCTGGGGCAGGGCAGTTCGGCCAGGCGCTGATAGACAGTCTGGCCGCGCTCGATCGCATCGGCGGTGGTGCCGTTGGCGTCGAAGGTCTGGAACTCGCGGATATCGGCGCCGGGAACAAAGCCCGCCGTCTTGCCGGATCGAATGACCAGCGCAGCGGGCTTGGCAATGGCGACCCGCTCGATCGCCTGGCCCAACTCGTCGAGAACCGCCTGCGACAAGGCGTTTACGCTGTTGTCGGCGCGATCGAGTGTGAGTACCACCACATTGTCGGGGCGAATCTGATGCTGCCAGTGCTGGAAGCGAAGGCCGTCAAACATGGTCGATTTCCGCTTTGGGTTGTGAACACCGTATCATCCGGCCGAGGTGCCGGCAGGTCAATGCCGGACGATTGGTACGGTCGGGTGAACTTTTTGCACGAACCGCGAGTCTTTAGCAGCGACCTGTAGCGATTTGCTCAGGTTGCGCCGATAGGGAGTAACGGCCCGGATGGCCGATAACGAAGTGGATCAGGCGCTGGTTTTGCGGGTGCAGCAGGGCGACAAGGCCGCTTTCGATCTTCTGGTGCGCAAGTACCAGCACAAGATCGGCGGACTGATTTCCCGCTACATCGCGGACTGGAGCGAGTGCCAGGATGTTGCTCAGGAAACGTTCATCCGCGCCTATCGGGCGTTGGCGAACTTTCGTGGCGACAGCCAGTTCTACACATGGCTTTACAAGATTGCAGTGAATACGGCAAAAAATCATCTGGTTGCGCAGAAACGGCGCCCGCCCAACGAAGATATCGATGCAGGCGACGCGGTTCAGTATCAGTCGGGCGACCGCCTGCGCAACACCGACACGCCGGAGCATGAGTTGCTGCGGCAGGAAATCGAACGAACCGTTACCGATACCGTCGATCAATTGCCCGAGGAACTGCGTACCGCGATCAGTCTGCGCGAGGTGGATGGTTTGAGTTACGAGGAAATTGCCGAGGCGATGGATTGCCCCATCGGCACGGTTCGATCACGGATTTTCCGGGCTCGCGAAGCGATCGACGTCAAGTTGCGGCCCCTGTTGGACAACGAGCGAGAGCAATCATGAGCAAGCATCACGACAGCAAGGCATTCGAGTCGCTTTCCAGTCTGTTCGACGGCGAACTGGCCGCGGACGAGTCGAAGTTTCTGCTGCGGCGCGTCGGCGCGGATCGTGAGATGGCGGGCGCCTGGAGCCGCTGGAGCCTGGCTGCGGTCGCCATGCGACGGCAGACCGCCTTGCCGATGGCATCCGATTTTGCCGAACGCGTCGCCAATGCGCTCGCCAGTGAGCCGGCATTGCGTGCCGGCAGTCGGCCGCTGCTGCGCTGGGTCGGCGGGCTGGCAGTGGCCGCAAGTGCGGCGCTGGTCGCGCTGCTGGCGATGACGCCCGAGCAAATGGGCGGCGGGCAGAGCGGCCTGGCGCAAAATCAGCCTGGCACAGCGCAGGTGGCGGCATCGAGTCTGCGCGAATCGGATTTGCGGCCGCAGTTCGCAGCGCCCGCGGACACCGTCGCTGCGACTGCCGTCGGCGCGGTATTGCAGTTCGGCGCCGAACGCGATGGCCTGAGCCCGGAGTTGCAGGATTACATGATTCGCCACAACGCGATGCTGCACCAGGCCGGCATCGGCGGCTTTGTGCCGTACGTCGATGTGATCGCGCATCCGAAAGCGGAGGCGCAGAGCGCTTCGTTGCAAGAGGGTGCGCCGCAGTGAAACAGTGGATGCTCGGGCTGCCGCTGGCGTTGACCATCACCGGCAGCGCATTTGCCGGTGAGGCGGATCAGTGGCTGGAGCGCATGGCCGACGCGCTGTCGCAAACCGATTACCAGGGCACGCTGGTCTATCTCGACGGCAGCCGGATGGAAACCCTGAAGGTCTATCGCTCGGCACAGGACTCGCGTGAGCGGCTGGTCGTGTTGACCGGCGCGCATCGCGAGATCGTGCGCGATGGCGATACCCTGATCTGCATCGGTGCCGGCGATCCTACCGTTGCCTACGAAGGCTCGCCGCTGGCCAGGTGGGAAGAGACCGTAAATGCCGCGCAGTCGGGCATGTTGTCCGAATATGAGCTGGTCCTGGGCGATAGCGAACGCGTCGCCGGCTACGACACGCAGGTGCTTGCGCTGCGCCCGCACGACGCATTGCGTTATGGCTACCGGCTGTGGCTCGAAAGCGAAACCGGCTTGCCGCTGCGGATCGTGCTGGAAGATGGCGACAACGGCAAACAGCCGCTTGAACAATTGATGTTCACCGAGGTGCAGGTCGGCGTTACGCCGGCAGCGGGCGATCTGCGCCCGTCGATCCCCGATTTCAATCGCCATTACAGCCTCGGTTCGCCCACAGCGGGTGCCGTGGACGTGGCTTGGTCGGTAAAAAACGTCCCGGCCGGGTTCGTGTTGCGTTCGCAACGGCACACGGACGCCGGCGACCATCTCGTTTACAGCGACGGGCTGGCCAGTGTGTCGGTCTATGTCGAGCCACATGCTGGCAAGGCTCAGAAATCGTCCGCGTCACGCGCCGGTGCGGTTCACGCACGCGCCTTTGCGCTGGGCGACCGACGGGTATTCGTGATCGGCAAAGTGCCCGCGGCAACGATCGAGCGTTTTGCCCGCGGCGTAGTCGCGGCCGACCCGCGCTGAAATGCAGCGACACGCGCAAGTCGTGTCGGTCTGTGCGCAGTCGGTAACCGTTCGGCTCGACGAGGGGCGCTGTTCGGGGTGCGCCACCGGCTGCGGCGGGCGGTGCGATCTGTTCCGGACCGATCGGCAGAAACAACTGACGCTTGCACCGGGTGCGCACGTTGTCGCGGGGCAGTACGTGATCCTCTCGGTTTCGGATCGGCAACTGCGACAGGCCGCCTTGCATGGATACGGCCGCGCCCTGCTGGGCATGTTGCTGGGTGCCGCCGCTGGCGCATTGCTGGCGCGCTGGCTGGGCGTGGCATCCGATCCGCTGGTGTTGGTTGGCCTGCTGCTCGGCGTTGCGGCAGCGGTGTGGCACACCCGTTCGGTTGCAGTTAATCCTTTGCTCACACCGGTTGCGGCAGACTAGCGGCTTGATTCACGACATGGATCGACAGATCGCCATGAAAACCGTTTTCCACGTTGCATTCGCTTCACTGCTTGTGCTGTTGTCCACCGCGGCCAGTGCGCAAACTTCATTACCTGATTTCACCGAGCTGGCGGAAAAGTCCAGTGCGGCGGTGGTCTCGATCGAATCCACTCGCACGGCTTCCTCGCAGCGAGCTGGCGCCAACGAAGCCATCGATCCGGAAGACATGCCCGAGTTTTTCCGTCGCTTTTTTGGCCAGCCCGGCATGCCGCCGATGGAGCCGCGCGATCAGGTTTCCACGGGTTCCGGGTTCATCATTTCCGGCGATGGCGAAGTGTTGACCAATCACCACGTGATCGATGGCGCCGACGAGGTTATCGTGCGCCTGCCTGACCGGCGCGAATACGTAGCCACCGTGGTCGGCAGCGACGCGCAAGCCGATATTGCCTTGTTGCGCATCAAGGCGAAGGGCCTGCCGTATCTCAAGGCCGGGTCGTCGAAGAGCCTGCGACCGGGGCAGTGGGTATATGCCATCGGCTCCCCGTTCGGCTTTCTCGACAATACCGTGACCGTCGGTGTGGTCAGTGGCGTCGGTCGTCGCAGCATGGACGCCTCGCAGCAGTACACACCCTTCATCCAGACCGATGTTGCCATCAATCGCGGTAATTCCGGCGGCCCGCTGCTCAACACCGATGGCGAAGTGGTCGGCATCAATTCCCAGATATTCTCCAACTCGGGCGGCTATATGGGTGTGAGCTTCGCCATCCCGATCGAAGTTGCGATGGACACCGCCAAACAGTTGCGCGAGACCGGGCATGTGCGCCGCGGCCAGCTTGGTGTCGCCATCCAGAACGTGGATCGCAAGTTCGCCAGGACGCTCGGCCTGGATCGCAGCGTCGGCGCCCTGATCAGTTCGGTGACGCCGGACAGCGCCGCCGAGAAGGCAGGGGTCAAGGTCGGCGATGTAATCCTGAGCTTCAACGGTATCGAGATACTGCAATCGTCCGATTTGCCGCCGATGGTGGGCAACACCGCGCCCGGCAGCAAGGTCAAGCTGCGTCTGTTGCGCGAAGGCAAGGAGCGCGAGTTGACCGCGGTGCTCGGTGAGGTTCCGGCCGATGATGCCGTTGCGGGTTCCGGTGCCGGCGCAGGCGGCAAGGCCAGTACCGGCGTGCTGGGCCTGGTGGTGCAGACGCCTTCGGCGGAGGAGCGCGAGCAGTTGGGCCTTGAGGCAAAGGAAGGCGTGCTGATCTCGCGGGTCGTTGGCGACGCCGCGCGTCGGGCGGGGCTGCGCGAAGGAGACGTCATCTTGCGGGTTGGCCGCACCGCAGTCGCCAATGCCAAGGCATTCTCCGACGCGGTTGCCGCAGCCGGCGACAGCGAAGCGGTGATGCTGCTGGTTCGGCGCGGCGATCAGACCCAGTTTGTCGCCATTTCGCCGCGCAAGGCGGATTGAGCAAGCTCTGCTCGATCCCTCCCGGTCCAGCAACGGACCGGGAGGGATCGAGATTTGTGCGATAATCAGCGGCTTTATCCCCATCCCGACGGCTGGCCTGACCGGCCGAAACCATGCAACACATCCGCAATTTTTCGATCATCGCCCATATCGACCACGGCAAGTCCACGCTTGCCGATCGCATCATCCAGCTTTGCGGCGGTCTGCAGGACCGCGAGATGGAAGCGCAGGTGCTCGATTCCAATCCGATCGAGCGCGAGCGCGGCATCACCATCAAGGCGCAGTCGGTGTCCTTGCCGTACACGGCGCGCGACGGGCAGACCTATCAGCTCAATTTCATCGACACGCCCGGACACGTCGATTTCAGCTATGAGGTGAGCCGCTCGCTGGCGGCCTGCGAAGGTGCGCTGCTGGTGGTGGACGCGGCGCAGGGTGTGGAGGCGCAGTCGGTAGCCAATTGCTATACCGCCGTGGAGCAAGGGCTGGAAGTGGTTCCGGTGATCAACAAGATCGACCTGCCCACCGCCGATGTCGAAAAAGTCAAAGGCGAAATCGAGGCCGTGATCGGCATCGATGCCAGCGATGCCATTGCC
>PGZC01000094.1 GCA_002839995.1 Gammaproteobacteria bacterium HGW-Gammaproteobacteria-4 | reverse complement strand
TCGTAGCCCGGGTTGGCGCGAAGCGCGTAACCCGGGATTGCGCCATATCGCCACGCCCACTGCGCCGTCCCGGGTTTCGGCCTGCGGCCTCTACCCGGGCTACAACAGCGTAAACAGTCGATGCATCGGGCGCGCAAGTCAGTTCAATACCTCTGAAAAATCGGCGCGGAGTTGGTGCCGCCAAATCCGAACGGGTTGTCCAGTCCGCGGCGCACGCACAGGTCGCGCGGACTGTTGTAACCCCGGCGGCGTTCGCGTACCTCGGGGCATAAGGGCATGAGCGTTATTCCTTTCCGTTGCGAACGGGTGCGCGCCTAAGCTGGGCTCCAGTTCGATCTGGAAGCTGCGCCCATGTCCGCCCTTGCCATCGCCGAAGCCGCGCCGTTGTCTTTCGCGCAGAGCGATCAGCTCACGCAGTTGTTCGATGCGCTGGATCGCGACGGCCTGCTCTGGGCCTCGGGCTTTGCCGCCGGTCTGGCGCATGCGCGCGGCGACGCCGTACCGGCGGCGAGTGCCAGCCCGGTCGAATCCGTTGGCCAGCGCCTGACCGTGCTGTATGGCAGCCAGACCGGCAATGCCCAGCGCATTGCGCAGAAGCTCGCTGCGCGCGCCGAAGCCGCCGGTGTGCCAGTGCGCCTGCTGCGCGCCGACGCCTATCCGCTGCGCGAACTGAAGGACGAGCGCCTGCTGTATGTCGTCATCAGCACCCAGGGCGATGGCGACCCGCCCGAGGACGCGCGGGGTTTTGTCGAGTATTTGCAGGGGCGCAAGGCGCCGGCACTCGATCAGCTCGCATTCGCGGTGCTGGGTCTCGGCGATTCGAGCTACCCGCAGTTCTGCGCGGTAGGCCGCCTGCTCGATCAACGCCTGGCCGCGCTTGGCGCCACGCGATTGTTCGCTTGTGCCGAGGCCGATCTGGATATCGATGCGGTTGCCGCACCGTGGCTCGATCTGGCGCAGGCCAAGGCCGAGGAACGGTTGCTTCAGGAATTGCACCGTGCCACCGTTACGCCGCTACGGCGTGCGCCGCAGCCGGCGGCGCCCGACGCCAGCCGTGAGCAAGCCAGCCGTGAACAACCTGCTGTGGCCGAACTGCTCGTCAACCAGCGCATCAGTGGTCGCGACAGCGCGCGCGATGTGCGCCATATCGAGCTGTCGCTGACTGGTTCCGGTTTGAATTATCAGCCCGGCGACGCGCTGGGCGTTTGGCCGCAAAACGATGCGGCGCTGGTCGCGCAGTTGCTTGCCGCCCTGCACCTCGATGGCAACAGCGTGGTGACACATGGCGAGCACAGCCTGCCGCTGCGACAGTGGCTGGCCGAGCACCGCGAGCTGACCCGGCTGTCGCGCGGGCTGATCGCAGCGCATGCGACACGCGCCGGTGCGGCCGGGCTCAATGCGCTGCTCGCCGATGCCGATGCGACGCGCGCGTGGCTGGTCGAGCATCAGGTGCTGGACCTGATCCAGCGCTGGCCGGCGGTGTGGAGCGCGCAAGAACTGGTCGCGGCGCTGCCGGCGCTGACCCCGCGCCTGTATTCGATCGCATCGAGCCAGGCGGAAGTCGGCGATGAGGCGCACCTCACGGTGGCTCTGGTGCAGGATCGGCGCGATGGCGAGGACCGCTTCGGCGCGGCCTCGCATTACCTGGCGCAGCAGCCCGAGGGCGCGCGCCTGCGCGTGTTCATCAAGGCCAATGAACGCTTCCGCCTGCCCACCGATCCGGACCGCGATGCGATCATGATCGGCCCCGGCACTGGCGTCGCGCCGTTCCGCGCTTTCGTGCAGCAGCGCGCGGCGGGTGGAGGCCGTGGCCGCAACTGGCTGCTGTTTGGCGCGCGCCATTTCCATGATGATTTTTACTACCAGCTCGAATGGCAGCAGGCGCTGAAGGATGGCCGTCTGGATCGGCTCGATCTGGCGTTTTCGCGCGATGGTGGCGAGCGCCGCGTCTACGTGCAGCAGCGCCTGGCCGAACAGGGCAAGGCGGTCGTCGACTGGCTGCAAAACGGTGCGCATCTGTATGTCTGCGGCGCGGTGGCGATGGGCAAGGATGTGCATCGGGCCTTGCAGGCGGTGCTCGTGGCACACGCCGGCTACAGCGCCGAACAGGCCGAAGCGTATCTGCGCGAGTTGCAGCAGTGCGGCCGCTATGCCCGGGATGTGTACTGATGAGCGCGCTCGAACGACTCAAGCGCGACAGCCAGCGCCTGCGCGGCAGCTTGCGTGAAAGCCTGGTCGATGCGGTGACCGGTGCCTTGGCCGAACCCGACACCGTGCTGCTCAAGTTCCACGGCAGTTACCAGCAGGATGATCGCGATCTGCGCGATGAGCGCCGCCGCAGCAAACTCGAACCGGCCTATCAGTTCATGATTCGCACCCGCACCCCGGGTGGTGTG
>PGZC01000041.1:25449-36313 GCA_002839995.1 Gammaproteobacteria bacterium HGW-Gammaproteobacteria-4 | reverse complement strand
TTGCACATCCTTGTGCGGCGCAGCGGCGGAACCGACCTCAAATTGTCTTGTTTGCGTATTTCGCGTCCTTTGCGGACCATTTGCTTTTCCCGAGTCCCGTATCAATCCGCCGTATGCAGCGCTCTGGCCTGCTGCGACAACTCGTCGAAGATTGCTTCGGTGGAAGGCCGCTTGCCGGTCCAGATCGCGAAACTTTCGGCGGCCTGTTCGACCAGCATGCCCAGACCGTCGCTGCGCTTGTTGCAGCCGCCGCTTTCGGCCCAGGCCAGAAACGGTACCGCGATTTCGCCGTAATTCAAATCGACCGCCAGCGCGCGCGGACCGATCAGCGAAAACGGCAGTTCCAGCGTGCCGCCTGCGCGCCCTGCCGAGGTGGCATTGATCAGCAAATCGAACTCGCCCAGTGTGCCGAGGTCGTTCCAGTAGCGCGAATGCGCGCGCCGCGGATCGCCCAGTGCATCGGCCAGCGCGTCGGCGCGTTCGGGACTGCGATTGACGATCACCAACTCGGCGATGCCGGCATCGAACAAAGCCGGCGCGACTCCGCGCGCGGCGCCGCCGGCCCCCAGCAACAGGGTGCGACGCCCGCGCAGGTCGAACTGCTGACGTTCGGTGAGATCGCGCACCAGGCCCGCGCCGTCGGTAATGTCGCCGTGCCAACGATCGCCGACGCGGGTAAGCGTGTTGACCGAACCGCAGCGCGCCGCCCGATCGCTGCGGGCGGCACACAAGGCAAACGCAGCCTCCTTGTGCGGCAGGGTGATGTTCGCGCCCATGCCGCCACTCGCGGCAAATTGCGCCAGCGCAGCAGCCAGATCAGCCGGCGCCACATCGATGGCGCGGTACGTGATCGTCATGCCCTGTTGCCTGGCAAATGCCTGATGAATGCGCGGCGATAGCGAATGCGCCACCGGGTGGCCAAACACGGCGAATTGGCGGACGTTTTCGGCGACGGTATCGGACATCGGATTCTCCCGAATCGGGTTCAATGGGTTTCGGCCAGCCAACGGGCCGCATCCAGCGCAAAGTATGTGAGCACGCCGTCGGCACCGGCGCGCTTGAACGCCAACAGCGCTTCCAGTGCGCAGGCGCGCTCATCGAGCCAACCATTCGCCGCGGCGGCCTTCAGCATCGCGTATTCGCCGCTCACCTGATAAGCATACGTCGGCACGCCAAAGCGCTCCTTGACCCGCCGCAGCACATCAAGATATGGCATCCCCGGCTTGACCATCACCATGTCGGCGCCCTCGTCGAGATCGAGCGCCACTTCGCGCAGGGCCTCGTCGGAATTGGCAGGGTCCATCTGGTAGGAGTATTTGTTGCCGCCCTTGAGGTTGCCGGCACTGCCCACGGCATCGCGGAACGGACCGTAGAAGCTGGATGCGTACTTGGCGGCGTAGCTCAGGATGCGGGTGTTGACGAAGCCGTTTTCTTCCAAAGCTTGCCGGATGGCGCCGATGCGGCCGTCCATCATGTCCGATGGCGCCACCACATCGGCGCCGGCATGCGCATGCGACAGCGCCTGGCGCACCAGCGCCGCGACGGTGTCGTCATTGGTCACGTAGCCCTGCGCATCGAGCAAGCCGTCCTGGCCATGACTGGTGAACGGATCCAGTGCGACATCGGTGATAACGCCCAGTTCGGGAAATCGTTGCTTGATTGCGCGCACGGCACGCTGTGCCAGGCCATGCTCGTTCCATGCCTCGCGGCCATCGTCGCTCTTGGCATCGGCTTCGGTCACCGGAAACAGGGTGAGCGCCGGAATACGCAGCGCGCTCGCCTGCTCCGCCACCCGCAGCAGCGCATCGAGCGACAGGCGTTCCACGCCGGGCATCGAGGGCACCGCGATGCGCCCTTCCCCACCATGCACGAATACGGGATAGATCAGGTCATCGCTGGTGAGGTGGTGTTCGCGCATCAGCCGGCGCGAGAAGTCGTCGCGACGCATGCGCCGGGGACGGGATTGGGGATAAGCCATGAGTTGCTCCTGCCGGTTACATCGCCAGTTTAACCGCACGCGCCTGCGTCGCCTTGATCGTGCTCAAGATGTCGGGGCCACGGGACTCGGGACTCGGGACTCGGGGAACGCAAATGGTCCGCAAAGCACGCAAAGTTCGCAAAGGAAAGCCCATGTCTTGCTGTGTTTTCTTTGCGCTTTTCGCGTCCTTTGCGGACATCCGCTCTTGCTTCTGCGGTGTTGCTCTGGCCTTTCCGAGCCCCGAGTCCTGCCGTGCAACTGCCGTGCCTGCCTGCGGTCGTATAGTGGTCACCAAGCCGATCAAAGGAGTGGGCAATGCCGTCACAACGTTTCGACTTCCCCAACGCCCAGGGCGAGCAGCTTTCCGCGCTGCTGGAAATGCCCGATGGCGAGCCTTGGGCCTGCGCGCTGTTTGCCCACTGCTTCACCTGCGGCAAGAACATCTTCGCCGCGCGGCGGATCGCACAAGGGCTTACCCGGCATGGCATCGCGGTACTGCGTTTCGATTTCACCGGCATCGGCGCCAGCGAGGGCGAGTTTGCCAACACCAATTTCAGCTCGAACGTGGCCGACCTGCTGGCCGCAGCGGCACACATGCGCAACACCCTGCGCGCGCCCGACCTGCTGATCGGGCACAGCCTCGGCGGCGCGGCGGTGCTGGCGGCGGCCGGCGACATCGCCGAAGCAAAGGGTGTGATCACCATCGCCGCACCCAGCGACCCGAGCCATGTCGCACACCTGTTCGATGCGCACGTCGAGCAGATCGAAGCCGAAGGCACGGTCGAAGTGCAACTGTCCGGGCGACCGTTCCGCATCAGTCGCCATTTTCTCGACGACATCCGCAGCCAGCCGCAGACCGAGCGCATCGCCAGGTTGCGCAAGGCGCTGCTAATATTCCATTCGCCGGTCGATACCACGGTCGGCGTAGACAACGCTGCGCAGATCTTCGCCGCCGCCAAACACCCGAAGAGCTTCGTCTCGCTGGAAGACGCCGACCACCTGTTGTCGCGCAAGGAGGATGCCGAGTATGTTGCCAATGTGATCGCCGCGTGGGCGGAGCGTTACCTCGATCGAACCACTTGAAGGACGGACAATGAACCAGACACTGCGGCACACCCGATGGCTGCTCACCGCATCGCTGCTTGTGCTGGTTGCACTGGCTCCGGCCTGGGCCGCCGACTACGTGCCGCCAGCCGGCAAATGGAAGCACAAGGCGCCGGCTGCGCTGGGCTTCGAGCCGCAGGCGCTGGCAGCGGCCGTGGCCTATGCGAAAGACAAGGCAGTGGTTGCGCCCAGCGACATGCACCAGGTGTTGCTGGACTCCTACGTGGCGCGCGAACCCAACTACCGCGTGCTGGGGCCGACCCGCGACCGCGTCGGCAGTGCCGGGCTGGTGATTCGCCACGGTTATATCGCGGCGCAATGGGGCGATATCGAGCGCGCCGACATGACGTTTTCGGCGGTCAAGAGTTATCTGTCCACCGTGGTCGGCGTCGCCATTGCCGATGGCCGCATCAAGGATGTACACGACCTGGTGTCGCGCTACGTCAGCGATGGCCGTTTTACCGGCGAGCACAACGGCGCCATCACCTGGCAACACCTGTTGCAGCAGACGTCGGACTGGCAGGGCAGCCTGTTCGATACCCCGGATTGGGCCGACCGCCCCGAAGGCGCCACACCCGCCGATTGGCCGAACCGGCCGCTCAGCGCACCCGGCACCCGCTTCAAGTACAACGACGTGCGGGTGAACCTGCTCGCGTACGCAACATTGCAGGTGCTCAAGCGACCGCTGCCCGAGGTGTTGCAGCAGCGCATCATGGGCCCGATCGGCGCGTCGACGAGCTGGAGCTGGCACGGCTACCGCAATTCCATCGTGCCGATCGACGGCAAACCGGTCGAGTCGGTCTCCGGTGGCGGGCATTTTGGCGGCGGCCTGTTCATCAGCGCGCTCGATCACGCCCGCTTCGGCTTGTTGATGCTGCGCAATGGCCGCTGGGGCGAGCGGCAGGTGATCGCGCCGGACTGGCTGGCACAGGCGCGCACGCCCAGTAGCGCCAACCCCGAATACGGCTATCTGTGGTGGCTCAATACCGATCGCAAGGCGATTCCCGCCGCACCCGAATCCGCGTTCTGGGCAGCGGGCTTTGGCGGCCACTACGTCTACGTCGATCAGGCCAATGATCTGGTGGTGGTGCTGCGCTGGGTGCCGGATCTGGCCGGCGTGATCACCAAGGTATTGGCCGCGATGCCGTAGGGCTCGGAACCACGGGACCTCCTGAAAAGCGTAAAGCCCCGGTCCGCAAAGAACGCGAGGCGCAATCAAGATCATTTGATGTCGGTTCCGCCGGCGCGATGCACCCCGGGTTTCGCCGCTGCGCGGCTCTACCCGGGCTACAAAATCACGGGCTGTCGTAGCCCGGGTAGAGGCCGCAAGGCCGAAACCCGGGACACTGGTGCCATGATGCGGTGGGATGAAACGGGGAAGCCGTGCTGCAGCGCATGGATGCGCGGGCCAAGAGCGACAACGCGCCGTTAAGCGTGCGCCCGGCGCAAGGGGTCGGTCCTTTTCCGACCGTGTGAGGGCCTCGCCGGCCGCAGGCTTGCAAGCTGTACTTTTCCCGGCATGTGCGCCGCCCAAGCCAAGAAGCGCTGGATTGCCTCGACGCCGGTAATCCGGGGTGTAATCCGCACACCGCGAAGCCGCCACTGGCATAAACGATGCAAGCGGTTAAGCTGTAGCCTCGTATCGGTATTCGTCGAGCCGGCAATGATGGATTTGGCAATCGCCAGAAGTGTACTCAAACACCCTTTTCGACGAGGCGTTGCCATATTCGCAGCGGATGGCACAACGCTGGGACACAGCGCTGCCGCACAGCAACTGATACCTGCGATCGACGGCGCCGCCGTGCGCGAGGCCCTTTCCGGGTGGCGCGAGTTGTTGACGCAATACCCCGACCGCGTGCTGAACGATGTCCTGGTGCTCGACGATCGGCACCTGCATGGCGAAATGCGCGCGGTGCTCGATGCAGATCGGCAATTGATCGCGTTCACGTTCTCGGCAGTGGCGACCGACACGGAGACCAACGAGGCAGGGCGAACAGGGGCCCTGCAACTGGCACTGGAGCTCGGCGATGCCGGCATCTGCGACTGGGACATGGCGCGTGGACGCGTTGTCTATTCGCATAACTGGTTGAGCATTGTCGGTTACGCGGCTGGCGAACTGAGCGATTCCAGCGATGAATGGCTATCGCGGGTGCACCCGGACGATCTGGCGCGGGTCAACGCCACACTGGCCGAATGCCTGCGCGGTCGCAGCAATCTGTTCGCATGCGAACATCGTTTGCGCACCCGCGACGGGCAATGGCGCTGGGTAGCGGACCGCGGCCACGTCATCGGTTGGCAAGCCGATGGCGCACCGCAGCGCATGCTGATATCGACCCAGGACATAACCGCTTACAAGGAACTGGAATCGCGGCTGCGCGAGCACGAGGCGCTGCTGCAAAAGGCGCAGGCTGTCGGCAAGATCGGCAGTTGGGCCTACGATCCGATCGCCGACGTTTCCTGGTGGTCGGAACAGATGTACCGGATATACGGGCTGAGCCCGGCATCGACGCAGCACGACCGTGCCAACCACCTGAAGCTGTACACGCCGGAATCGCAACAGCGCTTGAATGCGGCGCTGGAAAAATCGCTGGAAACCGGCGCGCCTTACGACCTCGAACTGGAGTTTGTGCGCACCGATGGCGCCCACCGCTGGATTGCCGCGCGCGCGGAAGTGTTGCGCGACGAGGGCGGCTGGCCGCGCCTGATCGGCGTGGTGCAGGACATCACCGATCAACGCGACAGCGAAGCGCAAAGCCGCTGGAATACCAAGATGCTGGCGCAGATTTCCTCGATGGGAAAAATCGGCGGCTACGAATGGACGATCGACGGCGAGGACGTGCAATGGACCGATCAGGTCTATCGCATCACCGGGTTGCCGCTGGGTACCGCGTTGACCAAAACCGAAGTCAAGGCGATGTACGAATCCACCTCGCGCGAGCGCCTGGAGGATGCCATACAACAGGTAATTGCCACCGGCATGCCGGTGAACGATCTGGAACTGGCACTGTTCACACCCGACGGACGCCGGGTGTGGCTGCGTTGCGCGGCCGAACTGGAATACGAAAACAACATCCCGCACCGCATCGTCGGGCTGATCCAGGACATCACCGAGGAGCACGAGGCGGGCGAGCGCATCGAGCAGCTTGCGCATTACGATTCGCTCACCGGCCTGCCCAACCGGTTCCTGTTTCACCAGCGCGCGCGCGATGCGATCAACGACGCGCGCCGCAGCAAGGCCATGCTGGCACTGCTGTTCATCGATCTGGATCGCTTCAAGAACATCAACGACTCGATGGGTCATGCCATCGGCGATCAACTGCTGTTCGAGGTAGGTGGCCGCCTGCGCGCATGCGTTCGCTCGCACGATGTCATTGGCCGGCTCAGCGGCGACGAGTTCCTGATCCTGCTGCGCGATATCCGCCGTCCCGACGACGCCGCCGTTGTCGCACGCAAAATCCTTGCCTCGCTGCAGGAGCCGATCGCATTGGCCGGCGTCGACCTGCACATCGGCGCCAGCATCGGTATCGCACTGTGGAACGATTCGAGCGCCGATCTCGACGATCTGATGCGCGCCGCCGACACCGCCATGTACGCCGCCAAGGATCTTGGCCGCAACACGTTCCAGTTCTACACCGATGCCTTCCTGGAGCGGGTGCAACGCCGGCTCACCGTGGAAAACGAGTTGCGCACCGCATTGCGTCGCGACGAGTTCCGGCTCGCCTATCAACCCACGGTCAAAGGCGCCTCCGGCGAAACGATCGGCATCGAAGCGTTGTTGCGCTGGACCACCGCCGCTGGCGAATCGCGCCCGCCGGACGAATTCATCGCCGTGGCCGAGGACAGTGGCGAGATCATTCCGATCGGCGACTGGGTGTTGACCGAGGCATGCCGCCAGGCTGCCGTTTGGGCTGCGGGCGGTTTGGCATTTGCGCGGATCGCGGTGAACGTCTCCGCCGTGCAGTTGCGCGACCCCGACTTCGCCGAGCGCGTGTTGCGCATTTGCGCCGCGACCGCGTGGGATCCGAAGCGCCTGGAACTCGAACTGACCGAATCTGCACTGATGCGCGACACCGATACCCTGCGCCAGGCGTTCACGCTGTTCGAGCAACATGGCGTCCGCCTGGCCGTCGACGACTTCGGCACCGGATTTTCCAACCTGCATTACCTCACCCGCTTCCCGGTACAGCACCTGAAAATCGACCGCAGTTTCGTGCAAACCATGCTGACCGACAGCACCACGCGCGAGTTGACCCAGGTGGTCATCGGCCTCGGCCATGCGCTGAACATGTCGGTGGTGGCCGAGGGCGTGGAAACCAGCGAACAGATGCAGGCACTGCAACAGCAAGGCTGCGATGAGTTCCAGGGCTATTTGTTCAGCAGGCCGCTGTTCGCGGATGCCATGGAAGTCTGGTTGCGTGAGCGCCAAAGTGTCGCCCGCACTCCCTCTCGCACTGATGAGCCACATGAATAACCCGTCACCGCAACCACTCCGCCAGCGCATCCGCAACTACTGGCTGCTGCTGCGCGGCGACCGCCCGATCGGCGTGCTGCTGCTGCTCTGGCCGACCTGGTGGGCGCTGTGGCTGGCGGCAGAGGGCACCCCACCGTGGCATTTGCTCGCCATTTTCACCGCCGGGGTATGGCTCACGCGCTCCGCGGGCTGCGTGATCAACGACTATGCCGACCGCTGGCTCGATGGTCAGGTGCAGCGCACGCGCGAGCGACCGCTGGCAACCGGTGCGGTATCGGGCCGCGAAGCACTGCTCGTGTTTGCGGTGTTGATGACCGTGGCATTCGCGCTGGTACTGCTGACCAATCGCCTGACCGTGTTGCTGAGCGTGGTCGGCGTGTTTCTCGCCGCCAGTTATCCCTACCTCAAACGCCACACCTATCTGCCGCAGGTCTATCTGGGCGTGGCATTCGGCTGGAGCATCCCGATGGCGTATGCCGCGGTCACCGGCAGCGTGCCGGCTGTGGCCTGGCTGTTGTTCATGGCCAATATCCTGTGGGCCACCGGCTACGACACCTGGTACGCGATGGTGGATCGCGACGACGACCTTCGCGCCGGTGCCAAAAGCACCGCCATCCTGTTCGGCTCGGCCGATCTGTTCGCGCAGGCGGTAATTTTTTCCGGATTCCTGCTGAGCATGGTGTTGCTCGGCCAGCGCCTCGCCCTGGGCGCGACGTACTTCGCCGGTCTGGCAGTGGCGGCGGCATTGCTCGCGTGGCAATTCCGGATCGCGCGCACGCGGCAGCGCGACGCCTGTTTTCGCGCGTTCCTGCACAACGCCTGGGTCGGGTTGAGCGTGTTCGCCGGCATCGCGCTGGCGCTGGCATTGCGCTGATCGCGTTGCAACTTGCTACCCTTAAGCGATGCAACCCTCGCAGACGCGTGCCTGCACGAACAAGGACTGAGTCACGATGAAATTCATTGCGCCCCTCATTGCCCCATTCATTGCGATATCGTTTGCCATGTCGATTGCAACGCCGGCCAGCGCCGAAAAACTCACCCTTGAAGCGCTCACCGGCGATGCACCGTTGTCCGGGCCGAGCCTGATGAAACCCAGGATCGCGCCCGATGGCTCGCGCGTCACCTTTCTGCGCGGCCGGGACAACAACCGGTTCCGCCTGGATTTGTGGGAATACGATCTCGCCAGCGGCCAGACGCGCATGTTGGTGGATTCGACACAAGTGCTGCCGGGCAGCGAAACCCTGTCCGATGAAGAAAAGGCCCGTCGCGAGCGGCAGCGCATCGGCCCGCTGAGCGGTATCGTCGATTACCAGTTCGCACCCGATGGCCGCTCGCTGTTGTTTCCGCTGGGCGGCGATCTGTACCTGTACGCGCTCGATACCGCCGGCGCGCCAACAGGCGGCGCCGAAACCGCTGCCTCACCGCTGCGCCAACTCACCCACGGCGAGGGCTTTGCCACCGACCCCAAGGTTTCGCCCAAGGGCGGCTACGTCAGTTTCATCCGCGACCGCAACCTGTGGCTGATCGATCTCGCCGACGGCAAGGCGCGCCAACTCACCGACGATGGCTCGGCGGTGATCGGCAATGGCGTCGCCGAGTTCGTCGCCGACGAGGAGATGGACCGCCATACCGGTTACTGGTGGGCACCGGACGATTCCGCGATTGCCTTTGCCCGCATCGACGAAACGGCGGTGCCGGTAAAGCAGCGCATCGAAATGTACGCCGATCGGACCGCCGTGGTGGAGCAGCGTTATCCCGCCGCCGGCGATACCAATGTCCGCATCCAGCTTGGCGTGATCGCGGCCAAGGGCGGCAAGCCGCGCTGGATCGATCTGGGCAAGAATCCCGACATCTACCTGACCCGGGTCGATTGGCGCAACCCGAACGAGCTGAGCTTCCAGCGCCAGAGCCGCGATCAGCACAAACTGGAGCTGATCCTGGCCGACCTGCGCAAAGGAAAGCAGCGGATACTGGCAACCGAAACCAGCGACACCTGGGTTCCGCTGCACAACAACCTGCGTTTCCTCGACGGCCGCGATGCGTTCTTGTGGAGTTCCGAGCGCAGCGGCTTTTCGCATTTGTACCTGATCGACATGACCAGCGGCGAGGCCACGGCGCTCACCTCCGGCGAGTGGATGGTCGAGGACGTGCTTGCGCTCGATGAGGACAAGGGCGTGGTGTATTTCAGCGGCACCCGCGACTCGGTGCTGGAAAAGCATATCTACGCACTGCCGCTGAGTGGCGGCATACCGACCCGACGCAGCGTCGAGGGCGCATGGCACGAAGCCAGCTTTGCCGACAATGCCAGCGTCTATGTCGATCTGTGGTCCACCCCGACCGCGCCGCCGCAGACCCAACTGTTCCGCGCCGATGGCACCCTGGTGACCACCCTGCTGGAAAACCGCATCGGCGAAGGTCACCCTTATCAACGTTATATCGACGCACACCGGCCGATCGAGTACGGGGCAATGACGGCCGGCGATGGCCAGATCCTGCATTACAGCCTGATCAAGCCCGACAACTTCGATGCCCGCAAGAAATATCCGGTGGTCGTCTACGTCTACGGTGGGCCTGCCGGGCAAACCGTGCGCAAAGGCTGGTCGCCCGACTTCAACCAGTATCTGGCGCAGCACGGCTACCTGGTGTTCTCGATCGACAATCGCGGCACCCCGCGCCGCGGCGTGCGCTTTGGCAGCGCGCTGTACCGCCAGCAGGGCAACGTCGAAGTGGACGACCAGTTGCGCGGCTTGCAGATGCTGCGCACCCTGCCCTTCGTCGATGCCAAGCGCATCGGCGTGTACGGCTGGTCCAATGGCGGCTACATGACCCTGATGTTGCTGGCCAAGGCATCGCACGCGTATGCCTGCGGCGCTGCCGGTGCGCCGGTAACCGATTGGGCGCTATACGACACCCACTACACCGAACGCTACATGGGGCTGCCGGCCGAAAACGCCGAGGGCTATCGCCAAAGCAGCGTGTTCACCCATCTCGACGGCCTGAGCGCCCAGCTGCTGCTGATCCACGGCATGGCCGACGACAACGTGCAGTTCAGCAACTCGATCCAGTTGATGAGTGCGTTGCAGCAACGCGGCAAACCGTTCGAGCTGATGACCTATCCCGGCGCCAGGCATGGGCTGCGTGGCAACGATGCCTTGCATCGGCTCAAGTTGACCGAAGACTTCTTCGCGCGCTGTCTGCGCGAGGGCTGAACCAGCCCCGAAACCCTTCGCAACGGTCGCCCACAGGGTGGGCTCCTACAAAAAGCGATTGCGCTCGCCTGTAGGAGCCCCGAAACCCTTCGCAACGGTCGC
>PGZC01000041.1:0-25370 GCA_002839995.1 Gammaproteobacteria bacterium HGW-Gammaproteobacteria-4 | reverse complement strand
AGCGATTGCGCTCGCCTGTAGGAGCCCCGAAACCCTTCGCAACGGTCGCCCACAGGGTGGGCTCCTACAAAAAGCGATTGCGCTCGCCTGTAGGAGCCCACCCTGTGGGCGACCGACCGAGCGCAGCGTCATGCCGGCCAAAAGTGCACTGCCGGCTATGCCAGAATGCACCATGGCCGGCGCCGTCCAAACCCTTCCGCTGCCGCTGCACGACTGGCTGAGCGAGCGCCGCGATCGGCTGCGTGCCGCCGGTCTGCGTGCGCTCGACGCCGATACCGCAAACCTGCTCGACGGCGTCGTACTTGCCAGCGACTTCGCGTACGAGGCGTTGCTGCGCGACCCGACGCTGTGGGCCGCGGCGCAACGCGATCTGTCACCAGCGCCGGTGCTGGCAGCCGACGACGGCGAGCACTGGCCGGCCTTGCTGCGTCGCTATCGCGTCGCCGGCTCGTTGGCGATGATCGTGGCCGACGTCGCCGACCCGCACGCCATCCATCACGTCCTGCACGGCACGTCGGAGTTGGCCGATCGTTGCATCGCCGCCGCGCTCGCCGCGGTGCAGGCCGACATGGCGCAGCGTCATGGCGTGGTTTGCGATCATGCCGGCGATCCGCAGTCGCTGGTGGTATTCGGCCTTGGCAAGCTGGGTGGGCGCGAACTCAATTTTTCGTCGGATGTGGATCTGGTTTTCGCTTTCCCCGAATCCGGCCAGAGCACCGGCAAGCGCGCACTGGATGCCGAAGCCTGGTTCGCCCGCGCCGGACAACAACTGATCCAGTTGCTCGATGAGGTCACCGCCGACGGTTTCTGCTACCGCGTCGATATGCGACTACGTCCGTTCGGCAGCAGCGGCCGCCTGGTGTTGCCGTTCACGGCGATGGAGCAGTATTTCCAGCACGAGGGCCGCGACTGGGAGCGCTATGCCTGGATCAAGGCACGGCCGGTGGCCGGCGATATGCGCGCCGGCGAACGCTTGCTCGATGCCCTGCGGCCATTCGTTTATCGCCGCTACCTCGACTACGGCGCACTCGATGGCCTGCGCGAAATGAAAGCCTTGATCGCGGCCGAAGTGGAGCGCCGCGACATGGCCGAACACGTCAAGCTCGGGCCGGGCGGCATCCGCGAAATCGAATTTCTGGTGCAGGCGCTGCAACTGGTGCGCGCCGGACGCGAGCCGCCACTGCGCCAGCGCGGCTTGCTGGCGGCCTTGCAGGCGCTGGCCGATGCCGGGCATTTCGCTGCCAATGTCGCCGCGCGGCTGGCGACGGCATACCGGTTCTTGCGCCGGCTCGAAAACCGCCTGCAGATGCTCGCCGACCAACAGACCCACCAGTTACCCGACGATGCGTTCATCCGCCTGCGGCTTGCCGCCGGCCTGGGTTATCCGGACTGGCAGGCGCTGTACGCTGCGTTACAGCACCATCGCAGTGCGGTAAGCGAGGAGTTCGACCGCCTGCTCGCGCCGCGCAAGCGCACTGCCAAGGCGAGCATGCTGGAGCGCTACTGGCGCGCCTTGCCCGATGCCGGCGACGCTCAGGTACTCGCCGATGCCGGATTCGCGGATGCACAGGGCGCCGATGCCGCACTTCGCCAATTCGCGGCGTCATCGGCGTTGCGCGCACTGTCCACACGGGGGCGCGCGCGCCTGGATCGCGTGCTGCCGGCGTTACTGCATGCCACCGGTTCCGGCAGCGACCCGCACACCGCGCTGCCGCGTCTACTCAGTCTGATCGGCGCCATCGTCCGTCGCAGCAGCTACCTCGCATTGCTGGACGAAGCGCCCAAAGCGCTGAGCCGCCTGGTCAACGTGGTAGCGCGCAGTGCACTGCTCGCCGAGCATCTGGTGCAGCATCCGCTGTTGCTCGATGAATTGCTCGATGCGCGCTACGTCGATCTGCCACCCGACGAAGATAGCCTGCGTACCGAATTGACGCGCGCACTGGCCGGGCTTGCCGGCGACGATACCGAAGAGCGGTTGCGCGTGCTTAACGAGTTTCGTCACGCCCTGTCGTTCCGGATCGCACTGGCCGCACTGGCCGATCGCCAGCCCGCGGAGTTGAGCGCCCAACAACTGGCCTGGGTGGCGCAGGTGGTGGTAGAGACGGTGTTGCCGATGGCGGCGGCGGACGTGGCGATCAACCATGGGCCGGCACCCGGCAATGGCCTGGCCGTGCTCGGCTACGGCAGCCTCGGTGGCAATGAGCTGGGCTTTGCCTCCGATCTGGATCTGGTGTTCGTCTACGACGCGCCGGTCGATGCGATGTCCGAGGGCGCGCGCCCGCTTGATGCCCCACGCTGGTACGCCAAGCTGGTGCAAAAACTGGTCAGCCTGCTGTCGGTGCCGACGCCATCCGGGCGCCTGTACGAAACCGATCTTCGCCTGCGCCCGGACGGTGCCGGCGGTCTGCTGGTATCGAGCATCGAGCGCTTCGCCGATTACCAGCGCGAGCGCGCCTGGGCCTGGGAGCACCAGGCGCTGGTGCGCGCCCGCGCCATCGCCGGCGCCGAATCGGTGATGCGCGTCTTCGCACAGACACGCGAGCAAACCCTGTGCCTGCCGCGCGCGCACGATGCCGTCGTCGCCGATGTTTCACAGATGCGCCAGCGCATGCGCGCCGAACTGGATCGATCCCGCCCCGGCCGCTTCGACCTCAAACACGGCGAAGGCGGACTGGTCGACCTGGAGTTTGCCTTGCAAGCCGCCGTGCTCGCCCATGCGGCGCGATTTCCTGCACTCGCGCAGCCGCGCAGCACCGCGGCCCTGATCGACGCCATCGGTGCCGTCGGCCTTTGGGACAACGCCTGCACCGCCGGCGCACATCAGGCCCATGCCTGGTTGCTCGCCCATTCGCTGGAGTGCACCCTGGACTGCCGGGCACGGGTCATACCTTGGTCCGACGCGCTCGAACATGCGCGGCAACAGGTGCGGGTGGCCTGTGCCGCACTGGGGCTGGGCTTCGCCGCTACCCATCGCGCCTCATGAACACCGCACGTCGCTGGCGCTTGCGCGTCGCCACATCCGGGGCGCCATGCGACCCGATCCCGGGTTACGGCCTGCGGCCTTCAAGCCCCGGGTTACGCGATTTTCCCTTTGCGCTGTTTGCGTGCTTTGCGGACCAATCGCTCTGCGCCTTTCCCGTGGTCGCGGAGCACTGCCGACCACCGCGGGTCGGAATGTTGCGTAAAATGGCGCGATAACCGTCTGGAGCTACACCATGCCGATTCAACCTGCGCTGCGCGAGCGCATCCAATCCCTGCTCGATGCCAATCGTGTCGTGCTGTTCATGAAAGGCCGGCCCAACGCGCCGCAATGCGGCTTCTCGGCCAAGGCCGTCGGCATATTGAGCGGCCTTGGCGTGCCCTGGCACGGGGTTGACGTGCTGGCCGACGCCGAGATTCGCGACGGCATCAAGGTATTCGGCAATTGGCCGACGATTCCGCAGTTGTATATCGGCGGCGAACTGGTCGGCGGCTCGGACATCATCGAGCAACTGGTCAATTCCGGCGAGTTGCATCAGCTGCTCGACCTGCCGGCACCGGATCGCAGCGTACCGACCATCACCATGACCGATACCGCCGCCGCGGCGATTGGCCGCGCGATGGCCGATTTGCCGCCGGGCACCGGCCTGCACCTGAGCGTGGATCCGGGTTTCAACGCCCAGTTCGCGCTCAAGGAGATCACCGGCAACGAGCTGGTCGCGCAGGTGCAGGGCCTGAATCTGTATATCGACGTGATCAGCGCGCCGCGTGCCAACGGCATGGAAATCGACTGGGTGGAAGATGTGCGCGGCGCCGGCCTGGCGATCCGCAACCCGAACGCACCGCCGCCGGTGCAGCCGCTCAGCGTCGCTGCCCTGCGCGATCGTCTCGCCAGCGGCGACCTCACCGTGATCGATGTGCGCCCGGCGGCAGACCGTACGACGGCGCCATTCCCGCAAGCGCATCGGGTGCTCGACGAGGACAGCCTGCCCGCGCTGGCGGCGCTGCCCAGGGACACCGCACTCGCGTTCCTGTGCCACGTCGGCAATTCCAGCCGGCAGGCCGCCGAGCATTTTCGTGGTCTGGGCTTTCGTGAGGTGTACAACATCGAAGGCGGCATCGATGCGTGGGCACAGCAGATCGATCCGGGCGTGCCGCGTTATTGATGGGTTGAGTCGCTGACGCATCCCGTCGCTTTGGCGCCGCAGGCCGGCTCAACAAGCCCCGGCTGCTCGTGTACAACCTGCGCTGTGCATGGATGCAAGGTGCTGCGGGAGGCGTGGCTGCCACTGATCGCGCAGGCTTTGGTCGCCCACAGGGTGGACTCCCAATACTGTTCGGTTAGGGAACCTCTGAATAAGCCACATCTGGCGTCATTGCGAGCGTTCAAGCCTTTAGCCGCGAGGCCGAAGGTCGTGGCGGGAAGCAATCCAACGTCTTGATTCTCCTAGTATTTCTGGATAGCCACGTCGCTCCGCTCCTCGCAATGACAGCTTGTTCAGAGCATCCCTAACCGAACAGTATTGGGTGGGCTCCTACAATGAGCACGAACGTCTCCCTGTGGGAGCCCACCCTGTGGGCGACTGTCCGCTTGAACGACCGCGAAGGCACCAATGCCATTGCCGACAGCGTCGGTTTCTTCTAGGATGACAGCGTTGTCTTTCCTCCCTGGCTTCGGCTACGCCGGATGGCATCCCGGCGTCCGCTAACGGGAATCGATTGGCAATGCGTTCAATGCCGTCCGTTTTTGCGGCGTGTACATAACAACAATCAAAAAGCCATCGAGGAGAGGGAACGGTGAAGCTTGCAATGCTGGATACGGTGATCGTGCTCGCCTACATGGTGGGCATTTTTGTGCTGGCACAGGTGGTCTCGCGCGAGAAGGCGGGGCATCAGAAGGACGCCAAGGACTATTTCCTGGCCAGCAAATCGCTGCCGTGGTGGGCGATCGGCGCTTCGTTGATCGCGGCCAACATCTCGGCCGAGCAGATCATCGGCATGTCCGGTTCGGGCTATGCGATCGGTCTGGCGATAGCGTCGTACGAGTGGATGGCGGCGCTGACCCTGCTGCTGGTCGGCAAGTATTTTCTGCCCATCTTCCTGCGCAACGGCATCTACACCATGCCGCAGTTTCTGGAACAGCGCTACGGCGGACGCATCCGCACCTTGATGGCGGTGTTCTGGCTGGGCCTGTATATCTTCGTCAACCTAACCTCGATCCTGTGGCTGGGCTCGATTGCGGTCAGCCAGGTCGCCGGCATCGACCAGATGTGGGCACTGACGCTGCTGGGCGCCTTCGCCCTGCTCTATCAGTTGTACGGCGGGCTCAAGGCGGTGGCACTGACCGACATCGTGCAGGTCTCGCTGCTGGTGCTGGGCGGGTTGCTGGTGGCCGGACTGACCCTGAGCAAGATCGGCGACGGCGCCGGCATCGTCGCGGGCTTCAGCAAATTGTGGGCCGCGCACCCGGAGCACTTCGACATGATCCTCGACAAGACCAGCCCTGGCGGCATGTGGATCATGAATGTCAGCTACTGGGGCTTCAACCAGTACATCATCCAGCGCGCGCTGGCGGCCAAGGACCTCAAGGAAGCGCAGAAGGGTGTGTTGTTCGCGGCCTTCCTCAAGCTGCTGATGCCGGTGATCGTGGTGTTGCCGGGTATCGCGGCATTGATGCTGGCACCCGATCTCACGCGCCCGGATCAGGCCTATCCGTCGATGATGCAGATTCTGCCGACCGGCATCCTCGGCCTGGTGTTCGCGGCGCTGGTGGCAGCGATCGTCGCCTCGCTGGCGTCCAAGATCAACTCCATCGCCACCATCTTCACCCTGGACTTCTACCAGCGTGCCGGCAGCCATCCCGATCAGCGCCACCTGGTGCGGGTCGGGCGCATCGCCGCCAGCGTGGCAGTGTTGCTCGCCATCCTCACCGCCAAGCCGTTGCTGGGCAGCTTCGATCAGGCGTTCCAGTACATCCAGGAATACACCGGTTTCTTTACGCCGGGCATCGTGGTGATCTTCGTGCTGGGCCTGTTCTGGAAGCGCGCCAACGAAGCCGGCGCGCTGGCCGCGGCAATCGGCTCGTTCGGTCTGTCGATCGTGCTCAAGATGGCCTGGCCGGAACTGCCGTTCATCGACCGGGTGGGGTTGGTGTTCCTGCTGGCGCTGGCGCTGGCGGTGGCGGTGTCGCTGTTCACCCCGGGTGCGCCGGGCAAGGACTTCATCCGCACCGACGACGTGCGCTACGGCACCACGTTCGGATTCAACATGGGTTCGTTGGGTGTGATCGCGATCCTGACCGCGTTGTATGCAGCGTTCTGGTGAGATGACACGGGCGTTGCTGTCGCACGGCGCAACAGCACCGCCAACGGCGTGAGGGACAGGCCATGCAAATCGGTAGCACCCCGTTGCGCATCGTCATCGTTGGCGGCGGCACCGCCGGCTGGATGGCGGCCAACCTGCTGGCTCGGCGCTGGCGCTCACGCCAGGTGGCCATCACGCTATTGGAGTCGCCGGAGATCGGCATCGTCGGTGTCGGCGAGGGTTCGACGCCGCTGCTCGGCACATTTTTCGAGAAGCTCGGCATCGCCGATTCCGACTGGATGCCCAAGTGCAACGCGACCTACAAGAACGGCATCCGTTTCAGCGGCTGGTCCGATATCAAAGGGCATGAGAGCTACTTTCACCCGTTCGCATCGGCCATCGACATCCATGGCCAGTCCGCCTTTTTCATGCATTGCGCGCTACGCCGCAATGGCTACGACGTAGCCGCCAATCCCGACCGCTTTTTCATCGCAGCAGAACTGGCGCGCCAACGCCTCGCTCCGCTGGCGGCGCATCATTTTCCGTTCCGGATCTTCCACGGCTATCATTTCGATGCGCATCGGGTCGGTGCACTGCTGGGCGAACACGCGCAACGGCTCGGGGTCGAGCACCTGCACGGCACAGTAGTGACAGTGGAACGCGGCGAGGGGGGCGCCGTGTTGGCGGTAGGCACCGAGGACGGTCGCCGCATCGCGGGCGATTTCTTTGTCGATTGCAGCGGTTTTCGTTCGCTGATCGTGCAGCAGGCGCTGGGCGTACCGTTTCGCCAGTTCGCGGACAACCTGTTCAATGATCGCGCTGTCGTGTTGCCAACGCCGACCGACCCGACCGGCACCAACAGCCAGACGATCTCGACCGCGCTGCGCAACGGCTGGGTATGGAACATCCCGCTGCGCCATCGCCACGGCAACGGTTACGTCTACAGTTCGCGATTCTGCACGCCGGACCAGGCCGAGCATGAGTTGCGGGAACACCTTGGGCTACTCGACGATCCGGTCGGCGCGCGCCATTTGCAGATGCGCGTCGGCCGGGTGGAACAGGTATGGGTACACAATTGCCTTGCCGTCGGACTCTCGCAAGGCTTTATCGAACCACTGGAAGCAACCGCCCTGCATCTGGTGCAGACCACCATCGAGAGCTTCATCGAACAGGTCGAGCGCGACGGCGACCTGGACGCGCGGCGGCAATCATTCAACGACGGCATCGCCCGCGATTTCGAAGGCGTGCGCGATTACATCGTATGCCACTACCGCATGAACCGGCGTACCGACACCGAGTACTGGCGCGCCAATGCCAGCCACGATCAGCTCTCGGACTCGCTCAAGGCGATCCTGACCTGCTGGTTCACCGGCCGGAATCTGGAGCAGGAGATCGCACGCCAGGGCATCGCCGACATCTACCCGCCAATGTCATGGCATTGCCTGTTGGCCGGCTACGGGCAATTCCCCGACCCCGCGAAATTGCGTACGCCGGAGCCGGGCATCGCGGTAGCGGACATCGCCGGCATTGACGACTTCCGCAGCCGCTGCGCGCTCAATTTCCGCGACCACGCGCAGGTGCTTGCCGAAATGGCGGCGTAACCGGTCAACGCAACGCTGCGCAATGCTCGGCGATGAACTGCGCATGGTCGGGCATCACCCCCACGCACTTGCCGATCACCGCCTCGACACCGCCGACGAACTCGTGCAACTCGTTCTCCGGCATGAACCCGGCAAACGGATGGTAGCCCTGCGCATGGATGCGCTGGCCTTCCATCACCTGCAACCAGCTCGGCTCAGCAAACAACTCGTTGCCATCACGGAACAGCCGGCCGTTGCTGCGGTACAGATCGATCTTGCGTTGCAGTGTCGCCGGGATCGGCATGGTGCGGGTGTAATTCCAGAACGCCGAGTCGCTACGCTCGGTCGCCTTGTAATGCAGAATCAGAAAGTCACGGATCTGCTGGTACTCAAGCCTGCCCTGCGCGTTGTACTCGTCGATGTCGGCCGCATCGAACCCCCGATGTGGGAAGAACGTGGCAATGCGTGAAACCGCGGTCTGAATCAGATGGATGCTGGTCGATTCCAGCGGTTCGAGGAATCCGCTGGACAAGCCGACGGCGACACAGTTGCGCTCCCACAGTTTGCGCCGCATGCCGGTGCGGAACCGAATCAGGCGCGGATCAGCCAGCTTTTCGCCGTCCAGATTGGCGAGCAGGATCGATGCCGCTTCGTCATCGCTCATGAATCGGCTGCTGTACACATGGCCGTTGCCGACCCGGTGCTGCAACGGGATTCGCCACTGCCAGCCGGCGCTGTGCGCTGTCGAGCGGGTCATCGACAGCAATGGCTTCACTGGAGCGCTGGGCACTGCCAGCGCGCGATCACACGGCAGCCAGTGCGACCAATCGTCATAGCCAACACCGAGCGCATCGCCAATCAGCAGCGCGCGGATGCCCGAGCAGTCGATGAAAAACTCGCCATCGATCCGCTCACCGCTTTCCATCACCAGCGCTTCGATGAAGCCGTCTTCGGCACGGCGAAGCACCTGCTTCACCTTGCCCTCGGTGCGCATTACGCCGCGCTTCTCGGCGAGCCCGCGCAACCAGCGCGCGTAGAGGCTCGCGTCGAAATGAAACGCATGCACGATGTCGCCAAGCGGCGAGCCGGGCATATCCTTGCGATAACGCAGAAACCGGGCCTGCCGCGGCGCGACGGTATTGATTGAATAGGCGTCGAGTCCGCTGGCCTTGCCCAGTTGTTTCAGCCGCAGCCAGTAATGGTGAAAGCCGACCAGCGAGGTGTCCGGCCCGACCTTGCCGAAGCCGTGAATATAGCGATCGCCGAGACGGCCCCAGTTGACGAACTCGATGCCGAGCTTGAAGGTGCCCTGGGTGGCCTTGAGGAATTCGTCCTCATCGATCTCCAATGCCGCATTGAAGTGCTTGATGTTCGGTATCGTCGCCTCGCCAACGCCGACGATACCGATTTCCTCGGACTCGATCAGGCGTATCCGGCATGACGGCGGCAACAGCTTCGATAACGCCGCAGCCGACATCCAGCCGGCGGTGCCGCCGCCGAGAATGACAATGTCGCGAATGGGTTGGATCGACATGGCAGACCTCGTGCAGGAATCAATGAGAGCGATCAGGATGCAGTTGCGGCTTTGACCAGCGTACCGTCGCGATGCTGCGCTCGGGAAGCGACGCGGCATATTGCGCCTCGGCAATGCGAATATTCACGGCGAGCGCTTCGCGACGCTCGTTGACGGCGACCAGCACGATCGAGCCATCGTCGGTGTTGGCGAAGGCGACATGGTGCAGTCCGTCAAACTCGCCGGCGGAAGCGATGCGCACTGCCCCGGGATGGACGAAGCGGCTGAAATGCGCGAGCGCCCAGTACTCATCGTTGCGGCTGATCGTGCCATCGCGGGTGTCGATCGTGACCACCCCGCGACAGGTACCGCAGCCGCCCAAATGCGGGCCATTGTCCTGGTCGAGCGCCAGGTTCCATAGCACCACGCCGCTGGCCCAATGGCGGAGTGCATCAAGAATGACATTGCGCACGAGCCACAGCAGCCCACCGCTGCGAACCGGCTCCCAGTCGCCACCCGAGCACTCACTGAGAATCGCCAGCTTGCCCGGATACGCGTCATGAACGTCGCTTTGCGCTGCAACCTTGCCGCCATAGCAGTGCCATGCGACGCCAGCAACATGGGGCGCTGCCGATGCATCCGCCAGCACCTGCATCGGTTGCTGCGGCTCGTCCCAATTGTGGTCCCAGTCAAGGATCAATGGCCGCGGATAGCGCGCCGCCAGCAACGGCCCGAGATGCTTGCCGATGACCCGCGCCCGTTGCGCTGCCGGCATGCGCATGCCCGGATAGTCGGCAGGCTCGAAGCCCGGCTCATTTTGCAGGGTCAACGCCCAGATCGGCACGCCGTGTCCGGCATAGGCATCGACATAACGCAGCAAATACTTTGCCAACACCGGCTCGTATTCAGGCAACAGGGTGCCGCCAATCAGGCTGCCGCTGGACTTCATCCATGCCGGCGGGCTCCATGGCGACGCCATCACGCGCAACTGCGGATTGATCGCCAGCGCCTGCTGCATCACCGGGATGACGTCGGCCCGGTTGCGGGCGACACTGAAATGCGCAAGCGTCGGATCGGGTTTGCCGTCCGGCGGCTCGTCCAGACTGTAGTGCGTGCGCGAAAAGTCCGAGGCACCGATGGTCAGCCGGGTCAGGCTCAGGCCCAGGCCATCGTCGGAACGGCCAAACAGCTCCCGAAGCAAACTTGCGCGTGCCGAATCGGACAAGTGCGTTTGCAACAACCCGCCCGAGGCGTCGGTAACCGACGCGCCGAAACCGACAATGCGCTGCATGCGGCGTGCCGGGTCGATCTGAACAGCAACCGACGAGGCTGCCGCAGGATGTGCCGCAGGGCTTTGCAACTGCATCCGGGAACGGCTATCGGGCTGCGTGAGCCACACCGACATCGTTGCCGCCTCGCCGCGCGCAGCGCCATCCGCCATCGGTTGCACTGCGCATGCGGCGCCTGCAAGCACCGCGAGCAACAGGCCCGCGCGCAAGAACCGGTCGCACGAAAAACGCATCTCCTCAGGGCACCAGGTCGGCACAAGCCACTGCATCGGCATCCTTGCCCGCACCGGCAACGATGCGGATGTCCGCCAGTGCCGCCGCGAATGGGTTGTCGGCTTCAATGCCAAACGGCACATCGACGCCACCGACATCGAGCCCGCGCGCGATGAAGCAGGCCAGCGGCACTTTCACCGTGCTGCGCTCACCGGTTGGCAAGCGACGCAATACGCCAGCGAACTCGAGCTTCGCGCCACAATCGTGGCCGCAGCCCATGAACAATTGCACGCGCGCACTGCCGACGCTGGCCGGCACGATGTCGAATTGCAGGGCAGCATCCGCTGCCGCCAATGGATGCAGATTGTTGCCGTTGTCACTGCGTGCGAACACCCGTGCCGGCGCAAGCCAGGCGATCGCCTTGCCATCCTGCTGGGTGTTCACCTGCACCGTGCGAACGCGCAGGATCGGTTCGGCATCGGGCCAGGCGAAGGCAGCATTGAGATCGGCGCCAAGCGCACGGGTATCGCCCGAATCGTCGCTGCGTCCGAGAGTGAGAACAAATGGCGGCGCATCGGTGGTATCGAACACGTCCAGGCGCGTCGGCGTGGCGCATTCGTGTACGTCGGCATGTTCCGGCAGTAGCCCGGTCGTCGTCGCCTGCGCATAGGTCAGACCGAAACCGGGCAACCTCGGCGCGTCGTCGCCGCTGGCATCGGCTGCGTCGCAGGGCATGCGCGGCCAGCTTGCCGACAGACGACCAGTGAAGTCCACTGCGTTGCCGGTGGGATCGTGGGCAAACAGCACATCGGCGATACCGCCACCCTCGGTGCCCGGCAACCAGGCGGCCACAAAGGCGCTGGAAGCATTCAACAGATCGTTGGCATACAGTGCGCGGCCGGCGATGAAGACGGTAACCACCGGCTTGCCGGTGGCAGCGGCTGAGCGCAGTACCGCGAGATCCTCCGGATAACGATCACTGTGGCGCAGGGTTGCCGATGGCACGATGTCGCCGCGGGTCTCGGCGTACGGCGTTTCACCGATTACCGCAATGATGACATCGTAGGTTGCCGGATCAATGCCATCGCTTGATGGCGCAACCAGCACCTTGTCGGCACCGGCAAGCGTTTGCAAACCGCGCAATACGCTATCCGCATTCGGGAAATCGGCATTGGTATTGTCGGTACCCTGCCAGGTCAGCGACCAGCCACCGGCCTGATTGGCGATGCTGTCGGCGCTCTTGCCGATGACCAACAGACGCTGCCCGTGCTTGAGCGGCAATGCGGCATTGTCATTTTTCAGCAGCACCAGCGATTGCCGTACTGCGCGCCGTGCCAGCGCCCGGTCGACAATTGCCTGCGCATCGCCGGCGTAGCGACTCTGCGCGGGGCGGTGGTCAAATAGCCCGGCACGCAATTTGACGCGCACGATGCGGCTCACCGCGTCGTCGATCCGCGCCTGCGCAATCTCTCCGCTTTCAACCTGGGCAATGGTGTTGGCGATAAAGGCTTTCCAGTCGTCAGGCACCATCACCATGTCGATGCCAGCGTTGATCGATGCCGCACAACTGGCATTGCTGCAGCCCGGCAACTGGCCGATTGCATTCCAGTCGGAGACGACGAATCCGTCGAATCCCATCGTGTTCTTGAGCGCGTCGGTCAGCAGTACGCGCGCGCCATGCATCTTGCCGTAGTCGGTTCCGGCCGCGACATCATGCCAACTGTTGTACGACGCCATCACCGTTTGCACGCCGGCTTCCAGCGCACCGTAATAGCCGGCGCCATGCACCCGGATCATGGCGTCACGATCAATCTTGGCGATACCCTGGTCGGTACCGTTTTCGGTGGCGCCATCGCCGATGAAATGCTTGGCGGTGGCAATGGTATTGCCGTCGGCGAATGCGCCCTGCATGCCACGCACGTAGGCATGCGCGTAACGGCGTACCAACTCCGCGTCCTGACCGAAGCTCTCGTAGCTGCGGCCCCAACGATGGTTCATGGCAACCGCCAGCGTCGGCGCGAATACCCAGTCGATACCGGTCGCGCGCACCGCGCGAGCGGTCGCTGCCGCGATGGCCTCGATCAACGCGGGGTCATTGGCAGCACCAAGGCCGATGTTGTGCGGAAACAGTGTCGCGCCGAGCACATTGCCATGGCCGTGTACCGCATCGGTGCCCCAGATGATCGGGATCGGGGTAGTGGCATCGGTGTGCAGCGAGGCGTCGCGATAGCTTTCCGCCAACGCAAGCCAATCGCCGACGCTGGCCTGCTTGTTGCCGCCCGGCCATGAGCCGCCGCCGTTGAGCACCGAGCCGATGTAGTACTGACGCACTTGATCGGCGGTGATGGACTTGATCTCGGCCTGCGTCATCTGGCCGATCTTCTGCGCCAGAGTCATTCCGGCCACGATCTCGTGTACGCGTGTCTCCAGCGCGGAATCGCGCTGCACGGCGCTGGTGAGGCGTGGCCAGTCACTCGGCGGCGTTTCGACGACAACAGCATCGGTTGCTGGCATCGCGGTGTGTTGGCCACAGCCAGCGAGCGTCGCCAACGACAGAATTGCGGTCAGCAGGATGCGTGGCGTAATCATTGCAGCTCCGTATGCGTGGGACTGCGCGCGCCATCGGCATCATGCGCACGGAGCGATCCAGGACTTGGGCAATCTCCATCCGGGTCGGCGCCGGCAGTGTTGCCGGCGCCTGCATCATGACTCAGAACGTGTAAGTGAAGCCAGCCAGTACCTGCCGCCCGAACGTGTTGGTCTCCAACGGAGCCGACGGGCCGCCACCCTGGAAGTTGCCGTCCTGCCGTGTCTTGAACGCCGAGTTGGTCAGGTTGTTGATCTGCACCAGCGCCGTCAGCCCGCCGAGCGATGAACTCTCGGGGAAGGCATAGCTCAACTGCAGATCGCTTTGCCGATCCGCGAGCACGCGGGTAAAGGTGCGCTGCGCAAAGATCGAGGTGATCTCGCCGCGGAAGCTGGAGCGATAACGATGACCAAAGCGCGCGGTGAAGCCCGATTTTTCGAAGTACACGGTGCCACTGGCCACCCACTTGGAAAGCCCGGGCAAGGTCAGATTCTCGTTGCTGCCCGGTCCTTCCGGCGCGACCGAACTGTCGGTATACGAGGTGCTGAACTGCACACCGAAACCGGACAGCGCATCGCTGAACAGCTCGCCCGACAACGCGGTGCTGAACTCGCCGCCGCGCAGCCAGCCGCCGGTGCCGTTGGCCGGCCCGCTGAAGGTGCCGATGTTGGACACCGGCACGGTCGAGTTGTCGGTGTTGACGAAACCGGTGAAATCGAACGGCAGGGACTGATTGAAGATATAGCTGTCCAGCCACTTGTAGAAGCCGGCGAGCGCGACGTAGCTGTTCTCGCCGAAATATTTTTCGAGCGACAGATCCAGCGAATCGGCGCGCCATGGCCGCAGGTCGGTGTTGCCGCCGTTTCCGCTCCATTGCTTCGTGGCCGGGTTGACACCGGCCGACGCTGCCGCACGCAAATCGTCGATGCGCGGGCGTGCCAGGGTTTTCGCCGCGCCGAAACGGGTGAACCAGTTATCGCCGAAGTCGAACACCAGATTCAGGCTCGGCAACACGTCGGTGTATTTGGCGCCACGATTCAGATCGCCGACCGCGGTGCCGCTGCGGCTGTCGATGTTGAACGCTCGCGACGATTGATCGGTGAACACCACCTGCACGCCGATGTTGCCGCGCAACGCGACACTATTGCTCAGGCTGGTGTCGATGTCGAACTTGCTGTACGCGGTGTGGATGCGCTCGGAGACGGTGAAGTCCTTGCGCAAATCGTCCGAACTCAGGTTCTGGGTCAGCGTGTAGTATTTGTCGAGACCGGCGCGTGGATCGAACGCCAGTACCCCGGGAATGCCGACAAAGTCGAGATCGGTCGGATTGAGCAAATCGCCAGCGGCTACCGCAACCGGAGTGCGACCATTGAGCAGGTTGGCAAAGAAAACGGTCGAGGTTTTCTTCTTGTCGCGCTCGGTGTAGTTGTAGCCGATATCGACGCCGCTGAACGGCCCTTCCATGAAGTCGCGGCGCAGGGTGAAGCGCGCCGCCTTGATTTCGTCGTTCTGAACCGGGTTTTCCAGGCGCCCGTCGCGGCCCCAGCCTGCGGGATCGCTGAGCAACACGGCGGACGGGTCGGTAAAGTCGGCGCCACCGACATCAAAGGTCGGGAAGCCAGCACCCACCGGCAGATTGAAACCAAACGCGGACAAGCCTGCCAGCCCGGCGGTGGTCTCCAGATTGGACTGCGTACGCTCGGTGCGATTCCAGCTCAGGTCGAGGGTACCGGTCAGCAGCTCGGTGAACTTGTAGGTGGTGTTCCAGCCCGCCGAGTAGATGTCGTCCTTGCGCCGGTTGGAGTCGTTGCGCACGATCGGCTCGATGTTGTTGATCGTGCCACCGGTGACGACATCCACATTACCGAACGGCGTGGTCTGCGCGCCGGTAACGAATACGTTGTTGCCGGTCCACGGGTCCTGCGACCACATCAAGCCGCGCATGATCTCCTTCTGGTCGAAATGCGAGTAGAACAGGTCGATCTGGCTGTGCAGATCGTCGTTGGGCTGGAACTCCAGCACCGCCATCACGCCGTCGCGCACCTGATCGCGCGAGCGCGCCCACGCTTCAGCGCCCATCAGCGCAACCGTGTCCGCCGGCTGCCCGGCGATGGGCACACCAAAGGCGCTGGTATCGGCCCACCACCATGCCTTGTAGTGTTTTTCCTGGAACGGCGAATCGAGGTGGGCATAACCAATGGCCACGCCGATGGTGTCGTCGGCAAACTGGTCGATATACGAGGCGCTGGCGCGGAATCCGGTGGAATCCGAGCCGTCGTTGAGCTTGCCGAACGAGGTGTTCTCGCCGCGCGCGTTGACCACCACGCGCCGCTCGCCAACCGCGAGCGGGGAAATGGTGTGCAGATCCACCGTACCCGAAAGCCCCTGGCCGATCAGCAGTGCATCGGGCGTCTTGTAGATGGTCACGCCGTTGATCAATTCCGACGGATACTGATCGAACTCGACGCCGCGGTTGTCGCCGGCGCTGGTCTGCTCGCGGCCATTGAGCAGGGTACCGGCGAAATCGGGCGACAGGCCGCGGATCGCGATCTGCTGGGCACGGCCATCGGTGCGCTGCGCTGCCAGGCCGGGCACGCGCGCCAGCGATTCGGCGATGCTGGTGTCGGGCAACTTGCCGATGTCCTCGGCCGAGATGACTTCGACGATGGAGTTGGATTCGCGCTTGAGCTCCAGCGACTTGGCAACCGAAAAGCGGATGCCGGTCACGCGCACCTCGTCCAGCGTGGTCGCGTTTGCGTTGCCATCATCCTTGTCGGCCCCGGATTTGGCTTTCTTGTCCTTGGCGTCCAGCTCCGCTGCGTCGTCGGTCGGATCCTGCGCGGCGCCAACGGCCTGCGCACCGGCAACCACCGCAGCCGAGCCGGGCGTCAGTGCAGCAATGGACGGCTCCTGTGCACTGGCCCCACCGGCGTACAGCGCTATCGCACAAGCCACCGAAAGGCAACTCCTGCGCAACTCGACCTGCTCGGCCGCCACAACGCGGCCACGTGATTTCTCTATGTTTGCCACGATCCCCTCCCAAAGGGTATTTCAGAGCCGATTGCAGCGGAAACGACCGGTTCCGATGCTCACCCCTCCGACGGCTCCGGTAGCCGGACGAGCGTTGTGTACCTGCCCAAACAACAAGCCCCGACCCGGAGTTGCCGGCCAGCCGGCGCAGGCTCGGACAGGAGCGTGGGCTGACCTTAGCGCAAAATGACAGCGCTGACAATAGCGGTGTCGATATTGGCAAAAAAACGTCGCTCACGGCACGTCACATGCCGACGCGCGACCGATGGCACCGCTCGATGCAATCAGCCGCTAATGCTTATTTTGTTAGTTTTTTCAACATCATATGTTGAAACATCTGTCTACCTGCGTGACGTGGCATGCAGCCGACCCCGACAATTTACCCGGCAACGATGGATGGCACGGTTTACAACGCTGTCAAAAAACTCCTACCATTGGCCCGAACCGACTGCCTGTGCAGGGGCGTTTCGACGCACGAGCGACGGTTTGACGCGTTGACCTACGGAGCTGGAGCGGATCGCGGAAAATGTCGATTCCGAGCCCTGGCGCGAACATGAGGAGCCGGCGTGACAGTCAAAAAAAGCAGGCGCGCAAAAGGCGAGGCCACGATTGACGAGGTCGCCGGGCTGGCCGGTGTATCGATCAAGACGGTATCGCGCGTGCTCAATCGCGAGCCAAACGTGCGCGCGGCAACCCAGCAACGGGTGCTCAAGGCAGTCAAGGCACTGGACTATCTGCCCAACCTCTCTGCGCGAGGACTCGCCGGCCGCCGTTCGCACATGGTCGGACTGGTCTACAACAACCCGAGCCCGAACTATTTGTTCCATGTGCTATCGGGCCTGCTCGAGGCCTGCCGAGAGTCGGGATACGGCCTGGCGATGCACCTGTGTTCGCCGGACGAACCCGACCTGGTTCGCAGCGCCACCGACTTTGCGCGGCAATCGCGCGTCGACGGGTTGATCCTGATCCCGCCGGTCGGCGATGTGCCGGCGTTGCTGACGGCACTGGAAGACATGGCCCTGCCTTTCGTGCGGCTATCGCCGATGGACGGCAGGCCGGGCCTGGGCGTGGCCATCAATGAGCGCCACGCCGCAACCCGAGTGGTCGAATATCTGCTTGAACTCGGACATCGACGCATCGGATTCGTGATGGGCGATCCGGGCCACGGCGCCAGCATGGCGCGGTACCTGGGTTATTGCGATGGGCTGGAACGCGCCGGGCTCGCGCTGGAGCCAGAGCTGGTTGTCGATGGCCGCTTCACCTTCGAATCGGGTCGTTCGGCGGGCGAATATTTCGTCGGCATGTCGGCAATGCCCACCGCGGTTTTCGCCAGCAACGACGAAATGGCAGCCGGCGTGCTCCAGGTCGCACACGAGCGCGGGGTGGATATTCCCCAGCAACTGTCAATCGTCGGCTTCGACGACACTCCGGTATCGCGCGAGGTCTGGCCGGCGATGACGACCGTGCACCAGCCGATATCGCACATGAGCAAGCAGGCAACGCTGATGTTGCTGGACGCGATCAAGGACAACGGCACGGCTACGAAAGTGCCCAAGGCACAACTGCAGATTTTTGATGCGCCGCTTGTCAAGCGCGACACGACGGCGGCGCCATCGGCCGGCAAGCGTCGCGCCGCGGCCATTCGCCGTGCTTGATCGCCGCCCGCACGGATGCTGGACAAAAATGGCGCCGTTGACACACCGGGCTTTGCTGGCACTGACGCTGCTTCTGTCGGTTGCCCTGCAGCCGGTGTGCGCTCATGAAGAGCCATGGCAAGCGGATCTCGATCGTTTCGCTGCCGAGGATCGGGCGACAACACCGTCGAATGCGCCGATCGTTTTCGTCGGCAGTTCATCGATCCGCCTGTGGCCGGATCTGAATCACGTCTTCTCGAACCCGGGCATTCTCAACCGCGGCTTTGGCGGCTCGCGTCTCGCCGATGTCGATCGCCTGGCCGAGCAACTCGTCCTGCGCTATCAGCCGCGCCAGGCCGTGATCTACGCCGGCGACAACGATCTTGCCGAAGGATTGCTGCCGGCGCAGGTCGCCGCCGATTTCATCAGCCTCGTCGAACGGCTGCGCAGCACCCGGCCGAAGCTCGCCATCGCGTTCATTGCGATCAAGCCCAGCCCCGCGCGTGCGCACCTGATGGCTGGTGCACGCGACGCCAACATGCGGATACGGCGATTCGCCGAGAGCGAAGATGGCATCGCGTACATCGACGTTTTCACGCCGATGCTCGACAGGTATGGCAATGCGCGCAGCGAATTGTTCGGACCCGACGGGTTGCACCTGAATACCGCCGGCTACGCGCTGTGGGCCGAGCAGGTCGCGCCGTTTTTACGCTGACACGCAACCCGGGATGGCCCGGGCAAGTCCACCCCGAGCCGCTGTGCGACGCATCGCCGTTGCCGGCCCATGCCCGCTCGTCCCGAACCCGACGCAACGCAGCCAATTGGCGAAATTGGAGTAAATACGCTAACGTACGCCGTGGTACGCGGTAATTGCCGCGTGCCGGTTGTGGTCGGTGGCCGCGTGCGGCCGCTCGGAGGGGACTTCAACGCCAATGGAGGTGCGCCATGAAATGGCAGGCAGCGACAATCGCGGCTCTGGTTGCAATGTTTCTGGTCGGCTGCGCCGCAACCGACGACGCGTCGCTAGCGGTAAAAGCCTGCAGCGACGGAGTGGCGGACAAGTTCACCGACAAGACATTCACGCTCGACAAGGACGCATTGCGGGCAAGCGTCACCGTTGCCGATAACGGCCTGGTGATGTTGTCCGGCCCGATCACCATCAGCCCCGGCATGACCGACGAAGCCAGGCAGACCGTGCAATGCAAGGTCCGCGTTGCCGATGGCACGGCCGATCTGATCTCGCTGAGCTTTATCTGGTAGTTGCGGCCGGCGCGTTGCGCCCGGCCGCAACCCACACGACCCCGCTCAATCGAAGCGCAGGTGTTTCACGCTCTTGCCGTGGCGGCGCACCAGCTTGAGCGCCTCGATGCCGATGGTGATATGCGCTTCCACGAAGCCATCGCTGACCTTGCGATCGGACGCTTCGGTTTTCACGCCTTCCGGGATCATCGGCTGATCCGACACCAGCAGCAACGCGCCTGACGGAATCGAGTTGGCAAAGCCGACCGAGAAGATCGTCGCGGTCTCCATGTCGATCGCCATGCAGCGCAGCTTGCGCAGGTATTCCTTGAAGTCCTCGTCGTGTTCCCAGACCCGGCGGTTGGTGGTGTACACCGTGCCGGTCCAGTAATCGTGGCCGAGGTCGCGGATCATGGTGGAAACGCCGCGTTGCAATGCGAACGCCGGCAGCGCCGGCACTTCCGGCAACAAGTAATCGGTGGACGTGCCCTCGCCACGGATCGCGGCAATCGGCAGGATCAGATCGCCCAACTCGTTCTTGCGCTTGAGCCCGCCGCATTTGCCGAGAAACAGCACCGCCTTGGGTTCGTAGGCGGTGAGCAGATCCATCACCGTCGCGGCGTTGGCGCTGCCCATACCGAAGTTGATCATGGTGATGCCATCGTGAGTAGCGCTCGGCATCGGCCGATCCGCGCCCTGCACGACGGCGCCGGTGAGCTTGCAGAACATGTCGAGGTAGCCGCCAAAGTTGGTCAGCAGCACATGCTCGCCGAATTCTTCCACCGCCACGCCGGTGTAGCGCGGCAGCCAATTGGTCACGATTTCCTGTTTCGTCTTCATGTTTTTCTCTCGTTGTTTGCCTGCATTGTAATGCGCCGCAGCTTGGCATCGCACCGGCAAACCGATACCTTCCGTGTTTCGCCTCATGGAGAGCACCGTGGAAAGCACCATGCGTCTTGCCGTTGTTGCTGCATCGAGCATCTTGCTGGCCGTGCCGGCATTCGCCGCCGCGCCTTTCCCAGGCACCTATCAACCGATCGCATCCGCGCCCACCGTGCTGCGCCACGCCACCGTGTTGATCGGCAACGGCCAGCGCCTGGACAACGCCGATGTGCTGCTGCGCGATGGCAAGGTGCAAGCGCTCGGCACCGGGCTGCAGGCGCCGGCCGACGCCATCGAGATCGATGCCAACGGCAAATGGGTGACGCCCGGCCTGATCGATGTGCATTCGCACCTGGGCGTTTACGCCAGCCCAGGCGTCGATGCCAGCGCCGATGGCAACGAAGTGACCGCGGCGGTGACCGCGCAAGTCTGGGCCGAGCACGCGGTGTGGCCGCAGGACCCGGGTTTTGCGAAGGCGCTTGCGGGCGGCATCACCAGCATGCAGATACTGCCCGGCTCGGCCAACCTGATCGGTGGCCGCGGCGTGACGCTGAAAAATGTGCCGGCCACCACCATGCAGGCGATGAAGTTTCCCGATGCCCCGCATGGCCTGAAGATGGCCTGCGGCGAAAACCCCAAGCGCGTCTATGGCACCCGCATGCAGGCGCCGATGACGCGCATGGGCAACATGGCCGGCTATCGCGCCGCGTTTATCGAAGCACAGGACTACATCCAGCAGTGGGCCGATTACGACAAGGCCGCTGCCAAGGCCGGCAAGGATAAAAAGGCCGAGCCCGCCAAAGCGCCAAAGCGCGACCTGCGCCTGGAAACGCTGGCCGGCGCGATCAAGGGCGACATCCAGGTGCACATCCACTGCTATCGCGCCGACGAGATGGCCAACATGATCGATCTGGCCGCCGAGTTCGGCTTCACCATCGCCGCGTTCCACCACGGCGTGGAAGCCTACAAGCTGGCCGACGTGCTGGCGAGTGAGCACATTTGCGGCGCGCTCTGGGCAGACTGGTGGGGCTTCAAGATGGAAGCGTACGACGGCATCGAGGAAAACATCGCGCTGGTCGACCGCCCCGACGGCGGCTGCGCCATCGTGCACTCGGATTCTCCCGAAGGCATCCAGCGCCTGAATCAGGAAGCGGCGAAAGTGATCGCCAGCGCCGATCGCGCCGGCATCGCGATCGCGCCGGAACGCGCGATCCGCTGGCTCACCGAAAATGCCGCGCGCGCACTCGGCGTGCTCGATCGCACCGGCACCCTGGAAGCCGGCAAGATGGGCGATGTGGTGGTGTGGAGCGGCAACCCGTTCAGCGTGTACGCCAAGGCCGAAAAAGTGTTCGTCGATGGCGCCCTGCTATACGACCGCGACGATCCGGCCCGGCAACCGGTTTCGGACTTCATGCTCGGCCAGGAGGTCTCGCCATGAACCGCATCGCGCAAGGCATCCTCGCCATTACCCTGCTCGCCGCCAGCGCGTTTGCGATGGCGCAGGACATTTTGATTCGCAACGCCACCGTCCACACCGCCGCCGCTGCCGGCACCTTGAACCACACCGATGTGCTGGTGCAGGGCGGCGTGATCCGCGCCATCGGGCCTCAACTCGCGACGCCGGCCGGCATCGCCATCGTCGATGCCGACGGTGCGCCGCTGACACCGGGCCTGTTCGCCGGCATCACCGGCATCGGCATCGAGGAGGTTTCCGCCGAGCCGAGCGCCAACGACACCGCGCTGGCATTCGGCGCCATCCCGCCGCAAGCCGCACAGATGCGGCCCGAGTTCGATGTCACCCTGGCCTACAACCCGCGCTCCAGCCTGCTGCCGGTGGCGCGCATGGGCGGCCTGAGCTTCACCCAGCTTGCCGCCGGCACTGCACCCGGCGGTTCGATCATCGCCGGCCAGGGTGGTCTGGTGCGGCTCGATGGCAGTTTCGACGCCCCGTTTGCCGGGCAACGCGCATTGTTCATCAATCTCGGCGGCAACCTCGCGGTGCTCAGCGGCAACTCGCGCGCCGGCGAATACATGCTGCTGGCGCAGGCCATCGCCGAAGCCCGCAGCGCGGCACCGGCGGGCAGCGCCAACACCCTGCTGACGCCGGCCGGGCGCGCTGCCATGGCCGGTTATCTCGGCCACGGCCGCGTCTTGATCGGTGTTGATCGCGCCGCCGACATCCTGCGTGTGATCGACATCGCCCAGCACGAAAAGCTCGACATCGTGCTGGTGGGTGCCGCCGAAGGCTGGGTGGTAGCCAGGCAACTCGCCGCCGCCAGGGTGCCGGTGTTGATCGATGGCCTGGAAAACCTGCCCGGCAGCTTCGACAGCCTCGGCGCCAGCCTCGAAAACGCCGCCCGCCTGCACGCCGCCGGGGTCGCGGTCGGTTTCAGCCAGGGTGGCGATGCCTCGCACAACGCACGCAAGATTCGCCAGCTCGCCGGCAACGCCGTCGCCAACGGCCTGCCCTGGGAAGCCGGTCTCGCCGGGCTCACCTCGGTGCCGGCGAAAGCACTCGGCGTGAGCGATCGCATCGGCAGCATCGAGGTCGGCAAACTGGCCGACCTGGTGCTGTGGTCCGGCGACCCGCTCGACGTGAGCAGCACCGCCCGCCAGATCTGGCTCGGCGGCAACGCGATGCCGATGCAATCGCGGCAAACGCTGCTGCGCGACCGCTACCTGCGCGCCGCCGGGCCGTTGCCGAGGGCGTATCCGTAACTGGCCAGCCAGATGGATTGCCGCAGTCGTCACGAACCCGCTACGCCCCCGATTCCGGTGGCGTAACGTTTTGCGTCCTCACCATCGCGATACTGCATGTTGCGGCGATCTGATTGCTCGTGGCGCCTTCATCCAAGTGGTTGTTGCAGCAAACGGAATCGGCTTGACCCAGAGCCAACTGTGGCAGACGATGCGGTGCAACGCCCCGGATGCGGGGCTGAATCTGGTGTAGCGCGAATAGGGGGAATGTCGTGAGTCGAGAGGACTACGTAGCCATCGCTGCCCGGCTTTTCGCCGTGTACATTGGCTTCAAAGCTGTCGTGCAGATTCCCATAATCGTCCAAACACTGTCACACGATCAAGGCGTTGCCTGGGCATGGCTGTTTGCGCTATTCCTCTTGGTGAGCCTGGCAATCTGCGCGGTCCTCTGGTTCTTCCCGCTGACGATCGCCCGCAACCTATTGCCAGTCATGACGGAACCGCGGTCTGAACAAGCAATCAGCGCCTCCATCGGCCTCTCACTCGGGCTCACACTCATTGGCGTATGGATCCTTGCCCAGGGCGCCATAGATTCAGCCTATTGGCTCACCTTGTTGGTGCGGGCCAAACAACAAACTCAGGAATCGGGTTTCGAGTTGGCGCCCGATCAGGTTGCTTCAATGGCTGCTACAGCGTTTGAACTGGGACTGGGAGCTTGGTTGGTTTTCGGCAACGCCGGACTTCGACGCCTCATATACAAGTTCCGCTACGGTGAGCAATGATGCGCGGTTCAACAACAATCCATTCAAGCCGCGGCTAAGGATGCTCTGAACAAGCTGTCATTGAGGAGCGAAGCGACGTGGCATACGATTCCGCATGGCCTTCAGGCCATAGCGGATCGGAGTCCCTTAGAGCAATCCAGAGTGTTCGGAAAAACAAAGAACTGGATTGCTTCCCGCCACGGCCTTCGGCCTCGCGGCTAAAGGCTTGAACGCTCGCAATGACGGCAGATGGCGGTTGTTCAGAGCTTCCCTGAAAGACCTGGACACCCACGTTCTGACACCAACGCCGCAGATTTGGATGCCGTGATATTTGGCGTCCACTTTTTGAACGTCGCCGACGCCATTCAAGGACATTCCAATGCGTGAGGCACTCATGGCGCTTGAACGGTTGCTGGCGCGTTACCAGTTGCAGGACCGAACGGCCAAGGTGTTGAATTGGCCGAAAGGAGATGAAGATGGATCGCATCAAACCCCTGATTGACCGGGTATTGGCCGACAAGGCTGCTTCGTGGATGAAGGCGCGAGCGCTGGCCTGGCCGGAGAAGGTCGCAACCATTGAGCGCTTGCGCGACGCGACGCGGCTGGCGCGCAAAAGCATGCAGGCCAGTCGCCCGAAGCCGTCGATGCGCTAACGCGCATCCAGTGGAGAGCGCCTGGAAAAACACCGGAAAACACGTGGACGCCAACTTTCCGAGCGCCGAGGCAGATCGCCACGTGCAGTTCCAGCTTGTGACCCTGGGTCAAACGATGACCGGGGCTGCGACGGCTTTGAGAACATAGCCCGGACGAAGCGACTGGTACAGGAATTCCGGCGCGAAGTCTGCACCGTTGGGCCACACGATGGTTCCCAGTTCGGAATCGAACACGACTTCCGCGAACCGCGCTTTGTCCTTCAGCGGCTCGAACATGTCGCCCCAGAGTTCGGCTTCCAGATCGATCTCGCCCTCAACACCGTCGGCGAACTTCAACGCGATGCGGTAGCCGCCTCGATACGTCGCGTCTTGCAGTTTTGGCAACATGCACCTACTCCAGCGGGTTGATGCGATTGAGCGCCTTGCGCTCGCGCGCGAGGCGCCAGTCTTCGGTCAGTTCCGCGTGGTGACGTTCGCGCCATTCCTGTACCAGCCCCAGTACGCGCGGGGGCAAGCGCCCTTCGACGACTACACCGGAATCTATCGCGATGACCGCCTCGACATCGCCGTACCTGGCATGGAAGTGCGGTGGGGCGTGGTCGTTATAGTACATGACGATGATGATCCCCAGAAACCGACTGATTTCGGGCAAGGCGACTCTCCTCGTTACCTTGGCGACACCCGTTGCAGCATCGCGTGAAGCCGGCGGCTCGGATGGTGCAATCGTCCCACCGCGACGCGGGTCGCGCAAGCGAAGTGGCGCTACGCGGTGAAGGCTGGCTCTGCCAACGAGGAGGGAGCGACGCGTGTCAGATCACGAGCGGATGACTTGGACACCCGGATGACTTGGACACCCGCTTTCTGGGGTCGGCGACAGAACAAAACGTGGGTGCCCCGTGTTCGCCAGCACGATGTCAACCCAAAGCAGAAATGTCCCCTTTTGAGCAATTCAGAAATGTCCCCTTGCTGAGGGCGATGGCCTATGCAGCGGCGGCGCGTTCAGCGTTGCT
>PGZC01000040.1 GCA_002839995.1 Gammaproteobacteria bacterium HGW-Gammaproteobacteria-4 | reverse complement strand
GTGTCGCCTCTACCCGATAGATGAGCCGATAGCTGTCAACAAATATCTCTCGGAACGCTTCCCGCTGCACCTCGGGGACAACTCGGCCGCGATTGGGCAACTCGTGGAGGGACTCCGCCGCTTCAACCAAGTGCCTCACTACCGCTTGGGCATACCACTCAGAGTCGCGAGCGATGTACGCGGTGATTTGCTCAACGTCTTCCAGCGCCTCGGGCGACCAGACTAGTCCGTGAGCCATCGCTTCAGGCGCTCTTTTGCCTCGGCATGTGGAATCGTACCTTCCGTCTCTATCCGATCGAGGCCACGATTTATCTTCTCAAGCACATACAGGTGGTACTGGATGTCCTCAAGACTGCAATTCTCGGGGAGAACACTGAGCATCTCGGTGACTTCTGACTTGGCCGTGTTCATCGGGGTGATGCCTGGGTTGCCGGGTCGGGCAAATGGTATCGCGGAACCGGATGGGAACGAAATTCAACAGTTTGCGCTGAGCCGACCGTGCAGGCGAGGCGGCCGATCTGCTTTGCCGGAGCGGGCCGGCTCGAGCGAAGGGTTACGCGTCGTTTCGTGACGCTGCGCCGGTCACTGACATGGCCGAAACTGGCGAGCGCCACCCACGGTTTGTTGGTGAAATGGTCCCCGTCGCGGCTCAGGCTGCCCTTGGAGAAGCGTGATGGAAATTATTGTTCGTGGCATTGACACCGAGTATGTGGAGGCGATTCGAGACGGTGGCCTCGACGCAAACGGGCAAGTCGCGGATCGGCAGTTGGCCGTGGGAACCGCCAACCCATGCCGGCATTGTCTTGAGATCATCGCCGAAGGCGAGCAGAAGCTCGTTCTCGCCTACCGTCCCTTCACCCGACTCCACCCATATGCCGAAGTTGGCCCAATCTTTTTTCACGCAAAAAACTGCGAACGCTACGAGAGCGACAAGCTGCCCGGATGGTTTGCATTCCTTCAGCCTGCGCTCATACGGGGCTACGGACACGACGACTGGATTCGCTATGAGACCGGCAGTGTGGTACCAGGCGATGAACTGACTGTGGTGGCCGCGAAAATTCTGAGCGCGCCGGAAGTGGCGTATGTTCACATCCGATCGAAGTTCAACTGTTTCCAGTGCCGAGTGGAGCGCTGCTAAACAACGGGCCAGACCATCCCGAAGAGAGCCTGGCCGACTATTCAGAGCCACCGCAACTGATCCTCACAGCAGATGAATGCGCGGTGCAGTCAAGGTGCATAACGCCAACCGCCTCAGCGCACATCGCCGCCGAGCAGGCGCGCGGGCAGAAACAGCACCGCACGAACCAGCGCCAGCAACGCTTCCATCAATGCGCCGACGATGCGAAACGGGATCGACAGCAGCCACAGCAGCGGCCACAGCACCAGTATCAGCAGCGCCAGCGGCCAGGCGAGCACCAGCAGCAAGGTCCACAGCAACAATCCGATGACAAAACGCATGGCGTTCCTCCTTTGTCACAAACGCGCAAACATCGTGACAGGATACGCTGCTCCAGCCGCGACCGCGCTTCGATCACTCTGGCAGGTCGCCCACAGGGTGGGCTCCTACAGGTGAGCGCCGCTGCTTCTTTGTAGGAGTCGCCCACAGGGTGGGCTCCTACAGGTGAGCGCCGCTGCTTCTTTGTAGGAGCCCACCCTGTGGGCGACCGAGCGCAGCGTCGGGGCGAAGCCCCGCGTAAACGCGAAGCGGTCGAGACCAAGACTGGCGCAGCCGGTGTTGCGAAGCAATCGACCTGCCTCAAGCTGTCGCCAAACTGCCCGCAGAATCCTCAGGCCAGATACCCGCCATCCACCGCCAGCGTGGTGCCGGTGATGTAGGCCGCTGCCGGCGACGCCAGAAACAGCACCGCCGGTGCGATTTCATTGGGCTGCGCCATGCGCGCCAGCGGAATCAGGCTGAGCATCATCTTCATGATCTGCGGGTTGCCGGTCAGCGCCGAGGCGAACTTGGTGTCGGTGAGGCCGGGCAAAACCGCATTGGCGCGGATGCCGTGACCGAGGCGACGTTGACGATGGCGCCGCCACCCTTGGCCTTCATTCGCCGCGCGGCCTGCACGCAGGTCCAGAAATAGCCGCGCAGATTGACCTCGACCGTTTTCTCGTAGGTCGCCAGATCCATGTCGATCATCGGCCCGAAGTAGGGGTTGGCGGCGGCGTTGTTGACCAGGATGTCCGGGCTGCGGTCGTCGCCTTCGAGCTGCGCAAACAGCGCCTCGATGGCGGCCGGATCGCCGATGTGCAGTGCCTGCGCCTGCGCCGAACCGCCGCTGGCGACGATCGCGTCGGCCACCTGCTGGCAGCCCTCGACCTTGCGCGAGGTGCAGATTACATGCGCGCCGTGGGCGGCCAGCAACTGCGCGATGGCTTCGCCGATGCCGCGCGATGCGCCGCTGACCAGGGCCGTTTTGCCGCCGAGATTGAACAGGTTTTCGCTCATGGAGTGCTCGCTTGGTACGGAAAGAGGGCCGCAGCTTGCTATGCTCGGGAGCCTAACATAGCCCTCGGAATCCACCCATGTCACAACGTCGTGTCCTGATTACCGGCGCCGGCAGTGGCCTCGGCCGCGCGCTGGCCGAGCGTTACGCGGCAGCAGGCTGCGCCATTGCCTGTGCCGACATCCACGCCGGGCGCGCCGCGGAAACGGTCGCCGCCCTGCCGGGGCAGGGGCATTTCGCGCTGGCGGTGGATGTTGGCGATGACGACAGCTTCCAGGCGATGCAGGCCGCTGTCGGCGAACGCTGGCCGGGCGCGCTGGATGTGTTGATCAACAATGCCGGCATCGCCAGCGGCGGACCGCTGATCGGTACCGACATGGACGAATGGCATCGCCTGATCAATATCAACGTGCTCAGCGTGGTGCGCGGTTGCCAGGCGTTTCTTCCGGCGATGCTCGCGGCCGGGCGCGGCCAGATCATCAACACCGCCTCGTTTGCCGGCCTCGCCGGGGCACCCAACATCATGACCTACGGCGTCAGCAAGGCCGCCGTGGTGACCTTGTCCGAGCAACTGCGCGCCGAATTGCATGGCCGTGGCATTGCGGTCAGCGTGCTGTGCCCGGCGTTCTTCAAGACCAACCTGCTGGAAAGCTGGCAGGGCAACGCGAAGATGAAGCCGTTCGCGGAAAAAATGATGACCGCCTCACCCGACACGCTCGATACTGTTGCCGATGCGGTGTTCGCCGCCGCCGAACGCCGGCAATTCCTTATCATTCCCACCCGCAACGAGCCGATATGCAATGGATGATCTACGGCGCCAACGGTTATACCGGGCGCATGATGGTGGCCGAAGCGGTGAAGCGCGGCCTGCGCCCGGTGCTGGCGGGCCGTAACGGCGCCGAATTGAACGCGCTCGCCGCGCAATACGGTCTGCCGACGCGCGTGTTTTCGTTGCAGGCCGGCGACGGGCTCAAGGCCGGGCTTAGCGGCATCGGTCTGGTACTGCATTGCGCCGGGCCATTTTCCGCCACCAGCGCGCCGATGCTGGAAGCCTGCCTGGCCGCCGGCGCGCACTACCTCGATATCACCGGCGAGATTTCAGTGTTCGCGCATTGCCATGCGCAGGACATGCGTGCGCGTAGCGCCGGCATCGTGGTGATCCCCGGCACCGGCTTCGATGTGGTGCCGACCGATTGCCTCGCAGCGCAGCTCAAGGCGCGCATGCCCGATGCGCGAGCGCTGGTGCTGGCCTTCGATGCCGGCGGCGGGCCCAGCCCCGGCACCGCCAAGACCAGTGTCGAGGGCCTGGGCAAAGGCGGGATGATCCGTGAAAACGGTGAGCTCAAATCGGTGCCGCTGGCGTACAAGGCGCGCATGTTCAGCCGCGATGGCGAGCAGCGCACCGCGATGACCATCCCCTGGGGCGATGTCTACACCGCCCATGTCTCCACCGGCATCGGCAACATCGAGGTGTACATGAGCGTGCCGCCAGCCACCGTGCGCCGGTTGCAGCGCATGCGCTGGCTGCGCCCGCTGCTCGGTCTGAAACCGGTGCAGAATTTTCTCAAGGCACAGGTCGCGAAAAAGGTGCGCGGCCCATCGGCCAGCACCCGCGACAAGACCGGCTGCACGGTGTGGGGTGAAGTATTCGACAGCGAGGGCCGTGCCCTGCGCCGGCAGTTGCGCACACCCAATGGCTACGAACTCACCGTCACCGCCGCGCTGGGCATCGTGCAGCGTTTGCTCGACGGCGCGAAGCCGGAGCCTGGGTACTACACCCCGTCGCTGTTGATGGGCGCCGATTACGTGCTGTCGCTGCCCGGCGTCAGCGTGCACGAGAGTTGATCGCGCGTTTTTTCAGACTGGAGAAAATTCCATGCGTACCGTTTTTTCATCCCTGGCCGCTGCCTTGCTGCTCGCCGCCGCCCTGATCGGTTCCGGCGCGGTACCGTTGTCGGGCAAGACGCTGTTCTCGTTCTCGCGTGACGTGAGCCGCACCACCGAGCTCGCCAAGCTCGGCGACACCCAATTCACGATCACCCGCAAACAGCCGCAAACCATCGCCCTGCGCGCCGATCGCAGCCTTGGTTACTGGCTGCTTGGCGCCGGCCTGATCTGCGCGCTCGGTGCCGTGCTGTCGCGCAAGTGAGCCATTGACCATGAGCCAGAACGAAGCCCGCATCGCCACCCGGCTGGCACCGCTGCCGACCCTGATTTTCTGGTCGCGCTGGCTGCAAGTGCCCTTGTACCTCGGCCTGATCGTCGCCCAGGGCGTGTACGTGTTCCTGTTCCTCAAGGAGCTGTGGCACCTGATCCACGACGCGGTGAATCTGGGCGAACAGCAGATCATGCTGATCGTGCTCGGCCTGATCGACGTGGTGATGATTTCCAACCTGCTGGTGATGGTGATCGTCGGCGGCTACGAAACCTTCGTCTCGCGCCTGGGCCTGGAGCGCCACCCCGACCAGCCCGAGTGGCTGAGCCACGTCAACGCATCGGTGCTGAAAGTGAAGCTGGCGATGGCGATCATCGGCATCTCCTCGATCCACCTGCTCAAGACCTTCATCGAAGCGGGCACGCTGGGTGCGGGCGACTCCAAGGTCACCATCGCCGGAGTGATGTGGCAGACCATCATCCACGCCATATTCATTCTTTCCGCCATCGGCATTGCCTACACCGACCGACTGATGCACGACAGCGTCGCCAGCAGCAAACGACGCGTTGATGGCAGTCACTGAACATGCACTGGAGCGCGCCATGAGCCGGCCCTACGTCCTCTACGGCGCCGAGGTGTCCCTGTACTCGGGCAAGGTGCGCGCCTACCTGCGTTACAAGGACATACCTTTCGAGGAGCGGCTGGCCACGCTCGCGGTCTACCGCGAAATCATCGTGCCGAAGATCGGCCGGCCGATCATCCCGGTGGTGCTGACGCCGCAGGGCGAGTACCTGCAGGACACCACCGTCATCATCGACGCACTGGAACCACGCTTTCCCGATCATCCGGTGTATCCCGACACACCGGCGCAGCGGCTGGTCGCCCTGCTGCTGGAACTGTACGGCGACGAGTGGCTGGTGATGCCGGCGATGCACTATCGCTGGCAGTACAAGCGGCAGAATCTCGGCACCATCCTGCGCGCGTTCGGCGACCTGCTGCGTCCGCAGTCGCCGGCCTGGCTCAAGCCGATCATCGGGTTGCTGCCGGCATTCAAGTTCGGCGGCATGTACCAGCACTACTTCGGCATCGGCAAACCGATGCACGCCGCGGTCGAGCGCAGTTACGAGGGATTCCTCGACGAGCTCGACGCGCACCTGGCCGTGCATGATTTTCTGCTCGGCAGCCGCCCCAGCATCGGCGACTTCGGTTTCATCGGCCCGCTGTACGCGCACCTGTACCGCGACCCCGCGCCCGGCAAACTGATGCGCGAACGCGCGCCGCACGTCGCGCGCTGGGTGCAGCGCATGCAGCATCCCCAGCCGCTTAGCGGCGCGTTTCTCGCCAACGACGAAATCCCGGACACCCTGCTGCCACTGCTCACCCGCGTGTTCCGCGAACAGACGCCGGTGCTGCAGGACACCGTGCGTGCCGTCGCCGAGTGGTGCGGCGCAAACCCGGGCAGCGAGACCCTGCCGCGCGTGATCGGCCGTCACCGTTTTACCCTGGAAGGCGACAGCAACGACCGCGCGATCCAACCGTACTCGCAATGGATGTTCCAGCGCCCGGTGCAGTACTTCCAGCAACTGAGCGACGCTGACCGCGCGCGCGTCACGCCGTTGCTGCAACGCGTCGGTGGTCTCGACGCGCTCAACACCCGCATCATCACAGCGCTTGAGTATGTGGGGTATCAGGTTAGGCCGGTGCGGTGACGCGTAGCGCGGGGGAGGCTCGGGTAACCGGGATGGGCCCACTTCGGCTCATGGATCCGGCCGTTTCAGCCACATCGAAACAGGCGGCTCGCAATGACAGCGGAGAAGCCGGAAGCTGATCGGCCAATCGACACTTCCTTGGGCGGGGAGGCACCGTATTCGACGACATCCTGGATGTAGGTCGGCTCAAGCGCAGCAGAGCCGACGTTGCGCTATCGGGAAATCGCTGTCGGCTCCGCTACGCTTGAGCCGACCTACGAAGCCAAGGTGCTCGAAACACCAGGAAACACATCATGCACAAGAACGGTATGCGGCCGGTACACGCCGGCGAAATTCTTCGTGAAGCCTGCTGCGCGGCCGTGAAGCCCGACACCCGCAATCACGCCATCACGACGCGCTGTCAATCGTGTTGCTTCGACAGGTGGGCCAGGCTGCCGGTCTGACTTTCCCAGTTTTTTCCATCAAATGGAAGAATGGAAAGCGATTTGATGGTTGCTCCATGCAGACACCGAACATTCACGCTGAACCCATCCGGATTCGAGCGAGGAACATAGTACGGTTTGCACCCGCAGTGCTTGCAGAAATAGTGCTTGGCGACGCCGGTGTTGAACGTGTAGACAGAAAGCGCGCGTTCTCCTCGGACCAGCCGAAACGCAGAGCGCGGGACGATCAGGTGGAGAAAACCGGTGCGCTCGCACATCGAGCAGTTGCACTCGTATGCCTCGATATTCTCGGGTGCGTCGACTTCCACTTCGACTGCACCGCAATGGCAGCTTCCGGTATGACGCATGATTCCTCTTTCGACATGCAACCTGATCTGATCGGCGCCGGTCTTCAACAATGGCTGAACCCGGGAAGCGCACAATCGCGCCGACACGGCGCGCTGTCAATCGGGCCAGACGGATTTGCGGACGCGTACCGGCCCTCACGCGCCCAGGTAGCGCGCGCGCTTGACCGGCTTGAGCGTTTCCAGGTCGATGCGGATCAGGCCGTCGACGCAATGGCCGAACGCCGGATCCGCGCCGAACGCGAGAAAGCGCACCCCATCGGGCGGGCACAGATCGACGTACTGCTTGTACAGGGTGGGCAGGGCGCGCATCGCGCGACGCCAGCGCGGCGCGCAGGCGCAGCAAGGATGCCTTGATGTCCTGTGCTTGCCATGCCGCGCTCGCCTGCGCAGCGATGTCGGCAGGTACGCAATAGGGGTTGCGGGCACGGGCGAAACGCCCGCTATCGCCATAAAAATGCGGGTGATAATGCACAATCCAGGCGCGCGCCTGCTCGCCCAATGCCGCAGACAGGCTGACCTGTTGCTCGCAGATCACCCGCCGCAGCAAATCCACGATCGGCTGGCTGAGCGCGCGGCGGCGACCGGTGGCGAGCCCGGGAAATTTCTCGAAAAAGCGCTGCTCGACACTGATCATGCCCGCATCCGGATCGTTCGCATGGGCGGAGCATGACGCGCGTGCGCGAAACTTCCGTGACACGGCGAGGCCGCGGGACTCCGCGACGGCCACCGGATTGACATCACTGCATCATTGCATCATGATGCAACGATGCGAACCACGCTCGACCTCCCCGACGATCTGCATCGCGCCGCTACTGCCATCGCCCACCACAGCGGACGCAGCCTGAGCCGCACCGTAGCCGACTTGATTCGGCGTGGGCTGAGCGCAGGGGTCGCCGAGGGTGAGATGCCGTCTTATGGCGTACATCCGCAGACCGGGTTGCCGGTGGTACGCTCCAGCCGCCCGATCACGGCGGATGACGTGACCGCGCTCGACGACGAATGAGCCCGATCACGTTCCTGCTCGATGGCAACGTGTTGGTCGCGCTTGCCGATCAGGCGCATGTCCACCACCAGCTGGCGGTGCGCTGGTTCTCCACCCAGACGCACCCGTTCGCCACCTGCCCGATCACCCAGGGCACCTTGCTGCGCATGTTGCTGCGGCATGGCGCGGTCGGCTCGCCGATACAGGCGGGCAGCGTGCTCGCCGGCTTCGTGCAACACCCCCGTCACCGTTTCTGGGCAGACGACCTCGATTATTCGGCGGTGCCCTGGCACGGCCTGCTCGGTCACCGTCAAGTCACCGACGCCTATCTCGCAACCCTGGCACGCCATCATCAAGGGCGCCTCGCCACCCTCGATCGTGGTCTCGCCGCAGTGCACGGCGACGTGGTGGAGTGGCTCGGCAGTTGATGCGGTTTTTCAGCACGGGTCCGCGCAACCCGGGACTTCGGCGAATCCGAGCGTTGGCGCGGGGATTTGGACGTGCGGCCGCAACCCCCGGGTTACGCGGCATGCGCATCCGTCCCGTTTATGGGCGACCCGCGCGCAACTGCTGGACAATGGCGTTGCCGGCTTCGCGGCCGTCGAGCACGGCGGTGACGACGAGGTCGGCGCCGCGCACGTTGTCGCCGCCGGCGAACACCTTGCGCAGGTTGGTGTTTCCGGCGCGGCCCTGGGTTTGCACGCGGCCATCGCTGCCCAGGCTCAGGCCGAACTCGTTGAACCACGGTGCCGGGCTGGCGCGAAAGCCGAAGGCGAGAATCACCGCGTCGGCGCTCAGGCAAACCTCGCTGCCGGCAATGGCTTCAGCGCGGCGGCGGCCCGAGGCATCGGCCGGGCCGGGCCGGGTTTCGACCAGATGCACGCCGCTGGCGTGGCTGTCACCCGCGATCGCCAGCGGTTGGCGGTTGAACAGGAAGCGCACGCCTTCGTCGCGGGCGTTGCTGACTTCGCGGCGTGAACCTGGCATGTCGGCTTCCGCGCGGCGATAGACGCAGGTGACTTCCGCCGCGCCAAGCCGGGTTGCAGTGCGCACGCAGTCCATCGCGGTATCGCCGCCGCCGAGCACCACCACGCGCCGGCCGGTGAGCTGCAACATGCCGGCCTGTTGCGCGTTGAGGCTGGCATCGCCGCTGAGCATGCGATGGGCGTTGGCGATCAGGAACGGCAACGCGCTGTGCACGCCGGGCAAATCCTGTCCGGGTAGGCCGCCGTCCACGGCGGTGTAAGCGCCGGTGCCAAGAAACAGCGCGTCGTGGTCGCGCAGCAATTCGTGAGCCAGCGCGCTGTCCACTTCGGTGCCGAGATGGAACTGCACGCCCATCGCTTCGAGTACTTCGCGCCGCGTTGCGATCACCTGCTTTTCCAACTTGAACGGCGGGATGCCGAAGGTGAGCAGGCCGCCGATTTCAGGGTGGCGATCGAACACATGGGCCTGGATGCCGGCGCGTGCGAGGCGATCGGCGCAGGCCAGTCCGGCCGGCCCGGCGCCGATCACCGCGACGCGCTGACCGCTGGCCACCACCTTGCGCAGATCCGGCCGCCAGCCCTGCGCAAATGCGGAATCGACGATGTATTTTTCCACCGCGCCGATGGTGACCGCGCCAAATCCGGTGTCCAGCGTGCAATCGCCCTCGCACAGGCGATCTTGCGGGCACACGCGGCCGCAGATTTCCGGCAGCGGGTTGGTCTGATGCGCGAGCTCGGCGGCTTCGAACAGGCGGCCCTCCTCGGTCAGCCGCAACCACTCGGGAATCGCGTTCTGCAGCGGGCACCGATTGGCGCAATACGGGTTGCCGCAATCGATGCAGCGCGCCGCCTGTTCGCTGGCACCGGTGGGATCGAAACTGCCGTAGATTTCGTTCCAGCCCTGCACCCGCACCGTTGCCGGCAACTCGCGCGGCAGCCGGCGCGGATGCTCGAGATAATGAAACACGTTGCGGGTGCTCATGCGGCCTCCCGCAGGGTTTCGATCAGGGTTTCGAGCGAGGCGGCGCGCGGTTTCACCAGCCAGAACTTGCTCAGGTAATCGCGGAAGTCTTCCAGCACCTCGGCGGCGAATACGCTGCCGCTGGCGCCGTGGTGGGCGCCGAGCAGGGCGCGCAGGTGCTGCACGTACTGCTCCATGCCTTCCGGCGAGAGCCGGTGCAGATCGATCAGTTCGTGGTTGTAGCGATCGACGAAATCGCGATCCATGTCGAGCACGTAGGCAAAGCCGCCGGTGAAGCCGGCGCCGAAGTTCAGGCCGGTGCGGCCGAGCACCGCCACCACGCCGCCGGTCATGTATTCGCAGCAATGATCGCCGGCGCCTTCGATCACCGCGATCGCGCCGGAATTGCGCACTGCGAAACGCTCGCCGGCGCGGCCGGCAGCGTACAGCTCGCCGCCGGTGGCGCCGTACAGGCAGGCATTGCCCATGATCGGGGTATCGCGGGCGACGTAGCGCGCGCCGGACGGCGGTCGCAGCACCAACCGACCGCCGGCCATGCCTTTGCCAACGCCATCGTTGGCGTCGCCGATCAGCTCCATGTGCAGGCCACCGGCATTGAAGGCGCCAAAACTCTGCCCGGCCGAACCGCGCAGATACACCTGTACCGGCGTCGGCTCCATGCCGAGGTTGCCCCAGCGCGTGGCGATGTAGCCCGACACGCGGGCACCAACAGTGCGGTCGTGATTGGCGATCGGGTAACTCGCTTCGCCGCCGCTGCCGCTGTCGATTGCGCTGCGCAGATCATCGAGCAGGCGCTGGCCGAGCGCACCGGCATCGCGCGGCGGGTTGCTGGCTTGCACGCAGTGCCGCGGGCCGCGCGCCGGGCCGGGGTCGTCGGCGAGCAGGCCGGACAGATCGACCGACTCGATCCGCCCCTGCGGCGGCAGGTCGGCGCGCAGCAGGTCGGTGCGACCGATCAGTTCGTCCATGCTGCGCACGCCGAGCGCGGCGAGGTAGCCGCGGGTTTCCTCGGCGACGAAACGGAAGAACGCCATCACCCGTTCCGGCGGACCGTTGAAATGCGCGCTGCGCAGGCGCGCATCCTGGGTCGCCACGCCGGTGGCGCAGTTGTTGAGGTGGCAGATACGCAGGTATTTGCAGCCCAGCGCGATCATCGGCGCGGTACCGAAGCCGAAACTCTCGGCGCCGAGCAAGGCCGCCTTGATCACATCGAGCCCGGTCTTGAGGCCGCCATCGGCCTGCAAGCGCACGCGCCCGCGCAGCCCGTTCAGGCGCAGGGTCTGCTGCGCCTCGGCGATGCCCAGTTCCCACGGCACGCCGGCATAGCGGATCGAGCTGATCGGGCTGGCGCCGGTGCCGCCGTCGTGGCCGGAGATGGTGATCAGATCGGCGTAAGCCTTGGCGACACCGGCGGCGATGGTGCCGACACCCGCGTGCGCCACCAGCTTCACCGACACCAGCGCTTCGGGATTGACCTGTTTGAGATCGAAAATCAGCTGCGCCAGGTCTTCGATCGAGTAAATGTCGTGATGCGGTGGCGGCGAGATCAGGCCGATGCCGGGTTTGGCGTAGCGCAGGCGGGCGATCATGCCGCTGACCTTGTGCCCGGGCAATTGGCCGCCTTCGCCGGGCTTGGCGCCCTGCGCGATCTTGATCTGCAGCACTTCGGCATTGATCAGGTATTCTGGGGTGACGCCAAAGCGCCCGGAAGCGACCTGCTTGATCTTGGAGCGCTTCTCGGTGCCGTAGCGTTCCGGATCTTCGCCGCCTTCGCCGGAATTGGAACGCGCACCGAGCCGGTTCATGGCGATCGCCAGCGCCTCGTGCGCCTCCGGCGAGAGCGCGCCGAGGCTCATCCCGGCCGAATCGAAGCGGCGCAGAATCGCTTCCACCGGCTCCACTTCAGCGAGTGGAATCGGTGTGGCGCGGGTGTCAAGCCGCAGCAGATCGCGCAGTGCGCTCGGCGGCCGGCCGTTGACCAGCTCGGCATAACGCGCATAGGCCGAGGCATCGTCAGTGCGGACCGCTTCCTGCAACGCCTGCACCACCGGCGGGTTGTACATATGGTATTCGCCGCCGGGCATCACGTGCAGCAGGCCACCGGCATCGAGCGGGCGCACGTTGTCGTGCGCGCCGGCGGCGAGTTCGCGGGCATCGCGTTCGAGGTCGGCGAAGGTGGCGCCCCCGATCCGGCTCGGGGTGTCGGCAAAACACTGCGCCACCACGTCCGGCGCCAGCCCGACGATTTCGAACAATTGCGCGCCGCGATAGCCGGCGATGGTGCTGATGCCCATCTTCGACATGATCTTGAGCAGGCCCTTGCGGATGCCGCGCCGGTAGCTGCGGCCCACTTCCGCCTGTTCGCCGTCGTGGCCGGCGATCAGACCGTTGCGTGCCATGTCGAACAGGGTCTGGTAGGCGAGATACGGGTATACCGCGGTGGCGCCGTAGCCGATCAGGCAGGCGAAGTGGTGCGCGTCGCGCACGGTGCCGGTTTCGATGATCAGGTTGCAGTGGCAGCGCAGCCCGGCATCGACCAGATGGCGATGCACGGCGCCGGTGGCCAGCAGCGCATGCACCGCCACCGCATCGTCGCCGGGGAAGCGATCCGACAACAGCAGCACCGAGGCGCCGGCACGTACTGCCGCTTCGGCCTCGCTGCACAGCCGGGTGACGGCCTGTTGCAGCGATTCATCGGCCTGCTGGTACAACGCCAGCTGCTTGTGCGCAGTGGCGAACTCGCCCATCGCCAGCAATTGCCGCAGCTTGCGCTGGCTGAGCACCGGCGAGTTCAGCAGCACCATGCTAGCGTTGTTCGGCGAGGTCTCGAAGACGTTGCCCTCGCGCCCGATCTGGGTGGCCAGCGACATCACCACCTGCTCGCGCAGCGGATCGATCGGCGGGTTGGTGACCTGCGCAAACGCCTGCCGGAAGCGGTCGTACAACGGCCGCACCTGTTGCGACAGCGCCGGGGTCGGAGTGTCGTCGCCCATCGAACCCACCGCCTCGGCCTGATGCTCGGCCAGTGGCCGCAGCACCTGTTCGCGTTCCTCGCGGCTGAGGCCGAAGCGCTTCTGGAAACGCAGCAAGGTCTCCGGGTCGAACGGTTCGGCGGCCAGCGCCGGGTCGATCAGCGCCGAATCCAGATAGCGCACGCCGGCCTTGAGCCAGCGCTTGTACGGCGCGCGCGCGGCATTGATGCGATCGATCGCGGCGCTGTCGAGCAGGTTGTGGGTCTTGAAATCGACCGCCAGCATTTCGCCGGGGCCAAGCCGGCCCTTGGCGACAACGCCGCCCGGCGGCTGCCACACCCCGGTTTCCGAGGCGACCACCAGATGCCGCTGCGCGCCCAGCGCCCAACGCGCCGGACGCAGGCCGTTGCGGTCGAGCACGCAGCCAACCTGATCGGCATGCGAAAACACGATGCCGGCCGGGCCATCCCAGGGCTCGGTGTGCAGCGCGTAATACTCGTAGAACGCCGCCAAATCCGGGTTGAGTTGTTCCAGCGCATGCGCCGCCGGCGGCACCATGATGCGCATCGCCTGCAGCGCGTCCATGCCACCGGCCAGCAGCACCTCCAGCATGTCGTCGAGGCTCTGCGAATCCGAACCGTCCATCGACACCGGCGGGTCGAGTTGGCTCAGGTCGATGCCCGGCGCATGCCACAGGCCGCGTCGCGCCAGCGCCCAGATCCGGTTCGATTGAATGGTGTTGATCTCGCCGTTATGGGCCAGATGCCGGAACGGCTGCGCCAGCCGCCATTGCGGTGCGGTGTTGGTGGAGAAGCGCTGATGGAACAGCACCGCGGCGCTGCTCAGATCGGCACGCGCCAGATCCGGGAACAGCGCGGGCAGGTGTTCGGGCAGCACCATGCCCTTGAAGCCGATGGCGTGCGCGCTCAGGCTGACCACGAAGAAATCGCGGTCATCGCGCAGCGCCTGTGCCGCCAGCCGGCGCGCCATGAACAGCGCCTGCTCGAAGCCGTGCGCGTCGTGCACCGCGCCAGGCGCGACAAACAACTGCCGCACTTGCGGCAGGCTGGCCCGCGCCTGCGCACCGCAGGTTTCCGCCACCACCGGCGTGCGCCGCCAGCCCAGCACCTGCACGCCGTGCGCGACCAACTGCGCTTCCAGTGTGGTCACCGCGCGTTCCGCACGCGCCGCATCGTGGCTCAAAAACACCAGGCCGGCGCTGATGTGCGGGTGATCGGCGATGCCGGCCTCGGCCGCCAGTGCCCGCAGCCAGGCGTCCGGGCGCCGGATCAGCACCCCGCAGCCGTCGCCGCTGCGGCCATCGGCTGCCACCGCGCCGCGATGATTGAGCCCGGCCAATGCCTGCAACGCGCCATCGACCACCAGCCGGCTGGGATGATCGTCGAGTTGCGCGATCAGCCCGAAGCCGCAGCTATCGTGCTCGTAGCGCGGGTCGTAGAGACCGTTGGCAGAATGCGACATGGGTGCTCCGATGGTCAGGCAGACACTGCTGAAACCCCTGCTCAGCAGTACGAACGTCTGACTAAAGCACATTTGTTGCGCTGCCGCAATTGGCTACCGCGATGCCTGCGTATGCTTGGGTCCGGGAAACTGGCTTGGAGGCCAATGGCGCATCCCTCAGCTTCGTAGGTCGGCTCAAGCGCAGCGGAGCCGACAGCGATTTCCCGGTAGCGCAATGTCGGCTCCGCTGCGCTTGAGCCGACCTACATCCGCCACCTGTGTTAAAGAAATGTCGCTGGGTTTCGCCGGTTTTGGCCGCGGCGCCGCGGCGGTGTACAGTGCGCTCTGGCCGCAGTCACCGAGCAGGAGGCAAGGCAATGCAGACCGTATTGATAGCCAGTTCCAAGGGCGGTGCCGGCAAGACCACCGTGGCCACGCATCTGGCCGCGCAGTTCGCGATCGCTGGCAAACGTACGGTGCTCATCGATGCCGACCCGCAAGGCTCGTCAACGCGCTGGTGTCAGCGCCGGGCCGGTCTGGACAGCGCGGTGTTGCCGATCGACGGCACCCGCCGCGGTTGGGAAAAGGCCATCCCCGAGGACACCCAGCGGGTGGTGATCGATGCACCGGCCGGTGCGATGGCGGCGGATCTCGGCGCGTTCCTGGATCATGCCGACGCGGTGCTGGTGCCGGTCATTCCGTCGCTGATCGACCTTGAGGCCACGGTGCCGTTCCTGAACTCGCTGGCGCAGCAGGTGCGGGTGAAAAAGGGCAAGTTGCCGGTGGCGCTGGTCGGCAATCGGCTCAAACCCTGGACCTCGGCATCGCAGCAGGCGGTGGAGCAGCTCGAAGCCTGGCCGTACCCGCTGGTGGCGCAATTGCGCGATTCGCAGGCCTATGTGCTGCTGATCAGCCTCGGCAAAAGCCTGTTCGATTACCACGCCGAGCAGATTCTCCGCCATCAGGCCGATTGGGCGCCGTTGCTGCGCTGGCTCAAGAAAACCGCCTGACGGCCAGTCGCGCGATAATCCGCAGTCCCGGGTTTCGGCCTGCGGCCTCAACCCGGGCTACACCACCGTTTTCGTAACCCGGGTTGAGGCCGCAGGCCGAAACCCGGGACAGTCGGCGCCAACTATTTTCGGCGCGATTCACCGAAAGTTGCCGTTTCGTGCGCATAATCGACCCATGCGCGAACTCATCCTGCTCCGACATGCCCACGCCGAACCGGCTGTTGCCGGCCAATCCGATATCGATCGCCCGTTGTCGCCGGAGGGTGTGGCCGAGGCCGAAGCCGCCGCCGCCTGGCTGAAGGCGCATGTACAGCCGCCGGTGCGGGTGGTGCATTCGCCGGCACGACGCACCCAGGAGACCTGCGCGCGGGTGCTTGCCGCCCTGGGTTACATCGACAGCCGCGAGGACGCGCGCATCTACGATGCCACGCCCGGCGAGCTGTTCAGCGTGATCGACGAACACGCCGATGCCGAGCGGCTGCTGCTGATCGGGCACAACCCCGGTCTGGAGCAGGTCACTGCATTGCTCAGTACCGGCCAGACCGGCGACCACCGCGGCCTGCCACCGGCCGGCATCGTGGTGCTGCACATTCCCAAAGGCAGCGTGTTGGAACCGGGGGTTGCGACCATGGCTGCGTTCTGGGCAGCCTGATGTCGCGGTTTCTCGGGCTGGCATTGTGCTTGTGCTGCATCGACGCCAATGCCGCGGCGCAGCCGATCGACGCGAGCCGTTCCAGTGCCGAGATCGGCGTGCGCTTGCGCTGGATCAAGACCGTGAATTGCGCGGTGCGTCAGTTCGAGGGCGAGGTGTTGCCGGTAGACGACAGCCAGCAACGGGTCAGCATCCGCTTCGACGTGCGCTCGCTCGACTTTGAAGGCAATGCAAGTTTCGCCAGCCACGCCCGGTCGGAAGAGTTTTTCGATGTCGAGCGCTACCCGTGGGTGGTGTTCGAGTCGGTTCCCTTTACCCCGGCGCTGTTGTACGCGGGTGGCGACTTGCGCGGCGACTTGTTTCTGCGCGGTGTGTTTCGCCCGGTGACGTTCACCGTGCATCCAACCCGGTGCGGTCGGCCAGGTCTTGATTGCGCCATCGAAGTCAGCGGCAAGGTCAGCCGCACCGCGTTCGGGATGACGACGCGACGATTCACGGTGAAGGACAAGGTGCGGATCAATTTTTCGATGCTGCTGGAGCAAAGCGCGGCGGCGGAGAGTGCCGGTAAATGAATTTGCGTGGCGCCCTGTTGGCGGGCACGGCGCTCGCGCTGGCTGCCTGCGCCCACTTGCCGCAGGCGCGCCGCGCCGAGGCCGAAGCCATCGCCCGGGACGCGCGCGATACCCGGGTGTGGTGCCAGCGCGATGACGCCTGCGCTGCGCCATCGCCGTGGCGCACGGAGGCGCAGGCGCTGATTTCGCAGTCCACGCCGGTGGCACCGGCGCATCGCGTGCTGCTGCTGGAGCGCGGCGAGGATGCGTTGCTGGCGCGCCTGCACCTGATCCGGGCGGCGCAGCGCAGCATCGAATTGCAGACGTATCTGTATACCGACGACGACGCCGGGCGTCTGATTCTCGATGAATTGCTGCTCGCTGCCCGCCGTGGGGTGCGCGTGCGCCTGCTGCTGGATCAATTGTTCAGCGTGGACGATATCCGCACGCTGTCGGCGCTCGCCGGCAGTCACACCAATTTTTCGCTGCGCCTGTTCAACCCGACTTTCGACGAGGCACAGACCAGTGCGTTCGAATTCGGTGCCGGCATCGTCTGCTGCTTCCGCCGCTTCAACCGCCGCATGCACGTCAAGGCGCTGGTGGTGGACGATCTGCTGGCCATCAGCGGCGGGCGCAACTACCAGAACCGCTATTACGATTGGGACAGCGGTTACAACTACCGCGACCGCGACCTGCTGGTGGCCGGGCCGGTGGTGCCAGCGATGCGCGAAGCGTTCGACGGATTCTGGGCGCATCGCCGTTCCATTCCCATCGCGCGCCTGCACGATGTCGCGCGCGATATCCTGCGCGACGAGGCCTTGCCCAAACACCTGCCGGCTGCCGACCTTTCACGGGCCGAGCGCAGCGCGCAACTGAGTGCGATGGCCGATGACCCGGTGCAATTGGAACAGCGCCTGTTCGCGCCGTCGCTGCGGGTCGGCAGGGTCGAGTATCTGGTCGATGCGCCGGGCAAGCCGCTGCCATCGTCGGTGTCGCGCCATGGCGCGGTATCGCACGGCCTGCACGATCTGGTCGCACAGGCGCGCGAGTCGGTGCTGCTGCAAACGCCGTATCTGGTGCTGTCCAAGCCGGCGAAACGCCTGTTCCGGCGGCTCGGTGCCGGCCCGGATCAACCGAAGATCGAAATATCGACCAACAGCCTCGCGGCTACCGATGCCTGGCCGGTTTATGCGCTCTCGCACAAGTACAAGCGCACTTACCTGCGCGAGTTGCGTTTCGAGATCTGGGAATACAAACCGTTTCCGGCGAACTCGCTGATCGACCTTGAAGCGACCGGTGCTTTGCTGCCGGCGCTGGCGGCGCCCGGGCCGAATCTGATCGATGTGCCGCGACGGCTGGGGTCGGGCGGTGAGCGCTCGGCCGTGCGCGGCAGCGGCGGCAAACGCCATGGCCCGGTGCCGCTGAAGCAGGCGGGTGTGCGGGTCGGCATGCACGCCAAGAGCTTGGTGATCGACCATCGCATCGGCGTGGTCGGCACTCATAATTTCGACCCGCGCTCGGACTGGTTCAATACCGAATGCGCGCTGGTGGTTTTTGACGAGGCGTTCGCGCGCCATCTCGAAGCGCAGATACGTCACGACATGCGCCCGGAAAACGCCTGGCTGATTGCGCGCCGGCCCAAGCCGCCAATTTTTTCCGGGCTGGACTATTCGCTTGGCAAACTGTTCGAACACCTGCCGTTGTTCGACCTGTGGCCGTTTCGCTACGCCACCAGCTACGAACTGGATGCCGGCTGTCGTGGCGCCGACGGCGAGCCGTCGGCCGAAGCGACACTGGGCATGGCCGATCCGGCGCGCTCGCGCTGCTGGCAGGCCGTCGGCTCGTTCCCCGAGGTCGATGTGCCGCTCAAGGGCCTGTATACCCGTCTGATGACCGCGTTTGGCGCCGGTCTGGCGCCGATCCTGTGAGTCCGTTGCTGATCTGCCATGAAATCCGCGTCCCCACCCGGAGGATGGTGTGAGCGAAACCAAACCGCGGATCTGGAAGCAGCCAACGACGGTTGCCGCGATCAACGCGCAGGCGGATAACACGCTGGCAGGCACGCTCGGCATGGCGGTGACCGAACTGGGCGACGATTTCATTCGCGGCACCATGCCGGTCGATGCACGCACCATGCAGCCGTATGGTCTGCTCCATGGCGGCGCATCGGTGGCGCTGGCCGAAACCCTGGGCAGCGTCGCTGCCAATCTGTGTCTGGACCCGGCCACACACATGGCGGTGGGGCTGGAAATCAACGCCAATCACTTGCGGGCCGTGCGTTCGGGCAGCGTTACCGGCACGGCCCGCCCGCTGCACATCGGTCGCCAGACCCAGGTCTGGGAAATCCGGATCGCGGATGAACGCGGCCGCGCCGTGTGCGTGTCGCGGCTGACATTGGCGGTGGTCGAGCGCCCACGCTGAGGCACAATAGCGCGGATGCACGATACCGATTCAAGACGAGCCTGTTCAAGCCGAACCCATCGCGATCATTGGCGGCCGCTGCGCATCGCCTGGCGCGCGCCGCAGGTGCTGCTGCACGTGGTGGTGGCGTTGCCGTTGATGGCGCTGGTGGTCAATCCGCTGGGCGCGCGCATCAGCGTCGGCGGGTTGCGTTGGGATCACCGCGCCATCCGCTGGTGGAGCGCGCGCACCGCGCGGTTGTTCGGCATCCGGGTCAGGGCGATCGGCGCGCCATTGCCCGGTGGCGTGATGTTCGTCGCCAACCACATCAACTGGCTCGACATCGTCGCGCTGCACAGCCAGCACATGATGGGTTTTGTCGCCAAGGCCGAAATCGCGCGCTGGCCATTGGTCGGCTGGCTGGCTACGCGTGCCGAAACCATTTACCACGCACGCGGCAGTTCCGATTCGCTCAATGGCGTGATGCACCAGATGGCGAGTCGGCTAAGCGCCGGGCGTGCGGTGGCGGCTTTTCCGGAAGGGCGAACGACATCGGGCGCGGCGCTCGGCACTTTCCATGCGCGCATTTTTCAGCCGGCGATTTCGGCCGGGGCATTGGTGCAACCGGTCGCGTTGCGCTACGGTGAGCGCGGCGATGCGCAAACCGTCATTGCATTTACCGCAACGGAAAATTTCATGAGCAATCTGCTGCGCCTGATCGGCGAGCCGGCACGCGTGGCCGAAGTACATTTTCTGGAGCCGGTGACGCCGACGCCGGATGGCCGCCGCCGGATGGCCGAGTTGTGCCGTGGCCGCATCGAAGCCGCACTGGCGAGTTGAACCATGCTCAGGGCTGAAGACTACCAACCGCCGCGCTGGCTGCGCGACCCGCACGTACAGTCGGCGCTAAGCGCCAGTCCGCTGCGCCGGCAACGCGGTCTGCAACGCTTCCGACGCCTCGGCGCGTTGACCTCCCGGCACCAGCTGGAAGTCGGCGACGGCGTGCGCCTGCAAGGCTTCCACAGCGCCGCGCCCGGATCGCAGGCGACCGATCTGGCGGTGCTGCTGCATGGCTGGGAAGGCAGCGCCGATTCCAGTTACATGCTGCATACCGCCGCCACCTTGCTCGAACGCGGGTTCGAAGTGTTCCGCCTCAATTTTCGCGATCACGGCGAAACCCATCACCTCAACCCGGACATTTTTCATTCCTGCCGGCTCGACGAAGTGGTGCTGGCGGTTGGCGAGATCGCCGCCCGCTTCCCGTCGCGTCGGCTCAGCATCGCCGGCTATTCGCTGGGCGGAAATTTCGCGTTGCGGGTGGCCAGGGCGGCGCCCGATGCAGGGTTGTCGATTGCCCGCGCCGCTGCCGTGTGTCCGGTGCTCGACCCGGCGGCGGGCATGCTGGCGCTGGAACACGCGCCGTCGATCTACCAGTGGTATTTCCTGAAAAAATGGCGGCGCTCGCTGCGGCGCAAGCGCGACCTGTTCCCGGAAGCGCACAACTTCGATGACGCCGCGCTGGAAAAAGACATGCGCGAACTGACCCGTTGGCTGGTCGAGCGTTACACGCCGTACGGCTCGCTGGAAGGGTATTTCGATGGCTACTGCATCGCCGGCGATCGCTTGCATGGCCTGATGGTGCCCGCCAGTATCCTGATGGCGAACGATGACCCGGTGATTCCGGTGGCCAGTTTTCACGAATTGCTGTTGCCCGATTCGGCGCGCCTGGAAATCGCCGCGCACGGCGGCCATTGCGGATTCATCGAGGGCGCAAGCCTTACCGGTTTCGCCGAGCGCTGGGTAGCCGACGCGCTGCGCGCCTGAACCAAGGGATCTCTGGAAAACCGCCATCCGCCGTCATTGCGAGCGCCCAAGCCTTTAGCCGCGAGGCCGAAGGCCGTGGCGGGAAGCAATCCAGCGCCTTGTTTTTATGAGCATTTCTGGATTGCCACGTCGCTTCGCTCCTCGCAATGACAGCTTGTTCAGACCTCCACTGGCTGATTTACACTGCGCACGTACCCACGGAGAAACGATTATGCGCGTGATCGTGTTGTGCCTCACACTGGCCACATCCCTGCCGGCGCTGTCCGCGCCGCCTCTGGCCCGTTTGAACGTGCCGGATGGCTTCGAGATCAGCCTGTATGCGGACAAAGTCGAGAACGCCCGTGGCATGGCCTGGGGCGATGACGGCACCCTGTTCGTCGGCACCCGGGAAAAGGGCCGGGTGTACGCGCTGCGCGATGATGACGGCGATGGCCGCGCCGACGCGATCAAGGTGATCGCCAAGGGGTTGCGTATGCCGGTCGGCCTGGCATTCCGCGACGGCGCGCTGTACGTCTCGTCGGTGGATCGCATCGTGCGTTTCGACGCCATCGAAAGCCGGCTCGACAATCCGCCCAAGGCGGTGACGGTAGTCGACGATCTGTACGACAAGGACCATCACGGCTGGCGTTACCTCGCCTTCGGCCCGGACGGCAAGCTGTACGTGCCGGTTGGCGCCCCGTGCAACATCTGCGACGAACCCGACACCGCGCGCATCATCCGCATGAATGCCGATGGCAGCGGCCGTGAGGTGGTGGCGCTGGGCGTGCGCAACAGTGTCGGCTTCGACTGGAATCCAGCGGACGGCAAGTTGTGGTTCACCGACAACGGCCGCGACTGGCTGGGCGACGACAGCCCGGATTGCGAGATCAACATCGTCAACGCACCCGGCGAGCATTTCGGTTTTCCCTATTGCCACGCCGGCAGCATCTTCGATCCCGAGTTCGGCGAGGGCAAGTCATGCGCCGACTACAGCGCACCGGCTGCCAAGCTCGGTGCCCACGTTGCACCGCTCGGCCTGCGGTTTTACACCGGCACCCGGTTTCCGGCCGAGTTTCGCGGCGATGCGTTCGTCGCCCTGCACGGTAGCTGGAACCGCGCCAACAAGAGCGGTTACGCGGTGATGCGGGTACAGGTGGTCGATGGCCAGGCGGGCGCGGTCACCCCGTTTGTCGAGGGCTTTCTGGACGGCGAAAAAACACTCGGCCGGCCGGTGGACGTGATCCAGGCCAGCGATGGTTCGCTGCTGATCTCCGATGACTACGCCAATGCGATCTATCGCGTGCGCTATGTCGGCGGCAAGTAGTGTGTTGGCACGTGTCGTCGCGTTGCTGTCACCGCCGCTGTAGGTCGGATCAAGCGTCTACGGCGCGGATCCGACAGGGCAAGGGTCGTCGGCTCCGCCGCGATGCGGCTTGAGCCGACCTACGGTGCAGGAGTGCTGCTGCGGGAATTCGATCTCCGACAACCACGCATTCGTGAGGTGTTCTTGTGAAAATCACCAGCCAGAGTTTTTCGACCGGCGAGCCGATTGCCGCCGAGTTCGCCATGGGCCAGCCCGCGGGCGCAGGTTTTGGATTCGCGCCCAATCGCAATCCGCAACTGGCTTTCACGGATGTGCCGGCGGCGGCGCGTTCCTTGGTGCTGCTGTGCGTCGATCCGGACGTGCCGACGGTAGCGGAAATGGTGGGCAAGGCCGGGGTCGAGATTCCGGTCGATCAGCCGCGCTGCGATTTCGTGCACTGGCTGATGATCGATATTCCGCCCGCTTGCCGCGAGATTTCGGCGGGTTCGTGCAGCGATGGCGTGACCGTGCGCGGCAAGCACGATCCGGCTGGCCCGGTCGGCGCGCGCCAGGGCCTGAACGATTACACCGGCTGGTTTGCCGGCGATGCCGACATGGCCGGCGACTACCTGGGCTACGACGGCCCGTTCCCGCCGCCCAACGATCTGCGCCTGCACCGCTATTTCTTCCGCCTGTTTGCGCTCGACATCGCCAAGTTGCCGGTACCGGCCCGTTTCACCGCCGCCGATGTGCAGCAGGCGATGAAGGGCCATGTGTTGGCGGAGGCGGCAACGTGGGGCAGTTACGCACTGCATCCGGGTGTGCGGCGATAACCGCCACAGTCGCTCACAGGGTGGGCTCCCACAGGTGAACGCAACCGTCTTTTTGCACGAGCCCACCCTGTGGACCGTACGCAGGATGGATAACAGCGAAACCCGTCACCCACCAACCGGCAACCACAATAGCAGCACCACACCGAGCACGATGCGATACACCGCGAACGCGGTGAAGCGATGGCTCTGGATATAACCGAGCAGCCATTTCACCGCCACGAACGCGGTGATCGTCGAGGCCACGAACGCGACACCGAGCGCGCTCCAGTTTTCCTGCGCCGGTGCGCCCAGATGCTTGAGCAGGTGGTAGCCGCTGGCGGCAAACATGGTCGGGATGCCGACCAGAAACGCGAATTCGGTGGCGGCCTTGCGATCGCCGGTGCCAACGAGCAGGGCGATGAAGATGGTGGCGCTCGAGCGTGAGGTGCCGGGGAAAATCGCGGCAACCACCTGCGCCAGACCGACTGCGATGGCGACTGTCCAGGTGATCTGCGTACTCGCCGGACGCCGTTCGGCCAGGCGTTCGGCCACGATCATCCACACCCCGCCCAGCACCAGCGCAAGCGCAACGGGCGTCACCGTCTCGGGCAGCTTGAAGCCGAGCTGTGTCACCACCAAACCAAGCACGGCGGTAATCGTGAACGCGAGCGCCAGCTTCAGCGCATAACGCCGTGTCTCGGGATCGCGAAGGCCGGTCAGCAGCGCCCATACCCGTTGCCGGTAAATCGCCGTTACCGCGACGATGGCGCCGGCCTGGATCACGATGTTGAACAGATCCGACTGGTGCCCCAGCCAGTATTCGGCGATCAGCAGATGGCCGGTGCTGGAAATCGGCAGAAACTCGGTGATGCCCTCGATGATGCCGAGCAGGGCAGCGATCAGATAGTCCATGCGCGCTCACTAGCGGCGAATGCCGCACGACCGAAACAGCCCCGCACTTTACGCGATTATCGTTAGGCGACAACAACAGGAACGCGACCAGGACGCCTGGAAAAACCGTTGCAAGCCGCCCAAGCCGCCTGTCGCCCACAGGGTGGGCTCCTGCAGGGGTGCGTTGACGCTTGTTTGTAGGAGCCCACCCTGTGGGCGACATGCCAGCCGTGTCTGGAACAACAGCAAAAGGCCATGCAGGAACAAATGCCGGGTCAGTCGCTTCGCGACAG
>PGZC01000039.1 GCA_002839995.1 Gammaproteobacteria bacterium HGW-Gammaproteobacteria-4 | reverse complement strand
GGAGCGACGTGGCAATCCAGAAATACTTGGAGAATCAAGACGCTGGATTGCTTCGCTACGCTCGCAATGACGCCAGATGTGGCTTATTCAGAGGTTCCCTAACGCATATCGATCATCGATTCCGGGCCGGCGAACACGCCAAAGGTGCCACGCCCGCGCGGGTCGTCGTCGTACGCACCATCGCCATCCCAGTCGAACTGCAACCACGGCATGGCGCTGGCATCGACGCGCAGGTCGATGTAACCGGTGTTGCCGGCGCCGGGTGGCGTCAGCGACACATTGATCCGGCCCTGCACTGGCGGCATGTTGACCAGACTGGCGCTGGACGTACCGGCAGCAACGTTCATCACGGCATCGCCCGGTTGCTCGCCACCGGCAGTATCCGGGTTTTGCAGCAACAACTCGCTGGCCAAATCGAGCGGCGTACAGGTATCGGCGGTATTGAGGACAAAACCCGAGCCATTGAAATACTCCGTTTGCAGGCCCACCACCAACGGCTGCAACTCCGAGCCGATGGCGTTGTATAGCGCCAGCCGCCCGTGGCGCAGTTCGGTGCTGCCGGCGTTGAAGTGCTCAGGGAAGGTATCGCCGTCGATATCGAGGTTCAGATCCGTCGGCCGCAACTGCACGCCATCGCTATCGGCCGGTGCCAGACCCAGTGTCAGCGGGTACGGGCCATCGGGTGGGTTGGCGCGGGTAAAGCGTAAATTGGCGCTGATCGCCGCACTACCCTGCGACCAACTGCCCGACGCAACCGTGTTCAAACGCGCGGTGCGGTCGGCTCCACCGCTGCCGGCCGCCAGCCCCAGGTCGGTGGCAACACTTGGAACCAGCCGCGCAAACAGCCCCTCGTAATTGCGCGTCACCGTGCCGCCGGCATTCATCGCCTGCAAGGTGAAATCAAGCTGGAACGGCTCATCCATGTAGGTGAACGGGCTGTCCGGCGGGCCCAGACAGGCCGGAGTGCTGCTGCGATCGGTGATGCTCGGCGTCGCCGAGATTGCAAAATGATCGGGGCTGAAACGACCAAGTGGTAGTGTGCTGCCAAGCAGATCGCCAGTGCCAAGATAATTGCCGGCATTGGCATCGATACGGATCACGCCGACTTCCGAATACTGCTGATTGAGCGTAACCGTGCCGGCATCGGCGGCTGCAACACCGGTGTTGGCAATCGCCAGCGTGCCAGCAAATCCGGGGCTTGGTGCCAGCAGCACGGCAGTCAAATCGATCGGGGTTTGCTGGAAATTCGGCGTGACCGGGTTGTCGCTGAAATCGGCATCGCCGTCGCTGACCCAGCACGCGGCCTGCACGGTGAGCGGGAAATCCGCGCCGGCCCTGGTAAACAGCGGGCACAAATCATCGACGCTCGCACACAGCGGCGCCGCCGGGCTGAATACCGCCAGCCCAACAGGCCGCGACACAAACAGATCGGCGCCTTCGAGGATCAGCCCCGCTTCACTACCGGCACCGACATGACGCGCGTGCAAGTTCAACTGCCCGGCATCGGGGTAGTTCACGGTGATCGTGGCTTCGGCATTGGCGTCGAAGTTCAGGGGGATCGCGGTGCCCGGTGCCGACGTTGCAACCGGCGTGGCGTTCACCAATGCCTGCCGGGTGCCGCTGGCCGGGCTCATGTAATCGGTCCAGAAGTTCACCGTGCGCGTGCCGGTGAATGCCGGCGCGCAGGTCTGGGTGGTATCGTCGGTGCGCACTGCGCGGATCACCACATCGGCCGAGGTTTTGCAGGCGGTTTGCGTGGGCACGTCGAACACGAACCCGCTATCGCGGAAATCGATCTCGCAGGTTTCGGTGGCGCCGGCAAAGCAACGCGTGATGTTGCTCGCCAGCGGCGCAAACGACGCCGCATCGAGGGTGACGATGCCGGGCACGGTCTGGCGCAACTGCGCCAACGCACTGCCATTGTTGAGCAGCACCGGATCGGGACTGAAAACCCCACCCGGGCTGGCCAGCAGATCGACCGTAATCGCCTCGTTCACCAGCACGCTGCAATCGGCATTGGCACAGGCTTGCACCGTGATCTCGGCGGGCGCGCAGGTCAGGCCGACGCCCGGATGCAGCAAGCGCACATGATCGATCGTGACCCCGCCCGGGCAACCGAACAACTGGCTCGACGGCACCGCCACCCGCGTTGCGTTGCCCGGCGTCTGCCAATGCAGGCGCGCCACCGCATCACCGCCACGCTCGAACATTTCCATGCGCACGGCATAGCGTTGCCCGGCCTGCAACGCCACTGGCGCGGCGCTGTCCCAGGTTGCCGAGTGCAAGGTCCAGTTATCGATCACCCGATTGCCATTCACCCACAGCCGTACGCCATCATCGGATTGCGTCCAGAAGGTGTAATTGCCGGTGCTCGGCGCTTCCACGAAGCCCTCCCAACGCACCGCAAACGAATCCGCGCTGATGCCGGCCGACGGGCTGGCGTTGCCCCAATCGAAATCGACCTGCGCATCCTGGCGCACCACCGCTGCTGGCCCAGTTGGAAACGCGTTGCCATTGGCCACCACATCGAAGTTCCAGAAGCTGGCCATCAGGCCGTTGCCGGCACCGGCAGTGAACGTGAACAGCGTCGGGTTGGGATCGATCAACACGCCGTCACTGGCGCGCACGTCCTCGACACGCAGCGTGTAGCTGTTGCCGGCGATCAATGCCTTGTTGAGCGTCAAGGTGACGGTTTGCCCATCGGGCTCCAGCACGGCATCGATGACATTGATGCCATTGGGTGCTGTGCCGGAGACATCGTAGTTCTGCTTGCGCTCGGCACTGTCCTTGCCGTTGCCGCCCTGCATCGGCCGGCTGAAACTGACGCTCAGCGTTTTCAGATCGGTACACGATTGCACCACCGCCAGCACGGTCGGCACGACCTGCGAAAACAGGTATTGCTGCGGTATCACATTGCGTGGGCTGCCGGCCGCGACGTCGGAGGGTTTGCGCCAGTACAAGCGCGCCACCGCCCCGCCGCTGCGCTCGAACATCTCCATGCGCAGCACGTAGCGCTGGCCGGCGACCAGATTGATCGGCGCACTGTCGTTCCAGGTCGGCCCATGCAGGGTCCAGTTGTCGATCACCAGCGCGCCGTTGATCCACAGGCGCACGCCATCGTCCGACTGCGTGGAGAAGACGTAAGCCCCGGTTTGCGGCGCCTCGACCATCCCATCCCAGCGCACTGCGAAATCGTCACTGCCGATGCTGGGTGCCGGATTGCCGCTGCCCCAGTCGAAATTCACGGTCGGGTCGATGCGGGTACGGTTCGGTGCACCGGTCGGAAACACGTTGCCGTTGGCGACCACATTGAAATTCCAGTAGCTGCCATTGAGCCCATCGCCGGACTGCGCCGATGCCGGCAACGCGCCCAACAACATCAGCACGCATACCGCCGAAACAGCCCATGTAGCCCGGGTTAGCGCGAAGCGCGTAACCCGGGAGATTGTGCAACAACCGATCGGGAAACCACCGAACCATTTCGCAATGCCGCCGCTTTCTCTTCGCATGGTCATGCCCCCCTCACGGCTTGTTGCTCAGGCGCGCACTCAGGCGCCGCTGCGCGAACTCGGGATTGCCCAAGGCGCCCGACTGCGCCCGCGCGTCGATGCGAAAGACCTGGTAGGTGACGCCGGCCTCGGTCACATCAATGGAAAAACAATCCACCACCACATCGATGCCCTCGATCACCAGGTTGTTACCCGCCGCGCAGGTGTTATTGGGCGGCAGCGCCCGCGCCGCGCCCCACTCCAGCCCGGCACGCGCGGCGTAAAACGCGCGCTGCCCGATCAGCGACTGGGTGTTGAGCGCCTGCTGCGAACCGACACTGCGCACCAGAAAGGTCGCGATCAGCGATAAAAACACCACGACCACGATCGCCACGATCAGCGAAATTCCGTGTTGCTGGCGCGGCATAGCGGTCATGGCGCGTTGAACACATGGACTTGATGCAGCAGGGTGATCCGCTCATCGCCATCGGCCAACGACAGGCTCATCGTCAACAGCCCGCCGCGGGTGGCGCTGCCGGGGTCGAACGCGAAATTGCAGGCGGTGACCCGATCACTGAGCAATACGCCCTGTGCGGTGTTGGTGGGCTGCGCCGCACTGATCGGGTAACCGGCACGGCGGCGCACGGTGCCGGCGCCGGGATCGCACAGGTAACTCACCGGCACATCCACCACGTAGAACCGCTGCTGGCCCGAGGGCTGCGGAAACGTGATTGGCGCGGTGAGCACGATGCGATTGATCGTGCTGACGGCGGCAATAGTGGCGCGGTTGTCGCCCTCGTAGGCATTGTTGGTTGTCGCCGTCGCATTGAGGTTGTACACCACCACGAAATTGCCCGATGTCGGCGCGTTGCGCAGTCCGCCGAGCACATCGAAGCTGTTGTCGGCCGTGGTGAAATCGAGAATGTCATCCGGCGGAGCGGCGAGCGGGCTCGATACCTGCGCCCGGTACATGCCGCCATCCACGCTCGACAAAAACTCCAGGCATTGCCCGCCGCACGCCACGCGCAAGCTGTTGGGCAATGCCCGCTGCACTTCGGTGGCGATGCGGCGCAGGGCGATGTCGGCCTGATCGACCAGCACGCCGCGGCTGGCCACCTGCACGTAGCCACGCACCGGCTCGCTGAGAAAACGCGACAACACCCCCGCCAGAATGCCGGTGATCACGATCACCACGATCATTTCGATCAAGGTAAAACCGCGTTCGTTCGTGCCAGCACCATGTCGGCTCCGCTGCGCTTGAGCCGACCTACGAAGGCGAAAACCGCGCGAGTCACTCATGGCAGCTCCGCCTTGTAGCCCACCAACTGCAGCGGCGTGATGCCGCCCGGGGTGGTCACCGTCACCGCCACCCGCAGGGCGTTGACGTTGGGCGGGCCGAGGGTGGTGTTGCCAACGGCCATGGTGATCCCGAAGACGGCCAGCGCATCGACCGGCGCGCCGTTCTGGTCGCAGGCGCAGGTGCCGAGCGGGCACGCCGCGGTGACGGCGATGCAGCCATTGTTGGCGAGCGCGTTGTAATCACAGGCGTCATCGAAAATGGCGCGGTTGGCCTCGGGCGCACCGCAAACCGCGCCACTGTCCGGGTCGGCATAGGGCTGCAACAACGCCTCTTCCAGATACGCTTCGGCAATCGCCAGCGCCTGGCGCTCGCGCAGCGGATCGGCGCCTCGCGCGAAACCCAGGCCGAACACCGCCGCCAAGCCGGCCAGCGCGATGCCGATCACCACGATCGAGACGATCGTCTCGATCAAGGTGAAGCCGGCAGCGGCGCGCGGATGCTTCATTGTGGAAACTCCGAACAATCGCCCACCGCCGTCATTGCGCGGTGCACCCACACCGTCATCGCGAGGGCCGCAGGCCCGTGGCGATCCAGCGTCACGGCGGTGAGGGTTGGGATCGCCGCTAGTACCAACATCGCGCAGACGTTGCTGGATTGCTTCGCGCTGCGCGCTCGCAATGACAGTGAGGTGGCCGCGGGCCTGGAGGACCTGATTTTCAAGCATGTGCGTTGGGCGAGGCGAGACGCACTGGATTGCCACGTCGCTTCGCTCCTCGCAATGACAGCTTCGCAGACCTTCATTGGGCAAACCCGGTTTGCCCAAACACGGTTATGGTGCGATTGGCGTTGCCGCCAACGTTCAGCACCACATCGGTTACAGCACCGCCGATGGCGGCTTCGCCCAGCGTGGTGAAAACAAAACTGGTTGGCCCGTTCAGGGTGATGCCCACCGGCGCCGCGCCAGCGTAGGTTGGCGCCTGGGTCGCCGGGTCGGGTACCGCCAAGGCGAAACCGCCGGCGTCGCAACCGGTTTGCTGATTCAGGGCATAGCCGTCGCCGGCGATGCTCACCTGCACCTCACAGCCGCTGGCCACCGCCAGCGCACGGGCATGGCGCAATGCGGCGAGCACTTCATCCTCGAAACCGCGCGCCTGGAACGCCGAGCGATCGGTGAGGCGCGGCAGCGCGATGGCCGACACGATGCCCAGTACCACGATCACCGCGACCAACTCGATCACGGTGAAGCCGGCGCAAGCGCGCCGTGGTACAGCACATTGTGACGGACTGGCACGCATGGCATCGCCTCGTGCAGTGGCCTGACGCCGAAAAACGAAGGGCGCGCGCTGGCGCCCTTCGTCGATTACGTCGCGAAGGACGCGGATCAGCAGCCGGTGATGATCGGGTTACTGATCACCGGAGCAACGCCCACCGCGGTGGGAGCGGTATAAGTGAAGGAGCAGTTGGCAAAATCATTGCCCGTAACTGCGATTGTTACAACGCCCGCAGCTGCGCCTACTTCGTAGCCGTCCAGACGCAGGTTCGCAACGCTAACCGGCGTGCGATTGGTCAAACCGGCGGCCTGAACAATGCTTGCAAGAGTACCTGTGGGATAAAAGTTGGCCACCGCGACTATCGCATTCTCGGTACATACGTTGCCCGCACCAACGTTACTTACCGCTGTGTTGCCACCGGTTGCCGGACAGGGAATGTTGCCCTGCCCCGCGCGCGCCAACGCCGAACCATGCACGAGTGCCGCCGCCGCCTGCACCGCACCGCGCGCGGCATTGAGCTTGGCGATGCGGGCATCGGTTGTCAGGTTGACGAAGCGCGGCAATGCCACTGCCGCCAGGATGCCGAGAATGACGATGACCACGATCAGTTCGATCAGGGTGAAACCGTTTTGCTTGTTGCGATTCATGGGATTGCTCCTGTTGCCTTGGATGGGCCGCAGCCCGGAAGGTGCCCTTGCGGGACACCGCACGCACGCCACCTGCCGCAGCAAGCTTAACGCACGTTGCCATGATTATGCCGTAACCGGTTGAACGATAACTGTGACGCAGCGCGCAACCCGACAAACGGTAGTTGTAGCCCGGGTAGAGGCCCGCAGGGCCGAAACCCGGGGCCGCCGTACACGGCATGGTTTTCCCGAGCCGTACACGGCATGGTTTTCCCGAGGCCCCGGGTTTCGCCGCTGTGCGGCTCTACCCGGGCTACAAAAGACAATGCACGCAATGCCGGCCAAGGGATACGAAATATGATGGGTTACGCCAGCCACCACAGGCACACGGCGAGCACCAGCAACGCGGCGCCGATCATGCGGCCATACAACACCTGCGACAACAACCGCTGCCAACCCGGAATACGCACCGGCCGATTCACAAGCTGTTCCAGCGGCTTCAACGCGCTGGGCCGGATCGCCAACAGGATGCCCACGGTGTAGGCGAGCAAGGCACCAAAGAACAGCAGGAATTGCAGCAATTGCTCCAGGATCGCCCGGGAGATCGAATCGGCTATCCCCGCAAGCAACAGCGCCTGCACCGCGGGTGGCGAATAGGCAAACACCAGGAAATACAGGATATAGATCGCGCCGAGCACCACGAACAGACCCAGTGCCCGGTGATGACGGTAGAAGCCGCGTTCCAGCGAGATGCCCGGCGAGCCGGTGGCTTCCGCCTCAGCGGCCAGCACCTGCATCCGCGCCACCAGCCACGTCGGCGCCCACAGCAGCAACGCGCCGGCGCTGGCGAGCAACGCGGCAACCAGTTTGGCGAACAGGGCCAGTGCGGTCAGCAATACGCTCATCGTTGCCGCGCCATCTGGGTCAAGTCCCACATCGGCAGGAACACGCCGAGCGCCAGCACCAGCACCATCGCGCCAATCACTACGGTAAGAATCGGCTCGATCACGGCCGACAGGTTGGCGATGTCGTATTCGACTTCGCGGTCATAGAAGTCGGCGACATCGCGCATCATCACATCCACCCGTCCGGTCTCCTCACCCACCGCGATCATCTGCAGGATCACCGGGGTGAAAATGCCGGTGTTCTCGGCGCTGCGCAGCAGGCTGTCGCCGCGCTCGATGCCGGTGCGCATCGCCACGATCTTGCCGATCAGGTAGGCGTTGTCGGAAGCGAACGCGACCGCGTTGATCGCCTGCGTGATCGGCACGCCCGCGCCCAGGGTGATGGCGAAGGCGCGGGTAGCGCGCGCCAGACTGGCGCGCATCAGGATGTCGCCGACCTTGGGAATGCCCAGCTTGGTGCGATCCCACCAATAACCGCCGGCTTCGGTGCTGATCCAGCGCTTTAGCGCAAAGAATGCGACAGCCATCAGCGCGGCAATGTACATCCAATATGCCGCGGCAAACTCGGACAGCGCCAGAATCAGCTTGGTCGGCCACGGCAGTTCCAACTGGGCGCCAGCGAATACCTTGGCGAATGCCGGGATCACCATCACCGTCAGCACACCGACGGCGATGACGATGGCGATGATGACGAAGCTGGGGTAGCGCATCGCCGCCTTGATCCGGTCGATGGTGACCTTGTCGCGATCGAGGTATTCGTACATGTTGAGGAACGCCTCGTCGGTGCGGCCGGTCAACTCGCCAACCCGCAGCATCGACAGATACAGCGGGCTGAAAATGTCGGCGTGGCGGGAAAAACTGGCGGCCACGTCGTTGCCCGAATCGAGCGCGCCGATGATGTCGGTCAGCACATCGCGAAAGCGCATATTGGAAGTCGAATCGCGCAGGCGCGACAACGACTGGATCACCGGCACGCCGGCATGCAGCAGGCTGTACATCTGCCGCGAAAACAGGATCAGCTCGTTCAGCCCCGGCTTGCGCGCCTGCAGGCGGTAGAGGATCGACTTGAGCGGATTGTAGGGCTCGACCTCCTCGCGCACATCGACCGGCACCATCTTCCACTCGTGCAATTGCGCGAGCACCGTATCGATGTCGGCTGCCTCCATGCGGCCGTCCTGAATCTGGCCGCCGGCATCGCAAGCGCGGAAATGAAAGTGCGGCATCTCAGCTCTCGCCAAGTTCAGCCACCACGCGCCGGACTTCTTCGAGCGTGGTGACGCCGGCAGCGGCGTAATCGAGTGCGCCATCCATCAGCGAGTACATGTGTGCGCTGGATCGCGATGCCGCGGCAAAGGCATCCAGATTGCCGTTGCGCAATGCCGTCAACATCGCCGGGTTGGGCTCCAGATATTCATACACACCGATACGGCCGCTGTAGCCGGTATGGTTGCAATGGCCGCAGCCGGCGCCGACCTTCAGTTCCATGTCCGTCGGATTGCGGCCCATGGCCTGCAACCAGATGGCATCCTGCGCACTCGCATCGACCGGTTCCGCGCAGATCGTGCAGACCCGGCGAATCAGGCGCTGGGCAATGAGCGCTCGCATCGCAGCGGCAACCAGGTAGCCCTCGGCGCCCATGTCGAGCAGCCGCGCGGCGGTGCTGACCGCGTCGTTGGTGTGCAGGGTGGACAGCACCAGGTGACCGGTGATCGCGGCGCGCAGGCCGATCTCGACGGTTTCCTGATCGCGCATTTCGCCGATCAGGATCACGTCGGGATCCTGGCGCAAGGCGGTGCGCAGCACATTGCCGAAGGTGAGCCCGATCCTGGTGTTGACGTGAACCTGGTTGATCCGCTCCATGCGGTACTCGACCGGGTCTTCGGCGGTGATGATCTTGCGCTGCGGTTGGTTGATCTCGCGCAATGCCGCGTACAGCGTGGTGGTCTTGCCCGAACCGGTGGGACCGGTAACCAGAATCAGGCCATGCGGATGGTGCAACTGGTGGCGGAAACGGGCGAGGATGTGCGGCGGCATGCCCAGCTTTTCCAACTGGTAGCGCGAGGGATCGTGCTCGAGCAATCGCATCACCACCGACTCGCCGTGCTGGGTCGGCATGGTGGACAGACGCACATCCAGACTGGTGCCCTTGACCATCAGATTGAAACGGCCATCCTGCGGCAGACGGCGCTCGGAAATATCCACGCTCGCCATCAACTTGACCCGCGACACCACCGACGGCGCGATGCGGCGATCCGGCACCACCTGTTCGTGCAGCATGCCGTCGATGCGCAGACGGATACGCAGCACATGTTCATCGGGCTCGATGTGGATGTCCGACGCACGGCGGGCAACGGCTTCTTCCAGCAGACTGTGCAGCAGGCGCACGACCGGGGCATCGGCGACGTCATCGACCTTGAGCAAACGATCGATATCGTTTTCGTTGGCATCCTTGCCGATGTCGCGTGCCAGCGAGGCGATTTCGGAACTGTGCCGGTAGCTGTTGTCGAACACGCGCAGCATGTCGGCTTCGCGCACCAGCACGATATCGGCGGCGTGTCCGAGCAGGCGGCAAGCCTCGTCATAGGCAAACAGGTCGGTCGGATCGGCCATGCCGATCACCGACTGTTTGGGGCTGTTGTCCAGCAATATCACCCGATAGCGACGTGCGAGTTGCTCGGGAATGGTGGTAACCACCTCCGGCTTGTAGCGATAGTGGCTCAAATCCACCACTTCCACGCCAAGCTGCTCGGCAAGCAACGCCAGCAAACGATCCTCGCTGACGAAACCCAGCGCGATCAGGGTGCCGCCCAGCTTGCGGCCACTGCGCTTTTGTTCGTCCAGCGCGATCGCCAACTGCTCGCCGGTGATGACACCCTGCTCGACCAGCAAGTCGCCCAGTCGGATCTTGCGTAGCGGCGCGCGACTCATGGCGACTCTCCGGGACTGAGCGCGGCAAGGCGCTGGCGAACGAATTGCTCGGCCTTTTGATCGAGACCGCCGGCATCCAGCGCACCCTGATAGGCGGCGCGCGCCGCAACCGGGTCGCCGCCGTTATCCAGCGCGACCGACAAACCCAGCCACCATCGCGCCTGGGTGGCATCGAGCGCAAGCAGCCGGCGATACGCCTGCGCCGCGTCGCTGTAACGCCCCGCCTGCGCCGCCAATGCGCCGAGCAGCGCTTGATGATTGGCATTGTCGGCCGAACCCTCGGCACTGAGCACCGCAATCGCCTGTTCGCGCTGGCCACGGCCGTCATGCAGGCGCGCCAGCAACTCCACCCATGCCGGCTGACCGGGAGCGACGGCCAACCCTTCGCGCAGAATCCGGATCGCACGCTCGCTACGGCCGGCACGGGCCAGCAGGCGTGCCAGCAACTCGCGACCCTGAGCATGGCCGGCGTCGGTCTGGAGCAGGCGTTCGAGTTGTGCAATCGCTTCGGCAACCTGCCCGCTGCGCTGCAAACGCCAGGCATCGGCATACAGCGTGTCGGCGTTGCGCTGCACCGCGTCTGCTGCGGCCACCGTGGCGACACGCCCGGTTTCCGCGGTCGGTGCTGCCGGCGGCACGGCGACGCGATCGGCTGGCAACGGCGCAACCGGCTTTGGCTCGGCGTTGGCTTTACGTTCGCTTGCCGCCACCGCCTCGGGCAAACGCGGCAGCAGCCGGATCACCCAGCCCTGCGACGTATCCGAACCCAGTACCGGTTGCAGGTTGACCTCGGCCCGTCCGGACCAGGCAAAACGCACCTGCCAGCCGTCGGCGCGCTGTTCGGCCTGCCACTGGTCGAGCAGCGGCGATGGCGCGTCGATCGCATCCGCCTGCGCCCCGGCCGCGAACAGACTGACCACGCCATCCACCACATCGACACGCAGTGGTGCCGACAGGGCCGGCGCGAAACGCAGATTCAAGGTCAACGCTGGCCCCTTGGCCTCGTCGATGCCGATCATCACCAGTCGGGGTTCGCGCGTTGGCGCGGTGCTGGCTTGCGGTTCGGGCGTGGTTACTGTCGGTGCAACGGCCGCGGCCGTCGATTCCATGCTCGTAGCGCCGCTGCCTACCGCGCGCGAGAACGCGTCGCGGCGCAGCAATCCATTCGGCCCTGCGAACGACAGATACAGGCCGACCGCGAGCACGATCAATGCCAACGCATACGCCGGCAACAGCCAGCGCATGCGATGGCGGACGTGTTCGTCGGTGCTGTCGCGGCTGCCCCGTGAGCGCGCGTCGAGCGCATGCGGCACGCCGACATCGGTGCCTGGCTTTGCTTCGCCAGCGCCCGCCGCCTGCTTGCCTTCAGCGCGCTTGCGCGCTTCCAGATCGCGCAGCATGTCGTTGATCAAACTCATCGCATCGGCCTCACCATAACCACCACACCCGCTGATTGGCATCGGGAGTATCACCGATTGCCCGGCGTACGTGCACCGCCTCAACCTGACGCGTGCCACTGCCGAACGCCGACATCAGCGCCTTGTGCGCAAGAATGTTGACCAGACGCGGCACCCCGCGGCTACCGCGCGCGAGCAGGCGCGCGGCACGCGGCGCGAACACCTGGGCGCCATCGTAACCGGCCCGGCGCAGGCGGTGGCCGAGATAGTCGGCCACGGCGTCCGAATCCAGCGGCGTGAGCTGATAACTGAAGGTGATGCGTTGTCGCAATTGGCGGATCGTGGGCCGGCTCAGAATGACATCGAGCTCGGGCTGCCCGAACAACACCACCTGCAACAGTTTGGTTTTCTCGGTTTCCAGATTGGTCAGCAGCCGCACCGCCTCAAGACCGGTTTCGCCGAGCGCCTGCGCTTCGTCGATCACCAGCACCACACGCCGCCCCTTCTGGTGGTGTTCGATCAAGCGTTCGGCCAGGCGTTTGTGCAGCTCATGCGCGCCGACGCGGCGGGTATCGATGCCCAGTTCATCGGCCAGCGCCGCTTGCAGACCCAGCGCATCGCGCTGCGGATTCGGCAACCAGGCGCTGAGCACGCTGGCCGGCAGCCCGGCGAGCAACTTGCGGCAAATCAGGGTTTTGCCGGTACCCACTTCGCCGGTGATCTTGATGAAACCCTCACCATCGGCCAACGCCACCCGCAGCACATCCAGCGCTTCCTGATGCCGTGGATAGGCATAAAAAAACTCGGTGTCGGGCGTGATGCTGAACGGCGACTCGCGCAGCCCGAAGTGCTGCAGGTACATCCCTTACTCCTGCCCCGGGACGGCCTGCCGTTGATCGACCTGCCCCGGCTGGCCCTGCATCGCGTTGATGCGCGCGCGCGTCGCGTCGATCTCGCGCTTCCACACACCGTCGTTGTTGGCCAACACCGGCCGCAGCAGGATCACCAGTTCGGTCTTGCGCGAGCGGTTGCTGCGATGCTTGAACAGCTCGCCGACCCCGGGGATGCTCGACAGGCCCGGCAAACCGGCATTGTTGCGTTCGCTGCGATCGGACATCAGGCCGCCGATCACGATCACCTGGCCATCGCGCGCACGCACGATGGTGTCGGTTTCGCGCACGCTGGAGAACGCCAGCGGAATGATCTGGGTGCTGTTGTTGAGCGTGAACTGCTTGTTCTGGGTGATGACCTCGGTGACCATCGGGTGGATGTGCAGCACCACTTCGTTCTCGCTCACCTGCGGCGTCACATCCAGCGCAATGCCGGAAAAGAACGGGGTCAGGGTGACGTCGGGAGTGACGGTGGTACCGGCGGCGGTGCTGGTATTGGTCGATTCCAGATCGGTGATGAAATACTCGTCGGTACCGACCTTGATCACCGCCTTCTGATTGTTGAGCGTGGACACGCGCGGACTGGACAATACCTGCACGTCGCCCTGGGTCTTGAGCAACTCGATGAACGCGTTGAAATCCTGGGTATTGAGCACAAACGTGTTGACGCCGCCGAATGCCGACGTCGCCGAAGTGATCGGCGCCAGCAGGTTGTCCGGATCGAGCAGGCCGGGATTGCCTTCGATTTCCGAGCGGCCACCGTTGAAGATCGAACCGCCGCCGGTCTGACCGAATTGCAGGGTGCTGTCGCCGCTGTTGAACTCGGCGATGCCGGCCCAGTTGATGCCGCTCTGGAAACCGTCGCTGAGTTCGACCTCGATGATTTTCGCTTCCAGGATGACCTGCCGCTGCACGCTGCGCTCGGAGGTTCTGAGCACTTGCTCGATCTGGCGCAGCTCGTCGGGGAAGGCACGCACCACCACCATGCCCGACTGCGGCGATACCGCGATGCTGCGCAGCATGACCGATGCACCACTGCCGGCGCTGCCATCCGTTGCTGCGGCGACGATTTCGCTGCAACCCAGCGACACCCCGCCGATCACTTCGCCACTGCTGCCGTTGGCGGCGGCATTGAGCGGCAGGCCGATCAGCGTACACAGGGTGCCGGTCAACTCCAGCCAATAGCCCGATTGCGACTGGGTGATGATCTGGCTACCGAACGGGGTCGTTGCCGTGCCTCCGCCACTGCCGGAGCTGGAGCTTGAGCCGGAACTGCTGCTGCCCGAATCGCTGCCGCCACCGGACGCCTGCGAAACCTGGCCGGAGCTGACCTGGGTACCGGACTGGCCACCGCGGTTGATGTTGAGATACGCCACCTCGAACATCCGCGTCTGCAACTGGGTCGGCAGGATCACGTAGTTCATGCCGGTTTTCTGGTATTCGTAGCCGTAGGTGGTGCGCACCAGTTCCAGCAGCTCGTCCAGGGTGACGCTCTTGAGCTGCAAGGTGATGCTGCCATCGACCTTGGGATGCACGATGATGTTGTATGGCGTGTCTTCCGCCAGGCTCATGAAGAACTCGCGCGCCGGCGCGTTGAATACCGAAACATTGAAGCGACCACCGAGCCGGTCCGGCGCCAGATGCCCGAGATCGTCCGCTACCGGCGCCAGCAGGTCGGCAAGTACCGACGGCGGCGGCTGTACCGGCGCGCTCTGGCGGTTACCGGCATCGGCCAGCACCTCATCGATGGCGCGCGACCGTTGCGGGTCGCCGCGGGTGCTTGCGCACCCTTGCAACAACGCCAATCCGATCGCGGCCGCCAGCATTGGCCATCGCAGCCGTGCCGGAAATGTCATGCAACTCCGATCCGACATCGACGGCATTTCCCTTGGTTTCGCAGGCCGGCTCAAAGCCCGCAGGGCCGGAGCCGACGCTTCCACAGCGGCAATACGGCAGCATGACCCAAGCGCGATGTCGGTTCCGCGCCGTTGGCGCTTGAACCGACCTACGAAGCTTGTGAAATTGCCATTGCAGTCCAACAGGGTTTTTTTACTCATGGCTTTTTATCCGAAGACTGTTTGACCGAAGCCAGAGGCAACAGCGAAACGACAAGACGTTGCCCGTCATCACCAACCAGCGTTATCCGGGTCGGCCCGATGTGCGACAGACGAAAACCGCCGAAACGATCGCCGATGCGGCGTACGGTGCCGTCGAGCACGACGTAGGAGCGATCGTCGCGGAGCACGATCATGCTCAGTACCGGCGCGCCGGTTGCGCCATCGCCAGTGCCCGACACGACCGCAGATGCCGCCGGGCGCAACGGATCGGCCAGCGCCTGCGCTGCAACCGGAGCGGCCAGAGCCGCCCACAGCAGAACCGCGTCCGGCAGACGCGACAGGATTCGATTGCTGCGGGACTCAAACACCGATCCAGGCCTCCTCCAGACTGAAGCTGTACACCACAAAGCGAAGCCGGGCGCGCGGATACTCAAGCGTGTCGATCTTCAACTCGTGCCACATCAGGCTCCACTCGCTTCCCTCGATCCGCGCCAGGTAGCGCACCATATCGGCGTAGCTCCCCTCCAGTTCGACCGCGATCGGGTGCCGGAACAGATCCAGACCGACACTGGGGGTATCGGCGCCGTTCCGCTTTGCGTGTTCAGCCGCTGTCGCGGTGTCGGCAGCATCGGCAGCGCTTTCGTCGGCCTGCGGTTCGCCCGCATCGGCATCGCCGGGCTGCGCCACCACGCTGTCGCGCGTGCTCAACGCAATCTCGGCGGGCAGATTGCGCATCGACACAAGCGTCAGGCCGCTGCCCTTGAGCAGTTCGTGCAGCACCTGGCGCGCACGGTTCGCGTCGAGATAGCGTACGCCCTCGCCGCGCAGCGCCAGATCCGCCGCGCCGATACGCTTGAGCAGATCGGCTTCCTGCGCCTGAGCCGCCTGCAACGGCCCGGCGGTGATCTGCTGGTCGAGTTCGGCCTGGCGGGTAGTGAGCTGATCCACCTGCTCGCGCAAGGTCGCCACGTTCTGCGCCTCCATGGCCTGACGCGTGCGCAAACCGCCGAGAAACAGCAACTCAACCAGCCCCCAGCAAACCGCCAGTACCGCCGCAAACACCAGCAACCGCTCGCGTTCACTGAGCGCGTTGAACCGGCTCTGCCATTGCGCAAGCCGCGATCCGCTCATGGGCGCACCTCGTCACGGCTGCTGCGAAGGTCAAATCCCAGGGCGCCCAGGCGCTCGCCTTCGACGACGGGCTCCGGCGTATCGCCAGCCTGACCGCTGGCGTCCAACTGCCCGGCATCGGCGGCAACTTCGATGTGTGTGAACTGCAGCCCGGCAAGCTCGGGTTGTCTGGCCAGTGCGTCGAGGTAACGCGGCAAGGCCGCGGCATCGGTCATCCGGCCACTCAACCGCACCCTTCCCGGCACGGCCGAAACGCTCGGATCGGCGAACTCGATGCGGGTCAGCCAGGCTCCGCCGCCGGCACTGCGCGAGAGCGCTTCCAGCAACGGCACGAAGCCACTGGCCTGGGTGTTGTTCAGCTCCGCGATCACGGCAAGCATGCGCTCACGCGCCTGCAACTCGAGCGTCAACCGATCGATCCGGCGGCGCAACACGCTGAGGCGGTTGTCCGACGCCAATTCGGCTTCCAGTACCTCGATCTGCGGGGTCAATTCCTGCGACTGGCTCTCCAGCGCGTCGCGCTGCGCCGCCAACGTGCGCACCTTGGCGCCGGTGTAGATGCTCCACGCAATCAGCGCGAACAACAGCAGCGCCGCCAGCAGCAACAACTGGCCGAGGTTGTAGCGAACGACGCGCGGACGAATTTCGTCGTAGAGGTTGAGCAGCGACTTCATGCCGTCGCCCCAGCCACTGGCCGCAATGCCGCGCCAACCGCCAGCACCATCAAATCCGGAGCCGGGCTACCCAGACGATCGCTCGAAGCGAGAATCTCATCGAGCGAGAACGGCTCCGGCCGCACCCGCAGCGCGGGCGTCAATGCCTCGGCCAGCGCCTCGGTGAACGGCCAATCGGGCATCAACAGCAGGCGCTTCGGCGGTGGCGTGGTGTAGTGGCTTTCGTAAAAGTCGATGGTGCGCTGTACTTCAAGCAGCAGCTGATCCAGATGCTCGCTGAACCCGTTGCGAAAATGCTCGGCGGTGAGCGTGCTGGATCGAAACAGGCTGAGCTTGCCTTCGTTGACGATCACGAAGCGCAAACCCTGATTGCCGAGCACCAGCGCCGATACCGCCTCGCCCTCGCCCGCCGCCCGCCCCAGCACGTGGCTCAGCGCCATGTCCGCCACATCGATCGCGTGCAGATGCAAGCCTGCGCGCAAAACCGCGTCGCGCAACCGGGTCATGCGCTCACGCGAAGCGATCGCGCAATAACACGGTGGCTCGCCGCCGCGCGCGCGCGTGCCGGCAACATCGACATAGTCGAGCAGCATGTCCTCGATCGGCACCTGGCTCACTTCACGCGCGCGAAACTTCAATGCGCCGATGCGCTCGGATTCCGGCGTCGGCGGGATCGACAGCTGCATCAGCGAAACCAGTTGCGCGTGCGGCACCACGACGGTATCGAGGCCTTTGCCGGACAGGTCGCGCGCCAGCTTGTTCATGCCATCGGGCCAATCCGACTCGGCGCCGGAAGGGAAAAATGCCGTCGCCTCGACACGCGGGCGGTTATCGGCGCGATCTGGCGCCGTGGTTCTCACCGCGACGAGGCCATGCGGACCCAGCGCAATTCCGATGCGATCGGTCGATACCTGGCGCCGCCCGAACCATTGACCTGGTGCCATGCCTCCCCCCGCTCCCAACATCGCTGGCCACACGACCAGCACCCCAATCGAATTCCCGGTACCGACTCACCCTGCTCTGAGCAAATCCTAACACGATCCATGCGTTACATGACATTCTTTGCGTCAGGTCGAACTTCACTGCAGCACCGCCCAAGGCAGCGTATCACGCCGGCCACAGACGCTTGATCGCAACCGCAAACTCCCGCGCGATCGCCTCGCGCTCGCGATGCCTGCCATCCGCCACCACCTGCGCGCCGGCCACCCATACATCGCGCACGGCGCTGCGCTGCCCACAAAAAATCCAGCGGTCCAGCACATCGCCGCTGCCGGCACCGACAAGACCCGGCGCATCGGGGTCGAGCGCAATCGCATCGGCCCGCGCGCCCGCGCGCAGGCAGCCGGTGTCAACGCCGCATACTGCCGCCACGTCCCAGGATTTTCCGAGCAGCGATTGCGCCACCGAGCCGGTGCCGACCACGGCGATGTTGCGTTGCTCCAGGCGCAAACGCTGGCCATATTCCAGCCAGCGCAATTCCTCGGCTGGCGCGACCGTAATCTGGCTGTCGCTGCCGATCCCCAGGCGGCCGCCGTGGGCAAGATACGCCGGCAAGGAAAACAGGCCATCGCCCAGATTGGCTTCGGTACTCGGGCACAGCACCGCCGTCGCGCCACTCGCGGCCAGATCGCGCAACTCGCCATCATCGCAGTGGGTGGCATGCACCAGCGCCCAGCGCGCATCCACGGGCAGGTTGTCCAGCAGCCAACGCACCGGCCGCACGCCGAGCTGCGCGATGCACGCGTCCACTTCGGCGCGCTGCTCGGCGACATGGATATGCACCGGACGGTGTTGGCCAACGCGGTCGAGCACGATGCGCATGCTGGCGGGCGCCACCGCGCGCAAGCTGTGAAAGGCGATGCCGATGCGCAGACGCGCATGCTGCATGGTCGCCAGCCGCTCGATCAACGCGCAGTAATCATCGATCCCATGCCCGAACCGCCGCTGACGCGCGCTCAGCGGGCGGTCATCGAAGCCGCCACGCTGATACAGCGTCGGCAGCAGGGTCAGACCGATCCCGGCGCGTTCGGCCGCGTCGATGATCGCCAACGACATCGCCGCCGGATCGGAATAAGGCTGACCAGCCGCGTCGTGATGCAGATAGTGAAACTCGCAGACATGGGTGTAACCGGCTTCGAGCATCTCGGCATACACCTGCGTCGCCACCGCGCGCAGGCTGTCCGGGTCGAAACGCGACGCGACCTGGTACATCGTTTCGCGCCAGGTCCAGAAACTGTCGTCGCTGCCGCCGCGGTGCTCGGCCATACCGGCCATGGCCCGTTGGAACGCGTGCGAATGCAGGTTGGGCAGGCCGGGGCAGAACCAGCCCGCGCGCTCGCCATTACCGGCCGGCACTGCATCGAGTTGCAGATTGCCCGTCGCATCGGCGCGCAAACCGCACGGCCCCGCCCACGCGTCATCGCGCCACACCTGCGCTGCATTGCAATCCAGCGTTCTACCCACGTCGCATTCTCCCCGCGTTGGCAAAGGGTAGCGTGTGCCGCGATGGCGGTCACGCCGTTTTGACGTGACGCAGACAACATAGGCATCGGGCACATTCGAAGCGACGCGCGGCAATGGCGCTTCAAGCGTGGTAAGCGTTCGATCTGCCCGGGGCGTTTTGCGACTGGCGCGTCTCAAAAATCGACTGCGAGGTGCCACTTCACTTGCTTTTCCACCAGCATCGCGAGCACCCGTTCGAACCCACGCAGGTCATCGACGATGATGGCCGATTCCGGAAGCGCCGACGGCACCGCGGTGAGATGCGCGATCAGTGCCCTGACCGTTGCCAGCCCATCTTCGGGAGCGAACCATTCCTCGCCGGGAAACTCGTCGGCGTCGTCCACGTCGATCACGTCCTCGCCCATCAGGTCGGCAATTTCTTCCGGGTTCTGACTGGTGAAAGACACCAGCGAGGTCACGTTGAGCGCATCGCAAAGGCGATCGATGCTCTGCTCATCGACTTTGCCGATCGCCTTGCCGTTGACCGAAAGGTCGAGGCCCGAAACCTGCTCTTGCGCGACGATGTAAAGCGCGACACTCATTGACACTCTCCCATGTCCGGAATTGCCGTACGCACCGCGGAGCGATAAAGCGACGCGCCCGTACCCACCAGACGATACGACGCCGTCTCTTTCAGATGATGCCCCACTCGCGGGCTGCTGAAAACACCAGCAAGTCGCGTTCGTGCAAAACATTTGCGAATGGGCAAAGCTACCGCGGGCTGGGTCGGCCGGAAGCGCATTTTATCGACACGACGCAATGGCCACGAATCTTGTCGACATCGACCCGCTCAGAAGCAGCGTGTCGACCCGTCGTGCCATGACCGGTTGCCGCCCAAACGGCCACATTCCCCGTAACATGTACGCCACGTGCCGACCGGACGCCAGACCATCCCATGACCCCCTCCTTGCACGGCATCAAGGTTCTCGAACTCTCGCGCGTGCTGGCGGGCCCGTGGTGCGGAATGACGCTGGCCGATCTGGGCGCCGATGTGATCAAGCTGGAGCCGTTCGCCGGCGACGATACCCGCGCCCTGGGGCCGCCGTTTCTCGACGGCATGTCGGCGTACTTCGCCTGCTGCAACCGCAACAAGCGCTCGCTGGCGATCGATCTGCGCGCGCCCGGAGCACCAGCGCTGATCGCGAGGCTGGTCGCGGATGCAGACGTGTTGATCGAGAACTACCGCACCGGCACTGCGGAAAAGTTCGGGGTAGGCTACGAACAACTGGCGGCGATCAATCCGCGCCTGATCTATTGCTCGATCTCCGGTTACGGCCGCACCGGCATCGGTGCGCAGTGGCCGGGCTACGACTTCGTGGTGCAGGCCGAAGCCGGGCTGATGGCGATCACCGGGCCGGCCGATGGCGAGCCGAGCAAGGTCGGGGTGGCGCTGGTCGACCTGATGACCGGGCAAAATGCAGCGATCGCGATCCTGGCGGCGTTGCGCGCGCGCGAGCACGGCGGTCTGGGCCAACGCATCGATGTGTCGCTGTTCGACAGCCAGTTGCAATCGCTGGCGAATGTAGCGAGCAGCGTGTGTTTCACCGGCGAGGATGCGCGCCGCTACGGTAACGCGCACTCAAGCATCGTGCCCTATCAGAGTTTTCGCGCCAGCGATGGCGAGTTCGTGCTGGCAGTGGCCAGCGACAAATTGTGGCAGCAACTGTGCGCGACGCTGGCGCAACCGCAGTGGCTCACCGATTCGCGGTTTTGCGATAATGCGGCGCGAGTTCGCAACCGCGGCGTCGTGTGCGCAGCGCTGGCCGATCTGTTCATCGATCAGCCGGTACAGCACTGGCTCGACGTGATGGCGCGAGCGGGTGTGCCGGCCGCGCGGGTCAACACGGTGAAGCAGGCGCTCGAGCATCCGGTGGCGCACGATCGCGGCATGCGCATCACCATCGACGGAGTTCCGTTGGTCGGCAGCCCACTGAAACTGTCGACCACGCCGGTGCGTTATCAGCGGCCGCCGCCGCGGCTCGGCGAACACACCGCGAGCGTAGCGAAGCAATCCAGTTCTTTGTTTTTCCGAACATTTCTGGATTGCCGCGTCGCTTCGCTCCTCGCAATGACAGCTTGTTCAGAGCATCCCTAGGGAAACTCGGAACGATCGTCATTTGCCGTCATTGCGAGCGCTCAAGCCTTTAGCCGCGAGGTCGAAGGCCGTGACGGGAAGCAATCCAGTGTTCAGCTTTTCCGCATATTTCTGGATTGCCGCGTCGCTTCGCTCCTCGCAATGACAGCTTGTCCAGGGCGTCCCCGATCCATCGCCGCCTTGCGCTTACAGGCGCTCTTCGGCGACCTGCACCGGGAACTGCTTGCGCAGTGCGCTGATGAAGGCGCGGGTTTCGACCTCGCCGCGCGAACCGGCAATTTGCTGACGCAACATGTCGAGCTGCGCCTGCGGCAACTCCCCGACGACACCATCGGTCACCGCCAGCACTTGCAACAGGGCAAATCGGCCGCCACCCAGCTCGGCCATGCCCAGACTGGGAGAATCATCGGTCGGATGCGGGAGGGCGAATGCCTTCTCGACCACTGAAGGGGCCGGAGAACCCGCATTGCGGGTAACTTTGTTGGCAATGGTTACCGTGCCACCGGCATCGGCCGCCAATTGTTCAAAGCTCTCGCCATTGCGCGCGCGTTCGAGCAACGCCGCGGCCTTGGCTTCACCCGCCGCCTGCGCTCGCAGCAAACGCACGGAGCCCTCGGCATCGGCGCGCACGTCCGCGAACGGCTTTGGCTCAGCTGCGACGTGTTCGATCACGCGAATCACCGCGATGTGTTCAGGGCCGAGCTCGATCGGGTCGCTGGCGGCACCGGACAGCAGGTCCGGCGAGAACGCGGCGCGGATGATGGCCGGATTTCCGGCCAGGCCCTCGCCGCCCGCGCGCGTCATCGGGCCAGCACGGGTAACGCTCAAGCCCAGGTCGGCTGCTGCGGCACTGAGCGAATTGGGATCGCGAATGACAGAATCCATCAAGCGCCCGGATGCTTCGGAGAAGCGGCGCTCACGCTCGGTCTGCTGTGCTTCCGCCAACAGTTCGTCGCGTACCTGCTCGAACGGCATCTCGCTTCCGGCCTTGATCTCGCGCGCCAGAATCAGGTGGAAACCATCCTCGCCGCGCACCGGATCGCTGACTTCGCCCGCCGCCAACGCAAACAGGGCATCGTCAAACGCAGGAAATGCGCCGCCTTTCGCCATCCAGCCCAGATCGCCACCGGCCGACCTGGAGCCGACATCGTCGGAGGCTTCGCGCGCCAGCGCCGCGAAATCGGCGCCATCGGCGCGTGCCTTGGCCAACAGCACCTCGGCGCGGGCGCGGGCGTCGGCTACTGCCGCTTCGTCGGCATCCTTGTCGACCGCGATCAGGATATGCGATGTCAGGCGCTCCTCGGGCTCCACGAAGCGCACACTGTTTTCCTCGTAACGCGCACGCAGCGACGCATCGTCGATAACGCCGTCGACGGCGAGGTCGGAGCCCTTGAGCTCGACGTATTCGATGGAAACCTTTTCGTCGGTGAGGAAGGCACTCTTGTTGGCTTCGTACCAAGCGAGCAGATCTTCTTCGCTCGGCGCGCTGTCGTCGGCCGGCGGCGGCACGTCGAGCAGCTTCAGATCGCGCGTCTGATTGCCCAGTTGCAACAGCGACTCGACCTCTTTCGCCGACACTACAGCCGTTGACGCGATCTGCTGCGGAACGGCGGAAACCGTGAGGTCGCGGCGAACCATCGCGTCGAAACCCGGAGCGGAGAGGCCCTGCATGCTCAGCACCAGGCGATACTGATCGGGATTGAACTCGCCGTCGACCTGAAACGCGGGGATGCGGGTGATTTCGCGCCGGACCAACGCGTCGGCAGCGACGATGCCGTCGCGATCCGCCGCGGCGAGCAACAGCTCTTCATCGATCATGCGATCGAGAATCTGACGCTTGACCAAGGGGTTCTCGAACTCGCGCGAATCGAACGACTCACCCTGCTGCCGGCGCTGCGCAGCGCGCTCCTGCTCCAGGCGATCGCGAAATGCCTGTTGCGAAATCTCGCGGTCGCCGACCTTGGCAACCCAGTTCTGCACGCGCGCCGAAAAGTAATCGTTGATGCCCAAAAAAGCGAACGGAATGATCAGTATTCCGACGATGATGCCAGCGACCCAGCCGGTGGTTTTTTCGCGCAATTTCTGAAGCATGATATGAACCCGTGAGCCCTCGGAAACATGGCGGAGTGGACGGGACTCGAACCCGCGACCCCCGGCGTGACAGGCCGGTATTCTAACCGACTGAACTACCACTCCGCGTTTTTTTGACTTTACATGGTGGGTGCTGAGGGTTTCGAACCCCCGACCCTCGCCTTGTAAGGGCGACGCTCTACCGCTGAGCTAAGCACCCTTGATGGCAAGCGATCAGTTTACTGCATCCTTGAGCGCTTTACCAGCCTTGAAAGCGGGAACTTTCGAAGCCTTGATCTTGATCGTTTCACCGGTGCGCGGGTTGCGGCCGGTGCGGGCGCCACGCTTGCGCACTTCGAAGGTACCGAAGCCCACGAGGGTGATGGTGTTGCCCTTCTTCAGGTTTTTCTTGATGACTTCGATGGCCGCATCCAGCGCACGCGCAGCATCCGCCTTGGTCAGTTCGGCTTCACCGGCGATTGCATCAATGAGTTCTGCTTTGTTCATTATTTAGGACTCCCTGAACGAGTTCTTCCACAGTTGTTTGCAACCAGGTTGGTGCCGCGACGCCCCTTCGACAAACTCCCCGATCGACCTTTGCGTGACGTGTGCCTGATGCCGCACAACGCGCCACGACTGTCGCGATTTATACCAGTGCCAAGCCTGTCGCGCAACAGCGCAGGCCTTTATTCATGCGGTTTTCGGCGTATCTGTGCGCAGACCGCAATATTTGGCCGGGCACGCAGGCAAATTGCGTGCCCGGCAGCGGTGCAGCCCACTCAGTGCGCGCGTACCACGTTCGGATCGGCTTTCGCCTTGCCCTCGACGTTGCCCTCGACCGCTACCGGCGTCGCCTCCGCGCTCACCGGCTTGAGCGGATGTTCGAGTGCGATATCAAGCACTTCATCGATCCAGCGCACGGGCACGATATCGAGGCCAGCGGTGACGTTCTTGGGAATATCCGCCAGGTCCTTGCTGTTCTCCTCGGGGATCAACACCTTGCGGATTCCACCGCGCAGGGCCGCAAGCAGCTTCTCCTTGAGCCCGCCGATCGGCAACACCCGACCACGCAGCGTGATTTCGCCGGTCATCGCCACATCGGAACGAATCGGCACCCTGGACAGTACCGAAACCAGCGCAGTGACCATCGCCACACCGGCGCTCGGGCCATCCTTCGGCGTCGCGCCCTCAGGCACGTGGATATGGATATCGTGCTTCTGGTGAAAATCGGGATCGAGACCCAGGCGCTCCGCGCGCGCGCGCACCACCGACAACGCGGCCTTGGCGGACTCCTGCATGACGTCGCCAAGCTGACCGGTGAGCGTCAGCAACCCCTTGCCCGGCAGCAATGCCGCTTCGATCTGCAGCAAATCGCCGCCGACTTCGGTCCACGCCAGCCCGGTAACCAACCCGATCTCGTTGGCCAGTTCGGCACGACCGAAATCAACCTTGCGCACACCCAGGTAATGAGCGAGATTGCGCGGCGTAATCTGCGCACCCTTGCTGCGCTTGCGCTTGCCTTCCTGCGGACCCGCGAGCGCGACCTCGGTCACCACCTTGCGACAGATCTTGGAAATTTCGCGCTCGAGGTTTCGCACCCCGGACTCGCGCGTGTAATAACGCACGATGTCGCGCAGCGCCGCATCGCTGATCTTGAGCTCGTCCGCCGCCAGCCCATTACCCTTGAGCTGCTTGGGCACGAGATACTGCTGCGCAATGTTGAGCTTTTCATCCTCGGTGTAGCCCGGAATGCGGATCACCTCCATGCGATCGAGCAACGGCCCCGGGATGTTCAACGAATTGGCCGTCGCTACGAACATCACCTCCGACAGGTCGAGATCGACCTCAAGGTAATGGTCGTTGAAGGTGTGATTCTGTTCCGGGTCGAGCACCTCCAGCAGCGCCGACGAGGGGTCGCCGCGGAAATCCATGCTCATCTTGTCGATCTCATCGAGCATCATCAGCGCATTGCGCGAGCCAACCTTGCTCAGGTTCTGCACGATCCGGCCCGGCATCGAACCGATGTAGGTGCGGCGATGGCCGCGAATCTCGGCCTCATCGCGCACACCGCCAAGGCTCATGCGCACGAACTTGCGATTGGTGGCCTTGGCGATCGACTGACCGAGTGAGGTCTTGCCGACGCCGGGTGGCCCGACCAGACACAGGATCGGGCCTTTCATCTGTTTCACCCTCTGCTGCACAGCGAGGTACTCAAGGATGCGCTCCTTGACCTTCTCCAGACCGTAGTGATCGGCATCGAGCACGCCCTGCGCAGCCTTGAGGTCGCGCCGTACCTTGGTACGTTTCTTCCACGGCACTCCCAGAAGCCAGTCGATGTAATTGCGCACCACGGCGGCTTCCGCCGACATCGGCGACATCTGCTTGAGCTTGTTCAACTCGGCCTTTGCCTTGGCCGCGACCGGCTTGGGCATACCGGCTTCCGCCACCTTGCGTGCCAGTTCGTCAAGCTCATTGCCGCCTTCTTCCTCGCCGAGCTCCTTCTGGATCGCCTTCATCTGCTCGTTGAGGTAGTACTCGCGCTGACTCTTCTCCATCTGCGACTTGACCCGGCCGCGGATACGCTTTTCGAGCTGTTGCACGTCGATTTCGCCATCGACGAATCCAATCAGCAACTCCAGCCGCGCACCCACTTCCAGCGTCTCCAGCAGGCGCTGCTTGTCGACCAGGCGCACACCCAGGTGGGCGGCCACGGTGTCGGCCAGCCGGCTCGGATCGTCGATCCCGGACAGGGTGCCCAGCAGTTCAGGCGGCAGCTTGCGATTCATCTTGATGTACTGCTCGAACAACGACATCAGCGAGCGCACAGTGACCTCGATTTCGCGCTCGTTGCGCTCGAGCGTCGACTCGATTTCCTTTACCGCGCAGCCAAGACCGAGGTCGGACTCGGCAAAATCCGAAACCTCGACCCGCGACACGCCCTCGACCAACACCTTGATGGTGCCATCGGGCAGCTTGAGCAGTTGCAGCACCTGCGCCAAGGTGCCGATCTTGAACAGATCCTTGGCTTCGGGCTCGTCGATGTCCGGGCTGGTCTGCGCCACCAGCACGATCCGGCGATCGCCATCCATCGCCTTTTCCAGCGCACGCACCGATTTGTCGCGGCCGACGAACAGCGGAATCACCATGTGCGGATAGACCACGACATCGCGCAGCGGCAGAACCGGAAGATTCAGGGATTCAGTGGGAGTGCTCATGATTACCTCTCCAGACGACGCGAACCGACGCCGGTAACTGACATTATGGCGAACTGGCACCTGAACGCACAGGCTGCCGGCAAGAGCACCCGCGACGGGCCGGAATGCGGGCCACCGATGATCTGGTTCCAGTAATGGGGTTTGGCCGCTGCGGATGCAAGCCTGCACCCCAAAAAACGCAAGGCGCCCCGGGGGACGCCTTTCAATTCAATGCCTTGGCGGAACAATTATTCCGCTGCGGCCTTCGCCTGAAGCGGGGTTCCACGGTAGATCAGGTACGGTTCGGCCTGATTGTTGATCACCGATTCGTCGATGACCACCTTGGACACGTTTTCCAGGGACGGCAACTCGAACATCGTTTCGAGCAACACCGATTCGATGATGGTGCGCAACCCGCGCGCGCCGGTCTTGCGCTTGAGCGCCTTGGCGGCAATCGCGGCGAGCGCGTCGGGGCGGATTTCCAGATCGACCCCTTCCATCTCGAACAGCTTGCGGAACTGCTTGGTCAGCGCGTTCTTGGGCTCGGTGAGGATCTGCATCAGCGCCGCCTCGTCGAGCTCCTCCAGGGTGGCGATCACCGGCAGGCGGCCGACAAACTCCGGGATCAGGCCGAACTTGACCAGATCTTCCGGCTCGACGTTGGCGAACACCTCGCCCAGATCGGACTTGTTCTTCTTGCTCTTGACCGACGCGCTGAAACCGATGCCGACCGCATCGCTGCTGCGCTGCTGGATGACCTTCTCCAGGCCGGAAAAAGCGCCACCGCAGATGAACAGGATATTGCGGGTATCGACCTGCAGGAACTCCTGTTGCGGATGCTTGCGGCCACCCTGCGGCGGCACCGATGCGATGGTCCCCTCGATCAGCTTGAGCAGCGCCTGTTGCACGCCCTCACCCGACACATCGCGGGTGATCGACGGGTTTTCGCTCTTGCGCGAAATCTTGTCGATCTCGTCGATATAGACGATGCCCATCTGCGCCTTTTCGACATCGTAATCGCACTTTTGCAGCAGCTTCTGGATGATGTTCTCGACATCCTCGCCCACGTAACCCGCCTCGGTGAGGGTGGTTGCATCGGCGATGGTGAACGGCACGTTGAGCAGCCGCGCCAGCGTTTCGGCCAGCAGGGTTTTACCCGAGCCGGTCGGCCCGATCATCAGGATATTCGATTTGGCGAGCTCGACGTCGTCGTTCTTCTGCCGGCTCTCGATCCGCTTGTAGTGGTTGTACACCGCCACCGACAGGGATTTCTTGGCGCGGCGCTGGCCGATCACGTACTGGTCGAGCACCGCCATGATCTCGCGCGGCTTGGGCAGGTGGCTGCGCGCAGCCTGCGCCTTTTCCTCAAGTTCTTCGCGAATGATGTCATTGCAAAGCTCTACGCATTCATCGCAGATGAATACGCTTGGCCCCGCGATCAGCTTGCGCACCTCATGCTGGCTCTTGCCGCAAAACGAGCAATAGAGGACTTTGCCGCTGTCGCTGGATCGGCCCTGGCGTTCTTCGGTCATGCTACGTGGCCCTAGGCTGGGGTCGGTCTGAGGCAAAAGGATAGCACAGGCGCCATGCCCGGCCAGCAGACCGGGTCAGTCGCCTGCAAACAATGCCTGCGGAGGGATTACCCGGCGCGAACGCTGTCGTCGGGACGGCGCTCGAGCACTTCGTCGATGAGCCCGTAGGCCTTGGCCATCCCGGCGTCCATGAAGTTGTCGCGGTCGGTATCGCGGGCGATGGTTTCGATCGGCTGACCGGTGTGACGCGCCAACACGGTGTTCAGGCGATCGCGCAGGTTGAGAATTTCACGGGTGTGAATCTCGATGTCGCTGGCCTGACCCTGGAAACCGCCCAGTGGCTGGTGGATCATCACCCGCGAGTGCGGCAACGCATAGCGCTTGCCGGCAGCGCCCGCCGCCAGCAGCAACGAACCCATGCTCGCCGCCTGGCCCACGCAAATGGTGCTGACGTCGGGCTTGATGAACTGCATGGTGTCGTAGATCGCCATGCCGGAGGTGACCACACCGCCCGGCGAGTTGATGTACAGGCTGATGTCCTTCTCGGGATTGTCGGCTTCAAGAAACAGCAACTGCGCCACCACCACGTTGGCCACGTAGTCGTCGATCGGCCCGACCAGAAAGATCACCCGCTCCTTGAGCAGGCGCGAGTAGATGTCGTATGAACGCTCGCCGCGGCTGGTCTGTTCGACCACCATCGGGATCAGGTTGAGGCCCTTGATCGGGTTCATCTGCTACTCCTTGGCTCGAATGTCGTTTCTGCTTACGCGCTTTGCTGGCCACTGCGCATGACGTCGCTGAAACTGGCCGGCAGCTCGGTCACGTCCGCATGATCGGCGATCCACTCGACCACCTGGTCTTCCATCACCCGCGTACGCAGACCGGCCATCAGCTTTTCGTCGCTGCGATACAGCTCGAGCACCTGCTGCGGGTCTTCGTAGGTGGAGGCGATCAAGCCCATGGTTTCGTTCAGGCGTTTGCCGTCGAGCACCATGCGTTCCTGACGTGCGATTTCCGACAGCAGCAGGCCGGCGGCGACACGGCGCTGGGCGGCTGCCTTCATCGCGTCAGGCGCCACGGTGACGCCCTTGCGGCCCTGCTCGGCCGCCTGCTTTTCCGCCTGGGCCGCCAGCGAGCGGGCCTCGGCATCGACCAGTCGGGCCGGCATCTCCACATTGCTGTGGGCCGCGACCAGCTTGTCGATTACCTCAGTGCGCAAACTTGCCATCAGCGCACCCTTGAGCTCGCGCTCGAGATTGCTGCGCACTTCGTTGCGGAACGCGGCAAGATCGCCGCCACGCACGCCGAAACTTTCGATAAACGCCTTGTCCAGTGCCGGCAGCGTCGGCTCGGCGACGCGCGTCACCTTCACCGTAACCTGCGCGTCCTTGCCGGCCAACTCCGGCACCCGCCAATCGGCCGCAAACGACACTGCAACCGTCTTCTCCTCGTCGACCGTCATGCCGGCGAGCGCTTCTTCGATGGCGGGATGCATCATGCCCGAACCGAGCAGGGTGCCACCGATTTCGCTGTTCTCGGCGGGAACACGCAAATCGCCGGCGATGGCGAACGTCTCGACCATGACCATGTCGTTGGCTTGCGCACCGCGCGTCACCGTCTCGAAGCTGCGCCGCTGCGCGCGCAGGGTATCGATCATCTGATCGATATCGCCGTCATCGACCGACGCGACCACGCGCTTTACCGCCAGCGTCGAAACATCGATCTTGCCGAAATCCGGGATCACCTCGAAGGTGGCGGTATAGCGCAATTCGCCATTCTCGGCAGCACCCCTGGTTTCGATATTGGGTGCCGACGCCGGACGCAGCTTTTCCTGCTCGACGGCCTCGTTGAAGCTGTTGCGCACGACCTCGCCCAATGCCTCGTTGCGCACTTGCGCACCAAAGCGCTGTTCAACCACCTTGGCCGGCACTTTGCCGCGACGGAATCCCTTCATCTGCACCGAGCGCGACAGCTCGCGCAGGCGGTCACGCACCTCGCCTTCCAGCCGGTCGGCGGGCACGCTGACCGTCAGTCGACGTTCCAGGGTGGAAAGGGTTTCCGCACAACGGTGGTGCGAAAGAAGAGACTCGAACTCTCACGGGTTGCCCCACTGGAACCTAAATCCAGCGCGTCTACCAGTTCCGCCACTTTCGCATTGCCGCGCGATCACATCACAGGAAAAGTTGGTGGGCCGTGAAGGATTCGAACCTTCGACCTATTGATTAAGAGTCAACTGCTCTACCAACTGAGCTAACGGCCCGCGTACTTTTCCTGCCTCAAGGGCAGCGGATGCGGCACATTATGCCGCATCTGATATCTGGGGTGGAAGACGGGACTCGAACCCGCGACCCTCGGAATCACAATCCGATGCTCTAACCAACTGAGCTACATCCACCATTGTCTGTTGCAACCTGACGCGTCGTGCAGCCCGCTGCATATTGTCGCATGGTGCGCCCGAAAGAGCGTCAGCTCTTCGCAGGCGCGCCCGAAAAACCATCGAGTACGCCTTGGCAACAGTGGCGCGCCCGACAGGAATCGAACCTGCAACCCTCGGCTTAGAAGGCCGATGCTCTATCCGGTTGAGCTACGGGCGCAACCCGGCAACTATACCGGTGCGGCCCGCTTGCCACCAGACGCACAACGCCCGTCACAGCGAAAGCAACGCGACCGTATTGGCTCGCACTGGTCGGGGCAGAGGGATTCGAACCCACGACATCCAGCTCCCAAAGCTGGCGCTCTACCAGGCTGAGCTATACCCCGCCGATTCCACGTGCGCAACGAGCAGCCAGTTGCACAAACGGCCGACAAGTCTAAGGCCAGCACCGCAATGCGTCAATGATGAGCTCGCCAGTGTTAGCCCAAAGCCGTAATGTCCCCTTTGTCCAAAGCTAAAGTGTCCCCTTTTCCATGGTGGGGACATGACGACGGGGAGCATCACGATGAGTCAAC
>PGZC01000038.1:28491-31289 GCA_002839995.1 Gammaproteobacteria bacterium HGW-Gammaproteobacteria-4 | reverse complement strand
CGTCACTACGCCGAGCGGCGACTGCTCAAAGCCCAGCAGTTCGTCGGTCAGCGGATCACGCAAGGCTTCGCCCACCGACATCACCGCAAACTGCACGCCCGATGCAAGCCCGCTCAAGGCCCCGCACGAAATGATTGCCCGGCCCTGGTCATCCACTTTCACCACCCGCGTCGCGTACGGCACTTTGAGCGCCTCTGCGGCGATAAAGCGCACCGCCTCGTCGATGGCGATCTGCCCGGCTTGCCCCATCGGGGTTTCCTTGAAGCTGTCGCCCTCGTAGTTGTAGCCCTCGATATCCAGACCCAACTGCACGCCCTTGCCCGTTACTTTGCCTTCGACCCGCTGCGACGCCAGCACTTGCTGGGTGGCGGTATCGATCAGGCGCACGATCAAGCCCACCTGCGCCACCGACTTGCTGGCGCCCAGCCGCACACCGGCAAGATTCAGCCCATTGTTGCTGCCGCCCGCCTGCACACTGAAATCCGTCACCGTACCGCGGATCAGTAACTGTGCCGTGATCGCCTGCGCCGGGCGCGCCACCGGAGCCGGCATCGCGCCGCCCGCGTACGACGGATCGGCGCTGTATGGGTCCGCGTACGGGTTGGCCTCGGCCTGTCTGTGCTCACGCTCCAGCACCACGAATGCACCGGTTTGCATCAAGGCATCGGCGAGCTGATCGGCCAGCCGCTCGGCAATCTGTCCATCGACGGCACCATTGCCGCTGCTGCGATTGTCGAAGCCAGCGACCGCGATGGATTTCTTCAACGTCGGCGCAGTGGACAGCGTCGGCGTTTGCGCACTGGCGATGCCGCAGGAGGCGAGCAGCAGCGCCGCGGCGAGTGCCATTCGAAACCCTTTCATTGCTCAACCCCCTGTATGGTCCGACGGCAAACAACGCCGGCAACCGCGAAGCCCAAACCTGCGATGACCGTGGCGGGCAACGGTAAACCCATTGCCGCCACGGCATCGTTGCGGCTCACTCGAAGAAGTAGACCTTGCCGACGGTGGGCATTTGTGGGATCAGGGGCGGACCCGGGATGGCCGGCACAATCTTCTGGTACGAGCCGATCAACACCGCCGGTGCGTTGGTATTGCCGGTCACCGTCACCGCAACCCGATAACCAAACACCTGATGGTAAGAGCGATCACTGGCAACCAGCTTCTGCAAAAACGTGGCGTTCCATTGCGGCGGCGAGCTTCCACCGCCGGTCAGCTTGAACACGTAAGCCGAACCGGTAACGACAATCGGGCTGCTGACCTCGTCGACATCATGTCTTTCCCCGGGGGCACCAACCACCAGATACCGCAGATTCTTGTCGAGTGCCACCGATGCGCCGAACTGATCGCCCGCTGCACGATAGGGCACGGGAATCACCAGCTTCTGGGTCTGTGTCCAACCGGTGGTGTTGGCCGCAGTCGGGTTGAACACGTAGGCCGCGCCAGCGGTGGCCAATACCGGGCCGTTGCCGTTGGCGTCACGATCATTGCCAACCGAACCCACCACCAGCAGTTCACCGTTGAAGGCCAGTGCGCGCCCGAACCCGTCGTCCGGATAGCGGTCGGCCGCGAGTATTTTTTGCACCGGCGCCCAGGTCGGGCCGGTCTTGACGAAGTGATGGACGGCACCTGCTTTCGATACATTCAAAGCAGTCGTCGGGTCGATACTTTCATCCGGCGCGCCGATCATGATGTGATCGCCGCGGATCGCCACGGCGGCGCCAAAGTGACCGAGCAACTCGGGGTTTGGTGGCGCCAACCGTTGCATCAGTTGCCACGAGGTAAAGCTCTGCCGCAAGTAGACATAAGCCGCGCCCGATTGCTTGATCGGCCCGCCCGCCGGCTCGCGCCAGGCACCGATCACCGCCAGGTCACCGGCCGCATCCAGCGCCACCGCCCAGCCAAAGTTCGCACCCACTTCCGGTATCGGCGCACTCACCTTTTGTGCCTGTTGCCAGACCCCGTTTGGTGCCTTGACAAAGAAATAGGCAGCACCGGCATTTTGCACGCCGTTGGTGTAGCCACTGAACGCGCCGATCAACGCGGTATTACCACCGCTGATCGCCACGAAGCGGCCAAAGCGTTGCTGGGCGTGGCGATCATTGGGCACCAGCTTCTGCACCAGCGTCCAGGTACCGCCGCTGCGTTGGTAGATGTAGGCCGCACCGGCATTGGTCAATGGCTGGGCGTTGGCAGCATTGGTGCTTTCATTCAACGCCCCGACAATGGCCAGGTCGCCATCGATGGCGACATCGACCCCGAACCCGTCGGCAGTATCCGGCGTTGGGTTGAGGATCGCCGCCACTTCGGTCAGCGCCGCGTGGGCGGGTAATGCGCATAATGTCAGTGCCAGCAGCACACCCAGCACATTGGCACCCAACATGGCGATATTTCGAATACGCGGAGCATTCATCACAATTCCTTTGTCTGGTTACGATTCGGACTCACTGCACGACGCGACCATTCTTCGCAGGATGGGTAGAGCGTAGCGAAACCCATCATCCGGTCACGTTACTTGTGGCTAAAGTGAATCAAGCCCTTGCGCGACAGATCCGCGAGCAAGCCATCCATGGCTTGCGGAAACGTTGACTCGCTCAGAGCCTCTCTGATGCAACGTGAGTTGATGGAAGCGACAAAAATGATCCTTCCGCCGACAGACGCTCACGCAGTCACTTGCACTCGCTACCTGCTTCGCACGCTTGCGGATCGTCAGCAGTGCCGTTGCGCTTGACGGTGTCGGCCAAGGCCTTACCAGCCTTGAACTTTGCGACCTTGGCATCAGCATCTCCAACTTCATCCCG